>JAVMKC010000039.1:0-31239 GCA_031732795.1 Accumulibacter sp. | reverse complement strand
GCTCTTTTAACTAACTCTACTTCTGACCGCTGCTAAAAACGGGGGGATTACCGAATCACCACACACTTTGAGAAGCTCTCTTCTTTCCGAAGATGGGACTCTCGTGACGAGTCTCCTAACCTCACTTTGAAAAACGACCGCCCTTCATCTCATTTTTTTATTTTCACCGCCTAAAATTTAAGCATTTCCCCTGTCATGCAACAGCCCTTCTTTGAATACAACGGCTCCGCATGACTTGATCAATCAAAGCCAACGCACCATAAAAAATGCCAGGCAATAAACCTGGCATTTTTTGCGACCGTAAAAACCGCGCCGGTGTGAACTCTATTTCAGGATGATTCGGCCACTTTTTCTACTGGCGACACAACAGGACGATCGAGCAACTCGACGTAAGCCATTGGCGCGTTGTCACCATCCCGGAAACCACATTTCAGGATCCGTAAATAACCACCATTACGCGTTGCGTAACGAGCGCCCAACTCATCGAACACTTTGACCACCATCTCGCGATCACGCAGGCGGTCGAAAGCCAGGCGGCGATTGGCCAAACTGGGCTTTTTCCCCAAGGTAATGATCGGTTCGACAACCCGGCGCAATTCTTTGGCCTTCGGCAGGGTGGTCTTGATCAATTCTTCGCGAAGCAACGAGACACTCATGTTGCGCAACATCGCCAAACGATGAGCGCTGGTGCGATTCAGTTTGCGGAGACCTAAACGGTGACGCATTTCAATTCCTTCCTGTTCTTATCTGGCGGCTTACTTGTCGAGACCGGCGGGTGGCCAATTCTCGAGTTTCATGCCCAGCGTCAGGCCACGCACGGCCAGCACTTCCTTGATTTCGTTGAGCGACTTGCGACCGAGATTCGGTGTTTTGAGCAGTTCATTCTCAGTGCGTTGAATCAGATCGCCGATGTAATAAATATTCTCCGCTTTTAGACAGTTGGCCGAGCGGACTGTCAGCTCGAGATCATCGACCGGGCGCAACAGCAAGGGATCGACCTGCACCGCTTTCTGGTATTCGATCGGCACGGCCGTTCCTGCCAGATCGGCGAATACGGACAGTTGCTCCATCAAGATACGCGCGGCTGTGCGGATGGCCTCTTCCGGTTCGATGGCACCGTTAGTCTCGATGTCCATGATCAGTTTGTCGAGGTCGGTCCGTTGCTCGACACGCGCGCTCTCGACAGAGTAACTGACCCGCTTGACCGGACTGAACGAAGCGTCAAGCACCAGTTTGCCGATATTCTTGCTGCTCTCGCCCATTTGCCGAAGATTCCCGGCGACATACCCCCGGGATCTCTCGACTTTCAACTCCATCACCAGTTTACCGCCTGCCGAAAGTTGGGCGATCACATGCTCGGGATTGATGATCTCGACATCGTGCGATCCTTCGATATCGCCAGCGCGAACGACGCCTTTGCCTTCCTTACGCAGGTGAAGGATGACTTCATCGCGATTATGGAGCTTGAAAACGACGCCTTTGAGATTGAGCAGGATATCGACGACATCTTCCTGCACTCCGTCAATCGTCGAGTATTCGTGAAGGACGCCATCAATGCTGACTTCGGTGATCGCATAGCCAGGCATCGACGACAGCAGAATGCGCCGCAGGGCATTGCCCAGGGTGTGTCCATAGCCGCGTTCGAACGGCTCCATGACCACCCGTGCATGCACCGGCGACAAGCTCTGCACATTGATGAGACGCGGTTTGAATAGTCCACTACTTTGCATGTGCTGTCCTTTGCCTGATTCTATCGAGCCACACCGTCATCGTTACTTGGAGTAGAGTTCGATAACCAGACTTTCGTTGATCGTCGGCGGCAATTCGGCACGTTCTGGATGCGCCTTGTACGTTCCCTTGGCCGCTTTGGCGTCAACTTCAACCCATTCTGGAAAACCACGCGCTTCGGCTGCGGTCAATGCGGCCTTGATCCGCAAATGGCCTTTCGCAGCTTCCGCGACTTCTACGACATCACCCGGTCGCAATTGATACGAGGGGATGTTGACTCGGCGACCATTGACCAGCAACGCATTGTGTCTGACAACCTGACGCGACTCGGCGCGTGAGGCGGCAAAACCCATGCGATACGCCACGCTATCCAGACGCGACTCCAACAATTGGAGCAGAACTTCACCAGTCACCCCTTTGCGACGGTCGGCTTCCTTGTAAACCTTGCGGAACTGGCCTTCGAGCACACCGTAGATGCGGCGGATTTTCTGTTTTTCACGCAAATGGACGCCGTAGTCCGACAAGCGTTGCCCCGATTTCTGGCCGTGCTGGCCAGGGGCATACGAGCGGCGCTCAATCGCACATTTGTCGGTAAAACATTTTTCGCCCTTGAGAAACAGTTTTTCACCTTCACGGCGACACTGGCGGCACTTCGGATCGAGATTGCGAGCCACTTTTTTCTCCTTAAATCCGACGCCGCTTCGGCGGCCGGCAACCATTGTGCGGAATCGGGGTAACGTCGGTTATCGCGGTAATCTTCATCCCGAGCGCGTTGAGCGCCCGCACCGACGATTCCCGACCGGGTCCAGGACCGGTAATGCGCACCTCAAGATTCTTTACTCCGCATTCGACAGCCACCCGGCCCGCCGCTTCGGCAGCGACCTGTGCAGCAAATGGCGTACTTTTACGCGAGCCTTTGAAGCCTGCGCCACCCGAAGTCGCCCACGACAAGGCATTTCCTTGACGATCGGTAATGGTAATGATGGTGTTGTTGAAAGACGCGTGGATATGGGCTACGCCCTCAGCTACGTTCTTTCTGATTTTGACTTTTTTACGAATTTTTGTCGCGGTCTTGGCCATAGTCAGGTCCTAGTGCTATTTATTTCTTGCCGGCAATCGGCTTCCGCGGACCTTTGCGCGTGCGCGCATTGGTGCGGGTGCGCTGACCACGTGACGGCAGGCCCTTCCGATGGCGCAGGCCGCGATAACAGCCCAGATCCATCAGGCGTTTGACGCTCATGGTCACTTCGCGGCGCAGATCGCCTTCGACACTGTATTTACCGATCTGGTCGCGTAAGCGTTCCAGTTCGGCTTCAGTGAGATCCTTCATTTTTGTAGAACGAGGAACTCCAGCCGCATCACAAATTTTTTGTGCGCGCGGACGCCCGATGCCATAAATCGCGGTCAGCGCGATTTCGGCATGCTGGTGGTTCGGTAGGTTTACGCCTGCGATGCGAGCCATCGATTCACCCCAAAAAAACGAAACTAACGGTTATATGCTCAGACGTCACGACTCAGCAAAGCGAGCCATGACAATCAGCCCTGACGCTGCTTGTGTCGACGATCCGCACAGATCACGCGCACGATGCCGTGACGCCGAATGATTTTGCATTTGCGGCAGATGCGTTTCACAGATGCCAGCACTTTCATGGTCAACTCCTGAATAACCGGTATCGGGCGCAGCCAGCCCACTGCCGGAATGTTGCGTAGAGATTCTTTATTTAGCGCGGAAAACGATTCGCGCCCGACTCAAGTCGTAAGGGGTCAACTGGACGGTTACCTTGTCGCCAGGAAGAATACGGATGTAGTGCATCCGCATCTTGCCGGAAATGAAGCCCAGAACGACATGGCCATTTTCCAGTTTCACTCTGAAAGTCGCATTGGGCAGGTTTTCGATCACCTCGCCCTGCATTTCGATCAAATCTTCCTTGGCCATGTTATTTCACCGGTAATCCCGAGCCTTTGAAATTGGCCTTTTTCAACAAGCTCTCGTACTGGTGGGACATCGCGTACGCCTGGACTTGCGTCATGAAGTCCATGGTGACCACCACGATGATCAGCAACGAGGTGCCTCCGAAATAAAACGGCACGTTCCATTTCAAAATCAGAAATTCAGGCAACAGGCAAACGATGGTGATGTACGCCGCACCGACCAGAGTCAAGCGCATCAGAATTTTGTCGATGTAACGGGCGGTCTGCTCCCCGGGACGGATACCTGGAACGAATGCGCCACTGCGCTTCAAGTTATCCGCCGTCTCGCGCGAATTGAAAACCAAGGCGGTATAGAAAAAACAGAAAAAGATAATCGCCGCCGCGTACAGCAACACGTAAATCGGCTGCCCAGGCGACAATGCTCCTGCAATATCCTTCAGCCATCGCACGGAATCATTCGAACCGAACCAGCCAGCGATAGTTGCCGGAAAGAGAATGATCGACGAAGCAAAAATTGGCGGAATCACGCCCGACATGTTCAGCTTCAACGGCAAGTGTGAACTTTGTCCGCCATAAATCTTGTTGCCGATTTGGCGCTTGGCGTAATTGACCAAAATCTTGCGCTGTCCTTTTTCAACGAAAACGACGAAGGCGGTCACCAGAACGACCAGGGCACTGATGACGATTGCGGTCAATGGATGCATGGCACCGGTACGAACCAATTCAAGCAAGCCGCCGATCGCATTCGGCAACCCGGCGGCGATACCGGCGAAGATGATGATCGATATGCCATTACCCAGTCCGCGCTCGGTCACCTGCTCGCCAAGCCACATCAGAAACATCGTGCCGGTAACCAGGGTGATTACCGTCACAAATCGAAAAAGAATCCCCGGCTCAAGCACCAGCCCAGGCTGCGACTCGACGGCGACGGCAATGCCGATTCCCTGAAACAAGGCCAGGAACACGGTACCGTAGCGGGTATATTGCGTGATTTTGCGGCGTCCGGCTTCGCCTTCCTTCTTTAACGCTTCCAACTGAGGACTGGCGTGACTCATCAGCTGCATGATGATCGAAGCCGAAATGTACGGCATGATTCCCAGAGCAAAGATAGTGAACCGCGACAATGCGCCACCCGAGAACATGTTGAACATGCCCAGAATGCCGCCTTGTTGCTTATGGAAGAGATCGCTGAGCACCTGCGCGTCAATCCCGGGAACCGGAATATGCGAACCGATCCGATAAACAACCAGCGCGCCGAGCAGGAACCACAGGCGACGCTTTAAGTCCCCGAATTTCCCGCCTTTGCTGATGGTGCTAGAACTGGTTGCCAAAAAATTTCACCCTGACGTCTGAATTATTCGGCAATGCTGCCGCCAAGCGCTTCGATCGCTGCCCGCGCACCGGCACTGGCACCCACACCTTTGAGAATCACCTTGCGTTCGATCGCGCCAGAGAGTATGACTTTCGCCGACAAAACATTCTGAGGAACCAGATTCGCCTGCCGCAAAGTCGCCAAATCGATCTCATCAACGGGCAAAGCAGCGATTGCCGACAGTCTCACTTCAACGTTGCGTGCGCCGGTCAGCGACTTGAAACCACGCTTCGGCAAACGCCGCTGCAACGGCATTTGCCCACCCTCGAAACCAACTTTGTGAAACCCACCGGCACGCGACTTCTGTCCTTTATGGCCGCGGCCGCAGGTCTTACCAAAACCCGAGCCAATACCGCGACCGACACGTTTTTTGGCTGGCCGCGCCCCGGTAGCGGCTTGAATGCTGTTGAGTCTCATCTCAGCCCTCACACTTCAAGAGGTAGGAAACCTTGTTGATCATTCCGCGGACAGCCGGCGTATCCTCAAGCATCGAAGTGCTGTGCATGCGACGTAGACCCAAGCCGCGCACCGTCGCGCGGTGTGACTGCTTGGTACCGATCAGGCTTTTGACCAAGGTCAATTTAATTTTTTTATCCGACATTGCTTACCCCGTGATCTCGGCAACCGTTTTGCCGCGCTTGGCCGCCACTTCCGCCGGCGTAGTCATTGAACGCAAGCCGTTGATCGTCGCACGGACAATATTGTACGGATTGGTCGAACCGTGCGCCTTGGCAACGACATTGGTCATACCCATGACATCGAACACTGCGCGCATGGCACCGCCAGCAATGATGCCGGTTCCTTCAGGGGCCGGTTGCAACATCACCCGCGAAGCGCCATGATGGCCAAGCACCGTATGCTGCAAGGTTCCATCGCGCAAACTGACCTTGACCATGTTGCGACGAGCCTCTTCCATCGCCTTTTGTACCGCCACCGGCACTTCACGCGATTTGCCTTTACCCATGCCAATGCGCCCATCGCCATCACCAACGACGGTCAGCGCCGCGAAACCGAGAATCCGACCACCTTTGACAACCTTGGTGACCCGATTGATCGAGATCATTTTTTCGCGCATTCCATCATCAGGTTTTTCGGCTTGCTGAGGTTTTCTGCTTTGCGGTTTAGCCATTGTCTACTCCAATTCTTTCCTAGGCACTCAGAACTTGAGACCGGCTTCGCGCGCCGCGTCAGCCAAGGCCTTGATCCGTCCGTGATACTGAAACCCAGCGCGATCAAAGGCTACGTGTTCTACGCCAGCCGACTTGGCCCGTTCGGCGATCAACTGTCCGATGCGCTTAGCAGCATCGACGTTACCGCCATTCGGCAGAGACTTGCGTACCTCAGCTTCGAGTGATGAAGCAGCCGCCAGCACTTCCGAGCCGCAAGGCGAGATAACCTGGGCATAAATATGCAGATTGCTGCGATGCACCGACAGCCGGACGGCCTTGAGTTCGGCAATCTTGGCCCGCGTTTTGCGCGCCCGACGCAAGCGCGCCTGTTTTTTGTCAATCATCTGAGCACCCTTACTTTTTCTTCTTCGTTTCCTTGATCACCACCACCTCATCGACATAACGCACGCCTTTACCCTTGTAAGGTTCCGGCTTGCGGTAAGCGCGTACTTCGGCCGCCACTTGGCCAACCAACTGACGGTCTACGCCTTTGATGACGATCTCGGTCTGGGTAGGCGTTTCCACGGAAATACCTTTTGGCAGCTTATAGGCCACGGGATGCGAAAAACCCAGAGAAAGATTGAGTACATCTCCCTGCGCCTGCGCACGATAACCAACGCCAACCAAACTCAAGCGACGTTCAAACCCCTTGCTGACACCAACAACCATGTTCGAAACTACTGCCCGCACCGTACCTGACAAAGCATTGGACTGTGGGTTACCCGGGACAGGTTTACAAACCAGCGCACCTTCTTCCCGCTCAACGGAAACCGCAGGGTGCCCAGCAAAACTCAACGAGCCCAACGGCCCCTTGACTGAAATCTGCTCCGGAGCGATATCCACAGCCACCCCGGACGGAATAAGGATTGGATTTTTTGCAACGCGGGACATTTTTCCCCCTTACGCGACGAAGCAGAGCACTTCGCCACCGATATGGCTGGCACGTGCCTTGCGGTCAGTCATAACCCCTTTGGGAGTCGAAACGATTGCCACCCCCAGCCCATTCATGACGTGCGGGATATCATCAGCCCCTCGATAGACTCGAAGCCCAGGACGAGAAACTCGATCAATGCGATCAATGACTGGACGACCGGCATAATATTTCAATTCAATATCGAGAATTGGCTTGCCGTTGTTCGGATTGACAGCAAAACCTTCGACGTACCCTTCATCCTTGAGAACCTGGGCAATGGCGATTTTCACTTTCGATGAAGGCATAGCTACGGAAGCTTTGCTTGCCATCTGCGCATTGCGGATGCGGGTCAGCATATCGCTGATCGGATCGCTCATACTCATTTCGTCTTCTCCTGCTTACCAGCTAGCCTTGATCATTCCCGGGACTTCGCCGTGCATCACGAAATCGCGCAGTTTTCCGCGACCCAAACCGAATTTCCTGAACACACCGCGCGGACGACCCGTCAACTGGCAACGATTGCGCAAGCGAACCGGACTGGCATTACGCGGCAACGATTGAATCTTCAACCGAGCCTCAAAACGCTCCTCGAGACTCCGAGTTTGGTCGTTCACAACACTTATCAAATCGGCACGTTTCTTGGAATATTTTTCGACGATCTTGCGCCGCTTTTCACCTCGGTTGATCACAGCGAGTTTTGCCATTTCGTTTCAGTTCCTGAAGGGAAATTTAAACGCGCCAAGTAAGGCACGCGCCTCTTCGTCGGTCTTGGCCGTAGTGGTAACGCTAATGTTCATGCCTCTCAAGGCATCGATTTTGTCGTACTCGATCTCGGGGAAGATGATCTGCTCTTTCAAGCCCATATTGTAGTTACCGCGCCCGTCAAAACCTTTACCCGAGATCCCGCGAAAATCCCTGACCCGCGGCAACGCCACCGTCACCAAACGATCGATGAACTCGTACATCTTCGGACCACGCAAGGTAACCATGCAGCCAATTGGATAACCGGTGCGGATTTTGAACCCGGCGATCGATTTGCGCGCCTTGGTAATCACCGGCTTTTGCCCAGCGATCTTAGCCATGTCACCCAACGCATTTTCGAGAATTTTCTTATCGGCAATCGCCTCGCCAACCCCCATGTTCAGAGTCACCTTGGTGATTCTGGGCACTTCCATTTTCGACTTGTAACCGAACTTTTTGGTCAGATCGGCAACCACGGAAGTCTTGTAGTAGTCCAATAAACGCGCCATGTTTATTCCTTAGGCTCCCAGCACTTCACCATTCGACTTGAAGAAACGAACTTTTTTTCCGTCTTCGAGAGTCTTAATACCAACGCGGTCCGCTTTGCGGGTAGCCGGGTTGTAGAGCGCGACATTCGAGATGTGCAACGGCATTTCTTTCTCAACGATTCCGCCGACAACACCTTTAACCGGATTTGGCTTGACGTGCTTCTTGACTTGATTAACCCCTTCGACAAGAACACGCTCCGCATCAACCCGACGGAGAACAGCCCCGCGCCTTCCTTTGTCCTTGCCAGCTATTACGACAACATCGTCGCCCTTACGAATCTTTTCCATGGCTTCCCTTAAAGGACTTCTGGCGCCAGTGAAACAATCTTCATGAACCGGTCACCACGCAATTCACGAGTCACAGGACCAAAAATACGCGTCCCAATTGGCTCCAACTTATTACTCAACAACACGGCAGCATTGTGGTCGAAACGCACCAGCGAGCCATCGAGCCGGCGCACACCTTTCGCCGTACGCACGACCACCGCATTGTATACATCGCCTTTTTTGACCCGCCCTCTTGGCGCAGCATCTTTGATGCTGACTTTGATGATGTCACCAACACTGGCATAGCGACGCTTGGATCCACCCAGCACCTTGATGCACATCACCGACCGCGCGCCGGTATTGTCGGCGACGTCGAGAACCGTCTGTACTTGTATCATTCTCAAACTCCAACTTGGCCCGCTTTGGCGGTCAGTCTTGGAACCCGTTACGGGTGGGAACGCCCGGAAGCTCGATTGCAGCCGGGCAAAGAAGAACTTGTGATTATACCGAGATCAGGACTTCCCCACAAGATCTAAATGGCAACAGCACGTTCCAACAACTTGACGACCACCCAGGATTTTGTTTTGGACAATGGCCGTGACTCTTCGATTTCAACCAGATCGCCCAACTTGGCTTGGTCATTGTCGTTATGAGCGTGATACTTACTCGAACGAACGATAATCTTGTTGTACATCGCATGTTTCACGCGACGCTCAACCAATACCGTCACCGTTTTGGTCATTCGATCACTGACCACTCGTCCGATCAATGTGCGCTTGCTGCTGGTGGTCTCGCTCATTGTTGAACTGCCTTTTCACGAAGAAGGGTGCGCACACGCGCAATCTGACGCCGCACTTTACCAATTTGGCTATTGTTGGTTAATTGCTGGGTTGCAAGCTGCATCCGCAAACCAAACTGTGCTTTGAGCAAATCCAACAACTCTTTGTTCAACTCGTCGACGGATTTAGCCCGGAGTTCAGTTATTTTCATAATCAACCCACCATGCGCGTAACGAAAACAGTCGGAATGGGCAATTTCGCCGCAGCAAGGGCAAACGCTTCACGAGCCAAGCCTTCGCCGACCCCATCCATTTCGTAGAGAACCTTCCCTGGCTTGATCTCTGCCACGTAGTACTCAGGATTGCCCTTACCGCTTCCCATGCGTACTTCAGCCGGCTTCTTGGAAATGGGCTTGTCGGGGAAAACACGAATCCAGATCCGGCCGCCGCGCTTGATATGTCGGGTCATCGCCCGCCGCGCAGCCTCAATCTGACGGGCAGTCAGACGACCGCGCCCAATGGATTTGAGCCCAAACTCGCCAAAACTGACTTTGGCCCCGCGTGTCGCCAGACCGGTATTACGGCCCTTCTGCTCCTTGCGGTATTTTCTTCTAGTTGGCTGCAGCATCTGTCGTTCCCGCCTTTCTTACTCGTTTTACCGGCGCCTTGGCATCCCCTGTCACGCCTTCTGACCTCGACAAATCGTCGCCGGTATCAGTTTTACCCCTGCTGCCGCGCGGACGATCCACACCGTCGCCAGGACGTGCAGAACGCCGCGGCTTGCGTAGCTGTTCGTCAGCCGCCCCATCTGGCGCAGCCACCGTCTGATCATGCCGATTGAGAATCTCACCCTTGAACACCCAAACTTTTACGCCAATCAAACCATATGTGGTCAAGGCCTCGGAGGTCGCGTAATCGATATCTGCACGCAAGGTATGCAAAGGCACACGGCCTTCACGGTACCATTCGCGACGGGCAATTTCTGCACCGTTCAAACGACCCGAACTCATGATCTTGATCCCTTGCGCCCCCAAGCGCATGGCATTCTGCATCGCGCGTTTCATCGCCCGGCGGAACATGATCCGCTTTTCCAGTTGCTGCGTAATCGAATCAGCGATCAGTTGTGCGTCAAGCTCCGGCTTACGAATCTCTTCAATGCTCACATGTACCGGCACGCCCATGATCTGCTGCAGTGCACTACGCAAGTGGTCGATTTCCTCGCCTTTTTTACCGATCACCACTCCGGGACGCGCGGAATAAATCGTTACCCGGGCATTTTTTGCCGGCCGCTCGATCAGAATCCGACCAACCGAAGCATTTTTAAGTTTTTTCTTGAGGTATTCACGAACCTTGATGTCTTCGTTGAGCATGCCGGGAAAGTCTTTTTTGCTGGCATACCAACGTGACGACCAGTCCCGAGTAACCGAAAGACGAAAGCCTGCAGGATGAATCTTTTGTCCCATTCTTATTCCTCAGTTGCCAACGGTCAGAAAGACGTGACAAGTCGGTTTGACGATGCGATTGCCGCGACCTTTGGCGCGAGCCCTGAAGCGCTTGAGAATCATGCCCTTTTCAACGCAAATGGTCGTCACCTTCAAATCATCGATGTCGGCCGCGTCATTATGTTCAGCATTGGCAATCGCTGACTCCAGGACCTTCTTGATGATCGCAGCACCTTTCTTGGGGCTGAAAGTAAGAATGTTGAGCGCCTTTTCCACCGGCAGGCCACGAATCTGATCAGCCACCAAGCGACCTTTTTGACTGGACAGCCGCACACCTCGCAATACAGCTCGAGTTTCCATTGTCATCCCCTTACTTCTTGGCTTTCTTGCCAGCCGTATGACCCTTGAATGTCCGGGTCAATGAAAACTCGCCGAGCTTGTGACCAACCATGTTTTCCGTGATATAGACCGGCACGTGCTGCTTGCCATTATGGACAGCGATTGTCAGACCAACGAAATCGGGCAAGACGGTCGACCGGCGCGACCAAGTCTTAATCGGCCGTTTGTCGCCCGTGGCGCGCACCACGCCAACCTTTTTGATCAAGTGGGCATCGGCAAACGGACCCTTTTTAATGGAACGTCCCATAATTCTTATCCCTTAGCGTTTGTTGCGGCGCTGCACGATCATCGAGGTCGTGCGCTTGTTGCGACGAGTGCGGTATCCCTTGGTCTTCGTTCCCCACGGACTGACCGGATGCATCCCGGAAGCCGTTTTCCCTTCACCACCGCCGTGCGGATGGTCAATCGGGTTCATCGCCACCCCACGAACCGTCGGACGGACACCACGCCAGCGCGTCGCACCCGCCTTGCCGATCGAACGCAAATTGTGCTCTTCGTTACCGACCTCGCCTATCGTCGCGCGACACTCGATGTGCACCCGCCTGATTTCGCCGGAACGCAACCGCAACTGAGCATGCATCCCTTCTCGCGCCAGCAACTGAACCGATGTACCGGCGGAACGCGCAAGCTGCGCCCCCTTGCCAGGAATCATTTCAACACAATGAATGGTCGTCCCTACGGGAATATTCCGGATTGGCAAGGCATTACCCACCTTGATCGGCGCCTCGGAACCACTAGTTACCTGTTGACCAACAGCCAATCCCTTCGGGGCCACGATATAACGACGCTCGCCGTCGGCGTAGCACAGCAAAGCGATATTGGCAGTCCGGTTGGGATCGTACTCAAGACGCTCGACTCTGGCCGGCACACCATCCTTGGTACGCTTGAAATCAATCACCCGGTAATGATGCTTGTGCCCGCCACCCTGGTGCCGGCTGGTAATCCGTCCGCTGTGATTACGACCGGCCGTCTTGGACTGCGGCTCGAGCAAACCAGCGACCGGCGACCCTTTGTGCAAATTCGCATTGACAGCCCGGACAACAGCCCGGCGACCGGGCGAGGTAGGCTTGACCTTGACGAGCGCCATCAGACGACCCCTCCATCAACAAAGTCGATCTCCTGACCCGGCATAAGGGAAACATAAGCCTTCTTCCACCCCTTGCGACGACCCATCGTTCGACCAAATTTTTTATGCTTGCCTTTAACGTTGGCAACCTGCACCGACTCGACCTTGACTTTGAACAACAACTCGACCGCAGCTTTCACCTCCGGCTTGGTCGTATCGGAAAGCACCCGAAATATCACCTGCTCATTCTTGTCGGCAACAAAGGTCGCCTTCTCGGAGATCTGCGGCGCCAGCAGCACCTGCAGCAAACGTTCTTGATTCATCCCAGCATCTCCTCGAACTTGGCAACCGCACTTTTCGTCAACAGCACTTTCGGAAAATGCACCAACGACACCGGGTCAGCGTGCTGAGCCTCAACCACCAGCACATTCGGCAAATTGCGCGAGGCGAGGAAAACGTTCTCACTCAGATCATCGGTGATCACCATGACCGAATCAAAACCCATTCCTTTGATTTTGCTCGCAAACAACTTGGTTTTCGGCGCATCGACCGAAAAGCCCTCAATAACCGCCAAGCGATCTTGACGAACCAGTTGCGACAGAATCGCCGCCATGCCGGCGCGATACATCTTGCGATTCAACTTCTGACTGAAATTTTCATCGGGAGTATTGGGAAATACCCGCCCCCCCCCACGCCAGATCGGTGAGGACGACATCCCTGCGCGCGCCCGCCCGGTACCCTTTTGGCGCCACGGCTTCTTGGTGGTGTGCCGGACATGATGACGATCTTTTTGAGCACGCTCCCCGCGACGAGCATTGGCCTGGTAAGCCACCAACACCTGATGCACCAAAGCTTCGTTGTATTCGCGCCCAAACAACTGATCCGACACTTCCAGACGACTGGCTTCCTGTCCTTGCTCGTTGATAAGCTTGAGTTCCATTTATGCCCCCGCCTTGACTGCTGGCCGCACGATCACGTCCGAGCCTTTCGAACCGGGAACCGCACCCTTCAGCAACAGCAACCGACGTTCGACATCAACGCGAACGATTTCCAGATTTTGTTGCGTACGCTTGACCGCCCCGTAATGGCCCGACATCTTCTTGCCAGGAAATACACGACCCGGGTCTTGCGCCATTCCCGTTGAACCGGGCGCCTTGTGCGAAACCGAGTTACCGTGCGCCGCACCCTGCGACGAGAACTGATGTCGTTTGATCGACCCGGTAAAACCCTTGCCAATCGTCTGACCGGTGACGTCGACTTTTTGGCCAGCCGAAAAAATGGTTACGTCAATCGCATCGCCCGGCTTGAGATTCGCCAAATCGTCTTCGCTGACAGAGAACTCCTTCAACCCACGGACAGCCTCGACGCCAGCTTTGGCCAGGTGCCCGGCCAAAGGTTTATTCACTCGTGAAGGACGGCGCGCGCCGTAAGCAACCTGAACCACCGAGTAACCATCGGTCTGCGGTGTTTTGACTTGAGCGATGCGGTTGTTCGACACGTCGAGCACAGTTACCGGAACGCTGACACCGTCATCGGTAAATATGCGCGTCATGCCGACCTTGCGCCCAACAAGGCCTAGACTCATCGTTTTTCTCCTCTGACCGGCTACGATTGGCCGGCGAGTATTACCAACAAAAACGGGCAGAGGCCACTCCGCTGCCCGACGAAAGCCGGCGATTATAGTCGTTAGCCGCTCTTACTGCAACTTAATTTCGACGTCAACCCCTGCCGGCAAGTCCAATTTCATCAGCGCATCGACGGTTTTGTCGGTGGGATCGATGATATCCATCAACCGCAGATGCGTACGAATTTCAAATTGGTCCCGCGACGTCTTATCGACATGGGGCGAACGCAGGATGTCAAAACGTTGAATGCGAGTCGGCAACGGCACCGGCCCACGCACCACAGCACCGGTACGCTTGGCAGTATCGACAATTTCCTGCGCAGACTGGTCGATCAATCGGTAGTCGAAAGCTTTCAAGCGGATGCGAATTTTTTGGCTTTGCATGTCTTATTCCAAAGAGCGAGGGTGACGCAGATGGCACCACCCATGTGGTTGCCGAATTACTCGATGATTTTGGCGACGACGCCGGCGCCGACGGTCCGACCGCCTTCGCGGATGGCGAAGCGCAACCCTTCTTCCATGGCGATCGGGGCAATCAGCTTGACGGTCATCTGGATGTTGTCGCCCGGCATGACCATTTCCACACCTTCCGGCATGGCAATCGCCCCCGTCACGTCCGTCGTCCGGAAGTAGAACTGCGGCCGGTAGTTGTTGAAGAACGGCGTATGACGACCCCCTTCTTCTTTCGACAGCACATAGACTTCGCCCGTGAAGTGGGTGTGCGGCTTGATCGTCCCCGGCTTGGCCAGCACTTGCCCGCGTTCGACGTCGTCACGCTTGGTGCCGCGCAGCAGCACGCCGACGTTGTCGCCCGCCTGCCCTTGATCGAGCAGCTTGCGGAACATTTCGACCCCGGTACAGATGGTCTTGGTTGTCGCCCGAATGCCGACGATTTCGACTTCTTCGCCAACTTTGATCATCCCGCGTTCGACACGACCGGTCACTACCGTGCCACGACCGGAAATCGAGAAGACGTCTTCGATCGGCAACAGGAAGGGTTTGTCCACCGCCCGCTCCGGCGTCGGAATGTAGCTGTCGAGCGCTTCGGCCAGCGCCATCACCGAGCCTTCGCCCAGCGGGCCGGTGTCGCCTTCCATCGCTTTGAGCGCCGAGCCTTGGACGATCGGAACGTCGTCGCCCGGGAAGTCGTATTTGGAAAGCAGTTCGCGAACTTCCATGTCGACCAGCTCGAGGAGTTCGGCGTCATCGACCATGTCGCACTTGTTGAGGTAGACGATGATGTACGGCACACCGACCTGACGCGCCAACAGGATGTGTTCGCGCGTCTGCGGCATCGGGCCGTCGGCCGCCGAGACGACCAGGATCGCGCCGTCCATCTGCGCCGCGCCGGTGATCATGTTCTTGACGTAGTCCGCGTGGCCCGGGCAGTCCACGTGCGCGTAGTGCCGATTCGCCGTCTCGTATTCCACGTGCGCCGTGTTGATCGTAATCCCGCGCGCCTTCTCTTCCGGCGCCGCGTCAATCTGGTCGTACGCCTTGGCGATCCCACCGTATTTCTTCGCCAGAATCGTCGTGATCGCCGCCGTCAGCGTCGTCTTCCCATGATCAACGTGACCAATCGTCCCCACGTTGACGTGCGGCTTGTTCCTCTCAAATTTTCCCTTGGCCATTACTGCCTATCCTCAGATCACTTCTTGTTGATGACTGCCTCAGCAACGTTTTTAGGCGCCTCGGCGTAATGTTTGAATTCCATGGAGTAAGTCGCGCGCCCCTGACTGAGCGAACGCAAGGTCGTCGAGTAACCGAACATTTCAGCCAATGGCACTTCGGCCTTGATGGCCTTCTGGTTGCCGGGCAGATCCTCCATCCCCTGGACCATACCGCGACGACTGGACAAATCGCCCATCACGTTGCCCATATAGTCTTCCGGAGTCTCGACTTCGACCGACATCATCGGCTCGAGCAGGGTGGGTGAAGCGCGCTTCATGCCTTCTTTGAAAGCGATGGCCGCCGCCATGCGGAAAGCATTTTCGTTCGAGTCGACGTCGTGATACGAGCCTTCGAACAGCGTGAACTTGACATCGACCACCGGAAAACCTGCCAGCACACCACTGGTAATTGCGTCCTGCAATCCTTTATCGACAGCAGGAATGTATTCACGAGGAACGGTACCGCCCTTGATGGCATCGACGAACTCGTAGCCTTTGCCCGGCTCGTTCGGTTCGATTTTGAGCCACACGTGACCGTATTGACCGCGACCACCCGACTGCTTGACGAACTTGCCTTCTTGCTCGACCGCCTTCTTGATGCATTCGCGATACGCCACTTGCGGCGCACCAACATTGGCGTCGATGCCGAACTCGCGCTTCAAGCGATCGACGATGATCTCGAGATGCAGCTCGCCCATCCCGGAAATGATCGTCTGCCCCGACTCTTCGTCGGTACGAACCCGAAACGACGGATCCTCCTGCGCCAACCGCCCCAGAGCGATGCTCATCTTCTCTTGGTCAGGCTTGGTTTTGGGCTCAACGGCGACGTGAATGACCGGCTCCGGGAACACCATCCGCTCCAACGTGATTACCGCACTCGGATCACACAAGGTCTCCCCGGTGGTGACTTCCTTGAGCCCCACACAGGCCGCAATGTCTCCAGCCAGAACCTCCTTGATTTCCTCACGGTTGTTGGCGTGCATTTGCAACACCCGGCCAATGCGTTCACGACGTCCCTTGATCGGATTGAAAATCGTATCGCCGGACTTCAACACTCCGGAATAAACGCGAATGAAGGTCAATTGCCCGACGTAGGGATCGGTCATCAACTTGAAGGCCAGCGCCGAGAACTTGGCGGAATCGGACGCCTCGCGGGTATCGAGTTCGCCATTCTCCTTTTCACCGGTCACCGGAGGAATATCCACGGGCGAGGGCAGCAGATCGATGACGGCATCGAGCATCCGCTGCACCCCTTTATTCTTGAAAGCGGTGCCACAAAGAGCAGGCTGGATCTCACAAGCGATCGTTCGCTGGCGCAAGCCTTTGATGATATCCACCTCATCGAGATCGCCGTTTTCGAGGTAGCGATCCATCAATTCTTCAGAACTTTCGGCTGCTGCTTCGACCATTTTGCTGCGCCACTCGTCTACATCGGCTTGCAGCGCGTCGGGGATGTCACGGTAGTCGAACTTCATGCCAAGCGAAGCCTCATCCCAGTAGATGGCCTTCATCTTGATCAGGTCAACAACACCCTCAAAGTAATCTTCCTTGCCAATCGGAACGACGATCGGCACCGGATTGGCTTTCAAACGGACACGCATCTGGTCCACGACCTTGAAGAAGTCGGCCCCCTGGCGGTCCATTTTGTTCACGAAAGCGAGGCGCGGCACCTTGTACTTGGTCGCTTGGCGCCAAACGGTCTCCGACTGCGGCTGCACACCGCCAACCGCGCAATAAATCATGCACGCACCATCAAGTACGCGCATCGAGCGCTCGACCTCGATGGTGAAATCGACGTGCCCGGGCGTATCGATGATATTGATACGATGCTCCGGACGATCGAGCTGCATCCCCTTCCAGAAGCAGGTGGTCGCCGCCGACGTAATGGTGATGCCGCGCTCCTGCTCCTGCGCCATCCAGTCCATCGTTGCCGCACCGTCGTGCACTTCACCGATCTTATGGTTGATGCCGGTATAAAACAGGATACGCTCGGTCGCGGTTGTCTTGCCGGCGTCGATGTGAGCACTGATACCGATGTTTCGGTAACGCTCAATGGGAGTTTTGCGTGCCACAGTTATAAACCTTCACTAATAAAGAACGATCCGTCGGCGACAAAGCCGCCGCCAGACGGCAAATCGAATCAGAAGCGGAAGTGAGCGAACGCCTTGTTGGCCTCGGCCATCCGATGGACTTCATCACGCTTCTTGACCGCACCTCCACGGCTTTCCGCCGCCTCGAGCATCTCGGCGGCCAAACGCTGCCCCATCGACTTCTCGGAGCGCTTGCGCGCCGACTCGCGCAACCAGCGCATGGCCAGCGCCATCCGGCGGCTTGGACGCACTTCGACCGGCACTTGATAATTGGCACCACCAACCCGACGGCTCTTCACCTCGACCAGCGGCTTGATATTGCCCAGCGCAGCAGAAAAGACCTCGATCGGCTCCTTGCCCGTCTTGCTGACGATCTGATCGAAAGCACCATAGACGATCCGCTCGGCAACCGACTTCTTGCCACTCTTCATGATCGTATTGACGAACTTGGAAACCTCGACGTTACCGTACTTGGGATCCGGCAAAATATCGCGCTTGGGGACTTCACGACGACGCGGCATAACGACCTCTCCATTCACAATTCAGTGGAAGGGCGACACGCCGCCCCTCTGGCCGCCCATCGAGAACGACCTTTGTTCAGACACCCTTATCGGACGAGACTCAAGCCGCTTTCGGGCGCTTGGTTCCGTACTTGGAACGACCCTGCTTCCGCTTCTTCACCCCCTGCGTATCCAGCGAACCGCGAACGGTGTGATAGCGCACCCCCGGCAAATCCTTGACCCGGCCGCCACGAATTAGCACCACCGAGTGCTCCTGGAGATTATGCCCTTCACCACCGATGTACGAGATGACTTCGAAGCCATTGGTCAGACGAACTTTGCACACTTTACGCAGCGCGGAGTTCGGCTTCTTTGGGGTCGTGGTATAGACACGAGTGCACACGCCCCGTTTTTGCGGGCAGTTGCTCAGCGCGGGCACTTTGCTTTTGCTGCGTACCGCCTCGCGAGGCTTGCGCACCAATTGGTTAATGGTTGGCATGTTGACACCCTCAAGTTCATGAAACCACCGTCGCGATGAGCACCTGACGGCTGCTGCAAAAAAACCAAGGCGGACCCGAAGGCCGCCTCGGTATATTCAAGAGCCGACGAGACGCGTATCTGCGTCGACGACAAAGACCGTTGATTCTATGGCCTATACCCTTACAAGTCAACCGACTGAGGCATCATGCGGGTTTTCCTCGACGACGGCGACCTCGGCATTGTCAGAGTCGATCCCTGCACCAAAGTCTTCACCCGCCGCATTCTTTTTGCGAGTGTTGTGGTAGGCCAAACCGGTTCCTGCTGGAATCAAACGACCGACGATGACGTTTTCCTTGAGACCACGCAATTCGTCGCGCTTGCCCATGATCGCCGCTTCGGTCAATACGCGGGTCGTTTCCTGGAATGAGGCGGCGGAAATGAACGAATCGGTGGACAAAGAAGCTTTGGTGATCCCCAACAGCACGTGTTCGTAGCTCGCCGGCAACTTGCCCTCGCTGATCATTCGGTCGTTTTCGTCGAGCAAATGCGCCCGCTCGACCTGTTCGCCCTTGATGAACTTGGTGTCACCAGCGTCCACGACATTGACCCGCCGCAGCATCTGCCGAACGATTACTTCGATGTGCTTGTCGTTGATCTTCACCCCTTGCAGACGATAGACATCCTGGACCTCGTCAGTGATGTACACCGCCAGTGCTTCGACTCCCAGCAGACGCAGAATGTCATGCGGATCTGGCGCGCCATCGACGATCAGTTCGCCTTTATTCACCACCTGCCCGTCATGAACCAGCACATGCTTGTCTTTTGGAATCAGATACTCATGGGAAATACCATCGAGATCGGTAATCACCAGCCGCTGTTTGCCCTTGGTGTCCTTGCCGAACGATATCGTGCCGGTATATTCGGCGAGCATACCCGCATCTTTTGGAGTACGCGCTTCGAACAGTTCGGCGACTCGCGGCAGACCACCGGTGATATCACGGGTTTTCGCCGATTCCTGCGGCAGGCGGGCCAATACATCGCCGACCGAAATTTGCTGGCCGTCTAGGACATTGATGATCGCGCCAACCTGGAAAGTGATCGTCACCGGGTGGTCGCTGCCGTGCATTCTGACTTCTTCACCGGTGGCATCAAGCAGCCGCACCTGCGGTCGCAGCCCCTTGCTCGGCGTCTTGCCGCCACGCTTGGGATCGATGACCACCAGGGTGGACAGTCCGGTGACTTCGTCGATCTGCTTGGCAACGGTCACCCCTTCTTCGACGTTCTCGAATTTCACCTGTCCTGAATACTCGGCGATGATTGGCCGGGTATGCGGGTCCCAACTGGCCAGTCGCGAACCGGCTTTGACTGCCTGTCCGTCGACGACCTGCAAGGTGGCGCCGTAGGGAACCTTGTGCTTCTCGCGCTCACGACCGTTGTCGTCGGTGATCAGGATTTCACCCGAACGGGTGATGACGATTTTTTCCCCTTTGGCACTGGTGACATAACGCATGGTGGCGGTAAAGCGAACCACCCCGGTACTGCGTGTCTCGACATGACTGGCCACCGCCGCGCGGGAAGCCGCACCACCCACGTGGAAGGTACGCATGGTCAACTGTGTTCCCGGTTCGCCGATCGACTGGGCGGCAATCACCCCGACCGCTTCGCCGACATTGACCGGTGAGCCGCGTCCGAGATCGCGACCGTAGCATTTGGCGCACAAACCGTAGCGTGTATCGCAGGTCAGCGGCGTACGGACCTTGACTTCGTCGATACCCAACTGCTCAATGATGTCGCAACAATCTTCGTTGATCAGCGTACCGACTTCGATCGCCGTTTCGTCGGTATCGGGATGAACGACTTCGGCAACGGTGACCCGGCCGAGGATCCGCTCGCGCAGAGGCTCGATCACTTCGCCGCCTTCGATCAGCGCTTTCATCACCACACCGTTGCTGGTAGCACAGTCTTCTTCGATCACCACCAGATCCTGGGTAACGTCGACCAGACGCCGGGTCAGGTAACCGGAGTTGGCCGTCTTCAGCGCCGTATCCGCCAGACCCTTGCGGGCACCGTGCGTCGAAATGAAGTACTGCAGAACGTTCAGTCCTTCGCGGAAATTGGTGGTGATCGGGGTTTCGATGATCGAGCCGTCCGGTTTGGCCATCAGGCCGCGCATGCCCGCCAACTGGCGAATCTGCGCCGCCGAACCACGCGCGCCGGAGTCGGCCATCATGAAGATCGAATTGAAGGACTCCTGCTTTTCCTTTTCACCACGCCGGTTGAGCACTTCGACGTGGCCCAGTTGTTCCATCATCACCTTGGCGACCTGATCGCCGGTGCGTCCCCAGATATCGACCACTTTGTTGTAACGCTCACCGTTGGTAACAAGACCGTTGGTGTACTGGTTCTCGATTTCCTTGACCTCTTCTTCGGCGGCGGCAATGATGCCGTGCTTCTGCTCAGGCACCAGCATGTCGTCCGAACAAATCGAAATACCAGCGCGCGTCGCCAACCGATAACCATTTTGCATCAGCTTGTCGGCAAAAACCACCGTTTCCTTGAGACCGCAACGACGAAAAGCGGCATTGATCAGCTTGGAAATTTCTTTCTTTTTCAGCGTCTTGTCAATCAGGCTGAACGGCAGTCCCTTGGGCAGGATCTCGGAAAGCAAGGCCCGGCCGGCGGTGGTGTTGTAACGGGTGGTCTTTTCCTGCCAGGCTCCGTCGGCATCTTTTTCGTATTCCATGATCCGCACGGTGATCCGGGCATGAATATCCAGTTCGCCGGCCTGCATGGCCCGGGTCACTTCGGCCAGATCGGGGAAGAACATCCCTTCGCCCTTGGCATTGATCCGTTCACGCGTCGCGTAATACAGACCCAGGACGATGTCCTGCGAAGGAACGATGATCGGTTCGCCGTTCGCCGGCGACAGTACATTGTTCGAAGCCAGCATCAGGGTGCGGGCTTCCATCTGCGCTTCCAGCGACAGCGGCACATGCACCGCCATCTGGTCGCCGTCGAAGTCGGCGTTGAATGCGGCACAGACCAAGGGATGCAACTGGATCGCCTTGCCTTCGATCAGCGTCGGTTCGAAGGACTGGATACCGAGACGGTGCAGGGTCGGCGCCCGGTTGAGCATGATCGGATGTTCACGAATGACTTCTTCGAGGATATCCCAGACGATCGCTTCCTGCATCTCGACCATTTTCTTGGCCTGCTTGATCGTCGTCGCCAGACCCATGACTTCCAGGCGATTGAAAATGAAAGGCTTGAACAATTCCAAGGCCATCAGTTTCGGCAAACCGCACTGGTGCAACTTGAGTTGCGGGCCGACGACGATTACCGAACGGCCGGAATAATCCACCCGCTTACCGAGCAGGTTCTGCCGGAAACGCCCTCCTTTGCCCTTGATCATGTCAGCCAGGGATTTGAGCGGCCGCTTATTGGCCCCGGTCATCGCCTTGCCCCGGCGTCCATTGTCGAGCAGTGAATCGACCGCTTCCTGCAACATCCGTTTTTCGTTACGGACGATGATTTCCGGCGCTTTGAGCTCAAGCAGTCGTTTCAGTCGATTGTTGCGGTTGATCACCCGGCGATAAAGATCGTTGAGATCGGAAGTGGCGAAGCGTCCACCGTCGAGGGGTACCAACGGACGCAAATCGGGCGGCAACACCGGCAGCACCTCGAGAACCATCCACTCCGGCTTGATACCGGATTTCTGGAAGCCCTCGAGTATTTTCAGACGCTTGGAAAATTTCTTGCTCTTGGTTTCCGAGGTCGTGGTATCCAGTTCGGCACGCAGGCTGTCGACTTCACGGGCCAGGACGATTGAACGCAACAGTTCGCGAATGCCTTCGGCGCCCATCGCGGCGTAGAAATCGTCCCCGTATTCCTCGACCTTGGCCAGATAGTCGTCCTCGGTCAGTAGCTGGCCACGCACCAGCGGCGTCATGCCAGGGTCGCAAACGACGAACGCCTCGAAGTAAAGAACGCGCTCGATGTCGCGCAACGTCATGTCGAGCACCATGCCGAGACGGCTGGGCAGGCTTTTCAGAAACCAGATATGCGCCACCGGACTGGCCAATTCGATGTGCGCCATCCGTTCACGGCGGACTTTGGCCAGGGTAACTTCGACGCCGCATTTTTCACAGATCACTCCGCGATGCTTGAGGCGCTTGTATTTGCCGCACAGACACTCGTAATCCTTGATCGGGCCGAAAATCTTGGCGCAGAACAGCCCGTCCCGCTCCGGTTTGAAGGTACGGTAATTGATTGTTTCGGGTTTCTTCACTTCGCCATACGACCACGAACGGATTTTGTCCGGCGATGCGAGACCAATGGTGATCGCGTCGAACTGTTCTTCCGGCGTCACCTGTCTAAACAAATCAAGCAATGCTTTCATCTTTTGCTCCAGTGAGGAGTGAGCTATCGATGGTGACCGGTCAGGCGACAGAAAATTCCGCGCATGGCCGGCCATTCACCCCGTCAAAATCCGATCAGAATCGTTCGAGATCGATATCGATGGCCAGCGAACGGATTTCCTTGACCAACACATTGAACGATTCGGGCATGCCGGCGTCGATCTTGTGGTCGCCTTTGACGATGTTTTCGTAAACCTTCGTGCGGCCGGTGACGTCGTCGGACTTGACCGTCAGCATCTCCTGCAACACGTACGACGAACCGTAGGCTTCGAGAGCCCACACTTCCATTTCGCCGAAACGTTGACCGCCGAACTGCGCCTTGCCCCCCAAAGGCTGCTGAGTGACCAGCGAGTAGGGACCGGTGGACCGGGCATGCATCTTGTCGTCGACCAAGTGGTGCAGTTTCAGAACGTGCATATAGCCGACGGTAACCTGGCGTTCGAACTGTTCGCCGGTCAGGCCGTCATAAAGCGTCATCTGCGCCGATTCCGGCATGCCGGCCAGCGCCAGCACGGCCTTGATTTCCGACTCCTTGGCACCGTCGAAAACGGGAGTGGCGAAAGGCACGCCCGCTTCGAGATTGCCGGCCAAAGCAAAGATTTCGTCGTCGTCGAGTTGACCCAAATCTTCCGGCTTGCCGGTGCCGTTATAAATTTCTTCGAGGAATCCGCGTACCTCGGTCGCCGCGGCCTGCCGACGCAACAACTCACCGATCCGGAAACCGAGGCCTTTCGCCGCCAGACCGAGATGCACTTCCAGAATCTGGCCGACGTTCATCCGTGAGGGAACACCGAGCGGATTGAGAACGATATCCACCGGCCGGCCATCCGCCATGTACGGCATGTCCTCGACCGGAACGATTCTCGAGACGACGCCTTTGTTACCGTGACGTCCAGCCATCTTGTCGCCGGCCTGCAGACGACGCTTGACAGCGACGTAGACCTTGACCATCTTCTGCACGCCGGGTGGCAACTCGTCACCTTGAGTCAGCTTCTTGCGCTTCTCCTCGAAAGCGACGTCGAAACCCTTGCGAGTCTGCTCCAAGCCTTCGCGCAAGGACTCCAGTTGCTGAGCGATTTCGTCGTCGGCCATGCGGATGTCGAACCAGTGATGCGGATCGATGCCATCCAGATAGTCCTGAGTGATCAGCGTCCCCTTGGCCAGCCGCTTCGGACCGCCGTTAGCCGCTTTGCCGATGATCATCCGGCCGACGCGGGCAAATGCGTCCCGTTCGACGATGCGCAACTGATCGGCGAGATCGAGCTTGTAGCTGCGCAAATGGTCGTCGATGATCGATTGCGCACGCGCGTCACGCTCGATTCCCTCGCGGGTGAAGACCTGCACGTCGATCACCGTTCCCGAAATGCCGGATTGCACACGCAGCGAGGTATCTTTGACGTCGGAGGCTTTTTCACCAAAGATCGCCCGCAGCAGTTTTTCTTCAGGCGTCAATTGTGTTTCGCCTTTGGGCGTCACCTTGCCGACCAAGACGTCGCCAGCTTCGACTTCGGCACCGATATAAACGATTCCGGACTCGTCGAGACGTGACAATTGTGACTCGCCCAAAGACGCGATGTCACGGGTGATTTCTTCAGGGCCGAGTTTGGTATCGCGGGCGACAACGGTCAGTTCTTCAATATGAATCGAGGTGAAGCGGTCCTCGGCGACCACCCGTTCGGAAATCAGGATCGAGTCCTCGAAGTTGTAACCGTTCCAGGGCATGAAGGCGACCAGCATGTTCTGGCCGAGCGCCAGTTCGCCCTTGTCGGTTGACGCGCCATCGGCCACCACGTCGCCGCGGGCGATGACATCGCCCACCCGGACCAGCGGCCGCTGATTGATGTTGGTGTTCTGGTTCGAGCGGGTGTATTTGACGAGATTATAAATATCAACGCCGACTTCGCCGGGCCCGGTTTCCGAATCGTTGACCCGTACCACCACCCGCGAGGCATCGACATAGTCGACCACGCCACCACGCAGCGCCTGGACGGCAGTCCCGGAGTCCACGGCGACGGTCCGCTCGATCCCGGTCCCGACCAACGGCTTTTCCGGACGCAGACAGGGCACCGCCTGACGTTGCATGTTGGCGCCCATCAAGGCACGGTTGGCGTCGTCGTGTTCGAGGAAGGGAATCAAGGACGCGGCCACCGAAACGATCTGACTTGGTGCGACGTCCATGTATTGCACCCGCGACGGTTCAGCAAGAATCGTCTCCCCTTTTTCGCGACAGGTGACCAGTTCGTCAAGCAAGGCACCGCCCTCGCCGAGATCGGAGTTGGCCTGAGCAATGATGTAAGCCCCCTCCTCGATCGCCGACAGATATTCGATCTGGTCGGTGACACACCCATTGACCACTTTGCGGTACGGCGTCTCGAGAAAACCGTATTCGTTGGTCCGCGCGAAAAGAGCCAAGGAGTTGATCAGGCCGATGTTCGGACCTTCCGGGGTTTCGATCGGGCAGACCCGGCCGTAATGCGTCGGGTGCACGTCGCGGACTTCGAAGCCGGCGCGCTCACGGGTCAAGCCACCCGGGCCCAACGCCGACACGCGACGCTTGTGCGTAATTTCGGAGAGCGGGTTGGTCTGATCCATGAACTGCGACAACTGGCTGGAGCCAAAGAACTCGAGCACCGCGGCACTGATCGGTTTGGCGTTGATCAGGTCATGCGGCATCAGGTTGTCGGATTCGGCTTGCGACAAGCGCTCCTTGACTGCCCGCTCGACCCGGACCAGACCGGCGCGGAACTGGTTCTCGGCCAGTTCGCCAACCGAGCGCACGCGGCGATTGCCCAGGTGGTCGATGTCATCGATTTCGCCGCGGCCATTGCGCAGTTCGACCAACAGTTTGATCACCTCGACGATGTCCCGCGGCGAAAGCGTCAGTTGTTCACGAACCTCACCCGTCACTCCCAGCGCTTTGAGTTGCTCGAACAACGAGCGCGCCGCCTCTTCAGTAAGGTTTTCGGCCGCCGCCCGCGGACCATAGCCGAGTTCGGACATCACCTGCTCGACCGAGGCGGCGGCATATCCCGCATTCTCGCTGACCAGCCGGACGATGGCATCGCGCTTGGCCGGCGCCTGCTTGACCATCACCTTGTATTCGACGACTTCCTTGCGCGCGACACGACGGTTGAATTTCATCCGTCCCACCGCCGACAGATCGTAGCGATCGTCGGAATAAAACAGGCCGTTGAACAGAATCTCGACAGCTTCGTCCGTCGGCGGCTCACCTGGGCGCATCATCCGATAAATCGCGATCCGCGCCGCTTGCCGGGAAGCCGTCTCATCGGCACGCAGCGTTTGCGAAATGAAACCGCCGCGATCGAGATCATTGATATACAAGGTTTGCAATGAAGTGACCCCGGCTTCCGCCAGTTTGGCCAGCAGACTCTCGGTCACTTCATCGTTGGCCGTCGCCAGGATTTCACCGCTGCTCTGGTCGACGATGTCTTCGGCCACGGTACGGCCGATGAGAAAATCGTCGGGCACTGCCACCTGCTTGATACCCGCCGCATCGAGATCACGGATATGCTTGGCGGTGATCCGCTTGTCCTTGGCAATGATCAGCTTGCCACTGGCGTCGACGAAATCGAACCGCGCCACCTCGCCGCGCAAACGTTCGGGAACCAGCATGAATTCGACGACACTCTTACTGAGATAGAAGGTGTCGAACTCGAAAAATTCGCGCAGGATTTGCTGCGAACTCAAGCCGATGGCTTTCAACAGCGTGGTCACCGGCATCTTGCGCCGGCGGTCGACCCGGAAGAACAGCAAATCCTTGGGGTCGAATTCGAAGTCCAGCCACGATCCCCGGTAAGGAATCACTCGTGCCGAAAACAGCAGTTTGCCCGAGCTGTGCGTCTTGCCGCGATCGTGCTCGAAAAAGACGCCAGGAGAACGGTGCAACTGCGAAACGATGACCCGTTCGGTACCGTTGATCACGAACGAGCCGGTGGAAGTCATCAGCGGGATTTCGCCCATGTAGACTTCCTGCTCCTTCACTTCCTTGATCGTATCCGGCACTTCACGATCAAGAATCACCAAGCGGACCTTGGCGCGGAGCGCCGAGGCGTACGTCAGACCGCGCTGCTGGCATTCCTTGACGTCGAAGGCAGGATCGGACAGCGCATAACTGACGAACTCCAGCCGGGCATTGCCACTATGGCTGACAATGGGGAAAATCGAGGAAAATGCCGCTTGCAGGCCGTGGGTCTTGCGCTGCCCGGCGGGGATGTTTTCCTGAAGGAAGGCCGAGAAAGACTCCAGCTGGGTGGCCAGCAAATACGGCACGTCAAGCACGCTGACGCGCTTGGCGAAGCTCTTGCGGATACGTTTTTTCTCGGTGAAGGAGTAGCTCATGTTCTCTCCGAACTCAGTAGGCAAATTCTCTGCTGCGCATCAGCCGAGGTCATCCGACCCGCCAATTCACAACGGACAAAGGCAAATCGACCAGAAAAACCACGCACCGGCATCCTTGCCGGCCCGTCTTCGACTCGTCTTGCGTTTGCTCGCTGCTTGACTTGAAAATCCACCATTAATCAATCACTGCCAAGCCGTTTCCGGAAAAGCACAAAAGGGCTGACCGCCAAAAAGGCGGTCAGCCCAGATGACTGGACCGGAATTACTTGATTTCAACCTTCGCGCCAGCATCCTCCAGCGATTTTTTCAACGCTTCTGCATCAGCCTTGGAAATCCCTTCCTTGACTGTCTTCGGTGCGCTGTCCACCAGATCCTTGGCCTCTTTCAAGCCCAGTCCGGTCGCAGCCCGCACCACCTTGATCACTTCGACTTTTTTCTCACCGATACCGGCCAGAACGACCGTGAATTCGGTCTGCTCTTCGACCACCGGCGCCGCGGCTCCAGGCGCCGCAACGGCCATCGACGCGGCGGAGACGCCGAATTTTTCTTCGAACGCCTTGACCAGATCATTCAACTCCATCACCGTCATCGCACCGACGGCTTCCAGGATGTCCTCTTTACTGACTGCCATAATTAATCCACTCCTAAATCTGAATACTCAAAAAAGCTGACAACTGCTCGCTGTTGTTCAAGCGGCCGCTTCTTCCTCACGCTGCTTGGCCAACGCCGACAACGCGCAAGCGAAGCCGGTTACTGGCGCCTGCATGACACCAAGCAACTGGGCGATCAGTTCGTCACGGCTCGGAATCGAAGCCAGTTCCTGCACTGCCGCTTTATCCAACAGCTTGCCACCATAGTTGCCCGCTTTGAGAATCAGCTTGTCATTGGTTTTCGCGAAGTCGTTCAAGACCTTGGCTGCTGCCACCGCATCGTCGGAAACGCCATAGATCAGCGGCCCCTTCATTTGCTCGGCAAGATTGGCAAAGACGCTGTCTTCGACCGCTCGGCGGACCAAGGTGTTTTTCAACACCCGAAGATAGACCCCGGCGGCACGCGCCTGCGCGCGCAAACGCGTCATATGCCCCACCTGTAGACCGCTATACTCGGCGAGTACAACTGTCTGCGCCGTCGCCATCTTGGCTTTCACCTCGTCGACAACGATTTTCTTTTCATCAAGATTGAGACCCACAGGCCCTTCTCCCTTCAAGTCAACAAACGGCATATCCACGAAGGGATACACCGAAACCCACGGCGACCTGGAGCAGGGACACGGCTGGAGGCTCGGAGCTTTTGAGCTGGGAGTCTCTTACCGCACAATCCTTCTCGGGCACACCGTCTACGCAGGCTGCTCGCACACTTAAGCCGTAGAAAGGTCTTGGACACCTTGGTCTTTGGCACCTGCGGTCTTTGACGATCTGCCGACGACGGCGAACAAACTCCGGTCGGCAGCCCACAAAGTTGGTTAATGCAGCCCCCGCTCAGGGGACTGCTCATATTGGTCAAACTGGTCAAACGGTTCAAATCGTCGACGCATCGACCCGGACACCGGGCCCCATCGTGCTCGACAACGCCACACGTCGAACGTACTGCCCTTTGGAAGTCGCTGGCTTGGCCTTGATCAGCGCCTCCATCAACGCTTTGAGGTTGGTATTCAGTTGGCCGACATCAAAAGAAGCCCGACCGATGGTGCTGTGGATGATGCCACCCTTGTCGGTACGATACTGGACCTGCCCGGCCTTGGCATTCTTGACCGCGGTCACCACATCGGTGGTCACCGTGCCGACCTTGGGATTCGGCATCAGTCCGCGAGGACCGAGAATCTGGCCGAGCTGGCCGACGACGCGCATCGCATCCGGCGTGGCGATCACCCGATCGAAATTGATCACTCCGGATTTGACTTCGGCAGCCAGGTCATCGAAACCGACCACATCCGCACCCGCCGCCTTGGCCGCAGCAGCGTTATCGCCCTGCGCAAACACCGCCACCCGGATCGTTTTACCGGTACCTGCCGGCAAAACCACCGAACCGCGGACGATCTGATCGGATTTGCGCGGATCGACGCCCAGACAGACGGCAACATCGATCGACTCGTCGAACTTGGCGGTCGCCAGATCCTTGGTGATTTTCAAAGCCTCCGCGGCCGGATAACTTTTGCTGCGATCGACTTTACCCTTGACCGCCTTTTGACGCTTGCTCAATGTCGCCATCTCAAACCCCCTCCACCGTAACGCCCATGGTCAACGCGCTGCCGGCGATGGTACGCACCGCCGCATCAAGATCGGCAGCCGTCAAATCGGGCATTTTTTGTGTCGCGATCGCTTCCAGTTGCGCACGAGTCAATTTACCCACCTTGGTGGTATGCGGTTTGGCGCTACCTTTCTGCAAGCCAATCGCCTTTTTGATCAACACCGTCGCCGGCGGCGTCTTCATGATGAAGGTGAAGCTCTTGTCCGCGAAAGCGGTAATCACCACCGGAATAGGCAAGCCCGGTTCCATGCCTTGCGTTTGGGCATTGAACGTCTTGCAAAACTCCATGATGTTCAGACCACGCTGGCCAAGGGCCGGGCCGATCGGCGGCGACGGGTTGGCCTTCCCGGCCGGCACTTGCAGCTTGATATAACCAATGATTTTCTTTGCCACGTTTCCAAATCCTCCATGCGGGTACAAACGCGCCTGAAAAAGCGCTCCCCAAACGACCAACGCGGCCCGTCAAAGCCGCATTACGACAGGCGCAGAAAGGCGCACCACCCTTTGTTGCAAACCACTGATCGCCCAATCAACAGTCAGGCTTTCTCGACTTGCCCGAACTCCAGTTCCACCGGGGTTGGGCGACCGAAGATGGTCACGGAAACGCGCAAGCGATTCTTCTCGTAATTGACATGCTCGACTGCGCCATGAAAATCGGTGAAGGGCCCTTCCTTGACACGCACCACCTCGCCCGGCTCGAAAAGCACTTTCGGCCGCGGCTTCTCGACACCTTCCTGCATCTGCTGCATGATTTTTTCGACTTCTTTTTCAGAAATCGGCGTCGGCTTGTTGGCCGTACCACCCACGAAACCGGTGACTTTCGGCGTACTCTTGACCAGATGCCAGGAGTCGTCGTTCATCTCCATTTCAACCAACACATAACCCGGGAAGAACTTCCGCTCCGAGATGCTTTTCTGCCCCATCTTGAGCTCGACAACCTCTTCGACCGGCACCAGGATGCGCCCGAAAGACTGTTGCATGCCGTTACGTTGAATTCGCTCAACCAGAGCGCGCTGCACACTTTTTTCGAAACCGGAATAGGCGTGCACCACGTACCAACGCATGCTCATGATTTTCTCCATCCCAAGACCAGATCATAGAGAACCCATTCCAGGCTCTTGTCGGTCAGCCAGAGAAAAAGGGCCATCACCACCACAAACGCAAAAACCAAACCGGTGGTCTGCATCGTCTCCTTACGCGACGGCCAGACGACCTTTTTAGCCTCGGTGGTAGACTCTTTGGCAAAAGCGAAGAAGCGGCGGCCCGGCTCGGTCTGCCAAGCAACAGCCGCTGCCGCACCAACACCCGCGAGCACGGCAAGAATACGCAGAATCATCGCCTGCTCGGCGAGCAGGTAAAAGCCAGCCACGCCAACCGCAAGCAGCAGAACCGCCAGCGCAAACTTGAACTTATCGGCCATTTCGTCCGCTTTGGTTAAATACATGGCAGGGGCAGAGGGAATCGAACCCCCAACCTTCGGTTTTGGAGACCGACGC
>JAVMKC010000038.1:2944-33058 GCA_031732795.1 Accumulibacter sp. | reverse complement strand
AGCAGCACTGCGTTATCCACCGCCGGCCGGTTTCCGGTTCGTCGCAAGCGACCGAGCCGGCCGGCCGTGGATAACGCTCCTCGCCTTTTGGCGCCCACTAAGCGGGTACCGGTCAAGTGATGCCGGAGCAGACCTTCGTGGCGCAGATCGACGGCGCGATAGTGCCCACCATGCGTAGCGGCTTGGCGGGCAACCGGCGCAAGGGCACAGCGTGCAATGGCAGGAGGCCCGAGTCAGCTTGGTGTATGCGCAGGGCAGCGTCGACATGGCCTACACCGCTACTCTGCCGGGAGGCAACTGCGCGCCTGCGTCAAGCGTACCGGTTTCGGCAAGGTCTGCCCATCGGATCGGGCGAGATCGGAAACGCCCATCGCTACCTCGTGCAAAAACGCCTGAAGCTGCCTGGTACTTGGTGGCTGGCAGCCAACGTCGAACACGTGTTGATCTTGCGCTTGAACCGCGCCAACGGCGAGTGGGCTTCGTACTGGGCGACCCAATACCGCTACGCGGCTTGATCAGCTCATCAGTTTGAATCGCACCCTCTTGCCGGCCAGCGAAAAGAGGCTGCAGCCGCTGCGCGGCCATCGGGGAGCGGCGTTGCTGGGCCACAGCCTGGTGGTCTACGACCCGGACCGGGGGTTGGTGTGCGACGGGGTGGCATGCGAGGACGCGCACGAGAGCGAGAGCGTTGAGGTGCAGCCGTTGGTCGCTGGTGCCCAGCGAGGGCAGTTGTGGATCGCCGACCGACACTTCTGTACCCACGCCATCCTGCAAGGCTTCAGCCAAGCGGGGGGCGAGCTTGATCGTGCGCGAGCATGCGCGCTACCCCCACTTGATTGAACAGGGCGCCTGGGGCGAGGCCACGCGCATCGACACCGGCCGCGTTGTCGAACAGGCGATCCAGTTCCAGGGCATCCACGATCCGGCAGCGCCAGCCCCGGTGGCCTGGCGCCGCATCGCGATCACCTTGAATTCACCCACCGAGGCGGGTGAAACCGTGATCCGGCTGTGGGCCCATCTGCCTGCGACCATCGATGCGGCAACCATTGCCGCGCTGTACCGCAAACGCTGGCGAATTGAAGGGATGTGTCAGCGCCTGGGGTCGGTGCTGCACAGCGAGATCAAGAGCCTGGGTCACCCGCGGGCTGCGCGGCTGGGCTGCACGGTGGCGGTGTTGGCCTACAACGTGTTGTCGTTGCTTCAGCGGGCCGCCGAATGAGCGAATCGCCCAGAGCAGCCGCGGCTGGAGGTGTCCACGTATCACTTGGCTGAACACGTCAAAAGTGGCTACGTGCCCGCCGAGCACTGGTCTGAGGCAACACGGGAAACCACCGAGTCGTTGACTGAATGCCTGCTGCGTTTGGCGCGTCGTATCCTGCCCAAGCAGGTGGCCACGAGCAAAAGCGGCCAAAAAATCAACAAACCAAAGGGTTACGTCGATGGCCGCATCGCCCGATCGCATGTCTCGACGGCACGTGTGCTCAAACAAGCCAACGCAGGATGACCTTGACAGGGATGCCGCTCAGTCCAGAGACAGATTGCTATTTGAGCAACGGCTCAAGCGCTGGCCAGAGGGTATCGAGAATCAGCGTCTGCGCCTCGGCGGTCGGGTGCAGATTGTCGGCTTGAAAATAGCGCATGTCGGCAGCGATGGCGGCGAGCATGAAATCGACCAGCGCCGTCTTGCGGGCTTTGGCCACCTCACCGAAAACCGCCCGGAACTGATTGGCATACGGGCCGTAGTTGGGCGGAATGCGTTGGCCGACCAGCAGCACTCGCGCGTGCCGCTGCTGAGCGTGGCTGACGATCGATGTCAGATTGTCGCGCAACTCGGAAACGGGTAAGCCGCGCAGCCCATCGTTGGCCCCCAGGGCAACGATCACCACCCGTGGCTGGTGTTTGAGCAACAGCGCGTCGATCCGGGTTACCCCGCCGCGGCTGGTTTCACCGGAGATGCTGGCATTGACCACGGTATAATGGTAATTCCTTTCCTGCAACCGTTTGCCGAGCAGCACCGGCCACGCCGCATCCTGGCGAAGCCCGTAGCCGGCGGACAGGGAGTCACCGAATACCAGCAGCGTCTGAGCCGCCTGCGACCACGAAGCGAAAAACAGCAGGGTGGCCCACAGCCCGAAACGGAATATCTGGAAAGTACGCATGGTCAACAAGACCTCGATTGTTTTACAGGTTCGCGCGCTCGACAAACGGGTCGATAACGGCGGCGAGCCATTGACCATTTTGCACGAGATTTCGTTCGTCGTCGCAAGTGGTGATACGGTGGCCATCGTTGGCGCCTCCGGCTCCGGCAAATCGACGCTGCTCGGCCTGCTCGCCGGCCTCGACTTGCCGAGCAGCGGCTCGGTAATCCTGGCCAATGAAGATCTTGGCCGCCTCGACGAAGACGCCCGTGCCATTTTGCGCGGGCGGCTGATCGGCTTCGTCTTTCAAAACTTTCAGTTGCTGCCTTCGCTGACCGCACTCGAAAACGTGATGTTGCCGCTGGAACTGGCCGGCACTGCCAACGCCCGTGACGAAGCCGAATTCTGGCTCCAGCGGGTCGGGCTGGAGCATCGGCTGCGTCATTATCCGAAACATCTTTCCGGCGGCGAGCAGCAGCGCGTCGCCCTGGCCCGTGCTTTCGCTCCCGGTCCGCAACTGGTGCTCGCCGACGAACCGACGGGTAACCTCGACGCGGCAACCGGCCATCAGATCATCGACTTGATGTTTGCCATCAACGCCGAACGCTCGACGACGCTGCTGCTGGTCACCCATGACGAAGAGATCGCCGCCCGTTGCTCGCGGCGGTTGCGGATGCATGCCGGCGAACTGGAAGAGACGTTCTGATTCATTGCGTTGTCATCGCCGGCGTCAAGATGAGCCACTCCGCTGGGGATGAATATTGGGCAGGGAAAGACGCCACACTCGCTCATTACCGATTGGCTGCCAGAATTTCGGCAGCGACCCGCACCCCGCTGCGCATCGCCGCTTCGAGCGTCGCCGGATACTCGGCGCACAGATAATCGCCGGCCAGCCATAGCCCGGCACGAGCGGTCTGGACAGGCAGACGTGGCAGTCCGGCGCGGCAGGCGTAAGTCGCCCGCTGCTCGCGAATCACCTTCATCCACGCGAACGCCGGCAACGGCTGGCGCAAAGCGTCTTCCAACTCACGGTGCAAGGTGGTCGCCAGGACGGAGTCGGTGAGTCGTTGCCAGGCACCGCGGCCGCTGAGTACGAAAGCCAGCATCCCGGCCGTACCGCACAATGCGCCCCGATCGAAAACCCACTGACCGATTCGCGGTCCGCCAAAAGGCGCCAAACCGAGCATTGGCGATGGCAAACGCACGCCAGACGGGTAAGCGCAATAAACCGTGGCGATCGGTTCAAAAGCGTAACCGGCGAGCAGCGCCGCGGCGTCGGCCGTCAATGGATGGGGCTGGAGCAGCCTGCCGGCGTGTTGTGGCGCCACGGCCAGCACGGTGGCGTCGAAACGTTCGTCGGCCACTTCGGGCAATCGGTCGAGCGAGCGTATGCGGCTGTTCAAACGAACGCTACCGCCGTGAGCGACGATGAATTGCGCTGCCGCTGCCGGCCACAAACGGTCGAGATCCACCGCCGGCAGCAGCAGATCGGTGGCGGCACGTCCGCTTCCCAGGCTGTCGCGAAGCGTGTTCAGAAAAATCTGCGCCGAGGCCTCGTCAGGTGCCGTATTCATCGCTGCCAAGCACAACGGCTCCCATAGGAAGTGTCGCAGAATGCCGGATTGCTCTTGGCGGTCGAGCAGCGCCGTCACGGTATCGTCGGCACTCGTGCGATAGCCGCCGCGCCGCAGACGGCGCATCAAGCGTACCGCGGCCAGGATATCGCGCCAGTGCACGCCATCCGCCGTCAGCAAACCAGCGACAAGATGCCACGGTGCCGGCAGGCGGGGAAGACGAAGCCGGAAAGCAGTTTCTCCCCCATGCAGGAAAACGATGTCCAGCGGCAGGCGTTTGAAGAGTTGCGTCGGTTCGGCGCCGACCCGGCGCAGCAAACGCAAGGTTTCGTGATACGCGCCGAGCAGCAGATGCTGCCCATTATCCAGCGCCTGTCCATGCACCGTGACGCGGCGTGCCCGGCCGCCGAGTTGTCCGGCCGCCTCAAAAACGCAGACCTGCACTCCGGCGGCGGCCAGTTCGACGGCGGCGGCCAAACCGGCCCAGCCGCCGCCGATCACCGCCACTTTCATCCGCGCACCCAGGTGCGCCAAGCGATCCACAATTTGCGCAGCGGAGTCAGCGAAGTGCGCTGGCTGAGCACTTGGCAGCCGTCACGACGGATTTCATCGAGCAGCGTGCGATAAATTGCCGCCATCACCAGCCCGGGACGTTGCGTCTGCCGGTCGCCAGCCGGCAAGGACGCCAGCGCCTGTTCATAGAACCGCTCCGCGCGTTCGATCTGAAACTCGATCAGGCGCCGGAAATTGTCGCTGTAACGCGCATCGAGAATCTCGGCTGCCGGGACCTCGAAACGCTGCAATTCGTCGATCGGCAGATAGATCCGCCCTCGTCGCGCGTCCTCGCCGACGTCGCGGATGATGTTGGTCAACTGGAACGCCATTCCCAGATCGTGGGCGTACTTCTGGGTTCGACGATCCTGGTAACCAAAAATTTCGGCGGCCAACAAACCGACAACGCTGGCCACTCGATAGCAATACAGTGACAAGGCTTTGAAATCGAGGTAGCGCGATTGCTGGAGGTCCATGGCCATGCCATCGATGATTTCCAGCAACTGCTCCTCAGGCAAACTGAAGCCGGCGCAAGCGGTCTGCAGCGCCTGCGCCACCGGATGCCCCGGCGAGCCCCTGTAAATAGCCGCCACCTCGCTCCGCCACCAAGCGAGTTTGGTCGCCGCCAACTGCGGGTCCTGGCACTCATCGACGACATCGTCCACCTCGCGGCAAAAGGCGTACAGCGCGGTGATCGCCTGCCGCTTGACCGGTGGTAGAAACAAGAAACTGTAATAAAAGCTCGAACCGCTGCTCGCCGCTTTCTGCTGGCAATACTCGTCGGGATTCATTCGCTTTCTCGGCCGATCGACACGACGAGCATTCTCACACGATTGACATCGTCACCGCACGCCCGCTCAGCCGCAGCCAGTCGTTCAAGCGCAATACCGGTCGATGATTGAAGACGTCGCCGCGCACGGCGGCGGTCCGTTCGAGGATGCGCAGACCGCCCTGAACGGTCAACCGGATTTCCCAACCGAGACGGCCCGGCAAGCGCCTGACCAACGGCGCGCCTTCGAGCAGCAGACGGCGTGTCCGGTCGATTTCGAAATCGAGCAGCGCGGCCCAATTCTCGCTCCAACGCCCGGCGGCGATCTGCGACTCGGCAATGCCAAAGCGCTGCAAATCCTCCTGCGGCAGGTATACCCGTCCCTTGCGCCAGTCCACGGCAATATCCTGCCAGAAATTGACCAGTTGCAACGCCGTGCAGATGCAATCCGAACGCCGCAACAGTTCGCCCTCACGACGATCGACCAAGTGCAGCAACAAACGTCCGATCGGGTTGGCCGAGCGCCGGCAATAATCGAGCAACTGCGGAAAATCGGCATAGCGGTTCTGTCGCACGTCCTGGGCAAAAGCGTCGAGCAAATCGAGGAACAGTCCGGTTGGCAGGTTCCATTGGTCGATGACCTGTGCCAACTCGGCAAACGCGTCATCCGCTGGTTCCTTACCCGCGGCAATTCGTTCGATCTCCGCCCGATACCTCGCCAGCGCCTGTAAGCGTTGCGCGGCACTCGCTTCACCCTCGTCGGCCAGATCATCGGCGCCGCGTGCGAAGCGATAGATCGCCTCGATCGGCCGACGCAGGCGACGCGGCAGCAGCAACGACGCCACAGGAAAATTTTCGTAATGATCGACAGGCATTTTCAGACGAACCGTAACTCATCCCCACGCGCAACGGACCAAAACATCGATAGTCTCAATAATCCCGCCGGAATTTCTGTTGCGCCTCCCCATTCGCCGTCAGAACGATAAAAAAACGTCATCGGCGGCAATCGAGGCTGACAGTATAGGATGGTCACGGTTAAAATGCGGCGCTGGTCTGAGACGCGTCGGAACAGGCATTTTCCGACAAGAGATCGGCCACGACCGTGCCCAGGTGGCGAAATTGGTAGACGCAGCAGGTTTAGGTCCTGCCGCCGCAAGGTGTGGGGGTTCGATTCCCTTCCTGGGCAGAAGATAACCATCCAAAGCGATCGATGGAATCCGGAAAGCTGGTCCGGATGGTTGTTTTTTGTATTTCCATTCATGCAACGCCAGTTCGGCTCATCGTTCCCTGGAAACAGGCAAGAACATGATGCGGGGCCTGAACTGACGCAGGCAGAGAGCGCCTCCCGCGATCCTGCATCCGCCAAGAGCTGTGTTCATGCGCCAATTTCCCGATGCAACTTACGGATCGCGGACTGGGCCGCGATGTGTAGTCCGGCGCTGAATGCTACCGCTCGCAGAAGCTCCCGTTGTATTCAAAAATCATCGACCTGACTCGGCATCCGTGGCGCGGCGAACGCCACGCCTCTGTTCGTGCTTGACGCGATTGAACACGACGCACATCGGGGTCACACATCGGGGTCAGGTCACACATCGGGGTCAGGTCTTGCACACATCGCACACACATCGGGGTCACACATCGGGGTCACACACATCGGGGTCACACACATCGGGGTCATCACATCGGGGTCAGGTCTTGCATTTAATCATTCTCAGAGGGGGCAGAAACCGCGTGAAAAGTGAAACATCTCAATTTAAAAGTAAATTTTTTAGACTGGCCGTTTTTCTTTTCGCGGATGGACCAATTCCAGGCCGGCGCTCTTATTGGTACCCAGACACCGAGTTCCCCAATGTAGTAGGTGTGAAAATCCTCCACTTCCAGGTTGTACACCCGGGTAGTCGTACGGTACCGGCGCCTCGTCGTGTCGAAGCCAGCGGTATTTCCACAAATTGCTGCCGTTCCTGAAATTGCGCCATCAGCGAAGTGTGCCGGGAATTTCTGCAAGAGGCTCATCCACCCGTTAATGGTATTGATCGTAGCTGGCACATACCGGACAACGTCAAGGTGTGAAGCGGGTTTTCAACGAAGCCGAATTTTTCTTGGGTCGTTGAATGATCGTCGGCACGCGTAACATGCGTCTCGACTGGGTGATTGGGAGTAGCCATCCGGCCGGCGATTCCGATTCATCCGGCGATCGATAGACAATGCGGCCTTCTACGTCGGCACCTGAATCGGCGGGTGACGGATACGATCGCAGTGTTCAGTCGTCCTCGGCCGGTGGCGTAGCTTCTTCAGGTGTCGTCGTCGGCCGGGCCAGTTTTTCACGGCGGCGGACATTTTTTTCATCGCTGTTGAGAAAGAAGAACCGGCCCGCGAGAACGCAGCCCTTCATCCCTGGATCACAAGGCAATTGGTTGACTTTGGCGCAGTGACCATTGACTTCGTGTTGGCATCCCCAGGCGGTCATGGATTTTCCTCGCTACTGACCGCATGCGGCCCGGGTGATGACGCCACCGCCCAGACAGACTCGGCTTTCATAGATCACCACCGACTGGCCGGGAGTGACCGCCCATTGCGCTTCGGCGAAGCGGATGGTGCAGGAATCGTGATCGACGCGCTCGATTTCACACGGAGCGTCGGCTTGGCGGTAGCGGGTCTTGGCGCAATACACCCAATGGGTGTGCGGAGGGGAATCCGCGACCCACGACAGATCGCCGGCGCACAGCTCGTCGCTGAGCAAGGCTGGATGGCCGTGCCCCTGGACGACGTAGAGGATATTGCGCTCGAGATCCTTGCCGGCGACGAACCAGGCATCGTGATCGCCGCTGTCGCTGCCCTTGCCGCCTTTGACGCCGCCGATGTGCAGACCTTTGCGTTGACCGAGGGTATGGTAAGCGACCCCATCGTGTTCGCCGAGCAGCCGGTCGTCGTCGAGAGCGCGGATTTCGCCTTTCCGTGGCGGCAGGTAACGCATCAGAAATTCCTTGAACGGCCGTTCGCCGATGAAGCAGATGCCGGTCGAATCCTTCTTCAAGGCCACATGCAGTCCGGCTTCACCGGCAATTCGCCGTACGTCGCGCTTGTACAGCCCGGCGAGCGGAAAAACGGTTTTCGCCAATTGCGCCTGGCCGAGACGGTGCAGGAAATAACTCTGGTCCTTGGTTCCATCCTCGGCCTTCAGCAATTGGTAGCGACCGTCGAATTCACGGACCCCGGCATAGTGTCCGGTGGCGATGCAGTCGGCGCCCAGCCGTAACGCATGCGCCAGAAAGAGGTCGAATTTGATTTCGGAATTGCACAACACGTCGGGATTCGGGGTGTGACCGGCCTGATACTCGGCCAGGAAATGCGCAAAAACGCGCTGGCGGTATTCAGCCGCGAAATTGACCACCTCGACCTCGATGCCGAGGATGTCGGCGATGCTGAGCACGTCGATCAGATCCTGGCGCGATGAGCAATACTCGTCGGTGTCGTCGTCCTCCCAGTTTTTCATGAACAGGCCCTGTACCTGCCAGCCTTGTTGTTTGAGCAGCAGCGCGGCCACCGCCGAATCGACGCCGCCGGAAAGGCCGACGACCACCGTTTTTCCCGCTTTCATCTCATTTCCTTTGGTTGAAGTACCCCGTTGGGCGCCGGCACGGCGACCGTGCGGAAATTTTCATCGTCGTTCATCCCCGCCAACCAATTCGACAGTTCGTTGATCACCGCTGGCTGCCCGTTGTCGCGGAACCAGCTATCGACGACGTAGTGGCTCGGCGAACCTGGTACGGGTGCGAGTTCTTCGATTTGTGCCGCGTAATGGGCGGCGAACAGGTAGCGGAACCGCGACGCCGGCGGCAATACGCGGTGATGATGCAGCCAGCCACGCGCTTCGATCATCTGCAGCAACTGGCTGGTCGTCGCCGCATGATCGATACAATCCATGCGTCCATGAACACCCTGGTCGGCGTAGTTGCCGCCGCGGTCAGCGGCGATCGGCGACTGTTCGCCGGCCCAGCCGAGCAGCCAGCCGATGGCCAGCGACAGCCGCTGCCGTTCGTCATCGGCGCTCGGCGCGTTATCAACCAGCAAGCGTATCACCGCCATCTGGCTCTCGTCGTAATGGACTTCAGCCTGATTCAGACAGCCGTAGTTGTAGCAGACGGTAACCGTCTCGGCTTGCGCGACGCCGACCGCAACCAGCAAGGCCAACGGCAACAGCCACTTCATGCCGAGCAGTGATTGAGCAAATCGAGCGGATAACGCTTGCCTGCCAGCCAATCTTCGACGCACAGCCGGACCAGCGGACTGCGATGCTGCGTTTCACGGGCGATGATCTGGGGCAAGGTCAACCAGTGCGTGGCGAGAATTCCCGCGTCGAGTTGCCGATTCGGATCGTGACCGGTGATCCGCCCACCAAAAGCAAACCGCAGATAGGTGACGTCCCGCGCTTCGTTGCGGCAGTTATAGACTCCGATGAGATATTGCGGCTGAAAGGTGAAAGCGGTTTCTTCGAGCGTTTCGCGGATCACCGCGTCGAGCAGCGACTCGCGACATTCGAGGTGACCGGCAGGCTGGTTGAAGCAGACGCCATAATCGGTTTCTTCCTCGACGAGCAGGAAATGACCCTCACGCTCGAGCACCGCGGCGACGGTCACATTGGGTTTCCAGGTCATGGTGACGATCTTCCAGAGTGGTCTCGAGGCGCTATTTTACTGCCAACGGGGTGGCGAAATCGGCTAGAATTCGCGCTTCGGAATTGGCCATCGAGGAGCGGAATCATGTCCATGGCGGATCGTGATGGTTACATCTGGTACGACGGCGATCTGGTGCCGTGGCGTTCGGCGACCACGCATGTACTGACCCATACCCTGCACTACGGAATGGGTGTTTTCGAGGGTATCCGTGCTTACAAGGCCGACCGCGGGACGGCGATTTTCCGTCTCGAGGAGCATACCGACCGCCTGTTCAACTCGGCGTACATCTTCCAGATGAAAATGCCCTACGACAAGGGCACGCTGCTCGAAGCACAAAAGGAAGTCGTCCGCGCCAACCAGCTTGAATCGTGCTATCTGCGGCCGATCGTCTTCTACGGCTCCGAAGCCATGGGTATCGCCGCCACCGCGATCAGTACGCACGTCGCCATCGCCGCTTGGCCCTGGGGCGCTTACCTCGGCGCCGACGGCATGGAACGTGGCATCCGCGTCAAGACCTCGTCATTCACCCGCCACCACGTGAATATCAACATGTGCCGCTCGAAGTCGGTCGGCACATATACCAACTCGATCCTCGCCCATCAGGAAGTGGCGCACGACGGCTATGACGAAGCGCTGCTGCTCGACGTGGACGGTTACGTCGCCGAAGGTGCCGGCGAGAATGTTTTCATCGTCAAAAAAGGCAAACTGTATACGCCCGATCTGACCTCGTGCCTCGAAGGCATCACCCGCGCGTCGGTGATCGAACTGGCCGGCGAACTGGGGTTGCCGGTGATCGAAAAACGCATCACCCGCGACGAAGTCTATTGCGCCGACGAAGCCTTCTTCACCGGTACCGCCGCCGAAGTGACGCCGATCCGTGAACTCGACAACCGCCAGGTCGGCGCGGGCCATCGCGGTCCGATCACCAGCCGCCTGCAAGCCTTGTTCTTCGAGTGCGTCAATGGCCGTGTGCCGGCGCACGCGGACTGGCTCACCTACGTCTAACGCTTCCGGAACTCTCGCTCGCAAGGTCGCCATCATGTCTCAAACCACTTCGCAGAAAACCATTGACGTCAGCGCTGCCGATCTGCCCTTGCATTGCCCGACCAAGGACGCGCCGCTGTGGGCGCGTCACCCACGGGTTTTCCTCGATATCCTGCAGACCGGTGAAGCCGTTTGCCCCTACTGCAGCGCTCATTATGTGCTCAAGGGCGAGCGTCCCAAGGGCCATCATTGATTCGTTGCGGCCGGGCTTTCCCGCCGGCCGCCTCGCCGGCCATCTATCGAGCACCCGGTAGTGAAGGCTCTGATCGTCGCCCCGTCATGGATCGGCGACACGGTACTGGCGCAACCGCTGTTCATCCGTCTGCACCAATATTTCCCTGACCTGCGGCTCGACGCTTTGGCGCCGCGCTGGGTGGCGCCGGTGCTCGAGCGGATGCCGGAAATCGCCGAGGTGATCGACAGTCCGTTCCTGCATGGCGAACTGGCATTGGGCGCGCGTCGACGGCTGGCCCGGCAACTGGCGTCAAACGGCTACCAACGCGCTTATGTGCTGCCGAACTCGCTCAAATCGGCCCTGATTCCCTTCTTTGCCGGCATTGCCGAACGGGTCGGCTTCATCGGCGAACGGCGTTACGGGCTGATCAATCAACGACACGCCCTGGACAAGACCGCGTTGCCGCTGATGGTCGAGCGTTTCGCGCAACTCGCCGAGTCACCCGGCGCGTCACTGCCGCGGCCGCTGCCGGAACCCAGGTTGGTGGCCACCGCCGAGCAACGCGCGGCGACATTGCGCACGCTCGGCCTGGACGTTCCCGGCAAACTGGTGGTTTTTTGTCCCGGCGCCGAATTCGGCCCGGCCAAGCGTTGGCCGGCGCGTCATTTCGCCACCCTGGCCGGCCATTTGGCAGCCAACGGCCATACCATCTGGCTGCTCGGCTCGCCTAACGACCGGCCGGTCGGCGATGAAATCGCTGCCGACGGCCAAACGCCCATCCTCAACCTGTGCGGAAAAACTTCGCTGGCGCAGGCGATCGACCTGCTCGCCGCCGCGGTGCTGGTCGTCTGCAACGATTCGGGGCTGATGCATCTCGCCGCCGCGCTCGGCCGACCGCTGGTCGCCATTTACGGCTCGTCCTCCCCCGGTTTCACGCCGCCGTTGTCCGATCGGGCGAAAGTCGTCCGTCTGCCACTCGCGTGCAGCCCGTGCTTCAAGCGCGAGTGCCCGTTGAGTCACCTCGACTGTCTCAACCAATTGTCGCCCGAACAGGTGTTCGACGCCTGTCTGGAGCAGCTCGCCGCATGATCGTCGTTTTCGCCAGCCCCGAAGATGTCGAAGCGACGTTTTACGAAGCGATCGCCCGCGGCGATCTGACGGCGCTGATGAGCGTCTGGGCCGACGACGAAGAAATCGTCTGTATCCATCCGACTGGCCAACGGCTGACCGGAGCGGCGGCGATCCGTGACAGCTGGCGGACGATCTTCGCCAACAATCCCCGGTTGATGGTGCGGCTGTCGCGCGGCGTACGCTGGAGCGGCATGCTGATGGCGGTGCATAACGTCGTCGAAACGTTGTACTTCGGTCCAGAACAGAAACCTCATCCGCCGATGCTGGCCACCAATATTTTCCAACGGGGCGCCAACGGCTGGCGGATGGTCGCCCATCACGCCTCGAACGCCGACCGCGAACTGGCCGCCCAAGCCAGCAGCGGCGATCGTGACGGAAACACGCCGCGCACCTTGCATTGACGACAGCCTATCGCGCCCCGCGCTGGCTGCCCGGCGGCCATGCGCAGACTCTCTACCCGCTGCTGATCCGCCCCGCGCCGCTCGTCTTCCACCGTCAGCGCTGGGATACACCGGATGGCGACTTCATCGACCTCGACTGGTATCGATTTCCGCCGGCTGGCGACCGTCCGAGTCAAGCGGCACCGCTGCTGGTGCTGTTCCACGGCCTGGAGGGCAGTTCCGCCAGCCACTACGTGACGACCACCCTGCGCGCCGCCGCCGCTCGCGGCTGGGGAGGGGTGGCGATCAATTTCCGGGGGTGTTCCGGTGAAGCGAACCGTTTGCCGCGAGCCTACCATGCAGGCGACAGCGCCGAAATCGACTGGATACTCCGTCGTTTGCGCCACCTTGATCCAGATCGGCCGCATTACGCCGTCGGCGTCTCGCTCGGCGGCAACGCCCTGCTCAAATGGCTGGGAGAGCAGGGCGACGCCGTTGGCGACTGCGTGCAGGCGGCTGCTGCGGTCAGCACGCCGGTCGACTTCGCCACCTGCGGCCACCACTTGGCCCGTGGCTTCAACCGCGTGTACACCCGACACTTCCTGACGACCCTCAAGCAAAGCGCAGCCGAGAAACTGCGCCGCCACCCGGGGCTGTTCGACGGCGAACGAATGTGGGCCGCCCAAAACCTGTACCAGTTCGACGACGTCGTCACCGCCCCGCTGCACGGCTTTGCCGACGCCGACGATTATTGGCGGCGCGCATCGAGCAAACCCTGGTTGACCGGCATCCGGCAGCCAACGCTGCTGCTCAACGCACTCAACGACCCGTTTCTGCCAGCGCCAGCGCTACCCAGCGCGACAGAGGTCTCCCCGGCGGTCCAGCGCGAATTTCCTCATCACGGCGGCCACGTCGGCTTCGTCACCGGCGCGCCGCCGGGCCGGCTGGATTGGTTGGGCGAACGGCTGCTGACTTTCTTTCAGGGGTATCGCTGAAGAGATTTGTGCAGTCTGCAGATGCTCTCGTCGCTCAGCCCGGTTTTGCCGAGCAATCCAGGCACTGCCGTGGCTGGTCCTCGCGGGAGAAGCCGCACGTCGCGAAATGAACGATAGGCGGCGAGCGTTGCATTTTGCTGCGGTTCCTCAGCGCCTATCAATTTCAACGATCTCTCTGAATGTTGTCTGGATGTGTTCGGGGGTTACATTGAAATTGATGAGTAGCGGACGCTGAGAAAGTGATCCTTGACATCACCCGGCAAAAAACAGTCTAATTACACGTTTACTTCGCCGAGACTTCAAGGGTTTAAACATGAAACGTACTTATCAACCGTCGGTTGTCCGACGCAAGCGCACACACGGCTTTCTTGTTCGCATGTCTACCCGCGGTGGTCGGGCGGTGATTCGGGCTCGTCGTGCGAAAGGTCGTCATCGCCTCGCGGTTTGATTGCGTCTGGCCGTATCCCCGGGGACGCCAAAGCTGCCGCCAACGGTTTTCCTAAGTCTTACCGCCTGATCAGAACGGATGAGTATTCATCCGTTTTTGGTTTCAAGAGAGCCTTGAGAAGCCGGCATTTTCTGTTGCATTATCGCCCACGCGGTGGTGAGGAGGCGGGTGGTGCGCGTCTGGGGCTGGTGGTGGCGAAACGCTTCATCCGTCGGGCGGTCGATAGAAATCTCTTGCGTCGGCTGAGTCGCGAAAATTTTCGTCTGTTGCGGCCACACTTGAAAGCCTGCGATTTCGTCTTGCGGGTAGCGACCAAGCCGACCGCCATCGACAGGCGCGCCATGAGCGAAGAGATTCGCCAGTTGCTGAACAAGATGACCTTGCCGTCCTGAACCGGATCGTCATCATCGATGGGTCTCTGCCGCGAACGGCACCGGAACCACCGCCGGTTGAGCCTGATCGCGGAGCTTTGGCAAGAATGAAATTTTTTGGACGGTAAGCTGATGAAACACCTGCTGCTGGCACTGATAGCCATTTACCGTTACGCCATCAGTCCGATGCTCGGCCGGCGCTGCCGGTTCTGGCCCAGTTGCTCGGAATACGCCACTGTCGCACTGCAAAAGCACGGTGCCGGCAAAGGATCCTGGCTCGCCGTCACCCGCCTGTGTCGGTGCCATCCCTGGAATGCCGGCGGTTTCGACCCCGTTCCCTGACTCTTCACTTCATCCCGATAGGCTTCCATGGACACCCAACGCCTGCGCCTGATTCTGCTCCTGGTTTTCACCTTTTCGTTGGTCATGCTCTGGGATGCCTGGCAGAAATACAATCAACCGAAGGTCGTCACCCCTCCCGCCGGTAGCTCAGCGCCGGCCGCGGCGCCAACTCCCTCCGCCAATCTGCACGCGCCCGCACCGACACCGGCGGCTCCAGACGCGAAAGCGCTTTCGACGAACGAGAAACTGGAAACGATTGCCGTCAAAACCGATTTGTTCACCGCGTGGGTGGCGACTCAGGGCGGCGATATCGTCCGCATGGAGTTCAACAATTTTCAAGACAACGTCGACAAGGCCAAGCACTTTGCCTTGTTCGACAACAAACACCGTTACGTTGCACAAAGTGGCTTGATCGGCGAACAACTGCCGAGCCATAAGACCGTATTCGCCGCCACCGCCGGCGATCACGAACTGGCCGCCGACGCGCAAACCGTGCAACTTCGGCTCGAAGGTCCCCTGAACAATGGCGTCAGGGTCAGCAAGCTATACACCTTCACGCGGGGCAGTTATCTGATCGATGTGATGTATGAAATCGACAACCATGGCGACAAAGCCGTGGCTGCCCACGCCTACTACCAATTGCAGCGCGATACCAAGGCGCCGGAAGGCGAAAGCTCGATGGTCTCCACCTTCACCGGGCCGGCCGTCTATACCAGCAAAGAGCGGTACCAGAAAGTTACCTTTGAAGATATCAACAAGGGAAACCCGAAATTTGCCAGCAAAGCGGATGATGGCTGGATCGCCATGGTGCAGCACTATTTCGTCTCCGCCTGGCTGCCTGAGCCTGGCACGTCGCGGGAATATTACATCCGCAAGTTGGAAGGCGGTGTCGAACCGGTGATCAGCGCCGGGGTCATCGTTCCCGTGCCGGTGGTGGCTCCGGGATCGAAGGTGGTTTTTTCAGTCCCACTGTTTGCCGGTCCGCAAATCCAAAGCACGCTCGACAAGCTCGCCAAAGCCAAGTCCGAGGGTGGTGTCGGCGCCGAAGGCTTGCCGCTGGTCGTCGATTACGGATGGCTGACGGTGATCGCCGCGCCTATTTTCTGGTGCCTGGAAGCGATCCATAAAGTCGTCGGCAACTGGGGATGGGCCATCGTATTGCTGACCGTGGCCATCAAGCTGCTGTTTTTCCCGTTGTCGGCGGCAAGCTACAAATCGATGGCCAAGATGCGCACCGTCACCCCGCGATTGATGGAACTCAAGGAGCGTTATGGCGACGACCGCCAAAAACTCAATACCGAGATGATGGCGCTATACAAACGCGAAAAGATCAATCCGCTCGGTGGCTGCCTGCCGATCGCCGTGCAGATTCCGGTCTTTCTCGCCCTGTACTGGGCCCTGCTCGGCGCCGTCGAGATTCGCGACGCACCGTGGATTCTGTGGATCAAGGACCTTTCCGCCGCCGATCCCTATTACGTTCTGCCGATCGTCATGGTCGCCACCATGCTGATCCAGACCAAATTGAACCCGACGCCGCCCGACCCGATCCAGGCGAAAGTGATGATGATGATGCCCTTCATTTTCGGGGCGATGTTCTTCTTCTTTCCGGCCGGACTGGTGCTGTACTGGGTGGTCAACAACGTCCTCTCCATCGCCCAGCAATGGCAGATTACCCGGATGATCGAGGGTGGCGGAAAAGCCGCCAACGACAGTAAAGCCTGACGCCGGTTCGGGCTCGCAAACGATCGCCGCCGTCGCCACCGCGCCAGGTCGCGGCGGGATCGGCGTGGTACGGGTTTCAGGCGCCGGACTGGCTGCCTTTGCCCGCGCGCTGAGCGGCAAGATTCCGGAACCGCGTCTGGCCAGCCTCACCACCTTCCGCGATGCGGCCGGCCAGCTGATCGATAGCGGTTTGCTGCTCTACTTTCCGGCGCCGCGCTCATTCACCGGTGAAGACGTGCTCGAACTGCACGGACACGGCGGGCCGCTGGTCATGCAAATGTTGCTCGCGCGCTGCCTGGAGCTTGGCGCTCGTCTTGCCGAACCCGGCGAGTTTACCCGCCGCGCCTACCTCAATGGCAAACTCGACCTGGCCCAGGCCGAAGCGGTGATCGATTTGATCGACGCCGCCAGCACCGCCGCCGCGCGCAGTGCAGTGCGTTCGCTGCAAGGCGAATTCTCCAGAGAAATCCATTCCTTGCGTGAACAACTGATCGAACTGCGCGCCCTGGTCGAAGCCACTCTGGATTTTCCCGACGAGGAAATCGATTTCCTCGAGTCAGCAGACGCCCATGGGCGCCTTGAACGATTGCAACAACGCCTGGGACACATTTTCGATCGTGCAAAGCAAGGAAGTCTGCTGCAAAGTGGCTTGCACGTCGTTCTCGCCGGCCAGCCGAACGTCGGCAAATCCAGCCTGCTCAATTGTCTGGCGGGCGACGATCTGGCGATTGTCACCGCCCAGCCGGGAACGACCCGCGATCCGGTGCGTGGTCTCCTGCAAATCGCCGGCATACCGTTACATTTCACCGATACCGCGGGCCTGCGCGAAACCGACGATCAGATCGAACGTCTGGGTATCGAACGAACCTGGCAAGCCATCGACCGCGCCGATGTGATCATTTTGCTGGTCGATGCGCAGACCGGCATCGGCCCCGCCGAACGTGCCATTGTCCGGCAACTGCCCCCGCAAATCGCCCGGATCACCGTCTGCAACAAGATCGACCTGACCGGGCAAACGGCCGAGCGATACGAAGACCCTGCCGGACCGATCATCGCCTTGTCCGCCAAGTCCGGGGCCGGCGTCGATCTTCTCCGCGAAGAACTGCTGCGCATCGCCGGCTGGCGACCGGTCGAAGACGTGTTCATCGCCCGGGAGCGTCATCTGCGCGCCCTGCAAGCGACCCGCCATCACCTCTCCGCGGCAAAGGGAAGCCTCCCCCAGCTCGAATTGTTCGCTGAAGAACTTCGCTTGGCGCAACAGACGCTGGTATCGATCACTGGCGACTACACTGCCGATGATCTGTTGGGCGAAATTTTTGGCCGTTTTTGCATCGGAAAATAGCGACCATTCCGGCACAGTCCGAAGCGTTCCACGAATCCCCTTTAAACCCGCGTAAATGCGGGTTTTTTGTTATGCGCAAGGCTTGTATGTTCCGCAGCAATCCGCCAAAATGTGTTCCCAAGAGTGTTCCCATGGCTGTTTGGCGTGTTCCCATGGTGGCGCTTCGGTGTTCCCAAATTGCCTTTTTGGAAGGCGGTGATTTCAGGTTTTCATGGGAACACAAGGCGGGTGCAATGTGACTGAAAGCCGCGTAGATACTGGCATACAGGCATGTGTTCCCATGGTTTGTTGGTGTTCCCATGATCGAGGCTGTTTCCATGGGAACACGGGGTGGGAGAGTGGATCATGGCGCTATCGGATACGAAGCTGCGGAATCTCAAGCCGGGCGATAAGCCCTACTGCGAAACCGACGAGGGCGGGCTACACATCGAAGTCATGCCGGGTGGCGCGAAGGTGTGGCGGCTTCGCTACCGGGTAGGTGGGCGCGGTAGCAAACAGGAAAAAATCTCGCTTGGCGACTACCCGGCATACTCCCTTGCCGATGCCCGCATCTGGCGGGACGACTGCAAGGCACTGGCCGGGCGTGGCCTGTCCCCAATGGCCTTGAAGCGTGGCGATCCAATTCCCGACGATGCCACCCCTGCCGTCAAGGAACTTGCCCAACTCTTCATCCGCAATTGGTGCTTAAAAGCTGTTGAGAAGGCCAAGGCCAAGGAAGCTGAAACGAAAGCATCTGAAACCGTGGAAGCCTTCGCCCGGCGCTGGTATGCCGAGATTGTGGAGCCTGCCAACAGTAGCCCCCGCAACATCAAGCGGGTACTGGATAAGGACGTGATTCCGGCCATTGGCAGCAAGCAGATTGCCGACGTGACCGTAACCGACATTCTGGCGATTACCGACAAGATCAAGAATCGCGGCGCTGACCAAATGGCGCTGCAAACCCGCAACGTGCTGAAACGGCTGTTTGCCTATGCCATTGCGCGGGAGAAAACCACCTTTAACCCGGCGGCGGCAATCGAGGCCAAATTCATTGCCAGTGCCAGAAGCCGGGATGTGGCCCTATCGCCGGAAGAAGTCGGCAAGCTGCTACGGGCGATCTATCAATCCAGCATCAAGCGGGCGCACAAGCTGGCGCTGCACCTGCTGATTCTGTGCATGGTGCGGAAGGGCGAGCTTATCGGCGCGGAATGGGATGAGCTAAACCTTGAGAAAGGCGAATGGGCGATCCCCGGCGAACGCATGAAGAAGGACAAGCCGCACCTTGTCCATTTGTCCCGACAGGCCGTGGCAATGTTTGAGGAATTGAAGGGGCTGGCGAGTGGTTCAGAGTGGGTATTCCCCAGCCGTGGCGATCTGCATCAACCGATTGCCCATAGCACCTTGAATCAGGCCGTGCGCTCACTGGAAATCGACGTGCGGGACTTCGTTATCCATGATTTCCGGCGCACGGCTTCAACGCATTTGCATGAAGCGGGCTTCAATTCGGACTGGATCGAGAAATGCCTAGCCCACGAAACCAAGGGCATCCGAGGCGTCTACAACCGGGCGCAGTATGCCGACCAACGGCGGGAAATGCTGCAATGGTGGGCGAATTTCGTAGATAGCCAAATCGAGGAAGGCCGGAAAGTGATTATCGGCAACTTCGGAAAAGCATTTCAGGCGGCTTGATAGAGGGAGGCATCATGTACGGATTCGAGGAAACAAGGGCGCGTGAGCCTATGGCGCAAGTGAGCATCCCGGCGGCTGATGCTGGAAACGCTGGCCCGAATAGCTACGCCGTGGCAACCGAGGGCGATTGCCTGTACCCGGAATATCAGCACGGGGACATTGTGATTTGCGACCCCGACCAAGAGCCGGAAGCGGGTGATTTCGTGGTGATCTGGTGGAAAGGTGGCGGACGGAAACCCGGCGTGAAACGGCTGGCCGCATCGCTTCCGCCCCGTGAATGGTGGGCGATGGGCGGCGGCGGTGAATGGCTGCTGTGCTGTGAGCAATTGAACCCACCCCGCCCCCTGCAAGCGAAATTGGCACAGGTCGAGGCCGTGCATAAGGTGATTGCGCGGGCTGGCTCAGTTCGAGGGAATGCGTGAAGGCGCACCATGAGCGGCAATGACGAAACAAGCGAGAGGCTGGGGGCGGCGATTCTTACAGAGAATTTGTCCGAAATACTGGCCCGTGCGGAGTCCGGCGACGTACTGGCAGCCCGCGAGGTCTTACCGCACCTGGCTTTTCTGCTCTCCACCCAAAATAGGCCCCCAGCGACAGGGCAGCCGTTGCCCGTTCCAGACTTCGCCCGCGATTACCTTGCCAAATCACTTTACCGAATGGCGGGGGGTGAAGATGCGAACCGATCAATGCATTTGCGCGGTGGCCCGCGAAAATGGGGGCATTTCGAAAAGCGATTAGCCGCTGATGTGATGTTCCAGTTAATTGAACAAGGGATGACGGTAGAAGCGGCAAAGCTGGAAGCGGCAGACCTTATCAATAGGCATATCAGTTCCGATCCTTGCCCGCCCGCATGGCAAGCTTTCGAAGGTAAATCCATCGAAGGCGAAACCCTGCAAACGTGGTACTACGAATTGAAGGATGAATTATCCGAGATGCGCCAACCGGCGGATTTGAAAACCCCTGCCAAGTTTCACAAATGACCGGCCTTTAGGCGGTGCATATTATTCGTGTCCATGCCGGTATTTTCCGGTAAGTGCTACGGAGTTATGAGCATGGCCGCACAAATCAATTCCGCGCTGACGATCCTTCGGCGCAAGCAAGTAGAGGCCCGCACCGGCCTTTCCCGTTCCACCATCTACGCCAAGCTGCGGCGCAACCCGAAGCGCCCCAGCGATTACGATCCGACCTTTCCGAAGCAGGTAACTGTCGGCGCAAAGGCCGTGGGGTGGATTGAAGCCGAAATCGACGCCTGGCTGACTGCCCAAATCGAGAAAAGCCGTAAGGCATAAGGGGGAAACCGTGACCCCCTCCAACAAGAAAAAAGCCGCTGCGGGCTTCGGCACCCGTGCGGCTTCAAAGAATCTATCTGGCCGAAATCATAGCATCCGCCCCTTCATCAAGGCGGCAATTGTACGGCTGGCCCTGTGGGGTGTGCTGCCGGTCAAGCTGGCGGAATGGTTGATCCAACGCGGAGGGCTGCGGCATGTCTGACGCCTTCCAACAATTCCAGGATGCGCTGGCCGGGCGCGGCATCGTTCCCCCGGCTGACCTGCTGGCCGATGGCATCATTCACCGCTGCGATGCCGAAGGCCGGGGCGGCAAGGGCGATGCGGCCTATCTGCTGCACCTGGACGGCATCCCCGCCGGGGGCTTCGAGAACTGGCGCGATGGGCTGGGCTGGGAGAACTGGCGGGCGGACATGGGGCGCACCCTGACCCCTGCCGAGGAAGCAGCGCACCGGGCTAAGATCGAGGTGGCGCGGCGGGAACGTGAAGCCGAAGAAGCCAAGTGCAAGCATGAAGCACGGGAACGGGCTTGCCTGCTGTGGGCGGAAGCCTATCCCAGCACCGGCCATGCCTACCTGACGCGCAAGGGCATTGCCGCCAATGGTGCACGGATGCACCGGGAACACGCGGGAAAGCTACTACTGCCGATCCGGGACACGGCGGGCGCTACCCATTCGCTGCAATTCATCGGTGCGGATGGTGGAAAACGCTACCTGACCGGCGGGCGGATTCGCGGATGTTACTTTGGCATCGGCAAGCCGGATGGGGTGCTGTGCATTGCCGAGGGCTTCGCTACCGGCGCAAGCATCCATGAGGCGACGGGCTACGCGGTGGCAGTGGCTTTCGACGCGGGCAACCTGCAACCGGCGGCCAATGCACTGCGGGAGAAATTCCCTGACCTGCGGCTGATCCTGTGCGCGGATGACGATTACCGCACCGATGGCAATCCGGGCATCACCAAGGCCAAGGAAGCCGCGCAAGCGGTGGGCGGGCTGCTGGCTGTCCCTGACTTCGGCCCGGATCGTCCCGAAGGGGCAACCGACTTCAACGACCTGCACCAAGCGCAAGGGCTGGAAGCGGTGGCCCGCTGCATTGATGTTGCGCTGAATGGGGTAACGGCTGCACAGGAAGCGACACCGGGCGACGAAACCGCCCCGGCCATGCCTTCCCCTGCGGGAAAAGGAAACAACCCCATAAGCGGGGATTCCGTGGCCCATGACTACGGCGGCGGGCGCTTCGAGATTTCCCCGCATGGTGTGTTCTTCATCGGCACCGACAAGGACGGCAACGAGCTATCCCCACGCTGGATTTGTTCGCCCTTGTCCGTGGTGGCAATGACGCGGGACGCCAAGAGCGGCGAATGGGGGCGGCTGCTGGAATGGCGCGATGATGACCAGGTGCGGCACCAATGGGCTATGCCCTTGGAACTGCTGCAAGGCGATGGCTCCGACGTGCGGCGCGAACTGGCCCGGCTGGGTTTGTCCATCGCCCCGAGCAAGGCGGCGCGTGACTTGCTGGCTTCCTTCCTGCAAGTCTGGCCGGTACAGGCGCGGGCGCGATGCGTGGAGCGGCTGGGCTGGCATGGGGCGGTGTATGTGACCCCGGCGGAATCCATCGGGCAGGATGATGAAATCGTGGTGTTCCAGAATGCCCACGCCCTTGAACCGGCCTTTGCCATATCAGGCACAGCGGAGGAATGGCGCGATTCGGTGGCGGCGCTGGCAGCGGGTAATTCCCGGCTGGTGTTTGCCCTGTCGGTGGCCTTTGCGGGGGCGCTGGCCGAAGTGGTGGGTGAGGATTCGGGCGGTTTCCACCTGCGCGGGACTTCATCTTCCGGCAAAAGCACGGCCTTGAAGGCGGCGGCTTCCGTGTGGGGCGATCCTTCCACCTATCCCCGGCTGTGGCGGGCGACGGCAAACGGCTTGGAAGGGCTGGCGGCGCTGCATAACGATGGCCTGCTGATTCTGGACGAACTGAGCCAGATAGACCCCAAGGAAGCCGGGGAAGCGGCTTACCTGCTGGCGAACGGGCAAGGCAAGGCGCGGGCATCGCGTACCGGCGCGGCCCGACAATCGGCCCGCTGGCGGCTGCTGTTCCTGTCCGCCGGGGAGGAATCGCTTACCGCCCTGATGGCACGGGCTGGCCGGAAGGCGAACGCCGGGCAGGAAATCCGGCTTGCCGACATTGAAGCCGACGCGGGGGCGGGCATGGGCGCATTCGAGGTGTTGCACGATCAACCCAGCCCGGCGGCGCTGGCTTTGGCCGTGAAGGATGCGGCGATCCGCTGTCACGGGGCGGTGGGTTTGACCTGGCTGCGCCGCATCGTGGCGGATCGTTCCAAGCTGGCGGACTTCATCGCGGATGGCATCCGGCAATTCGTGGAGGAATGCGCCCCCAGCGATGCCGCCGGGCAGGTGCTACGGGTAGCCCGGCGCTTTGCCTTGGTGGCGGTGGCGGGAGAACTGGCAACCCACTACGGCCTGACCGGCTGGCCGGAGGGTGAGGCAATCAACGCGGCCCGCAAATGCTTTGCCGTCTGGCTGGAATCCTTCGGCGGCACTGGCAACCGGGAAGAACGCGCCATGCTGTCACAGGTGCGGGCATTCTTTGAGGCGCACGGGGCAAGCCGCTTTGAGGATGTGACGGCAACCACGGATCAACGCATCCCCAACCGGGCGGGCTTCTATCGCACCGATGCCAACGGGGCGCGGGAATTCATGGTGCTGCCGGAAGCCTTCAGGCGGGACGTGTGCCAAGGCTACGACGTTAAGACGGCAACGGCGGCGCTGCTCAAGGCCGGATGGCTGGCAAAGGGCGAAGGAGTACGGGCGACACAGAAGCCACGCATCCCCGGTATCGGCCCGACACGCTGCTATGTACTGACCGGGCGCATGTGGGAGGGCGAGTAATGCGGCTGAATTTCGCCACGCTATCCGAACCCATGCAAAAAAGCGGGGGACAAATGGGGACACCGGGGACAGCCAGTAACCACGCGGCTTTGAGCCGTCCCCACTTGCCCGAAAATAATGGGGACACGCGGGGACAAACATCCGCCCCCGTGATCGAGGAGAAGGACGAAAGGCCGGATTTGTCCCCAATGTCCCCAAACCGTCCCCAGCCTTGGGGACACGGGAAGCCCTGTATTCATGAGGCTGTCCCCGTTGTCCCCAATGTCCCCGCAAATAAACACATGAACGAGATTGACCGCGAAGCCTTCGAGGAACGGGCGGCAATCATGGAATTTGACGGCGGGCTGTCCCGTGCCGAAGCGGAACGGCTGGCGACTGAATCGCTGGGGGTGGCAGCATGAAAAGACCCCGCGTAACTATCGACGGCAAAACGGGAAAACCCGAAACGCCACCCCGCCTTGTCCGTGTGCGCCCGGTGAAGCTGGACGGGATGCGCTCGATCCGTGACGAAATGGCCCGCGTCTATCGTGAGGCCCGAAGCGGCAAGATCGAAACCCAAGATGCAACCCGCTTGGTGTTCATGCTGGACAAGCTGCGGGAAATGACTGTTGCCATTGAATTTGAAGAACGGATAACCAAACTGGAGGTACAGGAAGATGAAATCGACGCTATCGAAGATTGAGAAGCGCATTGCCGCCTTGGAAAAGGGGCGTTGTGACGGCGAGCCATTGCTTGAGGGATTCTGCCCAATGCAACAGGAGGGGGAGACGGACGAGGAATTCCGGGGGCGAGTTGCGGAAATCAGAGCGGCCAATCCGGGACACAAGGTGATACCGTTCTATGTGGTGGATGGCAGAAATCGTGACCTTGGCGAAAATTGAAAAACGGTTGCGGCAGCTTGAGAGCCGATGCCGCGTCAAGGTTTCACCCCTGTCGGCGGAATCGGAAAAGGTGTTTACCCGGATTCTCGATGCTGCTGACAGGCTGGGCGGTGTGCATGGGCTACTGCTGAGGATCGAGGCGGGCGAAGATACCGAGTTGGACAGGGCTACCCTTGCCGATCTGCCAATGTGGCAGGGAACGCCACCAATGGAGGTTTTCAGGCTGGTGGCTGAGGTGGATAACGCTATCTGAGCATTTCCAGAAACAAACCCCATAAGCGACCCGGCCCGGCCTTGTGCCGGGTTTCGCTTTTGGGGCGGAAGGCTGGCAGAATCAGGGGACAACCTTGAAAAGTGTTCCCATATTTGTTCCCATGATGGAAATCGGAAATTCACCAACCCAGCAACGGCGCGGCTTTGCGCCTGTTCGCTAGCTTCTGCATCGATCCGCAGAGCTCCACCAAGAGCCGCTCGCATAAAATTCGTATTAAAACAATTTGTTTTTGTGAAATATTCCTGTTTGTCTGGATCAACCCTGCTGATGCTGTGCCGAAGAGTGTGTGCGAACCCTGCTTCATGGGCACATTGCAGGCCCTCCCTGAATGGAAATCATCTGGTCGATTCTGGGCACGGAAGGCACTCGCCAGACGACGAAAACCCCGCACTGCAGCGGTTTGGCGACCAGAGCATCAAAAACGCGGGTCGAGCCATCCACCGCCCCGCTTCCGTCTCCAACTCAAAAGATTGACGATACGAACATTGACAATTGCATTCGATTGAATACAATTGAACTCATCAGCACCAACCTGAAAACAGAAGACATGGCCACTCACGCACCCGTCACGTCAATGGAGCCGCTGTCGGCTAGAATTCCTAGTGATCTCTATCTTTGGCTGGCGCAGCTTCAGGTGGAAGGAGCAACGACCAACAGTGACAAGCTGCGGGTTCTGCTGGGGCAATTGAAGCGGCAGCATGATGGTTTACTGGACTATGTGGCGGCGCATGCCTGGGTTCGTGACCTGATGGGGCGTTTGCGCGAGGCGCTGGTCCGTGCGGAAGGCGGCACGGGCAAGCACTCCGAAGTCGTGAGTCTGCTCCTCGAGCATGTGACGGCGATGATGGCGCTGGCGGTAAGCCAAGCGCCCGCAACCGTGAGCGAAGCCTGCACGTTCGAGGAAGCGTTTGTGCGCCGGGCGTTCGCCCTGTGTGAAACGCTGCTGCGTCAAGGGACCACCCCCGATGCCGCCGCTTACGACCCGACCGTCGTGCGGCGGCACATGAAGCCGACGATCGAACTGGCCATGAACCTGCAAACACCGAAAGGACCCTGAGATGTCCGGAACACTGAAAACCCGCGTTGGCCGCGTCATCGCCGGCGGCATGCACGCTTTACTGGACCGTCTCGAGGACCAGGCACCGGAGGCGATGATGGAACAATCGATCCGCGAGGCCGACGCGGTGATCGACGACGTCCGCCATGAACTGGGCGTCGTTTCGGCCAATCGCCATCTCTCGCAACAGCAGCACGCGCATCTGAACAACCAGCACGCCAAGCTGGCCAGCCAGATCGACGCCGCGCTCGGCGACGGACGCGAGGACCTCGTACGCGCGGCGGTTGCCCGGCAGCTCGATATCGAGGCGCAATTGCCGGTGCTCGAAACCACGCTCGGCGAATACACCCGGCAGGAAAGCGAATTGCGCGGCTATGTCGAGGCACTGCTGGCCAAGAAGCGTGAAATGCACGACGCGCTGGCCGACTTCCGCAAAAGCCGGGCCGCGGCGGCCGCCACGGTATCGTCCGCCGGCAGCGCGCCGGGGAACGCCGTCGAGCAGCGCATCGATCACGTCATCGGCGCCTTCGACCGCGTCTACGAACGCCAGACCGGATTGTCGGGCACCGCGCGCGGCAACAGTCTGCAGCAAACGGCCCAGCTCAAGGAACTGGACGATCTGGTCCGCGACAACAAGATCGCCGAGCGCATCGCGCAGTTGAAAGCCCACAAGCCGTGAGTCTGTTCGCCGCGCCGGAGAACCTGCCTTTCGGCATCGGTTTCGCCTTGATCGTCGGTATCGCCTTGCTCGAAGGGCTCGGCATGCTCATATCGCTGAGCCCGAGCAACCTGCTGGACAATCTGCTGCCCGAGATCGACGGCGACTCGGGCGTGGACCACGTACTCGGCTGGCTGCACATCGGCAAGGTGCCGGCGCTGGTCCTGCTGCTGCTCTTCCTCGTCGGCTACACCGTGTTCGGCTACAGCCTGCAGGTAGTCGCCTACGGGCTGCTCGGCGGCTACCTGCCCGCCGTGCTGGCCGGCCTGCTCGCCGTACCGGCCGGAATGGCCACCGTGCGCGGCCTCGGTTCGCTGATCGCCCACATCATCCCGGGCGATGAAAGCAGCGCGGTAAGCGAGCAAAGCCTGGTCGGCCGGGTGGGCGTGATCGTCGGCGGTGTCGCCCGGCGCGGCCTGGCCGCACAGGCACGCGTCAAGGACAGCCACGGTCGATCGCACTATCTGATGGTCGAGCCGGACATCGACGACGAGGTCTTTGACGAAGGTTCGCTGGTGCTGATCGTCAGAAAGACCGGCGCCTTCTACCGCTGCATCGCCAATCCGCACCCGACGCTGATGTGACGTCCGGGCGTTTCACCACCCCCAATACAACGATACAACGATACAACGAGGGAGAACCAGATCATGAGCAACTTCATCGAGTTGCTGTTCATCACCGGCATCGTCTTCATCGCGCTGCTGACGATCGGCATCATTTTTGCGCGGCTCTACAAGCGATCGACGAAGGAAACCGCCTTTGTCCGCACCGGCCTGGGCGGACAAAAGGTGATCATGGACGGCGGCGCCATCGTCCTGCCGGTGTTTCATGAGCGGGTGCTGGTCAACATGAACACGCTCAAGCTCGAGGTCGTCCGGCGCGAGCGCGAGAGCCTGATCACCAAGGACCGGATGCGCGTCGACGTCACCGCGGCGTTCTTCGTGCGCGTCAAGCAGACCGAAGAATCGGTGAGCATCGCCGCGCAGACGCTCGGCGCCCGGACGATGAGCCCGGACGAGCTGAAGGCGCTGGTCGAAGACAAATTCGTCGACTCGCTGCGCGCCACCGCGGCGACGATGACCATCCAGGAACTGCAGGACAAACGCCGCGACTTCGTGCAGGCGGTCCAGAACGCGGTCGCCGAAGATCTGGAGAAGAACGGCCTCGAACTGGAATCGGTCTCGTTGACCAGCCTCGATCAGACCGACAAACAATTCTTCAATCCGAACAACGCCTTCGATGCGGAGGGCCTGACCCGGCTCACCGAGCAGACCGAAGCGCGCCGCAAGCAGCGCAACGACGTCGAGCAGGACACCGAAGTCCAGGTGCGCGCCAAGAACCTCGACGCCACGCGGCAAAAACTGACCATCGAGAAGGATCAGGAATTCGCCACCCTCGGCCAGCGGCGGGAAATCGAAGTCACCCGCGCCGAGCAGGCGGCGCTGATCGCCTCGCAACAGGCCGAGCGCAACCGCGAGGCCGAAGCGGCGAAAATCGAGGCCGAACGGCAAGTCAGCCAGAAGCGCATCGAAGCCGACCGGGAAATCAAGTCGGCCGAGATCGAGAAGAAGCTGGTCATCCAGACCCGTGAAATCGAGGTCGAACGCAAGACCGAAATGCAGCGCGCCGAGCAGCGCAAGCAGGTGGAAATTGCCCGCCAGGACACGCAGATCGCCATCGCCAACAAATCGCGCGAACAGTCCGACGCCGACGCGGCGGCCAACCTGGCGCGCGCCGAAGCGGTGAAGGCGGAAGAAGCGGTCAATACCGCCCGCCAGGTGGCGGTGGCCGAACGCGAGAAGAGCATCCAGTTGATCGAAGCCTCCAAGGAAGCGGAGCGAAGCGCCATCGCCGTCACGGTGTCGGCCTCGGCTGAGAAGGAGGCCGCGGTCGACCGCGCCGAAGCGGTGACCATCGAAGCCAAGGCCCGCCAGGCCGCCGCCCTGGCCGAAGCCGAAGGCAAACGCGCGATCAACGAAGCGCTGAACACCCTCTCGGCGGCACAGATCGACCTGCAGGTGCGCACGCTGCTGCTCCAGCGGCTGCCGCAGATCCTCGAACAAGCCGTGCGGCCGATGGAGAAGATCGACTCCATCCGCATCTTCCAGGTCGGCGGCCTGCCAGGCGCCGCCGGCCCGGGCGCGGAAAACGTGGCGGCAGGCACGCCGCCGGCGGGCAGCAGCTTTCCCGATCGGGTGATGAACTCGGCGCTGCAGTACCAGATCGCCAAACCCATCGTCGACGCGGTGATGAAGGACGTCGGTTTGTCGAACGAAGGGATTACCGGCATGGCCCACGCGCTGTCGGGAATGCTGAAGAACCCCGACGCCCAGGACTGATCGCACCGGCGGAACGCCGCCGGGGGCGACCGATTCCGCCGCCGGGCCTGGTCGGCGGCTCGTTTCGCCGTCGCCTCCGCGCCCTGCCGGCAGTTGCCCACCGGCCGCATCGCGGGGATGAAACAGGAGAGTATTTGAAACGCTGGCCATGGCTCGGCTGGCCGTCGCCGCTGTCGACGGGCCGGCAACACGAAGGCGCCCGACACGGACGTTTCCTGCTTCCCAAGGTCCGCTCTTGAAATCAGAACGATCAGGAAACGCCGGTGCCGGCTTTGCCGACCCCATCGGCAAAGCCGATCCAGCCGACGGACACGGCAAGGCTGCTCAACGCTCGTTCGGCGCCGTGGGCAGCGAAGCAAAAGCCTCCAGCGGCAACAGCGTCGGCTGCCCGTCGTCGTCGCGCACCTGCCAGCCAAGCCAGCGCCAGGCGTCGCCGCCCGCTGCGACGATCCGCGGCTCGCGCGCCTGCCAAACGGCGTAACCGTCGTCGGGCAGCAGCGCGTGGACGCGCAGCAACTCTCCGCTCGCCGCGTCCCACAGCCGCAGGCTGCCGTCCTTTCCCGCCGAGAGCAGGCGCGCGCCATCCGGCGAAAAGGCGCAGGACATCACCCCGCCCAGATGACCGCGCAGCGTCGCCAGCAACTCGCCGCTCGCCGCGTCCCACAGCCGCAGGCTGCCGTCGTCCCCCGCCGAGAGCAGGCGCGCGCCGTCCGGCGAAAAGGCGCACGACTTCACCACACCCTGATCAGCGCGCAGCGTCGCCAGCGACTCGCCGCTCACCGCGTCCCACAGCCGCAGGCTGCCGTCCAACCCTGCCGAGAGCACGCGCGTGCCGTCCGGCGAAAACGCGCACGACATCACGATGCCCTGATCAGCGCGCAGCGTCGCCAGCGACTCTCCGCTCGCCGCGTCCCACAGCCGCAGGCTGCCGTCCAACCCCGCCGAGAGCCCGCGCGCGCCGTCCGGCGAAAAGGCGCACGCCCACACCCGGCCCTGATCAGCGCTCAGCGTCGCCAGCGACTCGCCGCTCGCCGCGTCCCACAGCCGCAGGCTGCCGTCGTTCCCCGTCGAGAGGACGCGCGTGCCGTCCGGCGAAAACGCGCACGACTCCACCACGCCCTGATCAGCGCGCAGCGTCGCCAGCGACTCGCCGCTCGCCGCGTCCCACAGTCGCAGGTTGCCGTCGGATCCCGCCGAGAGCAAGCGCGCGCCGTCCGGCGAAAAGGCGCAGGAGCGCACTAGGCCCTGATCACCGCGCAGTGTCGCCAGCAACTCGCCGCTCGCCGCGTCCCACAGCCGCGGGTTGCCGTCGGACCCCGCCGA
>JAVMKC010000038.1:0-2844 GCA_031732795.1 Accumulibacter sp. | reverse complement strand
GAGCAGGCGCGCGCCGTCCGGCGAAAAGGCGCAAGAAATCACCACGCCCTGATCACCGCGCAGCGTTGCCAGCGCCTCGCCGCTCGCTGCGTCCCACAGCCGCAGACTGCCGTCGCTCCCCGCCGAGAGCAGGCGCGCGCCGTCCGGCGAAAAGGCGCAAGAAATCACCACGCCCTGATCAGCGCGCAGCGTCGCCAGCGACTCGCCGCTCGCCGCGTCCCACAACCGCAGGCTGCCGTCGGACCCCGTCGAGAGCACGCGCGCGCCGTCCGGCGAAAGGGCGCACGACCGCACCTCGCCCTGATCGCCGCGTAGCGTCGCCAGCGACTCGCCGCTCGCCGCGTCCCACAGCCGCAGGCTGCCGTCCAACCCCGCCGAGAGCAGGCGCGCGCCGTCCGGCGAAAAGGCGCAAGAAATCCCCACGCCCTGATCAGCGTGCAGCGTCGCCAGCGACTCGCCGCTCGCCGCGCCCCACAACCGCAGGCTGCCGTCGATCCCCGCCGAGAGCACGCGCGCGCCGTCCGGCGAAAAGGCGCAGGACCTCACGGCGCCCTGCTCACCGCGCAGCGTCGCGAGTGACTCGCCGCTCGCCGCGTCCCACAGCCGCAGGCTGCCGTCGGACCCCGCCGAGAGCAGGCGTGCGCCGTCCGGCGAAAAGGCGCAGGACCTCACAGCGCCCTGCTCACCGCGCAGCGTCGCCAGCGACTCGCCGCTCGCCGCGTCCCACAGCCGCAGGTCGCCGCCGCTCCCCGCCGAGAGCAGGCGCGCGCCGTCCGGCGAAAAGGCGCAGGACAACACCACGCCCTGATGACCGCGCAGCGTCGCCAGCGACTCGCCGCTTGCCGCGTCCCACAGCCGCAGGCTGCCGTCGTCCCCCGCCGAGAGCAGGCGCGCGCCGTCCGGCGAAAAGGCGCAGGACCACACATGGCCGACATGACCGCGCAGCGTTGCCAGCGTCTCGCCAGCCGGCACGCGGTGCGGGCGCCGGTTCTCCGGCCAGGGCAGCGTCAATAGCGCGCAGGCGTGATGCAGACCGTCGCCGTCCATCGCCGGCACCGCCGCCGGCGGGGTGCAGAAATGGAACTGCGTGCGATAGAAGGCGCTGTCGTTCCAGCGGCTGTCGGCCAGCGTGCAGTGGCGGAAGATCGCCGCGGTCAGTGCGGCGCCCGAGAAATCGGCCCCGTCGAGACGGCAGCCGATGAACAGCGCGTGCGCTAGCCGCGCCTGCGACAGATCGGCGCCGGCCAGCCGCACGCCGTCGAAACGCGTTTCGCGCAGGTCGGCGCCGCGCAGATCGGCCGGCCCGAGGTCGAGTGCGGGCAGCGGCGCGCCACCCGCCGCTCCTTTGTCCTCTCCTTGGTCCACTCCCGTGCCGACCTCGCCGAAAACCCAGCCGCGCAGCACGGCGCCGCCGAGGCGAATGCCGTGCACGATCGGCACCGGCCAGCCGCGTTGCCGCGCGCGCAGCGCGTAGGCGAGCAGCAGTTCGCTGACTTGCGGCCGGTAGTCGCGCCGCCAGCCCTGCAGCGTGGCGAGCAGCGCCGGATCGGCGGCTTCGGCCAGGATCTGGCCGAGGAAATCGAGCGTTTCGCGGCTCGGCAGCGGCATCGCCCAGACGGCCGGGTCCTTGCCATGCAAGGCGGCGCACAGCCGGTCGGCGAGGAAGAATTCCTGCAGCGAACTGTGCGCGAAGCGGAAGCCGCTGCCCGCCGGCTCGTCGATCCGCGCCAGGAAAGTCGCCGTGCGCAAATCTTCTTCCAGTTGCTCGCGGTGCAGGTGCTGGTAGCGCGCGCGCAGTCTGGGCTGGTCGGCGAGCCAGGCGTGGAACCAGTCTTCGAGTTCGCTGGCCGGCAGTGTGCGTCGGCCGCTCAGCCAGAGATGCGCGGCGAGATGCGCCGCCAGTTGCATCTTGTGTTCGGGCTGGATGTGGTGCTTGCCGGCGTCGCGTTCGAGCCAGCGCCGCGCGAGGCGGCGATAGAGCGTCACGCCGTGCACCGGCCGGCCGGCGGCGCGCTCGCGCTCGATGTCGGGCAGGAATTCGCCGACCAGATGCAGGGTGTACGGGCGCTGCGTCAGTTCTTCGAGGTTGTGCACCGAGCGCACGGTGTCCATCAGCCGCGACAGATCCATTTCGGGCAGCGCGCTGGCCAGATAGCGCAGCACCTGTTCTTCGGTCAAGGGCAGCAGCACCAGCGCGCGGTAGCGTTCGGCGTCGTATTCGCCGCGTTCCTGGCCGGTGAAGTGATTCTGCTGGTCGCGCAGGCTGCGGAAGTATTGCGTCCGGCACGAGAGCAGCAGCTTGAGCGGCGGCCCGTCGGGGCGGCGCGCCTGGGTGTCGGCGAGCAGCTTGAGCAGGTTGTTGGTGAACACCTGGCCGTCGGCGGCGCGCAGCTTGACCAGCACCTCGTCGAGGCCGTCGATCACCACTACCGCGCCGCGGGCGATCCAGGCGTGCAGGCTTTCGAGGCGGTAATCGGGCTGGCCGCCGTCGTCGCGCCAGCCGCGCCGCATGCATTCCTCGAGCGTTTCGCGCAGATCGGGAACGCGTTTGTCGAGGCCGGTGACGTGGCGCAGGTCGAAGTAGAGCGGTATCGGCCGTGTCGGGTCGTCACGGCGTGACGCTTCGAGTTCGCGAACCAGTTGCTGGCAGGTGATCGTCTTGCCCATGCCGTATTCGCCAAGGAGCGCGAACAGCGGCGGCGCGTCGGGCTGCTCGACCCAGGCGCGCAGATAGGGCAGGACTTCGACGCCGTGCGCCGGATCGGCGGCCAGTTCCTCCTCGCGTTCCTTGCGCAGGCTGGCTGGCGCGCCGAGCGCATCGGCAAAGCGACGCCCCTCCGGAAT
>JAVMKC010000037.1:0-33332 GCA_031732795.1 Accumulibacter sp. | reverse complement strand
ACCACCGCTGTCACTGCCGATAAAGGCTACGACAGCGATGAGTGGGTCGAAACCAGAATGGCGGGAAGAGTACGACCACCCGATGTATCAGGTACCGGAAGAGTTTCTGTTCAAGCTGCCGGTCTATAGCCTGGAGGTCGAAGATTTCCACACATACTACGTCGGTGAGTTGGGGGTTTGGGTCCATAACGAATGTGGGTTGCTCGCTTTCACAGTTCGTTCCAAAAGATCGGCTGTTGGCAACAAATAGAACTGTCCGATTTTCCCGCCGCGGGCAGCCGTGGCGTACCTACGCAGCCCCCTTCAAATTCGGAGGAATGACTTTGCCGGCTTCGTCATAGTCGGCCAACTTGCGCGGACCATGCAGGATAGCCCGCGTGCGGTCGGTATGACGCAGCACAGTTACCTTGGCCTTGACGTAGTGGCAGCGATGACAATTGGCGAGAATCTGCAACTTCATTCCCTCGAAGCTGACGCCGTTGTCGTTGCCGACGATTCGGTTGGCGCCCGCCAAGTCGGTGATCCCGGCCAACTCAAGTTCCTGCGGCAGACGGTCCTGAAGGGTGCAAAACATCCGCTTGGAGCGTCCGGCGTATGCCAGTAGTGGCTGTCGCGGTCCAAATAGAAGGTCGAGAGAGCCCCAGCGATTCAATGACTTCGCGTACGCCCCGCAGGCTGCTCATCGTGTCTTCTTCCTCCACGAAGAACATCGAGTCGTGCTCATTGGTCGCGTCGTCCATGGTCACGATCAGATCCCAACGCTGCCCAGCGATCCATTCGTGCCGGCTCCCATCCTGGTGAATCATCAACCCCGGCCACGGCGCACGCTCCTGCCGCTTCCTGTGCGCCTCTCGGGCCTGGGCTTTGGGGAGCAACTCCTCCTGCAATCGGCTTTTCACCCAACTGTAGCTGCGCGTCCCTCACCCCATTACTTGTCATGCAATCTCTCATTATTACGATACAATATATCGATATAATGATTAAAAAATAGAAAATCTGGCGGACGAGATACGGGTTGGTCTGGAAGGTGCCCGGCTTGGAATGCGCCAGACGATCCTGAAAAAATTGCCGTTGACGGTGGCGGCGATGATACAGGCACGCACGCCGAACACGATGGAGTTGTCGACGTGGCTGCCGCTGGACACGGAACGTTCGGACATGCGCGAGCAATGGTTGCGGCAACTGCTGGACGACCGTCTGATCGGCCGTGCTGAGGTGCTGGAACCCGTCGCTCGCGGAGTGCTGGAGCAGGTGGCGGCGGGAGGTAGACGATTCTGCTGTCGATGGATCAGACCGACCTGGGCGATCGCTTCGCGGTCCTGATGATCCGCGCGCGCCGCGGCGACCGGTCGCTGCCGCTGGTGTGGCGGATCGGGGAAGGCAAGGCCACTATGGGTTTTGCCGGGCAGCGGGTGCTGCTGGAGCAGGTGGGGGCTTGGTTGCCCGAGGGGGCGGCGGTGATGCTGCTGGCAGATCGCGTCTACCCCTGCGCAGGCTTGCTCGAGTGTCTCATCGCGGCGGGCTGGCCGTATCGGCTGCGCCTCAAGTGGGAACCTGCGGGTGGATATCGGTTGTGCGGGCATCGGGACCACCGGCGAACTGGCCGCCGGCGTACGCGAGCACGATGAGGCGAATGCGCGTCTGTTCGAGGCGGGCATCCCTGCGGCGATTGGCGTACGGCATGAACCCGGATACCCCGAACTCTGGATCATCGCCATGGACGGTCCTCCCCACCAGGCCGCGGTCCGAGACTACGCTGCGCGCTGGGCCATCGAACCGATGTTCTCTGACTTCAAGAGTCGCGTCTTTCGCCTGGAAGATACGCAACTCGAGGCGCCCAAGCGCCTCGATGGCCTGATCCTGATCATGGCGCTGGCCCTGTAGTGGTGTGTTCAGGTCGAGCAAGAGGATGCCCGCTGTAATCCTACCCCCACTGAAAAAAAGCCCGTCTGCAGATCGACATCAACCACTGGCGTATCCGCAAAGCCTATCGCAGTGCCCTCTCCTGGTTCAAACGTGGCTTTCGCCTCCTCTTGAGACGCGCCGCCAGCGCACTGCCTCTACCCAAGTCCTTCCAGGTGGCCGAAACATGATAGGCGGTGAGCGCTGGTCCGAGGCTTGTCAGCGAACAGCGAGTTAATGTCGGTAGAATAACCGGTTTTCCCGTTTAAGGATTTATCACCATGCCACACCATATTCCGAGCGAGTTGACGGCTCTTTCGCCCTTGGATGGGCGTTATGCCAGCAGATTGGCTGCCCTGCGACCGCATTTTTCCGAATATGGTTTGATCCGTCGCCGTCTGCAGGTGGAAGTCGCGTGGCTGCAGGCGTTGGCAGCGGAAAAACATTTTTCGGAAATTCCCCCCTTTTCGACGCAGACCATTGCCGCTCTTGACGCCGTGGTGAGTGAATTCGGTCCGGAGGAAGCCGCTGAAGTCAAGGCGATCGAAGCGGTGACCAATCACGATGTCAAGGCGCTGGAGTATTGGCTCAAGAAAAGGATGGCTGATCACGCGGAGGTGATGCGTGTTGCTGAATTCATTCATTTCGCCTGCACTTCCGAGGACATCAATAACCTCGCCCACGGTTTGATGATGCAAGCGGCCTGTCAGGAAACGATGTTGCCCACTTTCGACCGGGTGATCGATCGGCTGCGCCAGCTATCCCACCAATTCGCCGAGTTGCCGATGATGTCGCGAACGCATGGCCAGCCGGCAACGCCGACGACACTGGGGAAGGAATTGGCCAATGTCGTCGCGCGTCTGGCACGCGCACGGGAGAAGATGGTCGCCGTCAAACTGCTCGGCAAGATCAACGGCGCAGTTGGTAATTACAACGCCCATCTGGCGGCTTACCCCGATTTTGATTGGGAAAGCTTCGCCAGGCGCTTTGTCGAATCGTTGGGCTTGGAATTCAACCCGTACACCATCCAGATCGAGCCGCACGACAGCCTGGCGGAATTGTTCGATGCCTTTGTCCGCGGCAACCTGATTCTGCTCGATTTATGCCGCGACGTCTGGGGTTACGTTTCCTTGGGTTTTTTCCGACAAAAGCTGAAGGCTGGTGAAGTGGGTTCATCAACCATGCCGCACAAGGTCAATCCCATCGACTTCGAAAATGCCGAGGGAAATCTTGGCTTGGCCAACGCCGTTTTGCGGCATCTGGCCGACAAACTGCCCATTTCGCGCTGGCAGCGCGATCTGACCGATTCGACGGTTTTGCGCAACATGGGCGTGGGCCTGGGGCATACCCTGCTCGCCTACGATTCCTTGCTGCGCGGACTGGGCAAACTGGAGGCCGACCCGGACTGTTTGTCCCAGGATCTCGAGGCCAATTGGGAATTGCTCGCCGAACCGATACAGACGGTAATGCGACGCTACGCGGTGGCCAATCCGTACGAAAAGCTCAAGGAATTGACGCGCGGCAAGCGGATATCCCGGCAGGATCTGCACGCATTCATCACTTCGTTGACCATTCCGGATGAAGCCAAGCAAGCGCTGTTGGCCTTGACTCCCTCGACGTATACCGGTCGGGCTGTCGAACTCGCGCGGAGGGTTTGATGAGTTCCGACAACCAGCAAAGCCGGCGAGTCGACCCGTCGGCGAACGCTTCCGCCACCATCGTTTGTCCGAGTTGTGAACGAGAAGTGCCAAGCACAGCGTTGTACTGCCCCCATTGCTGCGGTGATGACGGACGGTCAGGGGCCATGACTCGTGGCGCATTCATTGGCGGAATTTTCGGGCTTCTGGCCGGGGGACTGGTGGCGGCAGGGTGGTCGAATCTGGTCGGCCCGGAACAGGCCACCTGGGGGCCGGTGCTGGCGATTACCTTCGGTGTCGGCGGTACCGGGGCGATCCTGGGCGCGCTGTCGAACCGTCAATCTTGAAAATCGGCGAAACCGTCCGACTCGTCGTCCTGGATAGGTGTGCTCGATTGCTGGGCATCCAGCGGGCTGCGCCAAACGGGTAGCCAAAGGGCTCGGCACGGCGGTCCATGAACGGAATCGTACCGACAACCGTGAACAGATCGCCTTCACCGGGGCCAACTGCGCTTTCTGACAATTTTTTGTTTTCGTTACGGAAAAATCACTGTTCTTTTTCTCTGCGATATACCATCGCCGGCCATGTGCCGGAGCAATGTCCAAAGACCAGAGGTCGTCCAGGCGTTCGTGCGGCAGTCACCTATCGATCATTTAAACGATTTATTGGCGGCACTTTTGTGAAACGCGGCGGACTCCGCTAAAGTTACGCCCTTTTTATGTCGATGCCCCTTGCGTCAGGAGACTAAATGGAAAACGATCAGCGCCAGGCAGATTTACGAGAAGCCGCTCTCGAATACCACCGCCACCCCGTTCCGGGCAAAATTTCGGTGCAGCCGACCAAGGGGCTGAGTAATCAAATCGATTTGGCGCTGGCGTATTCGCCGGGAGTCGCCTACGCGTGCAACGCCATCGTCGACGACCCCGGTTCGGCGAGTCTGTACAGTTCCCGGGCCAATCTGGTGGGAGTGATCACCAACGGCACCGCTGTCCTCGGTCTGGGAAACATCGGTCCTTTGGCCGCCAAGCCGGTGATGGAAGGCAAAGGCTGCTTGTTCAAGAAATTTGCCGGCATCGACGTCTTTGATATCGAGCTTGCCGAGAACGACCCCGACAAGCTGATCGACATGATCGCGGCGATGGAACCGACCCTCGGCGGGATCAATCTCGAAGACATCAAGGCGCCGGAATGCTTCTACATCGAACGCCAACTCAAGGAGCGGATGTCAATCCCGGTGTTCCATGACGACCAGCATGGTACGGCGATCATTTCCGCAGCGGCCATCCTGAATGCATTGCAAGTCATCGGCAAAAACATCGACGAAATCACCGTCGTGTGTTCGGGAGCCGGGGCGGCGGCCATTTCCTGCCTGAATCTGTGGTGCGAGTTGGGCGTCAGGCGCGAGAACATTACCATCTGTGATTCCAAGGGCGTGGTGTACGTCGGCCGTGACGACCAGATGGAACCGAACAAGGCGCGTTACGCGCAGGATACCGCGGCGCGGACCTTGGCCGAGGCCATCGTCGGCAAGGACGTGTTTCTTGGTCTTTCGGCGGCGGGAGCGATGCAACCGGAAATGCTCGCCGACATGGCGCCTCAGCCGATTGTTTTCGCCTTGGCCAACCCGACGCCAGAAATCATGCCTGAGGTGGCGCGTGCCGTTCGCCCTGACGTGATCATGGCCACCGGTCGTTCCGACTACCCGAATCAGGTCAACAACGTGCTTTGTTTTCCCTTCATTTTCCGCGGCGCACTCGATGTCGGGGCCACCGGAATCAATGAAGAAATGAAAATGGCTTGCGTGCGGGCCTTGGCGGTGATGGCTCAGCAGGAGGTCAGCGACGAAGTGGCCATGGCCTACCCTGGCCAACATTTGTCATTCGGGCCGGACTATCTGATTCCAAAGCCTTTCGATCCGCGGTTGATCACGACCATTGCGCCGGCGGTCGCCGAAGCGGCAATGGCCTCTGGCGTGGCGACCCGGCCGATCACCGATATGGTGGCGTACAAGGAAAAACTGCGTGAATTCGTTTATCAGACCGGCGTCGGCATGCGGGCGGTTTTCTCGGCTGCCAAGCGAGGACGCCGCACGCGTATCGTTTATCCTGACGGCGAGGATGTGCGGATCTTGCGGGCCGTGCAAACCATCCTCAATGAGGAACTGACGCAACCGGTTCTGATCGGCCGGCCGGATGTGATCGAAGCCCGCCTGCAGCGCATCGGCTCCAAATTGCGCATCGGCGAAGACCTGGAAGTGGTAGACCCCAACAGCGACCAGCGTTACAAGGAATGCTGGATGGCGTACCACAAATTGCGTAAACGGCATGGGGTGACGATCGACATCGCCAAAATGCGTTTACGGCAGGATAACACGGTGATCGGCGCAATCCTGGTGACCCTGGGCTACGCAGACGGAATGATATGCGGCTTGTCGGGCCGTTTTGATTATCACTTGCGACAGATCGACGAGATCATCGGCAAAGCCCCGGGAAGCAAGACGATGGCGGCGATGACGCATGTGTTGTTGCCAGGCCGTGCGTTGTTTCTTTGTGATACCCATGTCAATGAAAATCCTGATGCCGAACAACTGGCGGCAATCACGTTGATGGCGGTAGACGCCGTGCGGCGCTTCAAGATTCGGCCGAAAGTGGCTTTACTCTCGCATTCCAATTTCGGTTCGTCACATTCGGCGTCGGCGCGCAAAGTGGCCGACGCTGTGGCCATGGTCCGGGAGCAGGCACCGGGTCTCGAGATCGACGGTGAAATGCATGGTGAGAGCGCGCTCTCCGAAAAAGTCCGGGATCAGTCGGATCCCGACTCGTTGCTGTCTGGTGAGGCCAACGTGCTGGTGATGCCCAATCTCGACGCCGCGAATATTTCCTACAATTTACTCAAAATGACTGGTGGCGAAGGAATGTCGGTGGGGCCAATCCTGCTGGGCGCGGCTCGGGCGGTGCACGTCCTGCCGGCGACGTCCTCAGTCCGTCGGATCGTCGACATGACTGCCTTGGTGGTGGTCGACGCGGCCAGCAAATAAACACCGGGTCGGAAAAGTGCCTCCGAACAACCTATTGTCGAAACCGATTGTTCCGTTGGCTGCATGGCACGCACTGCCATCAGTTGAATTTCCTTGGCAATCAGAAGCCAAATTGCATTGCAGGCTGCTATTCTGGAAAGACAGTCGCACAGGTTGCGAACTGACGCCGTCAACAGATGAGATTAGCAAGAGCTCACTGGTTCGGCGATTACTGGATTTTGGCGGAAGCGATTTCGCCAAGACAACCCAGAGCACTTCTTTACAAAAGCGTGGTACGGGGGCATCATCAACTCGACCGGCATGGTTTAAACCGGGTTTGAGGCCAACGGCCGCATTACACGGCGCTATCGCGAAATAAATGGCAGCCAATCCCCAACAATCGTCACTCAGCGGCTTGGCCCGCGCACTGATCCAGGCTGGACGACTCAAGGAAAGCGAGGCGGAAACGCAGCTTTCGCAAGCGACGGCCAAAAAAATATCGTTGATCGAACAGTTGGTTGGCGCCAAAAAAGCAACGTTTCTCGAATTGGCGCAATTCGCCTCGGATAAATTTGGTTACCCGCTGCTCGACCTCTCGGCGTTCGATGATGGACTGATCCCGCGCGCGGCGGTTGACCGCAAGTTGATCGCTGCCCACCGCATCATCCCACTTTATAAACGCGGCAATCGTCTGGCGATCGCCATTGCCGATCCGACCAACGTCCGCGCGCTCGACGAGGTGCGTTTTCAAACCGGCTTGGCTGTCGATCCGGTGATCGTTGAAGAAGGCAAACTGGCGCCATTGGTCAGCAAATTCTCGGAGTCAGTCGAAGAAGCGCTGAAAACATTGAATGGCGACGATATCAACCTCGACTTCAATGAAGAACAAGCCCAGGAAAAAACCGAAGAAATCAGTGTCGAGGTCGATGACGCACCGGTAGTCAAATTCATCCAGAAAATGCTCTTGGACGCCATTGCCGAGGGTGCTTCCGACATTCACTTCGAGCCGTACGAGAAAAATTATCGTATCCGCTTTCGCACTGACGGCATTTTGCGCGAGGCGGCAGCGCCACCGCTGGTGATCAAGGACAAAATCGCCTCACGGATCAAGGTTATCTCCCGATTGAATATCGCCGAGAAACGTGTTCCGCAAGATGGACGGATGCGACTGGTGCTGTCGAAAAGTCGAGCGATCGATTTCCGGGTCAGTACCTTGCCGACAATGTACGGCGAAAAAATCGTTCTACGGATTCTCGACCCGGCCAGCGCCACTTTGGGAATCGACGCCCTGGGTTATGAGCCTGATCAAAAGGAATTGTTGCTGGACTGCATTAACCGGCCCTACGGAATGATCCTGGTCACCGGGCCGACGGGTTCCGGAAAAACAGTTTCACTCTACACCTGCCTGAATTTGTTGAACAAACCCGGGATCAATATTTCCACTGCCGAGGATCCGGCTGAAATTCCCTTGCCGGGAATCAATCAGGTCAATGTAGATGACCGTTCTGGACTGACGTTTCCCGTCGCGCTGAAAGCGTTCTTACGCCAGGATCCAGACATCATCATGGTTGGCGAAATCCGGGATCTCGAAACGGCGGAAATCGCCATCAAGGCGGCGCAGACCGGTCACCTGGTTTTATCAACCCTGCACACCAACGACGCTCCGGCCACCCTGACGCGTTTGATGAACATGGGCATTCCGACATTCAATCTGGCGTCAAGCATTTTGCTGATTACCGCCCAGCGTCTGGTACGGCGTTTATGCACCTGTAAAAAGCCATTGGAAATTCCACTGGAGACGCTGCTCAATGCCGGCTTCACTGAAAGCAACCTTGATGGCAGTTGGGTATTGTATGGCCCTGGGGAATGCGATCGCTGCAAGGGCACAGGGTATAAAGGTCGAGTTGGACTGTACGAAGTGATGCCGATAACTGAAGATATCCAACGAATCATCATGGCCAATGGCGGCGAACTGGATATTGCCGCTCAGGCCCGAAAAAATGGTGTTAATGACCTCCGTCGTTCGGGTTTGCTGAAAGTCATGCAGGGGCTGACCTCTCTCGAAGAAGTTCTCGGTAGCACCAACGCTTGAAATAGAGGACATCATGGCGACCGCGACAAAATCCCTCAAAAAAAGTGCATCGGAAGTCAAAGAACACCTGTTTCTGTGGGAAGGGAAAAACAAAGCCGGCAAAATAATCCGCGGTGAGCAACGGGCAACCAGTCAGACGGTCGTACAAGCCACTCTGCGGCGACAAGGCGTACTGGTCACCAAAATTACCCGGCAACGTTTTCGGGGCGGGAGCGCCATCACCGAGAAAGATATCACTTTATTTACCCGGCAATTGGCGACGATGATGAAAGCAGGTGTGCCGTTGCTGCAGACCTTTGAAATTGTCGGCCGCGGGCATGACAACCCCACTGTAGGCAAATTGCTGCTCGACATCAAATCGGATGTCGAAACAGGTAGTTCACTTTCTCAGGCTTTCCGAAAATACCCGCTATATTTCGATAATTTGTACTGCAACCTGGTCGCTGCGGGTGAACAAGCGGGTATTCTCGAAACGCTTCTCGATCGGTTGGCCACCTACAAGGAAAAAATGGTTGCCATCAAGTCGAAAATCAAATCCGCACTGTTTTATCCGGTGGCAATCATCGTCGTTGCTTTCGTAATTACTGCGGTGATCATGATTTTCGTGATTCCCGCGTTCAAGGAAGTCTTCAAAAGTTTTGGCGCCGACTTACCGGCGCCGACGCTGATGGTGATCGCCATGTCTGATTTCGTCATCGCTTATTGGTGGGCGTTGTTTGGCGGTATCGGCTTGGCGATTTACGGGTTCTTTTATACCTGGAGGCGTTCGGAGGCGATGCAGATCGCCTTCGATCGTCTATTCCTGCGCTTGCCGGTATTCGGCGACATCATTCGCAAATCGGTGATCGCCCGCTGGACTCGAACGTTATCCACCATGTTTGCTGCCGGCGTGCCCTTGGTCGAATCACTGGAGTCGGTGGGCGGTGCTGCCGGAAACTACGTGTACAAGTCAGGGACCCGAATGATTCAAAGCGCGGTCAACACCGGCACCAGCCTGACGACGGCCATGCAGACCAGCGAACTGTTCCCGAACATGGTCACGCAGATGGTGGCGATTGGTGAGGAATCGGGCGCCTTGGATTCGATGTTGGGGAAAGTCGCTGATTTCTTCGAAGCCGAAGTGGACGATGCCGTCAAAGCGCTTTCGAGTCTGATGGAACCGATGATCATGGTCGTTCTGGGAGTCTTGATCGGTGGTATGGTAATCGCCATGTATCTGCCGATCTTCAAACTTGGCGCGGTCGTCGGTTGATGCCCGACTTTCTTCTGACTTGGCTGGACCCGAGCTTTTTCCCCCTGCTCTGCGGGGTCATTGGACTGGTAGTCGGCAGTTTCCTGAATGTGGTCATTCATCGCTTGCCACGAATGATGGACCGCGAATGGCGAGTACACTGCGCTGAGCTGCACGGCAAGACCCCCCCCACTCTCGAACCGTTGTCGCTGCTGAAACCCAGGTCGCGATGTCCAGCCTGCGGGCACGCCATCACCCCGCTGGAGAACATCCCCGTGCTGAGCTGGTTGGTGTTGCGCGGTCGCTGCTCGGCGTGTCATGCGCCAATTTCTCCGCGCTATCCCCTGGTTGAGGTTGGCAGTGCCTTGCTTTGCTTTTTTGCCGCACTCCATTTCGGAGCCGGTTGGTCGGCACTAGGAGCGATGTGGGTGATTTGGGCGTTGATCGCTCTGGCTAGTATCGATTTCGATACTCAGCTACTTCCGGACGCGATCACCGTGCCGTTGTTATGGAGCGGCCTGATTTTCAATTTGTTCGGGATCTTTACTGACCTGACAACGGCAGTCATCGGCGCGATCGCCGGATATCTGTCCTTGTGGATGGTTTATTGGACATTCAAGCTGACTACCGGCAAGGAAGGGATGGGTTACGGTGATTTCAAACTGCTGGGGGCCCTGGGTGCTTGGCTCGGCTGGCAGATGCTGCCGCTGATCATCCTTCTTTCATCGTTGCTCGGCGCCGTATTTGGCCTGGGTCTGATCATTTTTGCCAAACGGGGACGAAGCGTGCCCATTCCTTTTGGGCCTTATCTCGCAGCGGCAGGTTTACTGGCTCTATTCTGGGGTAAGCCTTTGACCCGTGCTTACCTGGGAGTGCTTTGAAAGCCAAGCCGGTTTATCTGTGGTGGTGAAAGTGAATGGCTTGGCCACTCAATTTTGTCCGAGCGAATTCGGGGTCAATAGCTGATACAGAGAAAGAATCATTCCGGCCGTCGCGCCCCAGATGTAATGATTCCCATAGGGCATGGCGTGATAATTCCGCAATTGACCACGATAGTGAATCGAGTGTCGTTGGTGATTGGCCGAATCGAACAAGAACGACAGCGGCACTTCGAATACTTCGGCAACCTCGAATTTATCGAGGCTCAAATCGAAAGGCGGAGTGACCAGAGCAACAACGGGAGTGATCTGGAAACCGGTACCGGTGCGGTATTCGGGCAGGTAACCGATGATCTGGACATGACGAGCGGCGAGGCCGATTTCTTCGGTCGCTTCCCGAAGAGCGGTTTCAGCGGGAGATCGATCGCTTTCTTCGCAACGCCCACCTGGAAAGCTGACTTGTCCAGGGTGGTCCTTCAGGTGTGCGGTGCGCTGGGTCAACAACACCGTTGGTTCCAGGGGGCGGTCCACGATCGGAAACAACACCGCGGCAGGGGTCAGCGCTTCGTCGCCGACCCCATCCTCGAGTACAAGCGGATGTGACGAAGGCGCCGGCAAAAGAACGCTGGCCACACGGCGCAAAACGTCGCCGGTTGTTTGAACCGGTCCGTCGAGCAGCAAGGAATCAGTGGCTGACGACACGCTCTTCTTCTTCGATCTCCGCATGTACTGCCGTTAATGCATCGAAAAGCGTCTCCTCTGTCAAGTTGTTGAGCGCAGTAACCACCAAGTCTGCCGGTTCGAGGGCCGCGCAGGGCAGTTGCCGACTATCCAAGGACGCGATCAGCGCGGCGCTGGCTCCGACGACCTGCAGCAGCTTTTGCCGTTCACCCATCAAAATTTCCAGCTCGCGACCCAACATCGACTTTTGTTCGCTATGTTGCCGCATTTCGAATTTCTCCTAAAAGCGCTGCTTGAGAGTCATGGTCTGACCGTCACGCTGCATTTCCATACGGTTCAAAAAACTCATCCCCAACAGGTTGATCGGCAAGTCCTGTGGATGAACCACCGCGTCAACCCCATTGACTACCAATTCGCCGATTCGCACGGTATCCAGCCTGACTTTCGAGACTTGCGCTTGCCCGTTGGCGGTATTGACTATCACCGGCTGTCCTTTGCGCGGATCGAGGCCAATCCGACGAGCGTCTGCTGCACTCAGGGCAATCAAGGTGGCTCCAGTATCGACCAGGAAACGGACGCTGGTACCATTGACCGTGCCAGTGGTCAAAAAATGTCCGTTATTGTCCGCCGTCAGTACTGCCGTTGCTCCAGAAACACTGGCTGCCTGCGATTTGACATTCTGGCCGACACGCAAGGTGCGCTTTTTGCCATCGACTTCGATGGTCGCCGATTCGCTGTCCACCGCCAAAACCCTGATTCCTTCTTCGCTCCTGGTACCGACCGCGACCGTTTTTACCCCGCCGCCATCAATGGTCAATAACGCTTTACCCGGGAAAACCCCCGCCAGTCCGACTTCTACGGCTACACTTGACGAACTGACGCCAAACAGGCACACCGCACACCACGAATACCATTTCTTCGACATCATGGTGAAACCATCCAACTGCAAGGAAACAGGATTTGAACAGGGTTCATGGTATTTTTGGCCGGACGGCTACAGTAGGTTAAGTTATTTGAAATTAACGAACCCAGGCATTTTGCCACACTCCGCTCGAACTCTTGTTCCCCAATAAAACACATCGAAAGTGTCGACAACGATTCTGCCGATGATTTGGCGGAATGAGGCACTTTCAGGACTGGAAACGGCGGAACGTACCGGAACTTGAGGGTTGTCCGAAGGACGGCGTGAAAGAAGACGCTGCCGCGTCGAAAACCGAACAGTGTGACAGGCGCCGGTCAGCGATAGACCAGCACCGGGATCCGCGAATGGGTGAGAACTTTGTTCGTTTCACTGCCGAGCAGCAGCGCGCTGAAACCGCGTCGTCCATGCGAGGCCATGAAAATCAGATCACAATGGGCTTGAACGGCGGCGTCGATGATCGCTTGATAAGGAACGTCACTGGTCACCGACATTTTTTCAATGTCTACCCCCGCTTCACGACCCAAGGCGGTGATGACATCCAGGGTATCCTGCGCCTGTTGTTCGGCCAATTCGGCGAATCTCTCCGGCGTCGTCGGATCTATCAACGCGCCTTCTCCGTAATAACTGACCGGATATTCCGGTTTGGCGAAAAAAGCGGTAATTCGCGCACCGGTTTCCTTGGCAAAAGAGATGGCCCGACGAGCAGTTTCCTGAGAAAGTTCTGAGCCATCGGTCGGAACCAGAATATGCTTGAACACGGTGTGCCTCGTCTGACGGATGAAAGATGAACCGCTTAACTATAGGCACGAATGCTTGATACGATATTGATCGATATCAAACCCTATCCGCACATTTGTCCGCGCTGGAGTGCTCCCGTGCCACTGATTTTTCTCATCCTCACCGATGCTTGATTTCCATCAAACGACAGGTTTCAGACAACCGGATAATCCACGTGCCCATCAGAAGGAGAGATTAATGGACAGTATTGCCATAATGATGACTGCCGATCATCGATCCTGCGACACCTATCTGGCGGCAGTCGAACAAGCCGTTCACCGAAAGGATTGGTCAGCGGCCCGCGCCGCTTTCGCCGCTTTCCAGGCGGCGATGCTGACGCATTTTTCGGCGGAAGAAGCGGTGCTCTTCCCGCAGTTCGAACAACACACTGGCATTTCGCGGGGACCAACGCAAGTCATGCGCAATGAACATCTCCAGATGCGCCAATTGTTGACTGCGGCCGGCTCGGCATTGGCCAGCAATGATCAGGAAGACTACCGCGGAGAAATGGAAACGTTGCTGATCATGATGCAGCAGCACAATGTCAAAGAAGAGAATGTGCTCTATCCGATGTGCGATCAGCATCTGGTCGTCGGAATCGAGCAACTGCTCGCGGATTTGCAATCCACGCTTGACCAGCCGCCGAAAGTTGCCACATGAGCACCGCGGATGCTGACGTTGTCATCGACGCGCGAGGTCTGGAACCGCCCGAACCGATGGTGCGGACTCTCGAGGCGCTCGAACGGCTCGCTGTTGGCCAGACCGTGTCGGTCCTGCTGCCGAGGGAGCCGTACCCGTTGTACCGAACCTTGCAGATCAATGGCTTTGCTTGGGAAACCCGTTTTCGTGACGATGGCGCTGTCGAAGTCCTGATCAAACATCAATCGTCCTGATGCAGGCTCTGCTGTCGTTCGATCAGGCGCCGCCGTTTACCGCGCCAGTGCGATTTTTTGTCACGGCGCCGTTGTTTGCCATGCTCGCCGGCGTGCTGATCCTGTTCGTTGGTCCGGAGCTTTTCGTTTCGCGGTGGACTGCCACCGCCTTGGCAGCGACGCACTTGCTCAGTCTTGGCTTCCTCTCGCAGGTGATGATCGGAGCGATGGTGCAGATCCTGCCCGTGGTCGCCGGAGCCCATATCCCCCGTTCATTGGCGGTAGCCCGTATGGTGCATCTGGCCTTGATTTGCGGCACGTTGCTGCTGGTCCTGGGTTTTCTCACGTTCAATCGTCTGGCTTTCATCAGTGCCGCCTGGGCACTTGGCGTCGGCATGGTCATTTTCATCGGTGCCGCGGGACATGCCTTGTTCACTGTGTCCTCGAACAATCCGACCATCCGCGGCTTGAAACTGTCTTTGTTGGGCTTGAGCGGCACGGTGATATTGGGTCTGTTGCTGGCTCTGTCGTTGAGCGAATCGTGGCCCTTGCCTTTGCCCCAACTGACGGCATTGCATTTCGGCTGGGGCGTCGTCGGTTGGGGAATCACACTATTGATTGCCGTGGCACTGGTGGTAGTGCCGATGTTTCAGTTGACGCCGCCTTACCCAAAATGGTTGGCACAGACTTTCTGTCCGTTGGCTCTGCTGCTGTTGGCGTTGCAGACAATGGCCAATCTGGCCGGCTGGTCAGTGACGGCCGATAGTCTGGCCAGTACGCTGGCGACTGGCGCCGCCTTGTTCGCCGGGGAAACGCTACGCCTGCAAAGAAAAAGCACACGCCCCAGCTTTGATGTCAGTCAGCAGTTCTGGCGTCTGGCCATGGCCTGTGTAATCGTCGCCAGTGCCTTGTGGATGGGGTTGCTATGGCTGCCGGCGCTCGCCGAGCAGCCACGATGGGCGATGTTGTGCGGCGTACTGATCTTCGTCGGCGGATTCATGTCGGTGATGAACGGCATGCTTTACAAAATCGTTCCTTTTCTGGTCTGGCTGCATCTGCAGAATCTTTGTCGCCCGGGGGAGATGGCGCCGAACATGAACAAGGTGATTGCCGCGAAACAGATCACATGGCAATGGCGTGCCCATCTCGGCGCTTTGCTACTCCTGCTGGCAGCCGCGACGTTGCCGAACGGTTTCGCTTATTCTGCCGGGGCCGCCTTGCTGGTGGCGAATGGCTGGTTGCTGTACAACCTGCTGACAGCGATGGTCTTTTATCGTCGACATGCCGCTCGGTTGACGATTGCTTCGGAAAACGACGGTCAGCAATGAATTATCTGTTGTTGAAATATCTGCATCTGAGCTGCGTCATCCTCAGCGGCAGCGGTTTTTTTCTGCGGGGGCTGTTGATGCTTCGTTCCTCGCCGTATCTGGGACACCCGGTGGTGAGGATATCGCCGCACATCATCGATACGGCGCTGTTGGGCAGCGCGATCGCGATGAGCATCCTCAGTCACCAATACCCTTTCACAAACGATTGGCTGACCGCCAAGTTGTTCGGTCTGCTGATCTATATCGTTTGCGGGACCATGGCGCTCAAGCGCGCCCGCAGCAAACGACAGCGGACGGTGTATTTCGGCGCCGCGTTGATGGCCTTTGCCTACATCGTTTCGGTGGCTTTATTGCGCCACCCGCTCGGCTTTGCGCGAGGGTTTTTCTGAATCGGTTGGCGAGATCCGCAATTTGTCGATAGACGTATCGTCACGAAATGCCATCATTGATGACCCGACAGCGGCGCTTCATCGCTTCATCAGGTGCGTTGATGAGTAATCAGTAGACGAAGCCTCTCGGGATCAATCAGGCGTATTTCGCGTTGGTGCACCGAGAGCAATCCTTCGTCCTGGAAACGCGAAAAAGCCCGGCTGACCGTCTCCAGCTTGAGCCCGAGATAACTGCCGATTTCGTCACGCGACATGCGAAGATTGAACTCGATCGGCGAATAACCACGGGCCTTGAAACGATGCGAAAGATTGAGCAGGAAAGCCGCCAGCCGTTCCTCGGCGCGCATGGTGCCCAGCAGCATCATCACCCCGTGATCGCGGACGATCTCTCGACTCATCACTTTATGAAAATGATTCTGTAAGGTATGGATTTGTCTGGACAATCCCTCGAGCCGCGAAAAAGGGATTGCGCAGACCTCGCTGTCCTCGAGAGCAATGGCATTGCAGGTGTGCAATTCATTGCTGATGCCGTCCAAACCGAGCAGCTCACCGGGCATCTGAAATCCGGTGACCTGATCGCGACCGTCCTCGATCAACACATCGGTTTTGAAAAAACCGCTGCGAACGGCGAAAATCGATTCAAAAGCTTGTCCGGCATGGTAAAGATGGTCGCCCCGCTTGAGACGCTTGCGGGTCGATACCAGTTGATCAAGTTTTTTCAACTCGTCGTCAGCGAGACCGATCGGCAGACAAAGTTCTCGCAAGTTGCAGTTGGAGCACGCGGTCTTCATCGACTCGAATGCTTGCTTGGCTTTTGCAGCCTCGGACGATAAACGTGTTTTTTTCATTTAGTCCCGTATTTGATCCACGTCAACGCCCCCATTACCGACCACCCGATAATTCCCACCAATAAAATTTTTTTCAGACCGATGGACGCCGACGCCGCGAATTTCATTTTCGACCCGCAAATCATCCGCCGATTCGAGATCAACGGCCCGCGCTATACGTCCTATCCCACTGCCGATCGCTTCGTCGAAGCCTTCGATAGCGAGGCGTATCGGCTTTGGCTTGGGCAGCGCAATATCGGCGCTTTCAGCCGACCCTTGTCATTGTACTTCCACATCCCGTTCTGCAATACCATCTGCTACTACTGTGCGTGCAACAAGATCATCACCAAGGACCACGGTCGTTCGGCCAAATACCTGAGGTATCTGGCCCGCGAACTGGCGTTGCAGAGCAGTTGTCTGGACGATCGTCAGCCTGATGTGTCGCAATTGCACTGGGGTGGCGGCACGCCGACCTTTCTGTCGCACGACGAAATGCGCCAATTGATGGCGGCGACGCGCAGACATTTCCGGCTGATCGAAGGTGGTGAGTATTCGATCGAGGTCGATCCGCGCAAAGTGGACCAGCGGACCGTCGAATTGCTTGCCGAACTGGGTTTCAACCGGATGAGCGTCGGGGTGCAGGATTTCGACCGTGACGTTCAGCAAGCAGTGAACCGTCTGCAAAGTGAGGAGGAAACCAACGCGGTGCTCGACGCGGCACGCGCCTGCGGTTTCAAATCGATCAGCATCGATTTGATCTACGGCCTGCCGAAACAAAGTCTGGCCGGTTTCGCGCGGACTTTGGAACGGGTCATTGCCGCCAGCCCGGGTCGGCTGTCGATCTACAACTACGCCCATCTGCCGAGTCTGTTCAAGCCGCAACGCCGCATTCTCGAATCGGACATGCCGTCGGCCGATCAACGGCTGCGCATCCTCGCGCTGGCCATCGAACAACTGACCGCCGCCGGTTACATCTACATCGGCATGGACCATTTCGCCAAGCCGGACGACGAGTTGGCCATCGCCCAGCGGCAAGGCCGGCTGCACCGCAATTTCCAGGGCTACTCGACGCATTCCGATTGCGACCTGCTGGCTTTCGGCATCTCGGCGATCGGCAAGGTCGGGCCCAGTTACAGCCAGAACGTAAAAACTCTCGATGAGTATTACGATCGGCTCGACGCCGGCACCTTGCCGGTATACCGCGGGATCGAGCTCAATGCCGACGATTTGTTGCGACGGTCGATCATCCAGTCGTTGATGTGCCACTTCGAGTTATCGATAGAATCGATCGAAATTGCCCACTTGATCGATTTTCAAGACTACTTCGCCACTGAACTCGACGATTTGCAGGAAATGGTCGCGGCCGGACTGGTGCGCGTGGATGATCGCTGGATCTCCGTGCTACCCAGAGGACGTCTGTTGGTACGGGCGATCGCCATGGTCTTCGACCGCTATCTGCGCGCCGATCGACAACGGGTCCGCTACTCGAAAGTGATTTGACGGCAACGGCAAAAGCGGCAGCGGGCGTAGAATTGCTCTTTTTGCCGCTCACCGATGCCTGAAGCCAGTTATCTCGCGTTGTTCCTGGTCGGTCTGCTCGGCGGAACTCATTGTGTCGGCATGTGCGGCGGCATTGTCGGCGCACTGTCGATGGGTGGCGCCCGCTTCCAATTGCATCTGGCCTACAACCTCGGGCGGATACTGAGCTACGCGACGGCTGGCGCGATCGTCGGCGCCTTGGGTCAGATGAGTATTTCCCTGGCTGGCCAATGGCCGTTGAGAAATCTATTTTATCTGGTGGCCAATCTGATGCTGATCGCTCTTGGACTCTACCTGATCGGCGTCCAGCAGATTCTCGGTATTGTCGAATCTCTCGGTCAGTCGCTCTGGCGGCGTCTGCAACCTTTGGGCAGGCATTTGCTACCGGTACGTACCGTCGGCCAAGCGTTTCCGGTAGGAATGCTATGGGGCTGGCTGCCGTGTGGCTTGGTTTATAGTGCGCTGGCCACGGCGCTGAGCAGCGGTTCGTCATGGCAGGGCGCCTTGCTGATGCTGGCCTTTGGCGCCGGGACGCTGCCCAATCTGTTGCTGGCCGGTTTGTTGGCCGCGCGATTGCGCGATTACACGCAACAACCAGTTGTGCGTTGGCTGGCCGGCGGCTTGATTGGCGGTTACGGCGTCTGGGGATTGCTCGGCTCGGGCCGTTGGTTGCTGTCCACTTGATGAAACCGGCTGAAATCGGATGACGACTGAAAATCGCCCCGCCAACGAACGCTTGGTATTACCCGTCAGCGGCATGACTTGCGAAGCGTGTGCGACGCGGATCGACAAAGTCCTCAACCGTCTGCCTGGAGTCCAGGCCAGCGTCAATCTGGCCGGCGAAAAAGTACACCTCCAGTGTACCGGGGAGGTCGTTCCAGTGTCTGAAATCGTCGCTGCCATCGTCAAAGCGGGTTTCACCGTGCCACCACGGACCATTGAACTGAGTATCGAAGGCATGACCTGCGCCGCGTGTTCGACGCGGCTCCAGAAACAACTCAATCGCTTGCCCGATGTCGAAGCGGTGGTCAATCTGGCCACCGAACGGGCACGAGTCCGTTTTCAGCCTGGACGAGTCGATGTGGAAACGGTTTTGACGACCATCGGCCGGGCGGGCTTTCGCGGCCGACTGATTGACGAACATTCGCGCGCCGAGGAAAAAGCGCGCCGGATCGCCGCCCAACGCTCTGACCTCCGCCAGTTCTGGATTGCCGCCGCGCTGTCGCTGCCTTTGGTCGTACCGATGTTCAGCATGTTCGGCACTGCCGAGGCAATGTCCAATGCGATGTCCGATGGGCTGCCGCGCTGGTTGCAGTGGCTGTTGGCGACGCCGGTGCAGTTCTGGATCGGCAGCCGCTTCTATGTCGGGGCTTACAAGGCATTGCGCGGCGGCGGCGCGAACATGGATGTTCTGGTCGTTCTCGGCACCAGCATGGCTTACCTGTTCAGCATGGTGGTCACCTTGGCAGGTCTCCATCACTTGCACGTATATTTTGAGGCTTCGGCGGCGGTGATCACCCTGGTTCTGCTCGGCAAATTGTTGGAAAGTCGCGCCAAAGCCCGGACCGGCGAAGCGATCGAAGCACTGCTCCGCCTGCAACCGAAGGTTGCGCGTGTCGAGCGTGACGGCCAACTGATCGAGCTCGACGCGTCGTTGCTGATCCCGGGTGACGTATTCATCGTTCGTCCGGGCGAAAGCCTGCCGGTCGATGGTGAGGTGCTGGACGGAATTTCGAATGTCGTCGAAGCCATGCTGACCGGCGAAAGCCTGCCGGTGAGGAAAGAGATCGGCGACCGGGTTTTCGCCGCCACTGCCAACGGCGAGGGAACATTGCGCTGTCGGGCCACCGGGGTCGGCGAACATACGCTGCTGGCCGGAATCATCCGCCTGGTCGGCGAGGCCCAAGGGTCGAAAGCGCCGATACAACGGCTGGCCGACCGTATCTCGGCGATTTTCGTACCGATCGTCTGCATCATTGCCGTGCTGACCCTGGGTGCCTGGTGGCTGGTCGACGGGGTGTTCAGCACGGCACTGATCAACGCTGTTGCCGTGCTGGTGATCGCCTGTCCATGCGCCCTGGGTCTGGCAACGCCGACGGCGATCATGGTCGCCAGTGGGCGTGGAGCATCGGCCGGGATTCTGATCAAGAATGCCGAAGCGCTCGAGCGTGCCGAGAAAATCAGCCTCCTGGCACTCGACAAGACCGGCACGCTGACCCGTGGCGAACCCGTACTCCGCGAGTTGCTGCCTCTCACGGGCAGCCATGATGAAGCTTTGGCATTGGCTGCCGGCCTGGAAAAAGGATCCGAGCACCCGCTCGCCAGAGCGATTCTCGATGCGGCGCAAACCGCAAAACTGTCTCTGCCGTCGGTCGACCAGTTCCGAGCGATTCCTGGCCATGGGGTCGAAGGACGTATCGGGGAACGGCGGCTTCGTCTGTCCGCGGTGGATGACCCGCAGGGGATCGGCCTGCCGGGTGGAACGCTGACCGATCTGCAGCGGACAGGCCATACGCTGGTCGCGCTCAGCGAACTTCAGCCCTCCTCCGCGGCAACGGTTCTGGCGGTGTTGGCGATCGCCGATCCGCTGCGTGCCAGTTCGCCGGCGGCCGTTTCCCGCTTGCGAGCGATGGGAATTCGCCTGGTAATGCTCACTGGCGACCAGCCGACGACCGCGGCGGCAATTGCCGCTCAGGCCGGAATCGCCGACTTTCGCGCAGGAGTACTGCCTGGGGACAAAGCGAAAGAAATCGCGGCTTTGAAGCACTCGGGCGATGTGGTGGCCATGGTGGGCGACGGCATCAACGACGCCCCGGCCCTGGCGGCGGCCGATGTCAGTTTCGCCATCGGTGCCGGCTCCGACGCAGCGATCGAAGCGGCCGACATGACCCTGGTGCGCAGCGACCTGCACGGCATTGCCGACGCGATCCTGCTGTCGCGTGCGACGCTGCGAAAAATCAGGCAAAATCTTTTTTGCGCCTTCATATACAATGTGCTCGGCATTCCCCTGGCTGCGCTAGGGATGCTTAGCCCAGTGATCGCCGGTGCGGCGATGGCGCTAAGTTCGGTCTCGGTCGTTTCGAATTCTTTGCTGCTCAGACGCTGGCGTCCCGGCAAAACTTGAAATGCATCGGCTTTACAAAACATGACAGGAAAACCCGATGGAGAAGCTCGTGCTAGGTGTTGCTGGAATGAGTTGTCAGTCATGTGTCAAAAGCGTCACCACCGTGCTTACCGAACTCCCTGGCGTGGCTGAAGTCGACGTGTCGTTGCCCGCGGCGCAAGCGACTATCGTTTATGATCCTTCGCAGACCAGCGTGGCTGATTTGCAACAGGTCATCGCCGATGCCGGTTTCGATCCCGTCTGAATAGCCTCTGATTGCGGTGATCTCCTGCTATGGCTTTCGATTACCCCCCCCCTCCTGGTTCGCCGACAACTATGGTTGGAAAAAAAAGTCCTGCTACCGAGACAGATGATACCGAACGGCTTACCGCTGCCCCCCCGGTCCGACTGACCGCGTTATCGCATGGTGGCGGTTGCGGTTGCAAAATCGCACCGCACGTCCTCGAACAAATCCTCGCCAAGACTTCGCCAGGGCTGATGCCCAAACAACTGCTGGTCGGCATCGAAACCAGCGACGATGCCGCTGTTTATCAACTCAACGCCAACCAGGCGATCATCGCCACGACCGATTTTTTCATGCCGATCGTCGACGACCCGTTCGATTTCGGCAGCATCGCGGCGACCAATGCGTTGTCCGATGTCTACGCGATGGGCGGTTTTCCTTTGTTTGCCCTGGCCGTGGTCGGCATGCCAGTGAAGACGCTGCCGTTGGAAACGATCCGTCGGATCATCGAAGGGGGTGAAGCAACCTGCGCCCGTGCCGGCATCCCAGTTGCCGGTGGGCACTCCATTGATTCGGTCGAGCCGATTTATGGCTTGGTCGCCATCGGCATGGTGCATCCCGAAAACATCAAGCGCAATACCGGCGCACGGCCTGGCGACAAATTGATTCTCGGAAAAAGTCTGGGAGTCGGTATCTACAGTGCGGCGCTGAAAAAGAACCTGCTTTCGGCAACCGCCTACGCGTCCATGATTTCGACGACTACCCAACTCAATACTCCCGGCCGTTCGTTGGGCTGCTTTGCCGGCGTTCATGCGATGACCGACGTTACCGGCTTTGGTCTGCTCGGTCATCTGGTGGAACTCTGCCGGGCATCCGAAGTGAGTGCAACGGTCGACTACTCGGCGTTGCCGATCCTGCCGAACATCGTGACCTACCTCGAAAAAGGCTGTGTCACCGGGGCCTCATCCCGTAACTGGGACAGTTACGGAGAGTGGATAAGCCTGCCGAAGAAAGGCTTCAGTGAAGCCGAACGGGCCTTGCTCACCGATCCACAAACCAGTGGCGGCCTGCTGGTCGCCTGTGCCCCGGAAGTGGTTCCCTCAGTCTTGGCCATTTTCCTGCAGGATGGTTTTCATCGGGCGGCGGTGATTGGCGAGGTCGGCGAGGGAAGACCGCGGGTCAACGTCGTCAAGAGCGAGACAGTCGAACAAACCGCCTACTGAGGCCGTTACGCCGTGCGTAGCTCAGCAATTCTGGCGCCTGTTTTTGTGCTTGCCGCATAGACCGGTCTCATTCTGCTGCTTGTCGCCGGGAAAAGACTCACCTCTGATCTATCCCCGAGAGAGTTCTCTTTGGGCGAATCACCCAACGTACCGGAAGCAGTGAGCCTACCCAATCGCAACTACATGAATCTCTTGGAATTGCCGCTATTGTTTTATGTAATATGTGTCATCGCGTACACTGCCCAAACCAGTTCGGTCTTGCTTTTGCCGTTGGCGTGGAGCTACGTGTCGCTGCGTCTCGTTCACAGCATCATTCACATCGCATATAACGACGTATTTCATCGCTTCCTTGCGTTTGCCCTGAGCAATGGCGTCCTGATTGCGCTCTGGTTCGTCGTTGACGGATCTCTTCAGCAAAACAAGTGTCGCTTGACAACTCGTTAACGCCGAACCACTACGGCAAGCGTCCATCGCAAAAACGGACGATAGCCACCGTGCAGCGTTCAATCGAGCACATGTGACACCAGCCCGTCGGCGAGTTTCGGTTCAAACCACGTTGATTTCGGTGGCATCACCTGCCCGCTGTCGGCGACAGCCATCAGCTCACTCATCGGAGTCGGGTGCATGGCGAATGCGGCTCTCATCTCGCCGCTGTCGACCCGGCGCTCGAGTTCACTCAGCCCGCGCATGCCGCCGACAAAGTCGATGCGTGTGTCACGACGCAGATCGACGATGTTCAGCAACGGCGCCAAAATATGTTCGGCGAGCAATGAGACGTCGAGTCGGCTGACGGGATCGATCGGTATCCGCTCTGGATCGATTTGCAGACGATACCAGCGTCCATCGAGATACATCCCGCACACCCCGGGACGATCGGATCTGACCGGACCATCAGCCAGACAGACCCGGTAACGTTCGCCGACAGCGGCCAGAAAAGCTTCAGCACTCAAACCGTTCAGATCACGAACCACGCGGTTGTAATCCATGATCAGCATCTGCGATGCGGGGAAAATCACTGCCAGAAAATAATCGGCACATCCTGTCGTTCTGCCCGATGCCAACCGCCGCGCGGCCACTCGCGACGCGGCGGCAGAACGATGGTGACCGTCGGCAATGTATAACTTGGGCATGGCGCCAAAAACGTCGCTGATTCGCGCCATCTGCTGGACATCGTCGATCCGCCAGACGGTATGGCGGACGCCGTGGTCGGCGGCAATGTCGGCAACCGGTTGCGTGGTGGTCGCCTGTAAAAGCACCTCCTCCGCCGGCTGGCTGATGGGATGTGCCAGCAGCACCGGTCCGGTTTGGGCATTCAGCGCCTCGATCTGTCGGACACGATCGTCTTCCTTGTCCGGGCGGGTGAATTCATGCTTGCAGATACGATTCTCGTCATAAGCCGCGACCGAAGCCACGGCGACCAATCCAGTCTGCGTGTGGCGCCCCATTTCCAGCCGGTAGACGTAATAGCAGGGTTGTGGGTCGCGAATCAGGACACCGGTGTCGATCAGCCGCTGGAAATTGCTCGCCGACCGGGCATAGACGGTGGCTGAGTAAGGGTCGACTGCTGGTGGCAAATCGATTTCCGCCTTGGAAATGTGCAGAAAGGATAACGGCTTGTCCCGAGCGGCCAGGCGAGCTTCATCGCTCGAAAGAACATCGTACGGCGGTGCAGCAACCGCGGCGGCATCCGAACTGCGCGGACGCAGACCACGAAACGGGCGGATCAAAGGGAGGGCGGCAGACAAGCTATTCTCCTGTGCAAACAGTTGACGTCTAGCGACGGCGTTGGAGGTGTTCCCATATCAGCGCGTCGACGGGACCTGGGCGGGGCGATAAGCCACAGCGATGGGTTTGCGCGACATCTGGCGGATTCATTGGCGAGCAGGGACGTCATTATAGTTAATTGAACGCCACAGTTCGGCAGTGACGGCTACAGTAATCAGGCACTGCGATCAATAACGTAGCGATTGCGACTGTTGCTGGCGATCCATAAAACGGTATTCAGAAGATCGGCCGTCGCTTCTGCTGGCTTGGCAAGGCGGAATTCTGTTATCTATACTCAACGCAGACCTGACATTTCCTGAAGCTCCATCCGGTTGCTGAATCGTTCCTGATGGTGTTGCGAACGATTCGCTACGTTCAAGGATATGGCTTCGTCGAGCGGGGGAACTGGTTCGGCCGCCAACACGGCCAGAGTCGCGTTGGTTGTTGGCTGGCAGTTTTTCCCTCGTCGGCGAAGGTTAAATGTTTGGTTCAAGAGGTAACTTCATGCGCTTGGCGCTTCGGCAGCAGATTCTGGCTCTGATCCTGCTCCCGGCACTGTTGTCGGTGCTTTTACTGGCCGTTTTTCTGCGCCATATTTTGCATGAATCGGCGAGCGAAATCTGGAGCAGAAACCAACTTCCCCAGGCGGCCGCCATCGGCACACTGGTCGATGCCGAGTTATGGCAGGCGTCGCAAATGGTTCGCTTGGCCGCAAACTCGCCGGAATTCCGCAGTCTGCCAGCATTGGACTCGATTGACCGCGCACTGAATGGCATACCCGAAAACGCCGATCCGGGTAAGCGGGAAATTCTGGAAAACCTGCGCGTTCATGGACGCTTTTCCGTCACTTTCGTGCTGACACCCAATGGCGACCACTATATCTCCCACCCGTTTTCAGTCCAACGCTCGCTGCGTAAATTCAATCTCGCTGACCGTCCATATTTCCAACAAGCCACGAAAACCCGGGATCTGACCGTTTCCGAAAGTTTTGTCGGTGCCGATGGCATCCCGGCGGTGGCCATCGATTTGCCGGTACTCGACAAGAACGGCGAAATCCTTCTGCACCTGGGCGGCGTCCTGCATTTGTCACGGATTTCACCACTGATGACGGCTTCGAACATCGCGCCGTTCGAGGTCGGAATGCTCGTCGATCGACGCGGACGCTTGCTTGCCGCCAGCCAGCCTCAACGACTGCCCAGGGAAGTAGACGAGCCTCTGGCCTCCTCCCCGAATTACAAACGTCTGTGGCAGACCGACAAAGCGCCGACCAATACGGAACACGACGTCCGGATATTGCGTTTCGCTGAGCCAAACGGAACCGAATGGATCGGCTTCGATACCGAATTGGTTTCCGGCTGGCACCTGTTTCTGTTCAAGCGGTTGCAGAGCCTGAACGATGAAATCGCATCGACCGTCAATGTGATTACGCTGGCTACGGCCGCTTTGTTGCTCCTGTTGTCCGCGCTGACTGCGCTCAGCGCTTGGCGATACAGCCGGCAACGAAAAAAAACCGAAGAAACATTGCTGGCGGCAAATGCTGATCTCGAACAGCGTATAACTGGCTGCATCGCTGAACTGCAAAAAACCCAATTGCGACAGCGGATTTTTTTCGAATCCTCGGCTTATGCAGTGATATTGCTCAATAACGGCAAAATCGTCGATTGCAACCAAGCGGCTTTGGAAATTTTTGGCGCGACCAGTCGCGAACAAATGCTCTCCCTTACCCCAGCCGATTTATCGCCGCCAACACAGCCGAATGGCCAGCCGTCGATCGCAGAGGTGAAGCGCTGCGTTGAAGACGCTTTGTCTGGGAAAAATCATGTTTTCGAATGGGTGCACCAACGACTAGATAATCAACAATTGCTGATGGCTGAAGTGGTGCTGAGCGCACTGCGTGACGAAGACCAGACGCTACTGCTCGGTACCGTGCGCAATATCAGTGAACGAAAGCGCACCGAAAGCGATCTGCGCGAACGTGAGGCGATGTTTCGCAACGTTTTTCAGTTGAGCCCTATTCCCGCGGCGATTCTGGCCATCGACGACAGTCGCTTCTTGCTGGTCAACGACGCATTCACACAGACGTTTGGCTGGAGCGTCGGTGAACTGCTGGCCAGCAATTCACTGGCTACCGGCATGTGGCTGGATACGACACAAAGGCAGCAGTGGCTCGATAGTCTGCACCATTCAAGAGCGAGCTACGATTTCCCCGCCAAACTTTTCAATCGCCATGGCGAGTTGCGCGAGTTGTTGCTCAATTCCAGTTTGATCGATTACGCCGAACAGAAATGCGTGTTGACCCTGCTCTACGACGTCACGGAGCACAATCGGGCCGACGAGGCTCTGCATATTGCCTCCATGGTCTATCAGACCAGTCAGGAAGCGATGATGGTCACCGATGCTGCCAACCTGATCATTTCGGTTAACCCGGCATTCGAACGAATCACCGGTTATCAGGCCCAAGAAGTCATCGGTAAAAATCCGCGTGTTCTCAGATCCGGCCGTCAGGATCGAGCGTTTTATCAAACGATGTGGCAAGAATTGAATGGTAGCGGCCAATGGCAGGGGGAAATCTGGAATGCGCGCAAGAATGGCGAAATATATCCAGAGTATCTGAGCATCAATACCATTCGCCATGCGGACGGGTCGGTCTATCGACGCGTTGCCTTATTCACCGATATCAGCAAGAGCAAGGAAGCCGACGATCTGATCTGGAAACAGTTCAACTTCGACCTGTTGACCGGCCTCCCGAACCGGAACATGTTCCACGATCGTCTCGATCAGGAAATCAGAAAAGCAGATCGTGGCGCGCACCAGTTGGCCTTATTGCTGATCGACCTCGACAATTTCAAGGAGGTCAATGAAGCATTGGGTCACAACATGGGTGACCGGTTGTTGGTCGAGGCCGCCACGCGGATCGTCCATGGCGTACGCGATACCGACACCGTAGCCCGCTTCGGTGGCGACGAGTTCAACGTGCTGTTAGGCAATCTGCGCGATCTCGACGGAGTCGAACGCGTGGCGGTCGGGATTCTCGACCGGCTATCCCAGCCCTTCGATCTAGCCGGAGAAATGGTGCACCTGTCGGCCAGCATTGGCGTGGCATTCTATCCGAGCGACGCCAGCAATCTGGACGATTTGTTGAAAAACGCCGACCAGGCGATGTATCAAGCAAAGAACCTGGGCCGGAATCGCTATAGCTATTTTACGGCGGCCATGCAGGAAGCGGCACTGAAGCGTTTGCGGCTCATCGGCGATCTGCGTGGCGCGGTAGCCGGCGAGCAACTTCGCGTGCATTTTCAGCCGATCATCGAACTGGCTACTGGAGCGATTCATAAAGCGGAAGCCTTGGTCCGTTGGCAACATCCGCAGCGAGGCCTGGTCAGCCCGGGAGAATTCATTCCTCTGGCCGAAGAAACCGGTTTGATCGTCGACATCGGCAACTGGGTCTTTCGTGAGTCCACACGCTGGGCCAAGCGCTGGCAAACGATCTGCCACGCCGATTTTCAGATCAGCGTCAATAAATCGCCCGCTCAATTCGACAAGGAAGCCAATCACGCGGATTGGCTGCAGCACATGTTCCAGATCGGTTTGCCAGGCCAGGGGCTGGTCATCGAGATCACCGAAGGCTTGCTGCTGACACAAAAAGCATCGACCGTCGATACCTTGGCCGCCTATCGACAGGATGGCATCCAAGTAGCGCTCGACGACTTCGGCACCGGCTATTCTTCACTCGCGTATCTTAAAAAATTTCAGATCGACTACATCAAGATCGATCAATCCTTTACCCGTAATCTGTCGTCAGGATCCCGCGATATGGCACTGTGCGAGGCGATCATTGCCATGTCGCATAAACTGGGTTTGCGGGTAATTGCCGAAGGCGTGGAAACGATCGAGCAGCGCGACCTGCTCATGGCCGCCGGATGCGACTACGCGCAGGGTTACCTGTTCGCCCGTCCACTCCCCCCCCAGGAATTCGAAGCGTTGTTGACGCTGTTACCGACAGCCCCTCGAGAGAATTGATCAGCCGGTTTCGACGACGCCCTCAATCGAGCACTTCGGTAACCGCGATATACCGTAGATAAAGCTCGTGCAATTTTTCCTGCAAGGCTTTTTGGGTCGGCAGGTATTTATGATAGCCAGCAACCTGTGCCGGAGACAGGCTGCGCTCGAGGCTGTACTCGACAATTTCTTCACTTTTGTCGGCACACAGCAACACGCCGATGGTCGGGTTTTCGTGCGTTTTTTTGACTTCCCGATCGATGATGGCCAAATACTCATCATGACTCTTCTGAATGTCGGGTTGTCTGGTCCCCAAATGCAGGTCGATCGCCAGCAGACAGTTCAAACCGCGGTGCATGAACAGCAGATCGATAGTCGCGTCCCGTCCGACCAGCGGCAGCGGAAACTCGGCGCCGACAAAGCAAAAATTGGCGCCTTGGGCGATGAAAAAATTTCGCAACTGGTGCAACACCCGCCAGCGAATTTCATTCACCAGCGAATCGGTCGGCAGATCGAGAAACTCGACCAGATACGCATCGTCTGAAAGGTCGAGCAGACCGGCAGGCGGTGCATGAGTCAGCGTCGTCTCACCGTCTGGAAGTCGCTTGCTGCGCGCGTACAGATTGCTCAACAGTTGCCGTTCCAGTTCCCGGCTGGACCATTTTTCGCGTATCGCCATCCGCAGATAAAACTCACGTTCCTCGGGACGGCGCGCTTGACTGAGAATGATCCGATGATGTGTCCAGGGCAATTCGGCCAGCGTAGACAACGCGATCCCTCGATCGCAATAGCACTCGTAAAATTGCCGCATACGCTGCAGCTTGCGCCGACTGAAACCTCGCCAGTCAGGTCGGGCGCGAGCCAAATGGTCGGCGAGTTGGCTGACCACGCTCTCGTCGATCCAGTCGCCGTCCTCGAGTCGCCGACTGATACTGGCGCCGATTTGCCAATGCAGCTCGATCAGCGACATATTGGCGGTTTGCAGCATCCGACGCCGTGCGGTATCAATCAGTCGGACGAAATCAGTAAAGCCCGGATCGGGCAAGGTACTCATGTGGTAATTCCGAAAACGAGAGTCCGGGCGAGAAGGCGCCGGCATACGCCCCCCATACCAGGCAAGCCGGGAGAAGATCGACGAAACAGATGATTTCGGGCTGAAGTAAAATACATGGATCAATCGCGTAATGATCTACTCGTAACGCGGCCAGCGATTACCCAAAGAGCCGACGAGCTGCACATGGGAAGGCGTGGATCGCGTATGAAAATTATCGTCGAAATCAGCCCGCTCTACCGTTAATTACTTGGATTTTACCTTGTCGCCAAACTCGCCCGCCGTAACCGACCCTCAGCCGACCTTCGAAAAAAAAATCGTCTCGCCACAGGATTTCGCCGAACACTGTCTCGGTTTGCCGCGACCACTGGTATTCACCAACGGCTGTTTCGATGTCTTGCATCGCGGGCATGTGACTTTGCTGGCACAAGCCCGCGCATTGGGCGCGGCGTTGGTGGTGGCGCTGAACAGCGATTTCTCCGTCAAACGTCTTGGCAAAGGCGATGATCGGCCGGTGAATGGTTTGGCCGACCGTCTGGCGGTGATCGCAGCCCTGGCCGCGGTGGATTTGGTGACTTGGTTCGATGAGGATACGCCTTTGGCACGGATTATCGATTGTCGCCCCGATGTGCTCGTCAAAGGAGGCGATTGGCCAGTCGACCGTATCGTCGGCCACCGGCAAGTCTGTGAATGGGGCGGTCGAGTTTACTCGCTGCCTTTCATTCATCAAACCTCGACAACCGGTCTGCTCGAAAAAATCCGTCGCCTGTAACGGCGCCGAACACCACCGTCATCGAGATCCCAGGGCACTTTTCAACGAGGCGATGTCTTGTGCCGATTCGGCAAGCAACGCCGATAACGAACCCGATTCGAACCAGCGCGCAAAGAGATTCGCTTCCGGAGTAACCACAAACGCTTCATCCCGCCAGGACAGGTGGAGGTTGGCCAACTGGTTGGCGATGTAAAGCACATCCCCGACGTTTTTGAACGTGCCGCCCGGGCGGTCCTGTTCATGTTCCTGGACGGCGACCAGCAACGCGTCCGGCAATCCCATCGCCGTCAGCAGCGCGTGGCCGATATGATCATGCCATTCCACCAGCAATTGCTGCAGTTCAACGTGATCATCGACCAGCAACGGGAAATTGACCGCGCGGGAAAGCAGATAGAAAACCCCGATATCGTGCACCAGCCCGGCAAACATCGCTTCGTCTGGATTGATCCGTGTCAACCGTCGGGCGATGACCCGCGCCATCGCGGCCACCTCCATGGTGTGTTCCCACAAGCGACGGGACAGCGCCTCGAACGGAGCCATTTTCTTGGAGTTGAGCAATTGCTCCATCGCCACGGCGAAAGAAATGCTGCGTACTGCTTCGATCCCAACCCGGGAGATGGCAGTGTTGAGATCGACGACCGCCTTGCCTGAACTGTTCATCGCAGCCGAATTGGCCAAGCGGATGATCTTGGTGCTCATCAGCGGTTCAGCGCTGATCAGCGTGCCGAGTTGGTCGATCGACAAATCCGGTTTTTTCAGCGCTGTGCGCACCTGAAATGTGATGTCGAGAAAAGTCGGGAAAGAAACCACCTCGCCAGATAGGTCGCGAGCAATGTCTTGCAGAAGCTGGAAACTGGTTTGCTGGCTGGTTTGCTCACTCATCCTGTTGAACGACTTGTACAGTCGGTTCCGAAAACGTTAGCGAAAACTCGGTGTTCGCCGAGCCGGGTGTGACAGAACAACCGTTCTGACCGCCCGGATTCGCCAAGGGTCAGAGTGATCCGCCGCGTTTCAGCAACTCCTTGAGATTGGCAAATGGCTGGGAAGTTGCCGACGGCGCTGAGCGATTGATCAGCGATTCAAGCCCCGACTGGCGCGCCGCTTCGGCGTCACGCTGGCGGGAATGTTCATTGTCATGACAGTATAGGCACAACAATTCCCAATTGCTGCCATCCGGCGGGTTGTGATCATGATTGTGATCGCGATGATGGACCGTCAACTCGCGCAAGTTGCGGACGGTGAATTCACGGGCACAACGTCCGCAAATCCACGGATAGATTTTCAGAGCCTGCTCGCGGTAGCCCGCCTCGCGAGACTGGCGATTACGGAGGGTTTCGGCAATCAGCCGATCGGTTCGTTGGCGTTTGTCGTCGTTTGGCATCGGCGATACTCTCCGGTGTGATTGCAGTCTGTTCCTATTCTGTTCGCCTCAAATGAATACCGCGCTCAGCGGCACCCGCATTTCGTTGTCGCTGATTCCGCCGTGCACGCCGAGCATCGCGTAGTGACGTTCCCCGGGCAACCAATCCTTGATCGTCCAGTTACCTTTGCACACCAGGGTATAGTCACCGATCCGTTCGGCAAGCCGTGGATGGCAGGGCGGCGGGCCAAACCAGCCGGCGGCGATCAGCTGGCGGCTGTCATAGAGATGCACCGCGCGACTCAATCGGCGGCGAACATACGTCTCGAACGCGGGCCGATTCTCCGGAGCGACATAGCAATAGCTTACGCGCCGCTCACCACACAACGGACGGAGCAGCAACTCAGCCAACGCCGGGTGGTCGTCCAGACTGACGACGCGGCGGCTGGGTGAATCAATGAAGCCGTGGTCGGCGGTAACCAGCAGCCAGCTCCGGCTGCCTCGCATGCGGTCGACCAAGCGGGCGAAAAGCGCATCGAACTGGGCAAGAACCTGCAAGGCTTGACGACTGCCTGTGCCGTAGTGATGGGACAGGCTGTCAAAGTCAGGAAAATAAGCGTAAATATAACGGGGGCGCGGGGAAGCCAGCAGTTCAGCCAACTGACCGAACATCTCGGGCAAGGTGTCGTAAGCAACGATCTGCGCGCCACGCGTATGTCGGGTGTTGAATGGGCTGTGGGCGATGCTTTGCGGCGCCACCGCCCAGCATTCGCGATCGAGCGATTCGAACACCGTCGGATGGTCGAACAGCCGATCAGGCAGGTTCCTGGGCGGCACGATTGGGGGTCCGACGCGAGGTAGCAACGGCAGAATGGCCAGTGTTTGCCCGACCTCGGACAAATGCATGTGCCAGCCGGTCAAACCGTGCTGCGCCGGCGCCAACCCGGTCAGGAACGTTGGAATGGCGCTGGCAGTGGTCGACGGAAAAACCGAACTCAAGCTGCCAATCAGGTATTGCTGCAGATGCGGGCTGGGACCATGCCGTCTCAGTATCCGCTCGCCCAGCCCGTCGACGACCATCAACACGATATGACGGGCCCGAGCCAATTGATTGGCCGGCAGCAGGTTCAGAGGCGGATAAGTTTTGTGCGGGCTACCGCAGGCCGTGGCAATACTCTGCATCAGGCCAAGAATGCCGCCGCCGCTGTAGTCAGGGAGAGACTGCGTCCGCATCATGATGTGGCCATTCTACGCCAAGCGCCAGAGGGGCGGCGAAAGTCGATGAGCTGACGTTTTGTCGGACAATCCGGAAAAGGATAATTGAAGCAACTTCGCAATTTAAAATCTGCTGACGTCAAGCACATCGCTCATTTTGATCAGCGAAAAGACATTCCCTTCCCGTAATCCTGGCGTACTTCACAAAACACCTTTGCGAAGTACGTCGTCGCATTTTTTAGAGTTTCGTTCTCTCGTAAGGTCGAAAATTCTCCGCGCACCACTCGCAGAGTTCCACTTCTTCCGGTGCCACCTCTTTGCTACCCACACTTTTCAGCTGGTGCGCCGCCACCAGGATCCAGTTCCGTAACGTGTGCTCTCCCGACCAAGCTTCTTGCAAACCACGTCAACGCTTTGCCAGTCCTTCACCCGCTTGACCGCCAGTTCATTGAACTCTCTTATCTATCTTCATTTCGCGCCTTCCCAAAGGGGACTCCGTTGCAAGTTCAC
>JAVMKC010000036.1:0-33442 GCA_031732795.1 Accumulibacter sp. | reverse complement strand
CAACATCCGTCGATCCATGTGCCACATCCAAATTCCAGAATGTAAACACAAATCATCTACTGTGAACAGACCCTAGCTTCTTGTTGATCTGTCAGAGCGTGTCCTTGCTGCATCTGAGTGTCTGCAGTGCTTTGGTGCGGTCGGTCACCTCGGCCGCACTCATCGCCACCACGTGGGGCTGCCCCGGCGTGTCCACGGCGAGGTGACGTTTGATGCTTGAACCTTCTTGCTCGCGTTGTTGCCCTTCGAGACCGCCGCGCATTCGGTTTCAATCGCATTCATTCTCCCGTGACGCTATACTTTCCGGATGAGCAAGGCTCTGATTTTCGACATTCTACTGGTGGCAGCCGTGGTCTTTCTCGGCACTGCCGCCTATTATCTGGCTCCGCGGCTTTCCCCACGATCGGACATCATCCTGCCCTTGTCGGATTGTGACTTGAACCAGGGCAACTGCCAAACCGTACTGCCCAATGGGGAGCGAATGGTATTTTCGATCGAGCCGCGACCAATTCCAGCGGTTAAACCGTTGCAGTTACAATTGATCGTCGACCGCAACGATCTGCGCCAGGTTGAAGTCGATTTCGCCGGCGCCACCATGCAGATGGGCTATAACCGGACCCGCTTGGCGAAGCAGGCGGACGGGCAGCGTTTCATCGGTCAGGCTACTTTGCCGATCTGTACCACTGGAGCCATGCAGTGGCAAGCAACGGTTATTCTTGACACCGGCACAGCTTCGATCGCCGTTCCATTCCACTTTGTCAGTGGTCTTTGAAGAGTGCTGCATGTCCGTCCTCGGTCGAGGACATCACGCACTGGGGACGTAGATAGCCGGCTTTCAGGGTTGCGTTGTCCGCTCCAGCGCCGTCAACCACACCAGGGCCTGCTGACGATCATTGCCGCACATGTCGACAGACGCTCTCAAGCCGGCACAGAACGAGGGGCGTTCGGGCCGCCCCCACAAACTGCAGCGGTAATCGACATCGAGATGCACGCACGGTTGCCCGGCGGGCTTGCCGAAGGGATGACCTGGCATCGGCGTGGTGATCGATGGGGCGATACAGCAGGCTCCGCAGCCCGGACGACACTCACGGGGCGGCGACATCGCCTGCATGGCTTTTGATGACGCCGACACTGCCGAAACCCAGCCGTTGCGACAGCGTCGCCGCCGCTTCGCGGGTACTGCGCGCGGTCGGACTCTGCCAATCCAGATCGAAGTTGCCGATGATGCCCAGTGAGGTGATCGCGGCGACCATGTGTCCCGTATGGTCGAAGACCGGCGCGCTGAAGCCGTTGATTCCCGGTGTCATGCTGCCCGACGATCGCGACAGCCCTTTTTCACGAATTTCCGCCAGCCGTTCCTTGAGCGCGGCCAGCAAGCCTGCTTTATCGACTTGCCGCGCGGCAGCGCGGGCGTCGATCTCGGCTTCGATCATCCGCTTGAGGTACGGCGAGCGGTAGAAGGCGGCGAAGGCCAGTCCGCTGGCCGACGCGGTCAGCGGCAGGACGACGCCGGTGCGCAAGGTGACGGTGACCGGCCCGCCCGCTTCGACCCAACGTACGCAGGTGGCTCCGTGATTGCCCCACATCGCCAGAGCCACCGTTTCACCGGTCCGTTCGCACAGATCGTCGAGCACCGGTCCGGCCAGCCGCACCGGGTCGAGCCGGGCGAGGCTGGCCAGGCCGAGCTCGAGAGCGAACTCGCCGAGATCGTAGCGGCCGCTGACACTGTTTTGTTCGACCAGCCCCATGCGCATGAAGCTCACCAGGTAGCGACGGGCCTTGGCCGCGGACATGCTGGCGTTATTGGCGATGTCGCGAAGCATCATCGGCCGCCCATTGGTCGCCAGCACACGCAGCAGGCGCGTGCCGACTTCGATCGACTGGATTCCCTGCCGCTGTTTGGCAGGATCGTTGACGTGATTGTCGGGCATCTCGATTTCGTTCCGAAGGGGTTTGCTGGGTGAAAACCGCCAGCCATCGACGACGGCTGGCGGCCGGCGACGGAACGACGGCTCAGGCGCCGTGCAAAGCGGCCAGGGCGCGTTCGTAATCCGGTTCGTCCTTGATTTCGCCAACCAGTTGGCTGTAAACCACCCGGTCGTCTGCGTCGAGCACCACCACGGCACGTGCTGCCAGACCGGCCAGCGGCCCGTTGCTGATGGCGACACCGTAGGCTTCGAGGAATTCGCGTCCGCGCATGGTCGACAGGCACACTACCTGGGCCAGCCCTTCGGCGGCGCAAAACCGGCTTTGTGCAAACGGCAGGTCGGCGGAGATGCACAACACTACCGTATTGGCCAGCGCGCTGGCTTTCTCGTTGAACTTGCGCACCGAGGTGGCGCAGGTCGGCGTATCGACGCTCGGGAAGATATTCAGGACTTTGCGCTGGCCGGCAAATGTTCCGAGAGTGACGTCGGCGAGATCTTTGCCGACCAGCTTGAAATCGGGCGCCTTTTGCCCGGATTGCGGTAAATCGCCATCGACGGCGACCGGATTGCCGCCGAGAGTCACGGTGCTGGTCATGTCTTTTCCTTTATCGTGAGAGAAAGAGAGGGTGGGGTTGTCGACGGGAAAGTATCCCGAAGTCCTGCCTTGCCATTTTACGTCGGGAGTCGATCGGCGGCTCTCATGTTGTTCGTCGGGATGCCGTTGCTGGCCATCGATTGACGGTGTGGACGGCGCAGAGTATAGTCATGACGTTTAGATTATTATATCAGCTTGCGTGATCTGCCGCCGATTGGAGATACCCATCAATCGGCACGGGCCGGCCGTCAGGTTTTCGCCGAATACGCCACTGGCTGCTGTTGCCGCGGGATTGACGGACTTCCCGGCAATGAAAGAGATTGACGCAATGCTTTGGGTTCATCATTCTTCTTTGCGCACGTCGGCACTGGTGTTGGCCGTTGCCTTGGTCGCTTGCGGCAAACCGGAGGTCGCCGGCGAGCAGCTTCCTGCCCGACCGGTACTGACGCAAGTGGTCGGGGAAATCGTCGACCAGGATGCAGCGACCTATTCCGGTGAAGTCCGGTCGCGTCATGAAACACCGTTGTCGTTCCGCATTGCCGGCAAGATCACCGCGCGCCTGGTGGAGAACGGCAGCGTCGTCAAACCCGGCACCGTGCTGGCGCGTCTCGATCCGGGTGACACCGCCTTGGCGCTCACCGCGGCGATGGCCGCTCTCGATCAGGCGCGATCGGATTTGCAACGTTACCGGCAGTTGCGGGTGAAGAATTTCGTCAGCGAAGCGGCGCTGGAATCGCGGGAAACGGCGTTCAAGGCGGCGCAGGCACAAGCCGATCTGGCACGCAACCAGGCGTCGTACACCGTCCTGAAAGCCGAACAGGCGGGAGTGATCGGCGTCATTTCGGCGGAGGTCGGCCAAGTGGTCAGCGCGGGTCAGGCGGTGATGCGTCTGGCACGGCCGGACACGCTGGAAGCGGCGATTGCCATTCCCGAGTCGCGGATGCCGGCCTTGCGTCTGCAGCAACCGGCGACAATTGGTTTATGGGCCGACGAGCAGGCGCGCTATTCAGGCCAACTGCGCGAACTTTCGCCGGTAGCCGATCCAGTGACGCGCACCTATGCGGCGCGGGTGACCATCGAGCGGCCGGATTCGCGCTTACGGCTGGGGATGACCGCCAGCGTGCGTTTTCGACAGCCGGTCGAGGCCAGGCGCCTGAGCGTGCCGCTGACGGCGATTTTCCAGCAGGATGGTCAACCGGCCGTTTGGGTGGTCGGCAACGACCGGCGGGTCGCTTTGCGGCCGGTGCGGGTGGCCGCCTATCACGAAACGCGGGCACTGCTCGCTGGCGGGCTGCAGGCCGGCGAGCGGATCGTCGTCGCCGGCGTACACAAATTGGCGCCGGGTGAAACGATCCAGCTTCTTGATAACGGCGGCGCCTCGGCCAGCCTTGCCGTTCCCCCCTCGGCCGCTATCGCGCAATGAGTCTGCCCAATCTGTCGGAATGGGCCTTGCGCCACCGTTCCCTGGTCGGCTATCTGGTCGTCGTCTTGTTGCTTGGCGGTGCGCTGGCCTATTTCAAACTTGGCCGTGCCGAAGACCCGGATTTTACTTTCAAGGTGATGGTCGTCCGTACCTTGTGGCCGGGAGCGACCGCCCAGGAAGTCGAACAACAAGTGACTGAACGGCTCGAAAAGCGGTTGCAGGACGCGCCATGGGTCGATGTCGTCCGTTCGCAGACCCGTGCCGGCGAATCGCTGATCACCATTCTGCTCAAGGACTACACGCCGAAGAAAGAAGTCCCCGACGCCTGGTACCAGGTGCGCAAAAAACTTGGCGACATCCGCAGCACCCTGCCGGCAGGCGTGATCGGCCCCTTGGCCAACGACGAGTTCGGCGACACCTTCATCACCATTTTCGCGCTCACCGGCGACGGCTTCGATCTGGCGGCGCTGCGCCATCATGCCGACCGTCTGGCTCGTGAATTGCGTCAGGTGACCGACGTCAAGAAAGTCGAACTGATCGGCGTTCAGGACGAAAAAATTTACATCGAGATGTCGCAGGCCAAGCTGGCGACGTTGGGGTTGAGTCCGTTGCTGATCTTCGATGCGCTGCAGAAGCAGAATGCGATGATGCCGGCCGGTTTCTACGAAACGCCGTCCGACCGGGTGCGCATCCGGGTGTCCGGTGATTTCCGGTCGGTGGACAGCATCCGTCAGATCGGTATCCAGACTAACGGGCACCTGTTCCGCCTCGGCGACATTGCCCAGGTTCAGCGCGGTTTCGCCGATCCGCCGTCGCCACGGATGCGCGTCCAGGGTCTGGACGCGATCGGCATCGCCGTGGCGATGAACAAGGGGTCCGACGTGATCGGCCTCGGCCAGCGGCTGCACGCGGCCCGGGAACGCTTGCAGCAGCAATTGCCGCTGGGCATCGACATTCACGTCGTTGCCGACCAGCCGCAGATCGTCCGTCAATCGATGGATCTGTTTCTCTCGTCACTTGGCGAAGCGGTGCTGATCGTCCTGGCGGTGTCCTTTCTCAGTCTCGGCCTGCGCACCGGTGCGGTGGTCGCCTTGTCGATTCCGCTGGTCCTGGCGGTGACCTTCCTGCTGATGGCCGTTTTCGGCATCGATCTGCAGCGAATCTCGCTCGGCGCGCTGGTGATCGCTCTCGGGCTGCTGGTCGATGACGCAATCATCGCCGTCGAAATGATGGTCGTCAAAATGGAGCAGGGCTGGGACCGTTTCAAAGCCGCCACTTTTGCCTATACCTCGACGGCTTTTCCAATGCTCACCGGGACGCTGATCACCGCCGTCGGCTTCATGCCGGTCGGTCTGGCGCGCTCGAGCGCCGGGGAATACACGTTTTCGATTTTTGCGGTGGTCAGCATCGCCCTGCTGGTGTCGTGGATCGTCGCGGTCGTGTTTACGCCATACCTCGGCTTTCTGGTGCTCAACCCCGAACGGCTGGCCGCCAAATCCCGTCAGCACGGCGACGACATCTACGCTTCCCCGTTCTACCGACGGGTTCAGGCGACCATCGACTGGTGTCTGCGTCATCGCTGGCTGGTCATCGCCGCCACCGTGCTGGCTTTCGTCGCCGCGTTGGCGGCGCTGAACTTCGGTGTGCAGAAGCAATTCTTCCCGGCGTCGAGCCGGCCCGAATTGCTGGTCGATCTGTGGCTGCCGAACGGTTCGTCCCTGCGCGCGACCACCGCGCAGGCACGTCGAGTCGAGGAGATGCTCGCCGAGCCGGAAATGGCCCGTTCGATCAAATATTTCGCCAGTTATCTCGGTAACGGCAGCCCGCGCTTCTACCTGCCGCTCGATCAGCAGTTGTTCAACGACAGTTTCGCTCAGTTGGTGATCACTACCCATGGCATCGCCGCGCGGGAAGACCTCAAGCAGCGCTTGGAGCAGCGTTTTGCCGATCCCGGCAGTGCCTGGAGCGGTTTGCGCACGCGGGTGCTGCGTCTGGAAAACGGTCCGCCGGTCGGTTTCCCGGTGCTGTTCCGGGTGTCTGGCGACGATCTGCCCGAATTGCGGCGGACGGCTGCCGAGGTCGCGGCGATCATGCGCGCCAATCCGCATCTCAAGGAGGTAAATTTCGACTGGAACGAAATGAGCAAGACCATCCGCCTCGATATCGACCAGGACCGCGCTCGCGCGCTCGGCATCAGCTCCCAGGAATTATCCACCTATCTCAACACCTTGCTCAACGGGCTGGCGATTACCCAGATGCGTGAAGGCGACCAGTTGATCGACGTTGTCGTCCGCGCTGCCGGCGACGAACGCGCGCGCGTGGCCGAACTGTCGACGCTCAACATTCCCACTGCCAGCGGCCGTTATCTGCCCTTGTCGCAGATCGCGCGTATCGACTACGGCCTTGAAGATGGGGTCATCGCCCGCCGCAACCGTCTGCCGACGATCACCGTCCGCGCCGACATCCGTGACAACATCCAGGCGCCAGTGGTTACCGCGCAGATCGACCCGCAACTCGAGCCGCTACGCGCGCGACTGCCGGCCGGTTTCCGCATCGAGGCCGGCGGGGTGACCGAAGAAGCGGCCAAAGGGGAAAACTCGATCCGCGCGGTCATGCCGCTGATGCTGGTCGGCGTGATCACGCTGCTGATGATCCAGTTGCAGAACGTCGGCCGGACCGTGCTGGTGCTGTTGACCGCTCCGCTGGGGCTGATCGGCGTCGCGCTGGCCTTGCTGCTGTTCAAAGTGCCTTACGGTTTCGTCGCCAATCTGGGCGTCATCGCCCTGTCGGGAATGATCATGCGCAACGCGCTGATCCTGGTCGACCAGATCGAACAAGATGAAAAAGCCGGTCTTTCGTCGTGGCAGGCGGTGGTCGGTTCGGCGACTCGCCGTTTCCGGCCGATCATGCTCACCGCCGCGGCGGCGATTTTGGCGATGATCCCGCTGACCCGCAGTGTTTTCTGGGGACCGATGGCCGTGGCGATCATGGGCGGTCTGATCGTCGCCACGCTGTTGACCTTGTTGTTCCTGCCTGCTTTGTACGCCGCCTGGTACCGTATCACCCCTCCCCAGGAAAACGACTCGCCCCTCCGCTCAGCCCCGTGACTATTCTGTGCCTGGCGACATAACGAGTCACCAGCGGCCTGCTGTTGTCGCCAGATCGCCACGTCGAGATGTGCGCCGTCGGATTTTCAGGTAAACTTTACTAAAATACTCGGATATCAATCGACAAGGAGAGCAAGTTCATGGCCGTAACCATCGACGCCGTCAAATCGGTCCTGCAGACAGTGATCGATCCGAATACACAAAAAGATTATCTGGCTACCCGCTCGGCGAAAAACATCCGCGTCGACGGTGCCGACGTTTCGCTGGACATCGAGCTCGGCTATCCGGCGCAAAGCCAGATCGGCGAACTGCGTCGGGCGGTGATCGCCGCGCTGTCGACGATCCCGGGAATCGGCAACATCAGCATCGGCATGACCGTGAACATCGTCGCCCATACCGTCCAGCGCGGTTTGAAGCCGCTGCCGGGAGTCAAGAACATCATCGCCGTCGCCTCCGGCAAAGGCGGCGTCGGCAAAAGCACCACTGCGGTCAACTTGGCGCTGGCGTTGGCGCAGGACGGCGCCAACGTCGGCCTGCTCGACGCCGACATCTACGGTCCGTCGCAACCGCAGATGCTCGGGCTGGCTGGCCAGAAACCCGAATCCACCGACGGCGTGTCGATGGATCCGCTGGAAGCGCACGGTCTGCAGACGATGTCGATCGGTTTCATGATCGACATCGATTCGCCGATGGTCTGGCGCGGCCCGATGGTTACCCAGGCTCTCGAACAACTGCTCAAGCAGACGGCTTGGCGCGACCTCGATTACCTGATCGTCGACATGCCGCCGGGAACGGGCGACACGCAATTGACACTGGCGCAGAAAGTGCCGGTGACCGGCGCGGTCATCGTCACCACCCCGCAAGACATCGCCCTGATCGACGCCCGCAAGGGGCTGAAGATGTTCGAAAAGGTCGGCATTCCAATTCTCGGTCTGGTCGAGAACATGAGCCTGCATATTTGTTCGCACTGCGGGCACGAAGAACACATCTTCGGCCATGGCGGTGGTGCCCGGATGTCCACCGATTACGACAGCGAACTGCTTGGCGCCTTGCCGCTGGAAATGTCGATCCGCGAACTGACCGATTCAGGTCGGCCGACCGTCGTCGGCGCGCCGGATTCGCGTGCAGCGGAAATCTATCGCACCATCGCCCGTCGCGTGGCGGTGAAGATCGCCGAACGCGCGCGCGACATGAGCAGCAAGTTTCCGAACATCGTGGTGCAGAACACCTGACGTCAAGACTCGGGAGATTGTGAGAGAAGCGCTGACCAATGGACCGCATTACCTTTCAACTACAGTCGATAGGCTAGCCTGCCCCGACCAGCCTCTCGAACAAGGCCGTCCGCCGACGGGTAGCAGCGATCAGCCAACAGCATCGCCGTTACGAATCCCGGCAGCTATGCCGGGATTCGCGCCAAGAGCGTCTGTTGTTGACTGAAACCGTTATTGGCACCACCCGTCTCGAACTGCCATTCCAGATGTGGCGCGGTCATCACAGCGTATGCTGATCGTCAACATCGCAAAACGAAGGCTCAAGCCGGTCTGATCCATCGAGAAAAGAATCTTACCCGACGAGACCTTCTCAGGAACCTGTTTCGCGAATCGTTTTTGAGACGTTGCGTTGTTTACCGACGGTTTGGTCGACAACCGTCTCAGTCACTGTCCGTGCCTATCCGCACGCGTGATTTCGAGCGGCAGTACCGTCGATTACTCCGATTTCTCCGTCGTGTTCGGGGTGCGGGCCTGAGTCCTCGCCGACACTGTCAAAGAAAGCTTCTCCCGAATCGTTTTGCGCTTTCCCGGATAGGCCGCCTCCAGACCCAAGCGGACTTCGGTCACCGACTCGGATCTGTTCAGAGATTACGCTGGAATTGATAGGTGGTGAGATGAAAGAAGTTCCCGGGCCGATCGCTGTCGTTTCACAGCAGGTATCCTTGCAAACGACTTTCGATGATTCGTGGATTGTCACCGTTGGCGATGCCGACCAGACCGTCGATCAGCATTTGGCGCTGGACGATCATCCGGTTGATGTGTGCTTTCAGCTTGTTGGCGATCGGCAGATAAACCAGATTCGCCAAGCCGACGCCGTAAATGGTGGCGACAAAGGCGACGGCGATTCCGGTACCGAGTTTGGAAGGGTCGGAAAGGTTCTCCATCACGTGGATCAAACCGAGTACGGCGCCCATGATGCCGATGGTCGGCGAATAGCCGCCGGCCGCTTCCCAGATGCGCGCGGCGAGTTTCATTTCTTGTTCGAAGGTGTCGATTTCGACTTCGAGGACTTCTCGCAAACGTTCGGGTTCGGCGCCATCGACCAGCAGTTGCAGCCCCTTGCGGGTAAAGCTGTCGGATAATTGCTCGACGATCGAATCCAGCGCCAGCAATCCTTCGCGTCGCGAAATGTGACTCCAGCCGGTGATCTGGGTGATCAGGCGCTGATGATCGACCACCGGTGGCAGCCAGACCCATTTGGCCATCCGCAGGCCGCGCATGAAGGTGGTGGACGAGCTTTGCAGCATCACCGCGCCCAGGGTGCCGCCGACGACGATCACCAAGGCCGCCGGCTGCGACAGCGAACCGAGGTGTCCGCCCTCGAGAAGTTGTCCGCCGACGATCGCCAGCAGTCCGATCACCAGGCCCGCCAGGCTGACTCTATCCATGGCGCTTGCTGGAAGTGACTTTCTTGGCGTCTTGACCGACGATGCGTGCCCGCAAACGCATCACTGCCTGACTATGCAACTGGCAAACGCGTGATTCGGTGACGCCCATCACTTCGCCGATTTCGCGCAAATTCAAATCCTGTTCGTAGTAGAGGGCCATCATCAGTTTTTCCCGCTCGGGAAGCATTTCGATCCCTTGTACCAAAGCGCGGCGCAAGTCTTCGTCTTCGAGCTGGCGCACCGGATCGGCGCCTTCGGCAACCAGATGGCATTCAAGGAAATCCTCTCCTTCCTCGACGACCAGATCTTCGAGATAGACCAACTGGTGGCCACGCGCGTCCTGCAACATTTTCTGGTAATCACCGAGGGTCATGTCCAGCGCTGCGGCGAGTTCCGTTTCGGTCGGCGCCCGGCCGTGCTGCTGCTCGAGCTGGGCGATGGCTTGTTCGATGCGTCGGCATTCGCGACGCAAGCTGCGCGGTAACCAATCGTTTTCGCGCAAGCCGTCGAGCATCGCGCCGCGAACCCGTTGCATGGCATAGACTTCGAACTGCGCGCCGAGACCGGCTTCGAAACGCCCGATGGCATCGAGCAATCCGAGCATGCCGTTTTGTACCAGATCATCGACCTGCACGCTGGCCGGCAGTCGGGCCATCAAATGGCAGGCGACACGCTTCACCAGCGGCGTGTAGCGCTGGATGAGCTGCTCCTTGTTGAGCTGACCAGCCGCGTTATACATTCAGTTATGGGCCGCTATCAGGCGTAGATAGCGATGGGATCGATGCGTTGGCTCAAGTTTAACAGTTGTTGCATGAAATGTTCGAGCCCACCATTCGCTTCCGGGTCGGTCGGCCAGTCGAGCAGTTGATTGGTCAGCGCTTGATACGCCCGAGCAGAGGGCGACTCCGGAAACAGTCCGACCACTGGTTGGCAAAGTCGTGAGGCCTGGCGCAGTCGCTCGTCGAGCGGCACGTGACCGGCATAATCGAGCCGGGCCAGACCGCGGCTGTAAGATAGCTGGGCGATATTGCCGAAAATGGCCTGCGCTTCATCGTCCGAACGCGTGCGGTTGATCAGCATCCGGAAGTGCTTGCGGGCGTACCCCAGGCTCACTTTTTTGATCAGCGCGTACGACTCGGTGATGGCCGTGCCGTTGGCGGCCATGACGAGCACCACCTCCTGCGCCGCCAGACCGAATGGCGAAAAACCGAGCGGGTGGTCGAGCGAGGTATCGACCAGCACCACGTCGACAGTCGGGTGCAGATCGGCCAGCGATTGCAGCAGAATCCGCTGCTCCATGGCCGTCAGGCTGGCAAGCTGCGTCGCCACTCCGGCGGTCGGTAGCAGCCGGATACTCCGTGCCAGGGGAACGATCACTTCGTCGAGTGTCTTTTGCTGGTTGATCACTTGCTGCAGATCATCGCGGACGGCGGCACCAAAATAGCCGGCCAGGGTATTTGTGTTTTCGTCGACGATCAGCACCTCACGGCCTGTGCGCGCCAGCAGCATCGCCAGATTGGTCACCGCCACGCTCTTGCCGACATCATTGCTGCCAGCGGCAAAAGTGACCACGCGCAGCGGCGGGCGGCCGAGCAGTCGTCGCAGCCCCGAGGCCTGATCGCCGCGAAACTCAGCCACGTAAGCCTCCGCTCGCCGATACAGCGTTGTTTTCGGCACTGGCCAGCAATAAACCGGGTTCGACGCCGTCCAGACGGTGTGGCGAGGTTTCGGGCAGATCCTTGAATGCGCGATGCAGCAGGTAGGATCGATTCGGCAGGTGCAAATCCTCCGGCACCCGCTGACCGTTCGAAACGTAATACAGCCGCAAGCGCTGGCGGATGATCACGTCCAGCGACGATGCCAGGCCGGTGGCTTCATCGACCTTGGTGAGGATGCAGCCGGCCGGCTTCAGGCCGCTGTAGGCGCGGACCACATCGTCCAGGGTTTCTCCACGACTGGTGGCGGACAGCAATAACAGCGGCTGAACGTTGCTTTCGCCGAACATGGCCACCTGTTCGTTGACCAGCCGGTCGCGCTGACTCATGCCCATGGTGTCGATCAGCACCATGTGCGTGTGTTGCAGATCGATCAGCGTCGCGCGCAAATCATCGGCGTCGCGGGCGAGGTGTACCGAGACGCCGAGAATGCGACCGTAGATGCGCAGTTGTTCGTGGGCGCCGATCCGATAACCGTCGGTGGTTACCAGGGCCAGTTTGCGCGCGCCCAGACGAAGGACGCAACGGGCGGCCAGTTTGGCGGTGGTGGTGGTCTTGCCGACTCCGGTCGGTCCGATCAGAGCATAAATGCCGCCACGATCGACGATGTCGTTTTCGCTGCCGAGCGTCATCAGGCTGTGGTCGGCTGCGCCCTTGACCCAGGCCAGCGCGTGACCGGCATCGAGATCGCGCGGCAGGTCGGCGAGCAGTTCCCGGGTGAATTGCGGTGAAAAGCCGGCGTCGAGCATCTGGCGGAGCATTTCGGTCTTCACCGGTTCGGCTCGCGCCGATTCACCCCAGGCGAAACCGGCCAGTTGCTGCTCGACGATCCGGCGCAGGCTGCGGATTTCGGTCATCAACGCCGCGGGAACCGCGTCGGTGGCTGGCTTCTCGGTCGGTGTAGCGCCTGCGGCGCGCGCGACGGGTGCCGCGCCGCCCGCACGAGTGGACGGCGGCACGGGGGGGCGGACAGGCACCGCAGCCGGCTGGCGAAGACGGTCCGCAGCGGACAGGACGGCTGGCGGTGAAACGGCGTCGATGGCCGCCAACGGGCGTTGGTCAGGGGCTGGGGTATCGGCGACAATCGGTGCTTGCTTTTCTGGACTGGCGGTCACTGGTAGTGGGTTTGGAGCGGGAACGATGGTTTCCATTTCACGTGCCGCGACGGCCATGATCTCGACTCCGCCGGGAATCGTCCGATTCGACAAAATGATCGCATCCGGCCCAAGCGTCTCCTTGACCTTGCGTAAGGCGTCGCGCGCTGTCGCGCCAATGAATTTCCTGACGTTCATACCCTGCCTCCAATGATAGAGGTAACTTTGATCATTCTGTTTTCAGGCACTTCGTTATGCGCCAGCACCTTGAGTTGCGGAACGCTGCGACGCAGGAAACGCGACAGCAAGGCACGCAAGGTCCCGGGAACGAGCAAGACGGTCGGCAGACCGAGTTCTTCCTGGCGTTGTGCGGCGCCGACTGTCTCGCGAACCAGGGTTTCGGCGAGTCCCGGTTCGATGCTGGCGTTCTCGCCACCACCGGCAACCGCTTGCAGCAGGATACGCTCGAGTTGCGGATCCAGCGACATGGTCTGGATTTCCGTATTGCCGGAATAGATTTCCTGGACGATCGACCGGCTCAGCGCGATTCGTACCAGACCGGTGAGTACTTCGGGGTCTTGCGAACGCGGCGCGCTGTCGGCCAGGGTTTCGATGATCGTGCGCATGTCGCGGATATGCACGCCTTCGTCGAGTAGGTTGCGCAGGACTTTTTGCAACGCGCCGATCGGTAGCGCTTTCGGGACCACGTCCTCGACCAGTTTCGGCATGTCCTTGGCCAGATGGTCGAGCAAGGCCTGCGTTTCCTGGCGACCCAGCAACTCGGCGGAATGTGAGAGGATCAGGTGATTGAGGTGGGTGGCCACGACAGTGCTGGCATCGACCACGGTATAACCATAGGCTTGTGCCTGCTCGCGCAAAGCGGTTTCGATCCATACCGCCGGCAATCCGAACGCCGGGTCACGGGTGCTTACCCCCGGAACCTGTCCGGCGACCCGTCCGGGATTGATTGCCAGCAGACTTCCCGGAAATGCTTCACCGTCGCCGATTTCGACGCCTTTGAGCAGGATCTTGTAGGCATTGGGCTTTAATTCCAGATTGTCGCGGATGTGCACCGGCGAAACCAGGAACCCGATTTCCTGGGCGAACTTTTTGCGAATGCCGCGGATCCGGCGCAACAGTTCGCCGTCCTGTGCCTTATCGACCAATGGAATCAGGCGATAACCGACTTCCAGACCGAGCACGTCGAGTGGTGCGACGTCGGCCCAGCTGGCTTCCTGCGATTCACGAGCGACGGTCGGCACTTCGACTGCCGGTGCCGGGGTCGATGGTTCGGTCGCGCGGATCGTCCGTTGATCGATTTTCCAGGCCATCGCCGCCAAACCGCCGGCCAGGAGCAGGAAGATCAGGTTCGGCATGCCGGGAATCAGACCGAGAAAACCGATGATTCCAGCGGTCAGATAAATCAGTTTCGAATGGCTGAACAATTGCGAAACGAACTGCTCGGACACGTCTTCACGATCACCGACCCGGGTGACGACCATGCCGGCGGCGATCGAGATGATCAAGGCCGGGATTTGCGCTACCAGGCCGTCGCCAATGGTCAACAGGGTATACGTGCGCGCGGCGGTGCCGACATCCAGACCGTGCTGCAGGACGCCGACGAACAGGCCGCCGAGGACGTTGATCAACATGATCAGGATGCCGGCGACAGCGTCGCCGCGAACGAATTTCGAGGCGCCGTCCATCGAACCGAAGAAATCGGCTTCCTCGGCGATGGTGGACCGGCGTTTACGCGCTTCGTCCTCACCGATCAGACCGGCGTTGAGGTCGGCGTCGATCGCCATTTGCTTGCCGGGCATCGCGTCGAGGGTGAACCGGGCGGCGACTTCGGCAACCCGTCCGGCGCCTTTGGTGATGACTACGAAATTGATGATCACCAGGATAGTGAATACCACTAGTCCGACAGCATAATTGCCGCCGACCAGAAAATGCCCGAAAGCCTCGATCACCCGGCCTGCCGCGCCGGGTCCGGTATGTCCTTCGAGCAGGACGACGCGGGTGGACGCCACATTCAACGACAACCGCAGCAGCGTCGTTACCAGCAGCACGGTGGGGAAAACGGAAAAATCGAGCGGCTTCATCACGCTCATCGCCACCAGCATGACCAGCACCGAAATGGCGATGTTGAAAGTGAAAAAGAGATCCAGCACAAAGGCGGGCAGCGGCAGAACCATCATTGCCAGGATCAGCAGGATCAACAACGGTCCGGCCAGTTGCTTCTGGCCGAAACGCGTGAACAGCCCCTGCAAGGTGATGGAGGCGTTAGCCATTCTCATCCTCGGGAACGAGTTCCCCCGGTACGGCGATCTGGCGTGGCGGTGCCGGGTATTGGCCGCTGCCGCGACGCCAATCGCGCAACTGGTAGATATAGGCCATCACTTCAGCGACAGCGGCATAAAGCGATGCCGGGATCTCCTGGTCGATGGCCACATGCCGATGCAAGGCGCGCGCCAGTGGCGCGGCTTCGAGCATCGGCACGCCATTTTCAGCGCCAAGCTGCCGGATTTTGAGGGCGATTTCGCCTCGGCCTTTGGCCAGCACCTTCGGGGCGGTCATGCCGCTTTTGTAAGCCAGGGCCACGGCGTAATGCGTCGGGTTGGTGACGATCACATCGGCGGCCGGCACGGCCGACATCATCCGTTTCCGGGCGGCTTTCCGTTGCAATTGACGAATCCGGCCCTTGATTTCGGGGTTGCCTTCGAGTTCCTTGTTTTCCTGCTTGGCTTCCTGGCGGCTCATTTTCATCTTGTCGTGGAATTGCCAAAGCTGGAACGGCACGTCGATGGCGACGATCAGCAGCAAGGCCAGAACCATGACCAGAAAGCTGAAACTGAGCAGATTGCCGGCACTGGCCAAGCTAACCGGTATGGACTGCGCGAACAGGGCCAACAGTTCTCCCCGAACGTTCCACAGTACCAGCAATGCTACCCCACCGACCAACGCGGCCTTGGCCAACGCCTTGATCAGTTCGGCCAGACCGCTCCACGACAGCAAACGCTGCAGACCTTGCAACGGATCGATCCGGCTGAAATCAGGTTGCAAGGCTTTGATCGAGACATTCCAACTGCCGAGAAAAAACGGCGCCAGCAGAGTGGCGACCACCAGGGCGAGCAACAGTGGCGCAAAGACCGTCAAGGCATCGAAAGAGAGGGTGGCCAACTGGGTCAACGCGCGGTCTGGGTCGTGTGCCAAGGGATAATCGATGCTCAGACCGCGGCGCACGATCAGCACCATCTGTTGCACCATCCACGGGCCGAGCATCGAGAACGCGGCGGCGGCGACCAATAGAATGAGGAACGCGCCTATCTCACGAGAACGGGGAACCTGCCCTTCTTCGCGTGCCTGCTCCAGCCGTCTTGCCGACGCCGGTTCAGTTCTTTCGAGATCACTATCCTCAGCCATGACGAGCTTCCACTCCGATCGCCGTCATTATAGGAAAAACACATTAAAAAATAGGAGTATATCCTGCTTAATTTAGGCTGATTCTTGAATCGTGGCGAAAGAACAACAGTTGCGTCCGTTGATTATGATGGTGTGACTGCGGAGGCTGCGTTGACGATTGAAATCATGATCCGCTGCTCAGCGAATGCTTTATTTCAGCAAGTGCACGTGCCCATGCCGCTCACCACCTATCATGATTGTTTCTGGTTCCCAAGGTCCACCTTGGGAACCCCATTTTGTGCAATTTCAGCTTTCGGACCGCGGCTTTGCGCATCAGCTCAGGCCGGGAAAGGACGCTGGAGCTTCCCAGAGTGGGTTCCCGAGGTGGACCTTGGGAACCAGACAGACGACAAATCCTGGGACTCAGAAAGTTGATAGGTGGTAAGGCATATGCCGAGCGGAGGGTTTGTTTTAATTCCATAATTTAATTAATTTTATTTTTTTGTATCTGTTTGGTGTCCCGGAGGGTGACTGGAGATCGGTTGCCGGAGACCGCGTTCTTTTCTGGCACAGGCACCACAAAAAAACAGGGGGCCGTAGCCCCCTGGGTCGTCGGGTCGATTGGATCGTGTCAGCCAAAATATTCCAGCGCGCGGGACGGTGCGCCGCGTGTATCGCGATCCGAATTGGCCGCCATGTCGGACAACAGTTCTTTCATGTCGAGGATCAGGACGATTTGGCCATTCGACAGTGTGGTTACTCCGGCGACGCCGCGTGGGCGGAAATCGTCAAGCGCCTTGATCACCGCATCGTCACGGCCGGCAAAGTTGTCGACGGCCAGAATGAAGCTGCGTTCGGCGGACTGCATCAACACACCATAGTCGGGTTTGCGCACTTGCGGCCAGCCCAGGAGCCGCGCCAGTGAGACCACCGGCAGAATCTCGCCACGAACGACCAGGGTTTCCTTGCCACCGACTTCCTGCATTTTTTGATGGTCGATCGGCAGAATCTCCCGGACCATCGATAAGGGTAAAGCGAACGGCTGCTCGCCCAGTAGTACCAGCAACACCGGCAGGATCGCCAGGGTCAGCGGCAGTGAGATGATGAATACCGAGCCTTTGCCAGGCTCTGAACGGATTTCTATTGCGCCGTTGAGCTTCTGGATGTTGGTCTTGACGACGTCCATGCCGACACCGCGACCGGATACCGCCGAAGCCTGCGACATCGTCGAAAAACCGGGCAGGAAGATCAGATTCAGACTTTGCCGGTCATCGAGGGTGTTCGCTTCTTCTTCCCCGATGATTTTTTTCTCGACGGCCTTGGCGCGGATCCGTTCTGGACTCATGCCGCGGCCATCGTCGGCGATGATCAGGATGATGTGGTCACCTTCTTGACGTGCCTCAAGGCGGACGACGCTCTTCGGCGGCTTGCCAACTGCTCGGCGCTCATCCGGCGATTCGACGCCATGGTCGACAGCATTGCGAATCAAGTGAATCAATGGATCGGCCAAATCCTCGATCATCGTTTTGTCGACTTCGGTTTCTTCACCGACCAGCGCCAATTCGACGTCTTTGCCCAGTTGCCGTGCCAGATCGCGGGCAATCCGCGGGTATTTCTGGAACAGGCGGCCGATCGGCTGCATCCGCGTTTTCATCACCGAATTCTGCAAGTCGGAAACCAGCAGGTCGAGTTGGCTGACCGCCTGATCGAGCGCTTGCAAGGTGTCGGTATCGGTTCGTCCAGCCAGAATGTCGGCGCGCAGGCTGGTCAAGCGGTTTTTGGTCAGACCGATTTCGCCGGATAGGTTGAGCACTTGATCGAGGCGCGCAGTATCGACGCGGATGGTCGTTTCCCGCGATGCCGCTTTTTCATCGGCACGCCGACCCGTGGGCGCATTGCCTGCCACCGCTCCGGGACGATCACTTGCCCGGCGTCCTTCCGGCGGGAAATGCGGTTGCAGTTTGGCGGGGTCGATTTCGGCAGCAGGGGCGGCAGGAGAAGCTTTTGCGGCCACCACGTCCGTGGCGGGTGTGGGGACCAAAGTCGCTGGCTGACCCGTCACCGCTCGATGCAGTGCCTGCCAATCGGGCTCCGTTTCTGGCGCTGACCCCGGCTGCGCTATGCTGGTCGGTGCTGCGACGGCCGCTACCGGTTCAGCAGGTGCAGCAGGTGCAGTAGTGGGTTCAGTGGATGGGACGGCGGCCGATTCAGGTGCTGCGGCAGGCTCGGCCGTTTTGCCATCCAATGCCGCCCGCAGTGCGACACGTACTTCTTCTGGCGCAGGTTCCGGCTGACGGCCCTGACCAATTTCCCGAAACATGTCACGCACGGCTTGGGTCGACGCCATGATCGTGTCCATTAAACCAGAAGTCAGGTGTAATTCGCCGTTGCGCAGTCTGTCGAACAGATTTTCGGTGAGATGACACAGGCTGACCAGTTCGACGGCATTCAGGAACCCGGCGCCGCCTTTGATGGTGTGGAATCCGCGAAAGATATCGTTCAACAATCGCAGATCCTTTGGTGTGCGCTCGAGATCAACCAGCTTGTTGTCCACGTCCGAAAGCAGGTCGCCCGCTTCCTGCAGGAAGTCCTGCAACAGGTCTTCCATCCCGGCAAAGTCACTCATCATGAATCTCCTAGAATCCCAAGCTATCGAGCAGGTCGTCGACCTGTTGCTGAGTGGCGACGACGTCGCTACGTCCTTCGGTGTTGATCACCGGACCATTCAACAAGCTGATCACCGATTCGGTGCGTCGCTCGCCGGGCATGGTCTCGATCAGCACGCCCATCAATTGCGCTTCGAGTTCCTGAGCCACGCCGATGATTTTCTTGATTACTTGTCCCGTCAGATCCTGGAAATCCTGAGCCATCATGATGTCCAGCAACTGCGCCTTGATAGCGTCAGTTTTTTGTGGCAGAGCTTCTTTGAAATGGGAACGGGTATCTTTGGCGAGCTGTTTGAACTCTTCGACACCCATTTTGTTGGCAAACAACGTATCCCATTTGCTGGCTAACTCGGTTGTCTCGCTCTCGATTTGCTCGAGCAACGGGTTGGCAATATCGGTGGCGTTGAGCACCTTGCAAGCGGCTTGTTCAGTCAGATTGGCGACATAAGCCAGCCGATCCTTGGCATCAGGCAGTGCGGCAACCGTGCTTTCCAGCAACTCGCTGTAGCCGAGTTCGCCCAAGGTGTTGTGTAACTGTCTTGCCATTTGGCCAATACGTTGAAAAACCTTGTCTTGACCACTCCATTCTTCGCTTTTGCTTGATTTGGCAGTGGACGCTTTCTGTTGCTGTGCGGATACCGAGTCGAATAATTCCTGCAGTTCCTGGCTGTCTTCGAGTCCCGTATCACTCTCCCGTAGCTGATTCAGCAAGGATGGCTTGGCTGGAGGGGGGGGCGGCTGGACAGTCGACGCGTGACCTGATGATGCAACGATGCTGTCGAATAGTGCTTCGAGTTCTTGCGAATCTCCTGATTTTCCGGCGTCACTCATCTCAACCACCCATCTTGTCAAAAATTTTCTGCAATTTCTCCGCGAGCGTTGCCGCGGTGAACGGTTTGACGATGTAGCCGTTGGCTCCCGCCTGGGCGGCTGCGACGATGTTCTCCTTCTTGGCTTCGGCAGTGATCATCAGAACTGGCAAATGTTTGAGATTGGCCGAACTACGGATGGTTTGCAGAAGCTGAAGACCATCCATGTTCGGCATGTTCCAGTCGGTAACGACGAATTCAAACGCACCGTTTTGCAGCTTCTGCAGGGCAATCGCCCCGTCTTCCGCTTCGTCTACGTTGGAGAAACCCAGTTCCTTGAGTAGATTTCTGACGATGCGTCGCATGGTCGAGAAATCGTCAACGACCAGAATTCTCATCTTCGGATCAGCCATTGTTTAATTGCTCCTGTTAGTGCTCTCAACCTTCGAGCAGCGGGCGCAGCGTGTCGGCCAGCACCTCGGCATCAAATTTGGCAACATAGGCATCGACGCCAACTGCCTTGCCCATCGCATGGTTGGCCTGCGATGACAGAGAGGAGTGCATCACCACTGGTATGTTGGTGAAGCGGGCGTCATTCTTGATATTTTTGGTCAATACGTAACCATCCATCTCCGGCATTTCAGCATCGACCAGGATCAGACGGATTTCATCGCGAACGTCCTTACCGGTTTGCACAGCGTGTGCGGCGATACTTTGCAGACGGGTCCACGCTTCGGCACCATTGGTCGCGTGCTTGTGTTTGACGCCCAACTTGTCGAGCACTTCGGTGATCTTGCGCCGGGCAACGATCGAGTCATCCGCAAAAAATATTCCGCAATCCTCATCGGCACTTAACCGGGGAATGTCCACGATCACCGCTTCACCAAAGGCATTGGCGAGAATCTGCTCGACATCGAGAATCGACACCAGCTTGCCGTCATCGAGTTCGGTGATCGCGGTGATCAGACCTTGATTGGTGGTCAATAGGCTTTCTGGTGACCTGACTTTTTCCCAATCGACACGAATGATCCGATCCACTTCGTGAACCAGGAAACCGAGTGTCCGCTTCGAATACTCGGCAACCATCATCGTTTTGCATGCTTCCACCGGCTCACCATTGGTCTCGAGAAATGAAATCAGTGACAGCACCGGGATGACGTTCCCACGCAGAGAAATCAACCCTTCCACACCTCGCGGCATGTTCGGGGTCTTGGTAATGTGCGGCGTCTGCCCCACTTCACGCACTTTGAAGACATTGATGCCAAAAGTCTCCCGAGTTCCGAGTGAGAACAGCAGGATTTCCATCTTGTTCGAACCCGCGAGTCGGGTTCTCGCATCCACGCCATCCAGAAGATTTTTTCGTTCCGCCAGTTGTTCCATTTTTTACTCCAGGCAATCGCGCGATCAGGCTACTTGTGGCACGGGCAGGCTGCCCAGCAAGCGTCTGGTCAGTGTTTCCGACAACCGTTGCGGTTCGAATTTAGGAACATATTCGTCCACGCCGACCGATTTGCCGAGTTGTTGGTTGGACATCCCGGATAAGGACGAGTGCATGATCACCGGCACGCCGGCGAAGCGGTCGTCTGATTTGATTTTCTTGGTCAGGATGTAGCCATCCATTTCCGGCATCTCGATATCCGTCAGCACCAGGCTGATCAAATCGGTAATCTTTTGCCCTGAGGCTTGTGCATAGGTGGCCATTTTTTCGAGTTCGGACCACGCATCGGCGCCATTGATCGCAGCAACGAACTTGACATCCATCGCTTCGAGAGTGCGCTGGATTTGTTTACGCGCGACAGCCGAATCGTCGGCGAAAAAGACCGTCAATTCAGGATGGTCAAGTGGCTTGATATTACGATAAACTGCTCCGTCATCGTACCCGGTTGTTTCGGAGAGGATTTTTTCGACATCCATCATCATGATCAAGCGACCATCGGGCAGTTCGGTCACCGCAGTGACCAAGCCTCCCATTTCGGCCATCAACATGGCGGGGGGGACTCGCATCTGTCCCCAGTCCAAGCGCAGAATGGTGTCGACCCCTTCGACGAGAAATCCCTGCGTATGGCCAGCATACTCGGTGACGATCATGATCGATCGGGGTGTTTCGGTTTCCACGCCGGCGTAGCGCGCCAGATCGACGACCGGTACCAGTACGCCACGCAGACTGACCATTCCTTCGACCGAGGCTGGCATTTCCGGTGCGGCGGTGATGGGCGGAGTGCGCATGACTTCTCGCACTTTGAAGACGTTGATGCCAAATGTCTCCCGCCTGCCGGTACGAGAATCAGTTCCCAACGAAAACAGCAATATTTCGAGCTTGTTGGTACCTGCCAGCTTGGTGCGAGCATCGATATTCTTCAGCAGATCGGACATTTCTCATTTCCCCACGGCGAACCACGTAACCGTATCGTAAGCATCATGATGGAATAAGTTTGATCGGGTCATCGAAACCCGGCCATCCAGGACAAAAAATTTATTAATTTAGTTTTTTGATAAAGATCAGGCGACCAATTCGCCGTCTCCACCTTGTCGACTTCTTTCGGCAAACCGCAGAACCGTAATATCACGTCAACCACCAATCCCATCTCGGCTGCGGACGGAACGATCGTGCGTTAAATTCGGGCTCTGGCTTCATCTGTACGATCAGCATAGACTAGGCCTTTGTCTTCCTCCAGTACATTCTCTTGAAGCAAGGCTCAGCGAGAGGCAAAAAATCAATTCAGCGTATGAACGGCAGAAGTGGCCCATTCTTAAGAAACGGTTTGACCCTCTTCGTCCGGCAACAGCTGAGAAGTCGATACCCTGCCAACCTTTACGACAAGCGATCACTCCGTTCTGTATCGTCGGACCGTTGAAAAAGCTGGTTGGGTCAACGACGAGAAAGTGTTGAAGAAACCAGCAAGCAAGACGAGGCGCTGGAGCCTGTCAGATTTGAGATTGATCGACTGCGTCGGCGGAAAAGCAGGACATTTTTCTGATTTCCCGTTACATCGCCTGCGATGCGCCTCCAAATCGGGAAAACTGTTCTCATTTTCCCTGCGGCGTGCTGCGATTGCTCAGGTCTGACAAGGTCTTATACTCAAGGTGGACTAACGTTGATGCCTGTCCAGCGAAACGTCGAGCTGACCCGCGCCGTTCAGCGCTGTTATTCGCTTGCTCAGGCGCTCCTCCAGCGCATTACAGCTCATGTCAAAGAAATCCCATGTTGTTCAGGGTTTTCGATAACATCAAAATAATCAATTTTGTCGGCAAATTTGACAACCTGACTTTCAACAAGCTCAGCAATCTCAACACCTTACTGATAAAATAACGCTTGCTTTTTTGGCCCGTTTTTTGCTTGCTGTTTGCCATGTTTTGATTGGGACTAGATGACAAGGATGCTTCTCTTTCCCTGGCAGCGTTTTTGGCAATTGCTCATTGGTGTGGTGATCACCTGCTTGGCCGGTGAAGTTGTGGCCATTCCGTTTCCCGGCAACGACTCCGCATTGGAGTGGCGAGAATCACGCCGAGAACACGCGTTATTCCTTCCGGCAACATCGGCGGTGGCTCAGGAGGAGGGTGCGTCCGGGATGGATGCGTCAGTAAGGGTCGACAGGACAGTTGCTCGCGCTCGCTCATCGAATGAGCCTTACTACCAATCCGAATCCGCCCAGACTTCGTCAGACGTCGCTTCAGCGGCTCATCAATTTTTCCGCCAGCCCTATGCCACCGATGGCGACACCGTCATTGCTACGGCTGCAGAAAACGCCATCAACGACAAAACGTCGGTCAATACTCAAAATTTTTGGCGCGGCAATGACCTCTCCCGACCTGTGGGAACTCACGAATTGCCCGAGGAGATTTCGAGGAGCATCGAAGAAATACAGCGTGATGTCACTCAACTGGTTGCCAGTGTGGCCGAGGTACGGGTCGACAGCGAAGGCCGCAAGAGCTTTACCTTGGGTGGCATCGACGTTTTTACCGGGCCACAGGGTAGTGGGATCGGCTTGAACCAAGGTGGAGTCTCGCTGGCTTTGGTCGACTACGATACCAAACGTAGTACAACGTCTGAAATGGCGATGCTGATCGATCAGGGAGGTGGAGGCGGGGAAAGCCCGTCGTTCAACCCGATCTTTCGACTGATTCAATGGCTCAAGGAAATTTTCACCTACCCTTTGTTTTGGGTATTCATTGTCACCCTATTTATTGGTTATATCGCAACACTGATCAGCAAACGGCGCAGTCTGAAACGAGCGCAGGAAATGTATTCAAAAAATCAGCGAGCGGCGGCGCCAGCAGAGATTGATCAAATAAATCAGACTCGATTCGGCCATCGAAACAAGCGCCCGGCGGCGTCTTCCTCAACGCTTCGTTCAACCGAACCGACAAAAACAAGCCCAGGCAAGAAACTGGAGCCCTCCTCCGGTTCCGCGACGGCTACTTCAAACAGGGTTACTCCGGCGGCCAACCAGGCGCCCATCAACCCGCGTCGTACTGGATCGATCTGGTTGAAGCGCTGATCGCGGCCGAAGACAGACCGTCACCATTCGTGGGTCTGTCGTGGGCCAAAATTGCCGATGCGTTTCATCTGTGCTTGCCTTTGCGCACAAAGCCCGAATCGGTCATTGCTGTGACAGAAACTTAAATCGGTGATTCGCCAACCTTGACCAGCGAACCGCGAAACAGGGCTTCGATCACTGGCGGCTCACGCCAGGGCTGTTCGGCATAGCGTGGCGCAACTTGTTCGACCAACACCCCTTGCCAGTAGTATGCGGCAATGGTGTCGAGTTCTGCCAAGCTCAGGCTGTGTGGCAGATGCAGATAGTCCAGCCAGCTCGCGTCGTGAAAAGAGCAGAGGTAAGGGCCTTGGCTGCGCGTTTGGACCAAATTCTTGCCATCGATGCTGGGAGGATGCCGGTCACCAAACATTTCGGCATCGGTGCGGGTGGCGAACAGTGAGCAGGCATGAAGACGGCTGGGAAAATGTGAGTATTGCCGCTGCCGGAAATATTCGAGATGGTATTCGGCAAAGTAGTTCCGTACGGCTTTGACTTTATCGGCCGACAATGCCGAACTCAATGGTTTGGCTGCCGGAATACCGCCATCGCCCGACAATCTCTCGTTTGTGCCAAGCCAGATATAGAGTTCGATGGTTTGGTCGTCGTCGATCAGATGCCCCATGGGGCCGGTCCATTCATTGGACAACGGCATCATTAATCCGTGAGCTGTGACACGCCATATTTCTTTTCAAGGTCATTCGTTGTTCAGCGGTTCCGGCCGAATTTTTCGACCAATTGGCCGAGTTTTTCCGCACGTTGACGGGCCAGTGTGTCGGCTTCGCGTTGCGCCTTACGCTGCTCGATTTGTTTTTTAAGGCGTTCCCGGACCTGATCACCTGCATATTGGCGGTGCTCTGCTGGAACTTCGTCGGCTGTCTGGCCATCGAGATGGTGGCGGACGGTCGCTTTTTCCATTGCTTTCAAATAACGTAACGAGTGGGTATGCATCCCCAAGGCGATGCGCAATGTTTTGCGGTTGATTTCGGGATGGCGGGCAAGGATCTGTTTGTCGATACCGATGGCCAGTGGTAGCGCGTCGTGAAAAACCGGAAATTGTTGCTGAAGCTGCTTGAGCAAAGTGCGTGGATCGGCGATGGGAAGCGGATTGACGGTGGGGGTGGGTGTGGTCATGGGAATTGATACGATGAATGGTTCGACGATGGCGATGTAACCGATGGCCTGAAAAAATGGTCAACGACCCGACGGTATCGGGTGTCGCGGCCTGTCGTCAAGCCGCTTTGCTCAGAAGTGAATGCCGCGCATGATCTGTGAGAAAGCGATCTGGTCGGCCGTCTGTTGTTGTCCGTCTTGTTTGCCGGCGGCGGCGGAGGAATCCGGAAACATCCTGAACGAAGTGTTCATGACGATCTGGGCCACTTTCGGCGCCAGCGAGTGGAGCAGGGCACCGAAAATTCCCAGACGAGTGGCGATGCGCACCGGTTTGTGAATCACCGCTTCGACGATCATATCGGCGGCTTCTTCCGGGGTCAGCGTCGGCACCTGATCATAGAGTTTGGTCGGCGCGATCATGGGTGTCTTGACCAAGGGCATGTTGATGGTCGTGAATTCGATACCGCGATCGGCGAATTCGGACGCCGCACAACGGGTCCAGGCGTCCATGGCCGCTTTCGAAGCGACATAAGCCGAGAAACGCGGTGCATTGGTCAGTACGCCGATCGACGATATGTTGATCACGTGACCTTTGCGTTTGGCGATCATTCCCGGCAGGAAGCCCATCGTCAATCGCAGGGAGCCAAAATAATTCACTTCCATGGTCCGTTCAAAGTCATGGAAGCGGTCGAAGGAGGTCTCGATGCCGCGGCGAATCGATCGGCCGGCGTTATTGATCAGGATGTCGACACCACCATGATGGTCGGTCATGAACTGGACCAGCTCCGCACATTGTTCGGCGTCGGCCACGTCGACGGCTCGGGTGATCAACGACAGTCCGGCGTCGGCGAATTCGAGACGGGTGGCTTCGAGAGCCTCGGCATTTCGGCCGATGGTCACGGCGATGGCGCCAGCCTCGGCAAGTTTGCGAATGGTGGCTTTGCCGATTCCCGATGAACCGCCGGTGACCAGCACTACTTTGCCTTGCACCCGGCCGCGCAAGGTCTGATCGATGTAAAGATCCGGATCGAGGTGACGTTCCCAATAATCCCACAGCCGCCAAGCGTAGCTGTCCAACGGCGGAACGGCGATTCCGGAGCCTTTGAGTGCGCGCATGGTTTCCCGGCAGTCGAAACGAGTCGGGTAGTTGACGAAATTGAGAAAGTCGTCAGGCAGACCGAGATCCTTCATCACCGCGTTACGGATACGGCGGATGGGTGTGAGGGCGAACATGGTCTTGCGTACCGAGCGCGGGATGAAGCCGATCAGAGCGGCGTTGATCCGCATCGACATTTCCGGCGCGTGCGCGGCGCGGGCAAAGGTATTCAGCAGATCGCCGACCCGCATGGGCGCCGGATCGGTGAGGTGGAAGCAATTGCTCGTCAGGTTGTCGAGATGGGCGATGTGATCCATGGCCGCGACGACGAAATCCACTGGTACGACGTTCACCCGGCCGCCTTCGATACCGATCGTCGGCATCCAGGGCGGCAGAAGTTTGCGCATTTTTTGGATCAGTTTGAAGAAGTAATACGGCCCGTCGACCTTGTCCATTTCTCCGGTGCGCGAGTCGCCGACGACGATCGCCGGACGGAAGATCAACCATGGCACCTGGCACTCCCGGCGGACGACGGCTTCCGCGTCGTGTTTGGTCCGGAAGTAGGGATGGGCGAGGTTTTCGGCCTCATCGAACATGTCTTCCCGGAACAGTCCTTCGAACAATCCGGCGGCGGCAATCGAACTGACATGATGAAAACGCCGGCTGCCCAGCCGTTCCGCCAGGCGCACGGTGTGGCGCGTTCCTTCGACATTGACGCGCTGTTGTTCTTCGGCACACGCCTTTAAATCGTAAATGGCCGCCAGATGGAAAAAGTGGTCGATGCGGCCCGTCATCGCCGCCAGATCGTCCGGGGCGATCCCCAGGTCGACCTGCGTCAAATCACCGCAGATCGGAATGGCGCGTTTTTCGTCACATTGCCAGTATTCGTACAGGTCCTGCAGGCGGTCGGGAGCCGACGAACGGGTCAGAAAATAAACCACTGCTTCTGGCCGGGCGAGCAGTTTGGCAACCAGCCGTTTGCCGATGAAACCGGTTGCGCCGGTGAGAAAGTAATTCATGCATGGCTCCTGAGCGAAATCGTCGTCAGCACACGGTGCGGCCTGAAACTGTGTTGGCAAAGGAAAGAGTGATTAGTGTGCGTGCTCTAGATATTGTTACTACACTCGCTTTCCAGGGCAAGAGAAAAACTTGTTTCCACTGATTCACCCAACTTCAAGGAGAAAATGATGGGCAAAAAACTCAAGGATTTAGCAGGCGAAACCAATGACAGCCCGCTGGGCGATACGATCAAGCAGTCGGCGAAGCAAATTTGGCTGGCCGGCTTGGGCGCGTTCGCCAAAGCTCAGGAGGAAGGCGGTAAGGTCTTCGACGCGCTGGTCAAGGAAGGGGCCGTGTTGCAGAGCAGTACTCGCAAGGCCACCAGCGAGACCTTTGCGCAAGTGGCCGGCAAAGCCTCCGGGACCTGGGATCGCCTGGAGCAGGTATTCGAAAATCGCGTCGCTCGCGCCTTGGGCAGTCTTGGGGTACCCACCAAGCAAGACATCGACACCTTGTCGCAACGAGTCGTCGAATTGAGTGCGGCGGTTCAGTCGCTGACCGGAAACAGCCCTGCCGCTCAACCCGCTCAACCGAATGTCGCTCAAGCGGCCAAGCGCCCGGCGAAGGCGGCCGCAGCCAAACCAGCCGGCAGTTCGACCGAAGCAGGCGAGAGCGAATCCGCTGAAGCCAAGCCGGCTGCAGCCAAGCCGGCGACCCCGCGCGCACCCCGCAAACCCGCGGCGAAACCGGCCAAACCGATTACCCCGGCGGACGTTCTGAAGACTCTGCCTCAAGAGGCGGAGTGACCTTGCAGATCAGCGGCGTGTCGAAATAGAAGCGTCTCCTGTCCGAGTGATCTTGGTGGGGACGGCATGCCGGGCGATGGTGCGCGATGTGCCGATGACGGCCGTCGCGCTCCGTGAGAGTTTTCCAGCCTAGGAGCGCGTGCCTATGGGCGTTGGCAAACACAAAACCAGCACCATCGGCTTGGCGTTGGCGGGTGGTGGACCGGTTGGCGGCATCTATGAAGTGGGCGCGATGGCTGCTTTGGCCGAGTCGTGCAAAGGCGTCGATTTCAACGACCTGGACATTTATGTGGGCGTGAGTTCAGGAGCTTTCATCGCCGCCAACGTGGCCAACGGTCTGTCGCCGGCACTGTTGGCCGAAAATCTGGTCGATACCCGTTCGGATGAGTTTTTCGACGCGGATCTGTTTTTGCGGCCCGCCTTCAAGGAATATCTGCAACGCCTGCTGGACGTGCCGGTACTGTTCTGGTCGTCATTGCGCCAATATCTGTCCGATCCCTGGCATCTGGGGGTTCTGGAAGCCTTTCAAGGTTTGTCGCACGCTTTGCCGACCGGCATTTTCAACGGCGCGGGAATCGACGAATCGTTGCGCAAGCAGTTCTCGAGTAACGGGCGAAGCAACGATTTTCGACAACTCGGTCACCGTCTGTACATCGTTGCCACCGATCTCGATAGCGGTGAGTCGGTGGCATTTGGCTCGCCGGGGTATGATCAAGTCCCCATTTCGCTGGCTGTTCAGGCCAGTGCGGCTTTGCCGGGCTTGTTTCCTCCGGTGGAGATCGACGGTCGCTTTTATGTCGATGGCGCTTTGATCAAGACGCTGCATGCCTCGGTCGCCTTGCATGACGGGGCCGATCTGGTCATTTGTATCAATCCCTTGGTTCCTTATGACTCGCGCCTGCTTCCCCAGCGGCCTGTGACGAAAAATTCGACATTGGCGCCCGATCACTTGGTGAAAGGCGGCTTGCCGGTGGTTCTTTCGCAAACCTTCCGAGCGATCATCCATTCGCGGATGCGTACCGGGATGGACCGTTACCGATTGGAGTTCGAAGGCAAGGACGTGGTGCTCTTCGAACCCAGCCGCGACGACGCCGAGATGTTCTTCACCAATGTTTTCAGTTATCGTGGACGGAGTCGCTTGTGTGAACACGCGTATCAGCGTACACGCCGTGATCTCTACCAACGCCGCAATGAACTGGGCCCGATTCTGGCGCGTCATGGCATCGAGCTTGATCTGGCGGTGCTCAAGGACCATCGACGCTCGCTGTTGCCAGGCAAACGACGGCCCGATCTGACGAGCAGTGTCAGCGCACTCGATTCCTCGTTGGAGGATTTGACGCGTTGGCTGCAAAGCCGGCGCACGGATTGTTCATGAGCTGGCGTTGCCGCGTACGCCGAAAGGATCGATCGTGGAAACAAAACCCAAACGGCGGACACGCGAACGGATCATCGAAACCAGCCTGCGTTTGTTCAATGATTTCGGCGAACCGAACGTGACCACGGCGTTCATCGCCGATGAGATGGACATCAGCCCGGGAAACCTCTATTACCATTTCCACAGGAAAGATGAAATCGTCGACGCGATCTTCACGGTTTTTCATCGCGAATTGAACGGCTTATTGGCCATGCCGGGTGGACGGGCGCACGTCGAGGACTTCTGGTTGTTTGTGCACCTGCTGTTCGAGCAGGTCTGGAAGTATCGGTTCATCTATCGTGATCTCAACGATCTGCTGACCCGCAATCGGCAGGTCGAGATCGGCTTCAAACAAATTCTGGCGCAACAGGTCCGGACGACGGTGTCGCTTTGTGAAGGATTGATTCAGACCGGGGCGATGCTCGCCGATCCGGGCGAAGTGCGTACGCTGGCGATCAACATGTCGCTGATCACCACCTATTGGCTGTCTTACGAGTATTCCCGCGACCCCCGCGGCGATCACTACGCGGCGCGGATCGGTCGCGGGGTCTATCAGGCGATGTCGCTGATCGCTCCGTATCTGCTCGGCGATTCGCGACTGCTGCTCGAACGGCTCTCCGAGGAATACATCGATCGATGAGCGGTGCGCCGCTCTTCAGTGGTGATCGATGTTCTGGGAGAGAGAAACCCATCCTTGCCACAGCGGAGAAATGTCATGCCCTGGAAAAAATTTCCGTATCCCGAATCGGCTTACCGTTATCCAGCGGCTGCCCTGGAGAAAAATTGGTCGCGATTGCATCGTGGCGATTGTGAACCCTGGCCGGCTGACGCCCGGCTTCAAGACGCTTGGCGGCACTATCATGCGGGCGATTTCGAGGCCGCTGCGACCGGTGGCTTGGCTTGCGGTATTGCCGGCAACAACGTGGCAAACAAAGCGACGATCATTCATGCCCACTATCTGGAAACCGATGCGGCTCGCAAGCAGCAGTTGTTGCAAGCCGTCGTCGAGCGTAGTGAACAACAGCAGAAAGCGGCGCCGCAAGACGTCAATGGCTGGTTTCTGCATGCGCTGGCGCTCGGTCGATACAGTCAGAGCATCTCGATCGCCAAAGCTTTGGCGCAAGGCTTGGGCGGCAAAATCAAACACAGCCTGAACAAGACGCTGGAACTCGAGCCGCGGCATGCGGATGCGCGAACCGCCTTGGGTGCTTATCACGCCGAAGTGATTGCCAAAGTCGGTGCGGTGGTCGGCGGACTCACTTACGGAGCCAACAAGGAAAGCTGTCAGGACCTGCTGAAAAAAGCTCTCGAACTCAACCCGGATTCGGCGATTGCCCGCATCGAATACGCCAACGCCCTGGTGATGATTTTCGGAAAAAGCCGGATGCGGGACGCTGAAAAATTGTATGAGGAAGCCGCCGCGTGCACCGCGATGGATGCCATGGAACGTCTGGACATCGAAACGGCAAAAAGTGAAATCGCCGACTGAACCCTGATCCCGGCCCTGACGTTGTGCCCTGCATTCGTCGCGTCCGACGCAAGCTGTTGATCGAAAAACCCTGCTCCGGCAACAGTTTCCGCGTTTGGAAACCGTCACGCGACGATGCGCCGTTGCAGTCAGCTCGGCTCGGCTGAGCGAGCGTCCGCCAATTGTGTTTCAGGGTGGTCAATCCGTCGTTTTCGGGCAGGCGGCCAATCAAAATCTTCCTGTCAGGCATCATGACGGCTTTCCTGACGAATCCGGCGTGAATGCCCGTGGATCGAAGTGCAGTTCTCGTGCCATTTGCTCATACAACGCCCGCGCTTTGGGTGTTTCGGCGGGTGGCAACACCACCTGCAAATTGAGCAGCAGGTCGCCAGCTTTAGTTCCGGGCAGTCCTTTGCCGCGGACCCGTAGTTGCTGACCGCTCTGCGCGCCAGAGGGAATGCGTACCTTGACACTTCCCTGCGGCAGGTCGACCGTCAGCACAGCTCCCAGCGCCGCTTCCCAAGGAGCCACCGGCCAGGTCAGGTACAGGTCACGTCCCTGGGTATGAAATCGTGGGTGTGGCCGAAAAACCACTTCGAGCAATAGATCGCCGGCCGGGCCACCACTCAAACCCGGCAATCCTTGCCCGGCCAAACGGATCACTTGGCCCGCATAAACCCCCTGCGGAATTTTCACGTTCAGCGTACGTGTTTCAAAGCCGGACCAGGGGTGCCCCTCGCTGCGCGGCACCCGTAAAGTGATTTGTCGCGTGCTGCCCCTGAAAGCATCTTCGAGGTCGAGTTCGACCATCGCCCGCTGGTCCTCGCCGCGCAACGAACCGGATCGTCGCCCGGCAAAACCCCGGCCGCCACGGTGCCGGCCAAACAGCTCGGCAAAGAAATCGGAAAAATCGGCCGTCTCGCCTGCGCCGAATCCACGGTTTGAAAATTCGAAATTCCGTTCCCAATCTGGAGGCGGGCGAAAATCTTCGCCCGGCCGATAGCCGCGGCCGAGCCGATCGTACGCGGCACGCTTCTCCGGGTCGGAAAGTACGGCGTTGGCCTCGTTGATCTCCTTCATTAGCGCTTCAGCGTTTGCTTCCTTCGAGACATCAGGATGGTACTTGCGCGCCTGTTTGCGGAAAGCCTTCTTGATGTCATCCGCCGAGGCGTCGCGTGACACCCCCAGAATCTGGTAATAATCCTTGAACTCCATCACTGTTCTTTCTCATAAAAGTCGCGGGCCAATCAACGAATATCGGGGTCTTCCGCAAAAAATCAAGTCCTTGAAAGACGCTCAACCACCCCCATTCTGTTGGCAAGCGCCACCGCCGGCGCGTTCAAACCGCTTTTTATTGGAGGAATGATCATGATGTATCGCTCCCTGTTTCCCCGCGATTGGCTGTCGGAACTCGACCGTCTGCAGCACGAAGTTCAGAATGCATTTCATCTCTCGCCAAGCATTCGCGGCATCGCCCGTGGCGGGTTCCCGGCTATGAATGTCGGAGGCACGCCGCAATCCGTCGAAATCTACGCTTTCGCCCCTGGTATCGATCCGGCTACCCTCGATGTGCAGATCGACAAAGGAGTGTTGACCATTGCCGGAGAACGTCAGCGGCAAGCGGCGACGGCTGAGGCAACCAAGCACATCGATGAGCGCTTCGAAGGACGCTTCCGCCGGGTCGTCTCGCTTCCCGACGACATCGACGCCAATGCCGTTGAAGCCAGATACAGCGACGGCGTTTTGCGGATCAGCATCGCTCGCAAACAGTCCGCGCAACCCCGGCGTATCACCATTCAGTAAGGAGAATCGAGATGACCGACAATACTGCCGTCAAAAAGACGCCGACCAAGGAAGAACCCGCGTTGCTGCCGCCGGTCGACGTGATCGAAGACAGTTCTGGAATCACGTTGTTTGCCGATATGCCAGGCGTCCCCAAAGATAAACTGCACCTGCACGTCGAGGCTGACACACTGACCATCGAAGGTGAAATCGACCTTGAACGTCCTGAAGGAATCGTCGCTAGCCACATCGAAGTCGGCGTTCCGCGTTACCGGCGGGTGTTCACCCTCTCCAAGGAACTCGATTCGACCCAGGTCAGCGCCGAACTCAGCCAAGGGGTCCTGAAACTGAGCATTCCAAAAGCCGAACATGCGCAACCGCGCAAAGTTGAGGTCAAGGTGATGTAAATCATTGCTGGCCGTGGGGCAGGTCAACCACCTGACCCCGCCTCAGCCCAATTTTGGCGTCATGGAGGTGAGCAGCGCTTCCACGGCGCTTACATCGGCGTTGGCAAAACGAGATGACCTGATTCATATGGAGATGAGTTTGAAAGTTCGGCGAATCCGAAAGTCCGATCCTCCCGAGTTCATGAAATCCGTTTACGCTGATCCGATCTGCTATCAATTTCCTCAAGGATCGATAATTTGAAAAACCGCGTTGACGTGTTGTGAAGGAGTATCTATAATCTCGTTTCTTCGCGTGACGGGGCTAAAAAAACTCAATCAGCCCTTGACTGCGTAAGCGAGTATTTTGCAGCTGACTTATGGCTGTTGCGTTCGCGGGGTGGAGCAGTCTGGCAGCTCGTCGGGCTCATAACCCGAAGGTCACAGG
>JAVMKC010000035.1:0-33545 GCA_031732795.1 Accumulibacter sp. | reverse complement strand
CCCTGCGCCATCTTGATCTGGATCTGGTCGGCGTTGACCAGATATTCGGTGGTGACCCCGAAGCGTCCGGAGGCGACCTGCTTGATCGCCGAACGCAGGCTGTCGCCCGGCTGCAGCGTGTAATCGCGTTCGATACGCGAGCGTCCGACGACGTCGGAAAGCTTCTCGTCGCCCTTGAGCACTTTGAAGCGCGCCGGGTCCTCGCCACCTTCGCCGGTATTCGACTTGCCGCCGAGCCGGTTCATGGCGATCGCCAGCGTGCTGTGCGCCTCGGTCGAGATCGAGCCGAGCGACATCGCACCGGTGGTAAAGCGCTTGACGATCTCCTTGGCCGGCTCGACTTCGTCGATCGACACCGCCGGTCCGACGGGTTTGAGCTTGAAGAGGCCACGCAAGGTCATGTGCCGGCGGGTCTGATCGTTGATCAGGGTAGCGTAATCCTTGTAGGTATCGTATTTGCCGTTGCGCGTCGCGTGTTGCAGTTTGGCAATCGCGTCCGGAGTCCACATGTGCTCCTCCCCGCGAATCCGGTACGCGTATTCGCCACCGGCGTCGAGCATGGCCGCCAGGACCGGATCGTCGCCAAACGCCTGTTTGTGCAGGCGGATCGCTTCCTCCATGACTTCGAAGACGCCGATCCCTTCGACCTGCGTCGAAGTGCCGGTGAAGTACTTGTCGACCATCTGTTTCTGCAGGCCGATGGCTTCGAAAATCTGTGCGCCAGTATAGGACATGTAGGTCGAAATGCCCATTTTGGACATCACTTTCAACAGCCCCTTGCCGACGCCCTTGATGAAATGCTTGATCGACTTGGCGGATTTTTCCGCATCGCCGCCGACCATCTGCTGCAGTGTTTCGAGCGCCAGATAGGGGTGAACCGCTTCGGCACCGAAGCCGGCGAGAACGGCGAAATGGTGCGTTTCGCGCACGGCACCGGTTTCGACGACCAGCCCGACACGAGTGCGCAAGCCTTTGGCCACCAGATGCTGATGGATGGCGGAGGTGGCCAGCAGGGCCGGAATCGCCACGTTCTCTTTATCGAGACGGCGGTCGGAAACAATCAGAATGCTCGAGCCGCGGTAGACGTGGTCCTCGGCTTCCGCGCATAACGACGCCAGACGCGCTTCGACGCCTTCGTTGCCCCAGGCCAGCGGATAGCAGATATCGAGTTCGGCCGAGTGGAATTTGCTGCCGGTATACGCGGCGATCCGCCGCAGCTTGGCCATGCTGTCGAAATCGAGCACCGGCTGGGGCACCTCGAGCCGGTACGGCGGATTGATCTCGTTGATTCCCAACAGGTTCGGCTTCGGCCCGATGAAGGAGACCAGCGACATCACCAGTTGCTCGCGAATCGGATCGATCGGCGGATTGGTGACCTGGGCAAACAATTGCCGGAAATAGTTGAACAGCGGCTTGCTACGGTTGGACAGTACCGCCAGTGGCGAGTCGTTGCCCATCGAGCCGGTGGCTTCTTCGCCGGAAGACGCCATCGGTTCGAGAATGAATTTGATGTCTTCCTGGCTGTAGCCGAACGCTTGCTGTCGGTCGAGCAAGGACGCCGGATAGCTCGGCGCCGCGGCACCGGTGCTCGGCGACGGCAAATCATCGAGCTTGATGTTGATCCGGCTGAGCCAATCCTGATACGGTTTGGTCAGTGACAGCGTCTCTTTCAGTTCCCGGTCGTCGATGATCCGTCCTTGATCGAGATCGATGAGGAACATTTTTCCAGGCTGCAGCCGCCATTTCTTGACGACCCGCTCTTCGGGGATCGGCAGGACACCGGCTTCCGACGCCATCACCACCAGATCGTCGTCGGTCACCAGATAACGGGCCGGGCGCAGGCCGTTGCGATCGAGGGTGGCGCCGATCTGACGTCCATCGGTGAACGCCACCGCCGCCGGACCGTCCCAGGGTTCGATCATCGCCGCGTGGTACTTGTAGAACGCGCTGCGCTTTTCGTCCATCAAGGTGTGCGATTCCCAGGCTTCGGGAATCAGCATCATCATCGCGTGCGCCAGCGAATAGCCTCCCATCACCAACAGTTCCAGCGCATTGTCGAAAGAGGCGGAATCCGACTGGCCGGGATAGATCAGCGGCCAGATTTTTTCGAGGTCGGCACCGAGCATCGGTGACCAGGTGCCCTTTTCACGGGCGCGCATCCAGTTGTAGTTGCCGCGCAAGGTGTTGATTTCACCGTTGTGGGCAATCATCCGGAACGGATGGGCCAGCTTCCAGGTCGGGAAGGTATTGGTCGAAAAACGCTGATGAACCAGCGCCATCGCCGACACACAACGCGGATCCTGGAGATCCTTGTAGTACTCGCCGACCTGATCGGCAAGCAGCAAACCTTTGTAGACCACCGTTCGTGCCGAGAGCGACGGCTGATAAAACTCCTTGCTGTGTTTGAGGCCCAAAGCCAGGATGGCGTTGGCCGCACGCCGGCGGATGACATACAGCTTGCGCTCCAGCGCATCGGTGACCATGATGTCCGAACCGCGACCGATGAACACCTGCCGGATCACCGGCTCGCGGGCGCGCACGGCCGGCGACATCGGCAGATCACGATCGATCGGCACATCGCGCCAGCCGAGGACCACCTGCTGTTCAGCGCGCACGGCACGCTCGATTTCTTCCTGACAGGCCAGACGCGAGGCCGATTCCTTGGGCAGAAAGACCATTCCGACACCATAGTCGCCGAGCGGAGGCAATTGCACGCCGACCTTGGCCATTTCCTCACGGAAAAACTGGTCCGGAATCTGGATCAAGATCCCGGCTCCATCGCCCATCAGCGGATCAGCGCCGACGGCGCCGCGGTGGTCGAGGTTTTTCAGGATCAACAGTCCGTTCTCGATGATCGAGTGACTCTTCTGACCCCGGATATGCGCGACAAAACCGACGCCACAGGCATCGTGCTCGTGGGCTGGGTGGTATAAGCCCTGCTCTTCAGGTACGGACGAATCCATCACGCTCGAATCCTCACAAATCAAAGTCTTTCCCCGACCAGACGCTTTGCCGGCAATCTTAGTTAAACCGGCCATCAACGGTTTGCTGATCTCGGGGCAGGCAAATCGGGGGACTGGCGACTATACGCTCAATGCACCGACTATTCAAGATGTTGCGCCGCACCAAAAGTGTGCAGCCACTCGCGGAATCAGCGTATCGGCGGAGCAAAGCAGGCTTTCCGCGTCGTAAACTCCCCACTCAGATTCATGATCGACCGTCATTGCAAGCGCGCCCGACAACAATGCCTGCCCCCGTCAAAAACCTGCAAATGACCATCAAATACACCTCCCCCGGTAACGCCGAACCGCCTCACGGCCATCGTCGACGGTCGGCGTCGAGGTTTAACGTGATAAAGTCCGCGGCAAGCTTGTGGTAAGCTGCAGTCGCATTTCAGAGGGACAAGCACCGCGCCACGACGCCGCCTGGGGAGTTCGTCGGGAAGTTCGCCCGGCCAACCGCGATGGGTGTGACGCGGATTTTTCGAATTTTGTGCTCGGCAAGAGCTTTCTTGCATGAGTCGCCAAGCAGACCCCCCCGTCTGTGAAGCGGCTTTTCCAAATTGATACCACTAATGAAATGAATCCATGGAGGACTAGATGGCGCTGACAATCGGGGTTCCAAAGGAGGTAGCCACCGGTGAAAAACGGGTGGCTACCGTACCAGAGGTTATTGAAAAATTAATAAAACTTGGTTTTCCAGTTATCGTCGAATCGGGTGCTGGCGATCTGGCCAACATTTCCGACGACGCATACCGCGCCTCTGGTGCGGAGATTGCTGGTACCGCCGCCGACTTGTGGGCGAAAGCGGACATCGTCTTCAAGGTGCGCGGCCCCTCTCCTGAAGAAGTCGCACAAATCCGTCCGGGAACGACCTTGGTCAGCTTCATCTGGCCGGCACAAAATCCTGAATTGCTGCAGCAACTCGCTGCACGCAAAGTGACGGTATTGGCGATGGACAGCGTGCCGCGTATTTCGCGGGCACAGAAGCTCGACGCCCTGAGCTCGATGGCCAACATCGCCGGTTATCGCGCAGTCATCGAAGCCGCGCATCATTTCGGGCGTTTCTTCACCGGTCAGATCACCGCCGCCGGCAAGGTGCCGCCGGCAAAGGTCTTCGTCATCGGCGCCGGCGTCGCCGGTCTGGCGGCCATCGGCGCCGCCTCCGGTCTGGGTGCAGTGGTCCGCGCCAACGACACCCGTCCCGAGGTGGGCGACCAAGTCAAGTCGATGGGCGGTGAATTCGTCACTGTCGACTATCAGGAAGAAGGCTCCGGGGTCGGCGGTTACGCCAAGGTGATGAGCGAGGGCTTCCAGCAAGCGCAACGCGAAGTGTTCGCCAAGCAGGCCAAGGACGTCGACATCATCATCACCACCGCATTGATTCCTGGCAAGCCCGCTCCGAAGCTGATCACCGCCGAAATGGTCCGGTCGATGAAACCGGGCAGCGTCATCGTCGACATGGCCGCCGAACAGGGCGGCAACTGCGAACTGACCGAGCCGGGAACGGTCACCGTCAAGCACGGGGTGACGATCATCGGCTACAGCGACCTGCCCAGCCGTCTGGCCAAGCAGTCCAGCACGCTCTATGCCACCAACCTGCTGCGCCTGACCGAAGAATTGTGCAAGACCAAGGACGGCATCATCGACGTCAATATGGAGGATGAGGTGCTGCGCGGCACGACGGTGATCAAGGAAGGAACGATCACCTGGCCACCACCGGCGCCGAAACTCTCGGCGGCACCCGCGGTCGCCGCACCGGCGGCCAAACCGGTCGCCGCGCCCAGCAAATCGCACGGCCACGGTGGTGACAGCAAGCCGATGGCCGGCGGGATGATGGCCGGATTGTTCGCCGTCGCCGCTATTTTCTTCTGGTTCGTCGGCGCTTACGCACCACCGGCCTTCCTCGGCCACTTCACCGTTTTCGTACTGGCGTGTTTCGTCGGCTACATGGTCGTCTGGAACGTCAAACCGGCCCTGCACACGCCGCTGATGAGTGTCACCAACGCCATCAGCAGCATCATCGCCATCGGCGCCCTGGTGCAGATCGCACCGCTGGACATGGACGGCCTCGACCGTCCGGATGCTTGGATTCGCTGGCTCGCCGTCGGCGCGATCGTTCTGGCGACGATCAACATGTTCGGTGGTTTCGCCGTCACCCAGCGCATGCTGGCCATGTTCCGTAAATAGGAGGTGATATAGATGTCCGCAAGTCTGGCAACCGTCTCCTATCTCGGAGCGACGATTCTTTTCATTCTTTGCCTGGGTGGCTTGAGCAACCAGGAAACCGCCCGCCGTGGCAATCTTTACGGCATCATCGGCATGACCATCGCCGTCGTGGCAACGGTCTTCGGCCCCCGGGTCGGCGCCGCCGGCTACGGCTGGATCGTCGGTGCGATGCTCGTCGGCGCGACGATCGGCCTTTACGCCGCACGCACCGTGCAGATGACGCAGATGCCCGAACTGGTCGCCTTGATGCACAGCATGGTTGGTTTGGCGGCGATGCTGGTCGGCTTTGCCAACTACATCGATCCTGGAGCATCGATGAACATGTCCGGCGCAGAAAAGGCCATTCACGAGGTCGAAATCTACGTCGGCATCCTGATCGGCGCAGTGACCTTCTCCGGCTCGGTAATCGCCTTTGGCAAACTCTCCGGCAAGATTTCCGGCAACCCGGTACTCCTGCCCGCCCGCCACTGGATCAACCTGCTCGGTCTGCTGGTGGTCATCTACTACGGCCGTGAGTTCCTCCATGCGCACAGCATCAGCGACGGCATGACCCCGCTGGTGGTGATGACCGTCATCTCGCTGCTCTTCGGCGTGCATATGGTGATGGCCATCGGCGGTGCCGACATGCCGGTGGTGGTGTCGATGCTCAACAGCTACTCCGGCTGGGCGGCGGCGGCAACCGGCTTCATGCTCTCGAACGACCTGCTGATCGTCACCGGCGCACTGGTCGGCTCGAGCGGTGCGATTCTTTCCTACATCATGTGCGCCGCGATGAACCGCCACTTCATCAGCGTCATCGCCGGCGGCTTCGGCACCACCGGCGGCGCCCCCGCCCAGCCCGCCGGAGGACAGCCTGCCGGCGAAGTAGTGCCGATCAGCGCACCGGAAACCGCCGAATTGCTTCGCGAAGCCAAGAACGTGATCATCGTCCCCGGCTACGGCATGGCCGTGGCGCAGGCACAGCACACGGTGTACGAAATCACCCGCCTGCTGCGCGACAAAGGCGTCAATGTCCGCTTCGGCATCCATCCGGTGGCCGGTCGCATGCCAGGACACATGAACGTGCTGTTGGCCGAAGCCAAGGTGCCTTACGACATCGTGATGGAAATGGACGAATTGAACGACGACTTCCCGCAAACCGACGTGGCGATGGTCATCGGTGCCAACGACATCGTCAATCCGGGGGCGCAGGACGATCCGAGCAGCCCGATCGCCGGCATGCCGGTCCTGGAGGTTTGGAAAGCAAAAACCTCGATCGTCATGAAGCGCAGCATGGCTTCAGGTTACGCTGGCGTGGATAATCCATTGTTCTACAAGGACAACAACCGCATGCTCTTCGGTGACGCCAAGAAAATGCTCGACGAGGTGCTGACAGCGCTCAAAGCTTGACCGTCTCTCCGGTTTCGGAAACTCGAACGCCCGCAATTGCGGGCGTTTTTTTGGTCTGCGGACAAGAGCTGCGGCTCTCCTTGCCGCAGCCCAAACGTTCAACAATCAGTCGTTTTCGTGATGAAAATCGCATTGGACCGCTCGGACCGACAAATCAGCAAATGGCACTGAACCACCAAGAGACAGTGTGCCGAAGGCGGCTTCCCAATACAGTTATTTCCGGCCACGATCCAGCAATGCCGTCATTTTCACTTTGTTGGTTGGATCAACGACTGAAACCAACCACGTCAATGACCACGGCGGTATGCGTACCTAACCGTAGGACGCGTCCTATGCAGTGGAAAACTCAACCGGGCGGATGATCATGCCGAAAAATTGGCTCAAGAAGGTATCGTACTACGGCGCAAAGTGCCGTTTTTCACGAATCCGGGAGCATGGCGGGAAGAAACTTTCCACCTGCGCATACACATCGCCCTTTGCAAATTTGCCGCCACTAGAAGAAGGGCTACTTGCACTGCACCGCATGCTGAATTCGTCTTGCTGTGACCTCGAATTGCCAATTGTCCAGGCTTTGGTCACTGACAAGAGCCCCAGGATACAGATAAACGTTGCCGTAACCGTCGAAGTCTCTACCCAGTTCCCCTTGAATGCGGCCTTTTCGACCACAGACCAGCCAGAATCTCGCCTGCGTCGAGGTACTGCCCCGCCCGAAGTGCAAGATTACCGAACCGAGAACAGGGTCGACGTCCCAAGTCTTGTTCTCCTTGATCGAGAAGGCAAAGGAGAAATCTTCCGGCGCCGGAGCCGAGAGCGTTGCCGTAACGAGGAACGTTCTCTTGTCCGCGTCGGTCCACGGCCGCCGTGGAGGCCCAGGCCATCTCAGATCGTAGGATTTGCCGTCTTCTGGAACAAAATCGACCGAATTCAACTTCACGACATATTCCTGCCCACTCGACACGCCCTGCGCCAGAATGCACGAGGCGTAACACGTCAAGCCCAGTGCGAGCAGCAAAGAAGTTCTCATACCGTCTCCAAATGTTAGGGCCAGTCCCTGAACGCATTCCCGACATACACGGCATCACCGTGCAGCGTCGGCACATCGTCCAGCTCAGAGCTATTCGAAGTGATAGACCATTGTCGCGATGGCGAAATAGTTCAGCACACCCAGCACGTCGACCGCTGTGGTGACAAACGGGCCAGTGGCAATCGCCGGATCGATCTTGAATTTATGGAAGATCATCGGCAACAACACCGCCAACAACGCCGCCCCGGTCATGTTGCCGACAATGGTAAAGCCCACCACTTGCGCCAAGGCCAAGCTGTGATGGACAAAAAACCCGAACAACGCCAAAGCGAGGCCATACAACATGCCGAGGATCAGACCGACACGAAATTCCTTGAACAGGAAACGTCCGAAATGGCTCAGATCAATCTGACCAGTGGCCAGACCGCGCACCGCCACGGTCGCCGACTGAACGCCAACGTTACCCGCCATACCCATGATTACCGGCAGGAACGCGCTCAAGGTCACCACTTTTGCCAGTATTCCTTCGAAATGCTCGATCACGCCGGTAGCGGCCAGCCCACCGCCAAACGCAGCGAGAAGCCAGGGCAGACGAATACGCGCGATCCGGAACGGAGATTGAGTCAGAATCTCCGATTCGCTGGTACCCGCCATGCGCAGCATTTCTTTGGTCGTTTCGCTGTGAATGACATCGAGGACGTTGTCCACGGTGACCGCGCCGACCAGCGCGCCATCCTGATCCGTGACTGGCAAAGCCAGGAGGTTGTGCTTGTCGACCAGACGCGCGACCGATTCCTGCGAGGTATCGGTCGTCACTTTGATCGGCCGGGGGTTCATCAAATCCTGTAATTTGGTCTTCTGCGGCGCCAACAAGAGCTGACGCAGTGAAATGACCCCTTCCAGGCGTCCGGCAAGTCCGGTGACATAAAGATAAAACACCGTATCTTCTTCTTCACGCTGGCGGATGGCCATGATCGCTTCTTCGACCGGCGTATCCAGCGGCAGCGAGAAAATATCGGTGGTCATGATGCCGCCCGCCGTGTCAGGGGCATAACGCAAGAGATTTTCGACGTCTTCGAGATCGTCCTTGGGCAGGATTTTCAGAAGCCTTTCGCGTTGATCCTCATTCAAAGAACCGAGTAGATCCGTCAAGGCTTCAGGTGTCAAATAAAGGATCAATTCAGAGAGGATTTTCGACGGCAACTCTTTCAGCAGATGCTCACGCAGTTCGGGGGAAATCTGCCGAAGAACCTCGGCGGCCATCTCTTTTTCCTGAATGTCGGCGAAAACCCCGGCCACATGACTCAGCGACAATGCCTCGAGAATGCCGACCAGATCCTCCGGCGACATTTTGGCCAGCATTCTCTTCAGCGACCGGTGAGCGCTGTAGTCATACAGACGACTGACCGTCTCGACCAGCAATTTGTCTTTCGAATTCTCTTCGCCGTCCGGTTTGGCGGGGCTCACATCGACATCAATATGCATAGTTCATCTCCACAAAATACCTGGGAATACCTCGTTGGGCCCCGAGGAAGGAACTCACTCACGTCAGCATTATAAGCACACTTCAAGTGAAGACCGGAAGACCGGATCACCTTACTTCTCGACCTCCTATGCCGCCAATGCGATGAAAAGCGGCCGCAACATATAATAACATGCGAAAAGAATACAAGCCCACCGGGTTTCGAACCGCAAAGGAACCCTTGCTGCAGCCCCCGGTCAAAGCACAGGCTCATTAATTTAGTTTGTGTCGGGTTCCCATATACCGAAAGTCGTCGTGCGCAAGACCCGTTCAAAAACACCGACGAACCGCACGAGTCACTTGCTGTCAAAAGAAAGTCGTGAAATTCGAATCATGCAGAAGAAAAGTAAATCTTTTACCCGAAATATCAGTTCTTCGGCCGCTGTCTTATGTACATTCGCGCTCCGAAGACAAGCACCAACAGGAAACCACACGCAACATGCGAGGACGTGACACGACGGTTGTCACACCAGCACCCGCCTCCCCGTCTGAAACCCCTGACTCACTTTTGCACGCCTTTCGAGCTGACAAACCTTGCATCACCCGACCGAACAACCAACGTCATTTTCATCTTCGCCGGCAATGTCGATCGATCAGGCCGGGCCAAAGTCGCGGCTGTCCACCGCCTGGAAGGCGCGACGCCGACCCAGGACATCTTTCCCAGCGCGGTATTGCGCATCCGGGAAGAGCGTTTAGAATTGAGTGATGGCAACGAAGCATCAGGATAACTCCTTACTTGAAGCGCAACGCTCACAGGTCACTCCACCGCCCCTTTACAAGGTCATTTTGTTGAACGACGATTTCACTCCCATGGACTTCGTGATCGTCGTTTTGCAACGCTTTTTTGGCATGGATAGAGAAAATGCAACGCGAATCATGCTCAAGGTGCATAACGAGGGTCGAGGGATCTGCGGCATCTACTCGCGCGATATCGCCAGCACGAAAGTTGAACAAGTCACAGCCTTCGCACGGAACAACCAGCACCCCCTGGCGTGCGTAATGGAGGAATACTGAATGATCGCCCAGGAACTTGAAGTCAGCTTGCACATGGCGTTCGTGGACGCCCGGCAGAAGCGGCACGAATTCATCACCGTCGAACATCTGCTGCTCGCCCTGCTCGACAATCCCTCGGCGGCCGAAGCCTTGCGCGCTTGCGCCGCGCAGATCGAGCCCTTGCGCGCCGACCTGATCCGCTTCATCAACGAACACACGCCGACCGTCGCCGGTGAAGACGAAATCGAAACCCAGCCGACGCTCGGTTTTCAGCGGGTGATCCAACGTGCGATCCTGCACGTGCAATCGTCGGGACGCAAAGAAGTGAACGGGGCCAACGTGCTGGTCGCCATATTCGGCGAAAAAGATTCGCACGCGGTCTATTACCTGCAAAAGCAAGGTGTTACCCGCTTGGACGTGGTCAATTTCATTTCCCACGGCATCAGCAAGATTCCGCAGACGCCCCATCGCGCCGAAGCCGAAGGCGAGGCCGACAGCGAGCAGTCTGGCGCTTCGGGACCGCTTGAGAGCTACACCATCAATCTCAACGCGCTGGCTTTGCAGGGCAAGATCGATCCGCTGATCGGCCGGGACCGCGAGCTCGAACGGGTAATCCAGACGCTCTGTCGGCGGCGCAAAAATAATCCGCTATTGGTCGGCGAAGCGGGCGTCGGCAAAACGGCGATCGCCGAAGGGCTGGCGCGGCGGATCGTCGAATCGGACATTCCGGAGATCCTGGCCAAAGCCAACGTTTATTGCCTGGACATGGGCGCCCTGCTCGCTGGAACCAAATATCGCGGCGACTTCGAGCAACGGCTGAAAGCGGTGCTCAAGCAATTAGCAGAGAACCCGCATGCCATTCTGTTCATTGACGAAATTCACACCTTGATTGGCGCCGGCTCGGCCTCCGGCGGCACCCTGGACGCGTCCAATCTGTTGAAACCGGCGCTATCGACCGGCCAGTTGAAATGCATCGGTGCGACCACTTACAACGAATATCGCGGCATTTTCGAAAAAGACCACGCCTTGTCGCGGCGCTTCCAGAAAATCGACGTCAGCGAACCGTCGAGTGCCGAAGCGATCGAAATTCTCAAGGGCTTGAAATCCCGTTTCGAGTCCCATCACGGCATCAAATATTCGGCCGCCGCATTGACTTCGGCGGTTGAATTGTCGGTGCGTTTCATTCCCGACCGTCACCTGCCGGACAAGGCGATCGACGTGATCGACGAAGCCGGCGCCGCGCAACGCATCTTGCCGAAATCGAAACAGAAACGGCTGATCGGCAAAATGGACATCGAGGAAATCGTCGCCAAGATCGCCCGAGTTCCGTCCACCCACGTCAGCACCGACGACCGAAACCATTTGCAAAACCTCGATCGTGATCTGAAAGCCGTCGTTTTCGGTCAGGATACCGCCATCGACGCTCTTGCCCGGGCGATCAAAATGGCTCGTTCGGGGCTGGGCAATCCGACCAAACCGATCGGCAGCTTTCTCTTTTCGGGACCCACCGGCGTCGGCAAAACCGAAGTGGCCAAACAACTGGCGTATTGCCTGGGTATCGAACTGGTTCGTTTCGACATGTCGGAATACATGGAACGGCACGCCGTTTCCCGGCTGATCGGCGCCCCACCCGGCTACGTCGGCTTCGACCAGGGCGGTCTATTGACCGAAGCCATCGTCAAGAAACCGTACAGCGTGCTGCTGCTCGACGAAATCGAGAAAGCGCATCCGGATATCTACAACATCCTCTTGCAGGTGATGGATCACGGCACCTTGACCGACAACAACGGGCGCAAGGCCGACTTCCGCAACGTGGTGATCATCATGACCACCAACGCCGGCCAGGAAACCTTGCAAAAATCGACCATGGGTTTCACATCGAACCGCCAGACAGGCGACGAAATGGTCGAAATCAAGCGGCTATTCACTCCCGAATTCCGTAACCGGCTCGATGCCACCATTTCCTTCCAGTCGCTCGACCATGAATCCGTTCTGCGGGTGGTGGACAAATTCCTGATGCAGCTCGAGGTGCAACTCCACGAGAAGAAAGTGGAGGCGATATTCACGCCGGAACTGAAAGCGCATCTGGCCGCCCGTGGTTTCGATCCATTGATGGGAGCCCGCCCGATGGCTCGTCTGATTCAGGACACCATTCGCGCCGCACTGGCCGATGAACTGCTGTTCGGCCGTCTGGTCAATGGCGGCCACATTACCGTCGACATCGATCAGGACGAAAAGATCAGGCTGATTTTCGAAGAAGAATCGACCGTCGTCGCTTAATCTGTTCATCGACATCCAGCCACCCGCGGGGGCTGGACGTCCCTCAAACAAGGAATCCCGATGAGTTTCAAAACCCCGGATCTGCTCGACGAACACGAAACTCTGGTACGCGATGGTGCCGTCCGCGTGGTCGAGCCGATTTTTCGTGCCTATGGCGCCAGAAAGTCATTCAGTGGCCAAATCGTCACGCTGAAGATTTTTGAGGACAATTCACTGGTTCGTGAGGTCTTTGCTGAAGATGGCCAGGCCAAGGTGCTGGTCATCGATGGCGGAGGGTCACTGCGTTGCGCGTTGATCGGCGACCAATTGGCCCTGCTGGCGCAGAAGAATGGGTGGGCCGGGGCCGTGGTTTACGGTTGCATTCGCGACTCCACAGACATCGAACAGATCGACTTGGGCATCAAAGCGCTCAATACGCACCCGTTGAAGAGCGTCAAGAAAGGGTTGGGCGAACGCAATCTCAGCGTGACTTTCGGCGGCGTTTCCTTCAAACCCGGCCAGTGGTTGTATGCGGACGCCGACGGGATCATCGTCAGCGACCAGCCATTGGCCTGAAAGAAGTGTCCTGAAAATTTCGTCCGCCATTTATATCAATATCGATTAAAATCCGCCGTGGTCATGGAGGGATGGTCAATCCATGCCAGCCACCCAAACCAGCCATACCAGCCCGACCGAATCTGAGCGATCGAGCAAGCTCGGTTTACCATAGAGAATTCTCGACCACCAACAACAAATTGAGTTCTTCCATCGATCTACTGAAAGCCATTCGCACCGGCCAGATCAGCATCGTTCGGGCAGCCCTGGATGCGGGCGCTTCGGCCGAGTTGAACGATGGTCAGGGTGATCCCGGTTTACCGCTCGGTATCGCCTGCTTTCTCGGTCATGCCGACATCGTTCGTGAATTGGTGACGCGGGGCGCGAAAGTCAATCTGCCGGATAACTCGTCGCCGACTTCGCCCTTGTCGATGGCTCTGCGTGGCAAACGCAAAGAAGTCGTCGAGTTGTTGATCGAGCTCGGGACAGAAATTCCTGCTGGCACACAGACCGGTTTGACCGACCGGGAACTGATGCTGGCCCGCTGGCGTGCCGAACATCGCGCCGCGCAACTGTCGCCCACCGCCAACAAGACCGATTTGCCGGTTTTCGAGGAAATCGACATGCCGCGCTGCTATGGCACGGATACGGCGGTGCTGGATGCCGAAATGATCCGCGCTGCGCGCCAGATGGACAAAAAATCGTAGTCCTTTCGTCCCGCGGATCGCCGGAACAATCTTCGCCATCCACCGGACAGCAGACCGTTGGACTAAGCATTTAAAATCACGGCGGATTTCTCCATAACCCGGGTGCCGTCGGTGAAACTCTTCCATAGCGACATTTTCGATCTGCCGTTACCGGCGAGCCATCGTTTTCCGATCGACAAGTACCGGCGTCTGCGCGAACGCTTGCAATCCAGCGGAGAATTCGCTCCCGACGAGTTCATCGTTGCTCCGGCAGCCAGCGACGCACAACTCGCTCTGGCACATCAGGCCGGCTACTTGGCGCGCGTCAGCCACGGCAAGCTGACCCCGCTGGAAATCAAGCGTCTTGGTTTGCCGTGGACGGCGGCGATGGTCGAACGCTCGCGACGGAGTACCGGCGCGACGCTGGCCGCCTGCCGTGCCGCCTTGCGAGAAAAGGCTTGTGCGGCCAATCTCGCCGGTGGCACGCATCACGCGCATGCCGACCACGGTGAAGGCTTCTGCGTGTTCAACGATGCCGCGGTGGCCGCCCGCGTGTTGTTGGCCGAGGGTGCCATCGAGCGGGTGGCGATCATCGATTGCGATGTGCACCAGGGCAACGGCACGGCGTCGATCTGCGCCGACGACGAACGGATTTTCACTTTTTCGATCCACGGCGCCAACAATTTTCCTTTTGACAAGGCACGCAGCGATCTGGACATCGACCTGCCGGACCGCACCGGCGATGATGATTATCTGCAGCAACTGAACCGCGGCCTGAGCGAGGTTTTCCGGCGCGCCGATCCGCAACTGGTAATCTATCTCGCCGGAGCCGACCCTTACCATGATGACCGTCTCGGCCGGCTGTCGCTGACCTTCGCCGGCCTGGCCGCTCGCGACAGACAGGTATTCGAAACATGTCGCGCTCTTGGCCTGCCGGTGGCGGTGGTCATGGCCGGCGGTTACGCCCGACAAATCGACGATACGGTCACCATCCATTACCGCACGGTGGTCAACGCCCGGCGGATATTTGCCCACCTTCATCTCCCTACTCTGCCATGAACCGAGAACCTCACTCACGACCGCTCTATCAAGCCGCTGATTTGCGGCGCATCGAACAACTCGCCGCCGATCAGCCGTTGATGGAACGCGCCGGGCTCGCCGCCGCCGATCTCGCCGCTTGTCTGTCCGGCAATCCCGGCCAGGCGGTACTGATTCTCGCCGGACCCGGCAACAACGGCGGCGATGCCTTCGTCGCCGCACGTCATTTGCGCCAACGCGGTTTCGCGGTGCATCTGGTATTCGCCGGCGATGCCGGCCGCTTGCCCAAGGACGCGGCCGTGGCGTATCAGCGCTTCATCGATGACGGTGGTCAGCCCATCCATGAGGTGCCGAGCGCGCCAAGCTGGGGGCTGATCATCGACGGGCTGTTCGGTATCGGCTTGCAGCGACCGATCGACGGCGTCCACGGCGAACTGGTGCGCGCCGCCAATGCGCTGGCCGACCGCGCCGGCTGTCCGTTGTTGGCACTGGACTGCCCGAGCGGCCTCGACGCCGACCGGGGGCATTGCCGCGGCACGACGATACGCGCCAGCCACACCCTGACTTTCATCGCCGGCAAACCGGGACTCTTCACCGGTGACGGACCGGATTACTGCGGTGCGGTCACGGTGGCCCCGCTGGCGCTCGACGCCGAACAGTGGGTCAGACCGACGGCGCGCACCATCGGTGTCGATTTGTTTGCCGACTGGCTGCGGCCACGGGCGCGCAACAGCCATAAAGGCAGCCACGGCAACGCTGGCATTCTCGGTGGCGCCGACAGCATGGTCGGCGCGGCATTGCTGGCCAGCCGGGCGGCGCTCAAACTCGGCAGCGGCCGCGTTTATCTCGGCTTGCTCGATCCGCAGGCCCCGGCCGTCGATTGGCTGCAACCCGAGGTGATGTTGCGTGATCCGTTGCACCTGCTCGCCACTGCACTCGATGCGTTGGCCTGCGGCCCGGGAATGGGTGACGCGTCCGTCGCCCGTGACCTGCTCGACAGCGCTTGCGCGCTCGACCTGCCGTTACTGCTCGACGCTGACGCGCTGAACCTGCTGGCGCGCACGCCGCAGCTCGAAGAAATGCTGATTCGGCGAGCAACACCGGGCCGGCCCCATGCGGCCACGCTGCTGACGCCGCATCCGAGTGAAGCCGCGCGACTGCTTGGCTGCACGACCGAAGCGGTGCAGGCGGACCGTGCCGCGGCGGCCCGCCAGTTAGCCCAGCATTTCCATGCCACGGTGGTGGTCAAAGGATGTGGCAGCATCGTCGCCACCGCCAACGGCGACTGGTTCGTAAACACCACCGGCAACCCGGGATTGGCGACCGCCGGCACTGGCGACGTGTTGAGCGGGCTGACCATCGCGCTACTGGCGCAGGGCTGGCCGGCGCCTCAGGCACTGTTGGCCGCGGTGCATCTGCATGGCGCAGCGGCCGATGATCGCGTCGCCGACGGTCACGGGCCGATCGGGCTAACCGCCGGCGAACTGATCGACTGCGCCCGACGTCGTTTCAACCGTTGGGTCGCCCCGCGTGCCGAGTGAGAACAGACCACCCACGTTGCCGATCGGCGCCCTGGTATCGTGCCTGCTGGCGATGCTGCTTTTCGCGCTGCTCGATACCACGGCCAAGCACCTGAGCGCTTTCCTGGACGTTCCGCTGCTGGTCTGGGGGCGCTATCTGGTGCATCTGCTGTTGATGGGGCTGACGATCCTGCCGGGCAGCGGCCGCCAACTGCTGCTGACTCGCCAGCCGGGATGGATGGTGCTGCGCGGTCTGTCACTGGTGGCCGTGACCTTGCTTGGACAACTGGCATTGCGCACCCTGCCGCTGGCCGAAACGACGGCCCTGGTCTTCATCGCACCACTGCTGGTGGCCATTTTCGCCGGCCCGTTTCTCGGCGAGAAAGTACGGCTGCGGAACGGCCTGGCCTTGGTGATCGGTTTCGTCGGGGTGTTGCTGATCGTCCGTCCAGGTGGCGCCTTGGCCGGTTCCGGCGTCGCTTATGCGCTCGGTGCCGGTTTTTGCTACGCGGGCTACCAGTTGCTGACCCGACGACTGACCGCCAGCGAACCGCCATTGCGTCTATTGTTCTATACCGCCCTGATCGGCACGCTGGCGATGTCATCGTTGCTGCCGATCACTTGGGACGGCCGTTGGCCAACACCGGGTCAGGCGCTACTGATCGCTTCATTGGGCATTTATGGCGGTGTCGGCCACTTTCTGTTGATTCACGCCTTTCGCCAGTCGCCCGCATCGCTGCTTTCGCCACTGCTGTACATGCAACTGGTGTGGGCAAGCCTGCTCGGCTGGCTGGTTTTCGATCATTGGCCGGACAACGCGGCAGTGGCCGGGATGCTGCTGATTGGCATCGCCGGGCTGTCGTCGGCCTGGCGTAGCGGGGGACGGGCGGCAGGCAACGGCTGAGCGCCGGTTTGGGTCGCCATCGCTACGCAAACCCCGAAACGGAAACGGCAGCATTTCCGGCGATTGGTTGGTGCACGCGCGCCAGAGTGCCACTTGCCGCCGCGAAGAGCCGGGATGAACGACTTATCGACTCAAACGACCGGCTGCTCCATCGCCCCCGGACGCTGGCCAGTGCGCTGGCCGTCCCGGGTATAGCGATCCATGTACAGATAGACCACCGGCGTCAGGTACAGCGTCAGAAATTGCGAAAGCAGCAGGCCGCCGACCACCGCCAGACCGAGCGGCTGGCGGACTTCGGCACCAGCGCCGATGCCTAGGGCGATCGGCAGCGTGCCGACCAGCGCGGCCATGGTGGTCATCATGATCGGCCGGAAACGGATCAGGCTGGCTTGAAAGATCGCCTGCGCCGCCGGCATACCGTCACCGCGCTGCCGTTCCAGCGCGAAGTCGATCATCATGATCGCGTTTTTCTTGACGATGCCGATCAGCATGATCACGCCGACGAAGGCATACAAGCTGAGATCGACGCCGAACAGGAACAGGGTCAGCAAGGCTCCCAGTCCGGCGGACGGCAACCCGGAAAGAATGGTCAGCGGGTGGATGAAGCTTTCATAGAGCACGCCAAGCACCAGATACACCACCAGGATCGCCACCAGCAACAGCACGCCGAGTCCCTGCAGCGAGGCCTGGAAGGCTTGTGCGGTGCCTTGCAGACTGGTGTTGAGCGACACCGGAATCCGCAGTTCCTGTTCGAGCGCCTTGATCCGATCCACCGCCTCGCCGAGCGAGACGCCGGGCAGCAGATTGAAGGAAATGGTCACCGCGGGCAGTTGGCCCTGGTGGTTGACGGTCAGCGCCTGCGTCTTGCGATTGACCCGCGCCACCGTATCCAGCGGCACCAGTTTGCCGCTGCTGCTGCGCACGTAAAGCTTGGCCAGCGCCGCCGGGTCGGCCTGGTATTGATCCGCCACTTCGAGGATCACCTGATACTGGTTGGTCGAGCCGTAGATCGTCGACACCTGCCGGGCGCTGAAAGCGCTCTGCAAAGCGTCCTCGACCTGACCGTAAGTCAGCCCGAGCGCCGCCAGGCGGTCGCGGTCGATATCCAGGGCGACGACCGGACTGAGGTTGTTGAGGTTGTTGGCGACATCGACGAATCCGGGCAACTGGCGGATGCGGCCGGTGAGTTCGCCAGTCCATCGATAGAGTTCGTCGAGATCGGTGTCCTGCAGCGTGTATTGATATTGCGCAGCGGTGATCTGGCCGCCGATGCGGATCACCGGCGGATTCTGCATATAGGCCTTGATGCCGGGAACGGCGGCGAGTTGCGGGCGCAAACGCTGGATGATCTGGTCGGGGGACGATCGCCGCTGATCGCGCGGTTTGAGGATCATGAAGATCGTGCCGGTATTGGCGGTCGGCCGGATGCCGCCGGCGCCAACCGCCGACATGAACGACGCGACATCCGGGTCTTTGCCGACGATTTCGGCCAGCGCCCGCTGATGCTGGACCATCGAGGCGAAAGAGACGTCCTGCGCGCCTTCGGTGAAACAGATGATCTGCCCCGAATCGCCGGCGGGGAGGAAGTCCTTGGGAACGTTGCCGAACAGCAGCACGGTCAGCGCCAGCGTGGCGAAAAAGCTGGCCAGCAAGGTCCGCGGGTGGTCCATCGCCAGACGCAGCGTGCGTTCGTAACCGGCGAGCAGCGCGGTGAAGAAGCGTTCGAAAAGCTGGAAGACGCGGCCGTGCTCTTCCGGGGCGGCGTGTTTCAGATAGCGGCTGCAGAGCATCGGCGTCAGCGTCAGCGAGACGAAGCCCGAAACCAGAATCGCCACGCAGATGGTCACCGCGAATTCGTGCAGCAGCCGCCCGACGATGCCGCTCATGAACAGCACCGGGATGAACACCGCCATCAGCGACAGCGTCATCGAAATGATCGTGAAACCGATTTCACGCGAGCCGATGATCGCCGCGGGCACGGCGTCTTCACCGGCTTCGACGTGGCGGACGATGTTTTCGAGCATCACGATCGCGTCATCGACGACGAAACCGACCGACAGAGTCAACGCCAGCAGCGACAGATTGTTCAGGCTGTAACCGAGCAACGACATCACCGCGAAGGTGCCGATCACCGAGATCGGCAGCGCCAGACTGGGAATGACCGTCGCCGACAGATTGCGCAAAAACAGCAGAATCACCAGCAGAACCAGGATGCCGGAAAGGATCAGCGTGAATTGCACGTCGTGAATCGAGTCACGGATCGAGAGACTGCGGTCGAAGAGCACGTTGAGGGTGATCGCCGCCGGCAGCTTGGCCTGGAACGCCGGCAGGATGCGTTTGATCGAATCGACGGTTTCGATGGTGTTGGCACCGGGCTGGCGCTGAATGGCCAGAACGATCGCCCGCTTGTCGACGTTCCAACTGGCCAGACGGATGTTTTCGACGCTGTCCACCGCACTGGCGACGTCTTCGAGCCGTACCGGCGCGCCGTTGCGCCAGGTGACGATCAGCGGCCGGAATTCCGCGGCCGTGGACAACTGGCCGTCGGCCTTGATGGCGAAGGTCTGCCGCCGGCCGTCGAGCTGGCCGACCGGCTGATTGACGTTGTTCTGCGCCAGCGACTGCTGCAGTTCGTCGAGGCCGATGCCACGGCTGGCGAGCTGGTCGGGATTGGCCTGGATACGCACGGCGTACTTCTGCGAACCGAAAATCTGCACCTGCGCAACGCCGGGAATCGTCGACAAGCGCTGCGCCAGTTGCGTTTCCGCATATTCATTGACCAGCGACAGCGGCAGCGTCGGCGACAGCATGGCGATGTAGAAAATCGGCGAATCGGCCGGATTGACCTTGCGGAATGACGGCGGAGTCGGCATGTTCGGCGGCAGCCGGCGCAGCGCCGCCGAAATCGCCGATTGCACGTCCTGAGCCGCGGCGTCGATGTTGCGGTCGAGCGAAAACTGCAGGGTGATCGAGGTCGATCCCTGCGCGCTGGTCGAGGTCATCGAATCGAGGCCGGCAATCGTCGAGAACTGGCCTTCCAACGGCGTCGCCACCGACGCGGCCATCGTTTCCGGCGACGCGCCCGGCAGGTTGGCAGTCACCGAAATGGTCGGAAAATCGACGCTCGGCAATTCGGAGACCGGCAGCGCGCGATAACCGATCAGGCCGAAGATCAGGAACGCCGCCATCAGCAGCGTGGTCATCACCGGACGGCGGATGCACAGTTCGGGCAGATTCACGCGTCTGTCCTCAACGTTCAGCGCGACCGGCCGGCGGCGGAGTCGGCGTTACCGGGGAGGCTGCCGGCGCCGGAGTCGCTGGAGTCACCGCGGCAGCCGGCGCACCAGCGGCTGGAGACGGAGCCGGGGCCGGAGACGGAGACGCGTCCGCCGACGGTGATTTGACCTGCACCGTGGCGCCTTTGGTCAAGCGCAATTGCCCGTCGGTGACCACCGTTTCGCCGGTTGCGACTCCCTTGGCGATCACCGTCAGTCCGCGATGACTGGTCTGCACCTCGATCTTGCGCGGTTCGACGGTGTTGTTCGGCAGGACGACGAACAGGAAATTGCCGTCCTGCCCTTGCTGCACCGCTTCATCCGGAACGACGACCACGCCTTTCAGCGATTCGAGCACCACGCTGACATCGACGAACTGCCCGGGAGTCAATTTTTCCTGCGCATTGTCGAGCAGTGCTTTCAACTGGATCGTTCCGGTAGCCGCGTCGACGGCGTTGTCGATGAATTTCACTTTGCCGGAAAAACGCTGCGTCTTGTCGGACGGCAGGCTCACCAGCGCCACAAGTTCGCCGCCGGCCTTGGCACGGCGCAACCCCGGCAAGTGCCGTTCGGGAACCGAGAAGGTGACATACAGCGGCTGCACACGGTTGACCACCGCCAGCGCCGTATCATTGACCTTGACCGCCGAGCCGGGGAACACCAGCCGCGCTCCGACTACACCGGCAAACGGCGCGCGGATCGTCGCGTAATCCAACTGTCGGCGAGCCAGATCGATCGCCGCCTGATCCGCCTTGAGTGTCGCCGCCGCCGCCGCCTCGACGGTACGCAGATCATTGACCTTTTCCTCGGAAATGAAGCCGCGCTCCTTGAGCGCCAGATAACGCTGCACATCGGCCCGCGCCTTGCTCAATTGGACTTCATCGCGGCGCAACGCGGCTTGCGCCTGCTTGAGCCGGGCGTCGAAATCACCTGGATCGAGCTTGACCAGCACTTGGCCGGGCTGGACGTGCTGGCCTTCGACGTAGGCTACCGCCGCCACCTGTCCATCGACCCGCGCCTTGAGAGTCACGCTCTCGTAGGCTTCCGCACGCCCGACGACATCGAGCAGCAGCGGCACGTCGGCAACACCGGCCCGCGCCACCGTTACCGGCACCGGTGGCATGACTTTGCTGGCCGCCGCCGGCGCCGAAGAAGCGCTGCGATACCAGTACCCCCCGCCGGCAACAGCCGCCAACAGTGCGATCAGCAACAGAATCGTGGATTTTTTCATGACGAAAACCGTAACGGCAAAGCGGCAAACCAACTGCCAAGCAAAGTGCGGAGCCTACCGCAAAATATCGTCGACGTGCGACCCAAGCCTTGAACACCAGGCGTTGAATCTGGTCCGTCTTCGCAAGAATCATGCGTTGCCGACGTCAACGCGCTCGATTCCGTTCAGCCACGTGTACACGACTGGCTGTCGATGACCGACAGATCGACCCGCGGCGTCGGCGTCCAGTCGGAGCGGCGGTGCTCGGCGACGACGGTGGTGAAAATGCCGCCGCGAACGTAGAACTTGGCGGTCAGTTTCATGTACCGCGGCGCGGTGGCCGCCACCAGATCGTCGAGGATGCGGTTGGTCACCGCCTCGTGAAAGCAGCCGACGTTGCGGAACGACCAGATGTACAGCTTGAGGCTCTTCAATTCGACACAATATTTTTCCGGAATGTAGTCCAGCAGCAAAGTGGCGAAATCCGGCTGACCGGTTTTCGGACATAAACAGGTGAATTCGGGGATTTCCATATGAATGTGAAAATCCCGCTGCGGCGCCGGATTGACGAATGTTTCGAGCGATTGGCTGGGTGAAGTGGACATCGGCTGAAAATTGATGGTTGAACCCGGTACAAGAAGCGGCACCAAAGGGGAAGTTTTTGAAATTGATCGATGAATGATCGGCGAATGGTAAGGGCAAGGGATAGGGTATTATAGGCGCCCGCCGACGGGGTCGCGTCCGGCCACTCGCCCACCCCCCGTTCGACCCCGATTTTCCGCTTATTTTTCAACGCGGCTGCCGAGACCGCGTTTCGGTTCATGCGTCTGACCAAACTCAAGCTCGCCGGTTTCAAATCGTTCGTCGATCCGACGACCATCGCCCTGCCCGGCCAACTGGTCGGCGTGGTCGGACCGAACGGCTGCGGCAAATCGAATGTGATGGATTCGGTGCGTTGGGTGCTCGGCGAGTCGAAGGCGTCCGAATTGCGCGGCGAATCGATGCAGGACGTGATTTTCAACGGTTCCGGATCACGCAAACCGGTTTCGCGCGCCGCCGTCGAGCTGGTCTTCGACAACTCGCTCGGCCGTTTGAGTGGTCAATGGTCGCAATACGCCGAGCTGTCGGTCAAGCGGCTGCTGACACGCAACGGCCAATCCGAGTATTACATCAACAATCTGCACGTCCGCCGCCGCGACGTCACCGATCTTTTTCTCGGCACCGGTCTCGGGCCGCGCGCTTACGCGATCATCGGCCAGGGGACCATTTCGCGGTTGATTGAAGCCCGCCCGGACGAACTGCGCGTTTTTCTCGAGGAAGCCGCCGGGGTAACCCGCTATAAGGAACGGCGCAAGGAAACCGAACGTCGGCTCGCCGACACCCGCGAGAATCTGACCCGGGTCGAAGACATCCGTCTCGAGCTGGCGGCGCAGATGGAACGCCTCGAAAGCCAGGCCGGCGTCGCCCGTCAATACCGCGAACTGCAGAACGAACTGACCGGCAAGCAACATTTGCTGTGGTTGTTACGCCGCCAGGACGCGCAAACCGAGCGCGAACGGCTGGCCGGCGAAATCACCCAGGCGAGTAACGAACTGGAAGCCCGCCACGCCAGCCTGCGCGAACTCGAGGCCCGCTTGGAAGAAGCGCGTGAGAGCCACTTCAGCGCCAGCGACGACGTCCATGCCATGCAAGGCCGGTTGTACGCCGCCAACGCCGAGGTCGCCCGTCTGGAGGCCGAAATCCGCCATCGTCGCGATTCATTGCGTGAATTCCAGACCCGGGCGACGCAATTGAGTGCCGAACACCAGCGCTGGAATGAACAACTGCAAAAACACGCCGACGATGAACAGCGCTGGCAGGAGCTGCGTACATTGAGCGACCATCGTCTCGAGCAGAGCCAAGCGCGGCTGGAAGACTGCCAGGCGCGGCTGCCCGTGGCCGAGGACGCTTACGCCGAGGCCCAGGAAGCTCTCGGCCGGCAACGACAGGCGATCGCCGAAACCGAACGACGCTTGCACGTCGAGCAGGCCAATCGCGCTCATGCGCAACGCGCGCTGCAGACGGTGGCCAGTCGCCGTGAGCGTCTGGCCCGCGACGCCGAATCCCTGGCCTCACCCGACGAGGAGAGACTGCTCGTCAAGCAGCACCAGCTCGCCGAATTACGGGAGCGGATCGACGACGTCAGCGCCCGACAACAGGACCGGCAACAAGCCTTGCCGATGCTCGAACAATCGCAGCGCGCCGGGCAGCGCGAGCTGCAACAGGCACAAAAGGAACGCGCCGAGATCGACGCCCGCCGGGTCGCCCTGCAGCAACTGCAACAAAAGCTGGCCAACAGCGGCCAACTCGCCGACTGGCTGCGTCGTCACGGTCTGGCGGACGGCGAACCGTTGTGGCAGACGCTGGATATCGATCCCGGCTGGCAGGAAGCGCTCGAAGCCGTGTTGCGCGAGCGGTTGACGGCACGCCCGGCGGCCGCGGCGGATGCCGCCTGGGCCGAGGATCGGCCTGGAGTCCGCTTGACGTTGCGATTGCCGGGATCATCGCCGGCAACAACCGACGCCCACGAAAGCTCTGTCCACGACTCACTGCTGGCGCGGGTCCGCTGCACCCAACCGGCGTGGCGGACGATCCTCGCCGAGTGGCTGGCAGGAGTGCGTACGGCGCCCGATCTGGCCACGGCGTTGTCGCGCCGCGGCGAGCTCGGCGACAGCGACTGCTGGGTCACACCCGCCGGCGATCTGGTCAGCCGGCACTGCGTGACGCTGTTCGCTGCCGATTCCGGCGCGCATGGACTGCTTGAACGGCAACGTGAAATCGACACCCTGGTAGCGCGGATCGACGAACGGGACCAGATCCTGGCGCAAGCGCAGGACCGCCACGCCGAGGTCGAAAGGCAACTCGCCGAAACGCAGCGCGCCTTGCACGATGCACGGCAGCAATCGACTGTTCTGCAAAGCCAGGCTCACGCACTGCAAGTCGAAACCCTGCAGTTGGCACAAGCCGGTGAGCGTTTTCGTGAGCGGCAACAGCAGATTGCCGCCGCCCTCGACGAACTGCTCGCCGAAGAGGAAGGCGAAAGCGAACGCCTGCTGCTTGCCGAGGAAGCGATCGACGGCCTACGCAACGACATCGGCGCCTTGCAGAAGGAGCACGACAGCGCACGACAACGCAGCGAGTTCTGCGAACGGGCGTTGCGTGACGAGCGCGAACAGGTCAGCCGCGCCGAGCGGGAATGCCGCGAAGCGGAGTTTTCGCAACGCGAATGCCAGGGCAAATTGCAGGAACTTTCCGCGAACCGCGAACTGGCCACCCAGCAATTGCAACAGCTCACCGTCGAACGCGAGCGCTGCCAGGAAAGCATCGCCGCATTGGATGCCGACGACCTCGAACCACAACTGCACGCCGCCGTCGACCGGCGGCTCGCCGGCGAACAAGCGCTGGCACAGTCCCGCGACACGCTCGAAACGGCGACACAGAACCTACGCGGCTTCGATGAACAGCGCCTGCGCATCGAGCAGACCCTGGCTCCGCTGCGCGATTCGATCGGCGAATTGAAACTCAAGGAACAGGCCGCCGCCTTGAGCTTCGCGCAATTCGCTGCCCAGCTCAGCGAAGCGCAGGCCGATGAGGCGGCGCTGATCGGTCTCCTGGCCGGCGCACGCGCCTCGACGCTGCAATCGGCGATCAACGGCTTGCAGCGGGCGATCGACGCGCTCGGCGAGGTAAATCTGGCCGCGCTCGGCGAACTCGACGCGGCACGCGAGCGAAAAACCTATCTCGACGCCCAGTCGGCGGATCTGACGCAGGCCATGGAAACGCTGGAGAACGCCATCCGCCGCATCGACCGGGAAACACGCGAACTGCTGCAAAGCACTTACGATGCGGTGAACCGCAATTTCGGCGAACTGTTTCCAGCACTTTTCGGTGGCGGCGAAGCCCGGCTGATCATCACCGGCGACGAAATCCTCGACGCCGGCCTGCAAGTGATGGCGCAGCCGCCGGGGAAAAAAAATTCCTCGATTCAGCTACTTTCCGGTGGCGAAAAGGCCCTGACGGCGATTGCGCTGGTATTCTCGATGTTTCAGCTCAATCCGGCGCCGTTCTGCCTGCTCGACGAGGTGGATGCGCCGTTGGACGACACCAATACCGAACGTTTCTGTAACATGGTGCGCAAAATGTCGACCCATACACAGTTTTTGTTCATCAGTCACAATAAGATCACCATGGAGATGGCGCAACAACTGGTCGGAGTCACCATGCAGGAATCCGGCGTATCGCGTATCGTCGAAGTCGATATGGAAGAAGCGCTACGCATGCGCGAGCAACTCGTTTAGGAATGGAAATGACCGATTTACAAATGGGGATGATCGGCCTGGGCGGCGCGGCGGTGGTCGCCGTCCTGGCGTACAACAAATGGCAAGAGATGAAACACCGCAAACTGGCCGAGAAGCTGTTGAACTCGCCGCAACCGGACATCCTGCTCGACACGCCGGCGCCAGCGGCAACGAGCGAGGAAACGCTCCGCCAGAATGAAACGTCCCGGACAGCCGACGATCGCGTCGAGCCGCTGCTGCGAGCGGCCGAAACCACGACCGAATCGATCCACGCGAACGACACCCGACCGGCCGCCTCCGACGCAGCCGCGGCCAGCGAGCTGGAAACGGCAACCGATGAGCGCGCGCGCCAGGAGATTCTGGCGCCGCTGCCGCTGTTGTCCCCGGCCATCGACCATATCGCCGTCATCGAGCTCTCCGCCCCGGTCAGCGCGTACCGCATCCGCCAGAACCAGCGGCTGGCGCTGGCGCGGATCGCCAAGCCGATCCACTGGCTCGGTTACAACGAGGGCGAGCAGACGTGGGAAACCGTCGACGAAGATGGCGATAGCCTGTACCGGCATCTGCGCGTCGGCGTGCAACTGGTCGATCGCAAAGGCCCGCTGAGCGACGCCGACCTGTCGGTTTTCGACGTGGCGATGCAGGATTTGGCCAACGAACTGATCGGCGTCGCCGAACTGCCGTCGCGCGAGCTGACCTTGAATCAGGCCGCTCAACTCGACGAATTCTGCGCCAACGTCGACATCCAGATCGGCGTCAACGTCATCAGCCAGGGAATGATTTTTCCGGGAACCAAGCTGCGGGCATTGGCCGAATCGGCCGGTATGACGCTCGACGGTGAAGGCCGTTTCGCGCGTATCGACGATGCCGGCAACGTCCTGTTCGTGCTGATCAACCAACAAAGCGAAGGCTTTGCCAGTGAAACGATACGTTCCTTGACCACCCACGGCGTGACTTTCCTGCTCGATGTGCCGCGGGTCGCCAGCGGTGACCGGGTATTGAGCCAGATGGTGGACACGGCGCGGCGTTTCGCTGAATCGCTGCGCGGGGTGGTGGTCGATGACAACCGTCGGCCCTTGGTCGATAACGCCATCGAACCGATCCGCAAACAGGTGGCCCAATATCAAGGGTCGATGGCGGCGCGGCAGATGCCGGCTGGCGGGAAACTGGCTCAGCGTCTGTTCGCCTGAGAAGTTGTGCAAAAAACCGTCACGAGCAGGCCAGGATGACAAGCGCGAGCGAGCGAACGACGAGACCTATCCAGTGGATAGGCGAGGAGTGAACGAGTGAGCAACGCCGCAGATGGGCCACGCAGTAGATTTATTCACAACTTCTGAGCATTGCCGAACATGGACGTCCAAGAGCGCATCGCCTTCCTGCGCGCCGAAATCGATCGCCACAACCACCGCTATTACGTGCTCGACGCACCGACGATCGACGACGCCGACTACGACCGCTTGTTCCGCGAGTTGCAGGCCCTGGAAGCCGACCATCCGCAATGGTTGCGCAGCGATTCGCCAACGCAACGGGTCGGCGCGACGCCGCTGGCCGAATTCGTTCCGGTCAGCCATGCCGCACCGATGCTGTCGCTGAACAACGCCTTCACCGAGGACGAAGTCGCCGCCTTCGACCGCCGGGTTCGCGAAGGGCTGGAGTTCGCCGGTCAGGGTGAGGTCGACTACTCGGCCGAGCCGAAATTCGACGGCCTGGCCGTCGGCCTGACTTACCGGAACGGCGTCTTCGTGCAGGGCGCGACGCGTGGTGACGGCTTTAGCGGCGAAGACATCACCGCCAATCTGCGCACCTTGCGCAGCATTCCCCTGCATTTGCTGCCCGCTGATCCGGCCTGGCCGGAACAGCTCGAAGTGCGCGGCGAAGTGTTGATGCTGCGCCAGGATTTCGAACGCCTGAACCAACGCCAACGCGCCGCCGGCGACAAGGAATTCGTCAATCCGCGCAACGCCGCCGCCGGCAGCCTGCGCCAACTCGACCCACGGATCACCGCTGGCCGGCCCTTGCGCTTTTTCGCCTATGGCGTCGGTTTCGTCGACGGAGGCGAATTGCCGGCTACGCATTCGGCGCTGCTCGACCGTCTGGCGGCCTGGGGCCTGCCGGTTACCGGCGAACGTCGCCGGGTACACGGTCTGGCGGGGCTGCTCGCCTACTACGCCGACCTCGGCCACCGACGCACCGATCTGCCCTACGACATCGACGGCGTGGTCTACAAAGTCGATGAGCGGGAGGCGCAGCAACGGCTGGGCTTCGCATCGCGGGCACCGCGCTTCGCCGTCGCCCACAAATTCCCTGCCGAAGAGGCCGTGACGCAGTTGCTCGACATCACCATCCAGGTCGGCCGCACCGGCGCGCTGACGCCGGTAGCCAGGCTGGCGCCGGTCTTCGTCGGCGGGGTGACGGTGACCAACGCCACCTTGCACAACGAGGATGAAATCCGCCGCAAGGACCTGCGTGTCGGTGACACCGTCGTCGTCCGCCGAGCCGGCGACGTGATCCCGGAAGTCGCCCGTGCGCTGATCGACCAGCGACCGGCGACGGCCAGCCCGTTCGTGATGCCGACCACCTGTCCGGTTTGCGCCTCGGCGGCGATTCGCGACGCCGACGAGGCGGTCAGCCGCTGCAGCGGCGGACTGTATTGTCCGGCGCAATGCAAGCAGGCGGTATTGCATTTCGCTTCACGTCGGGCGATGGATATCGAAGGGCTCGGCGACAAGCTGGTCGACCAGCTCGTCGATCAGCACATCGTACGCACGCCAGCCGATCTCTACCGCCTCGGCCTGCTGTCGCTGGTCGCCCTCGACCGGCTGGCCGAGAAATCGGCGAACAATCTGCTGGCCGCCATCGAAAAGAGCAAGCAGACCACCCTGGAACGCTTTATTTACGCCCTCGGTATCCGCAATGTCGGCGAATCGACCGCCCGCGACCTGGCGCGTCATTTCGGCAGCCTTGACCGCCTGCTGGCTGCCGACGTCGAGCAATTGCAACAGGTTCCCGACGTCGGGCCGGTAGTCGCCGACAGCATCCGCCAATTCTGCGCCGAACCGCACAACCAGGAAGCGATCGCCCAATTACGCGCCGCCGGCGTCCACTGGCCGGAAAGCGAGGCGGCGGCAACACCGGTCGCCGGCCCGCTGGCCGGCAAGATTTTCGTCCTTACCGGGACGCTGCCGACCTTGAGTCGCGACTCGGCCAGTCAGCTGATCCAGTCTGCCGGCGGCAAGGTCAGCGGTTCGGTATCGAAGAAAACGAATTTCGTGGTCGCCGGCGACGAAGCCGGCAGCAAACTCGACAAAGCGCGCAGCCTGGGTGTGACGATCATCGACGAATCGCAACTGCAGGCCCTGCTGGCCGCGATACCGACAGAGCCCTCCGATGATTGACCCGCAACACGCCGACGACCTTCTCGCCCGGGCGGAAGAGATCCACTCCGCAGCAGCGGTGATCGCGGCCATCGACCGGGTAGCCGCTGAAATCGACCGCCGGCTGCGCCACAGCGTGCCACTGTTACTCTGTGTGATGAACGGCGGCGTGCCTTTCGCCGGTGCACTGCTGACCCGGTTACGTTTCCCGCTCGATTTCGACTTTCTGCAGGTCGGCCGGTATGGACAGGGCACCCGCGGCGGCGAATTGTCCTGGCGGGTAAGCCCGGCGACGTCGGTCGCCGGACGCACGGTGCTGGTCATCGACGACATCCTGGATCAGGGAGTGACATTGGCGGCAATCCACCACCGGCTGCGCGAACTCGGCGCCCGCGAATCCCTGACCGCCGTTCTCGCCGACAAGCGGCTCGAGCAGGCCAAACCGATCGCCGCCGATTTCGTCGCCCTGACCGTCCCCAATCGCTTCGTTTTCGGCTACGGGATGGACGTCGGCGAAGCTTGGCGCAATCTACCGGCGATCTACGCCATGCCGGAGTCCTGAGATGCTGGCGGTGATCGGCGGCAGCGGACTCAGCGAACTGGCCGGCCTGCACCAGTTGCAGCGTCGACAGGTGACGACGCCTTACGGCGATCCGTCCAGTGCGTTGACTTTCGGTCGGCTCGGCGAACGTGCAGTGGTTTTTCTCGCCCGCCACGGCGACGGACACCGCATCCCGCCGCACCAGATCAACTACCGAGCCAATATCCGCGCGCTGGCCGACTGCTCACCCAGCGGCATCGTCGCGGTGGCAACGGTCGGCGGCATCCGCGCTGGCCTGGAACCCGGCGATCTGCTATTACCACACCAGATCATCGACTACACCTGGGGCCGCCAGGCAACCTACCACCAGTTGCCGGAAGGCACACTGCAGCACATCGATTTCACCGAACCTTACGACGCCGGCCTGCGCCAGCGACTGCGCAAAGCCGCGGCTCGACTCGGCCTGGCGCTCGCTGACGGCGCAATCTACGCCGCCACCCAAGGGCCACGCCTGGAAACCGCCGCGGAAATCGACCGCCTGCACCGTGACGGCGCCGATGTCGTCGGCATGACCGGCATGCCGGAAGCGGCTCTGGCCCGCGAACTCGGCGTACCCTACGCGGCGATCAACGTCGTCGCCAACCACGCCGCCGGACGTGGTGACAGCCGCCGGGCGATCAGCCTCGCCGACATCGACGCCGTGCTGGCCACCGCAATGCAATCGGTACGGCGGCTGATCGAACAACTGGTCGTCAGCGATGATTAGGCCGGTCCTGCGTATGGGCGACCCGCGGCTGTGGCTGAAATCGCGGCCGGTCACCACCTTCGCCACCCCGGAACTGCACACGCTGATCGCCGACATGGAAGAGACCATGCGTCATCTCGACGGCGCCGGTCTGGCCGCACCGCAGATCGGCGTCGACCTGCGGGTAGTGATCTTCGGCGTCGATCGCAATCCACGCTATCCAGACGCGGAATCGGTGCCGTGGACGGTACTCATCAATCCACAACTGACACCGCTGTCCTCGGAAAAAATCGGCGGCTGGGAAGGCTGCCTGTCGGTTCCCGGCCTGCGCGGCTGGGTATCGCGCTGGCGCGATCTGCGCTACACCGGCCACGACGCCTTCGGCCGACCGATCGACCGGACGGTCAGCGGTTTCCATGCCCGTGTGGTGCAGCATGAGTGCGACCACCTCGACGGGATCCTTTATCCGATGCGCATCGAGGACTTCACGCGTTTCGGTTTTGTCGACACCCTATTCCCCGGGGGAACGAACGATGTCGCCGACGAATAAATTTTCCGAAAGAATTGCCAGCCGACTCGCCGCACTCAAGCAGCGATTCACCGGTAACCGTGCCACCCGCTCTGGCAATCGGCCGCATTCATCGCTCGCCGGACAGCCGCCGTCGCAACGGATTCTTTTCGTATGCATGGGCAACATCTGCCGCTCGCCGCTCGCCGAAGCGATCAGCCGAGGGTTGGCACAGCAACAGGGTCTGGCAAACACCTTGGACTTCGATTCGGCGGGAACCCACGGTCACCTGCACCATGGTTCAGCACCGGACCAACGCGCACAACGCGTCGGCGCCCGCCATGGCTACGATCTGTCGAAAATGCGCGCTCGCCCGGTGGTCGCCGCCGATTTCGACCGTTTCGACCACATTCTGGCCATGGACGCCGCCAACTTGGCCGAACTGAAACGTCATTGTCCGGCCACCAGTCACGGCAAGCTCGCGCTGTTCCTCGACTATGCCGATTCGCTCGACGTCAAAGACGTTCCCGACCCATATTACGGCACAGAAGACGGTTTCGAACGGGTGCTCGAACTCTGCGAACAGGCGGCCCGAGGGCTGTTGTCCCGCTTGGCGAATAAAAAAACAGGCGGCACAGCGGTTACTGACGCACCCACGTAAACCCAGGATGCAGGTTGATCTGGTCGTCTGAAACGTGGCGAGCCGACCGAGTCGGTGCCGTAGTCTTGCTGAACGGAACACCCTCCGTGGAGAATAAAACCGACATCGGCTCATCCTCTCGCCAAGAAAGCGGAGTTGCTTCAGTCCGGAGTTGCTTCAGTTTCTGGAACGGTGAATTGTTCCACGAAAGTGTTTCACAATTTACACCGAGTTCGCCTGCTCCGGTTTCTCATAGCCCATCTCGAGAACCCGGACGTAAAAGCTCCTGCGTTCGTATCTCTCCCTCATCTTCCCTGCCGACAGTCACACAGACTGGAAACAGGACCGTCCGGATGGAAATCCCAACGTTGACCTTGAAAATAAAAAAGCCGAAACCCGTCTCGAAATCGGGCTTCGGCCTGATCAGCCAGCCAAAAGAGCGACTGTTTACAAAATGCCTTGAGCTTGCATCGCATCGGCCACCTTGACGAAACCGGCCACATTGGCACCGGTGACATAGCTGACCGTGCCATCGGGTCGCCGCCCATGCGCCACACAGTTTTCATGAATATTGCACATGATGGCGTGCAAACGGGCATCGACGTCTTCACGACTCCACGAAAGCCGCATCGCGTTTTGACTCATCTCGAGACCGGAGGTCGCTACACCGCCGGCATTGGACGCCTTGCCAGGAGCATACAAGACCCCGCCGCTTTCGAAACGTCTCACCGCTTCAAGTGTGGAAGGCATATTGGCACCCTCGGCAACACAGACGACACCATTGTTGATCAGGGCCTTGGCATCGTCATCGTCGAGTTCGTTCTGCGTCGCACAAGGCATCGCCACGTCGACCGGGATGTGCCAGGGTCGTCTGCCGGGATGGTATTCGACGCCGACCCGCTGTGCGTACTCGGACAAGCGACCGTATTCCTCGTTTTTGACCACCATCAATTGCGCGAGTTTTTCCGCCGTAAACCCCTCAGCATCGTAGATCATGCCGTCCGAATCCGAGGCTGTCACCACTTTCGCCCCGCACTGCATCGCCTTCTCGATTGCATACTGCGCGACATTGCCCGACCCCGATACGCTAACCCGCATGCCTTCGAGCTTCCGTCCGCGCAACTTCAACATTTCTTCGGCGAAATAGACCGTACCGTAGCCTGTGGCTTCCGGGCGAATCAGAGAGCCGCCAAAAGAAATTCCCTTGCCAGTGAAAACACAGTCCGTACGATTGGTCAGCTTTTTCATCGCACCAGCCATGAAACCGACTTCCCGGCCACCGACACCGATATCACCTGCCGGCACATCCGTATCCGAACCGATATGACGTGACAATTCCAACATGAACGCCTGACAGAAGCGCATGATCTCCAGGGGAGATTTTCCTTTCGGATCGAAGTCGGAACCGCCCTTGGCACCTCCCATCGGCAAGGTCGTCAATGCATTTTTGAAGGTCTGTTCAAGCGCCAGAAACTTCATGATCGATAAATTGACGGTTGGATGAAAGCGCACTCCTCCCTTATACGGGCCGATCAGATTGCTGTGCTGAATACGGTAGCCGCGGTTAACCCGAACCTCATTTTTATCATCTAGCCAGCTGACTCGAAAAATGATGATCCGCTCCGGCATCATCATTCGTTCGAACAGCGACTGTTTGGTGTAACGGGGATTTTTCTGCAGAAATGGCCACAGACTTTCCACAATTTCGGTAGCCGCTTGAATGTATTCAGGTTGATGGGCGCTGAGGCAGTGCAACTTTCTTTCTGTAAATATTCCGAGGTGATGTCATCGGGATGA
>JAVMKC010000034.1:0-6111 GCA_031732795.1 Accumulibacter sp. | reverse complement strand
TACCTATCTCGATGGAATCGCCACGGATTATTTACAGAAAAAGGGTTGCATTGCCCCACGATTTTCGAGATGGTGCGCGTAAAGGATCCGGCACGGACCATGTTTTGACTGCGTACCGTATCCATAGCCGTGTCTTGCCCTGCGAGTTTTTCACGGCACTGTGGCGATGCCAGACTATTCCCAACCTGGATTCCGGCCTGGACTCTTTGTTGTCAACCGTTTGCTTTAAATGAACCCCTCCTGTCGAGCTGTCGGTATTCAGTAGTCCTTTGGTCAGGAAACAGCCTTTCATCGCTTATTGCGACGGTGACTCGGCCAACCATGAAATTGTCTGCAGGACGTACAGGAATCCAACCGAAAGGAATATCTTGGCCGGGCCGCATATTGGCGAATGAACGGTTAGTCAATGATTTTCCAAGACTCCAGCGGCCAATCGCCACCGCCGATGCCAATGTTGGAGGGGCTTGCACACCTTCGTCGAGAGTGAGAAACTGGCTCCACTTCAATCTCGAGGAGATGGTGATGAATGCTCAAGACCTCACCCGCTGGCAAGATGTAATCGTGCAATACGGCTCCGAACTGGGCGCCAAAGTGCTGGCCGCGATCGCGTTCTGGGTCATCGGACGTTGGCTGATCGGCGCGGTCGGCAACATCGTGCAACGGGCTTTGGAACGGCAGAAGACCGACGCCACGGTGATGCGTTACCTCGGCACGGTGATCAACGTCACCTTGAACATTCTGCTGGTCATCGGCATTCTCGGCTACTTCGGCATTCAGACGACGACCTTTGCCGCGCTGTTTGCCGCCGCAGGTGTGGCGATCGGCATGGCGTGGTCCGGGTTGCTGGCCAATTTCGCCGGCGGTGTTTTCCTGATCGTTCTGCGGCCGATCAAGGTCGGTGATTTCGTTTCGGTGGCCGGCGTCACCGGCACGGTCAAGGAAATCGGCCTGTTCGTCTCGGCAATCAACACGCCGGATAATGTATTGACGCTGGTCGGCAACAATAAAATCTTCTCCGATACCATTCAGAATTTCTCGACCAATCCCTTCCGCCGCGTCGAACTCAAGGCGCAGTTGTCAGGCGCCGCCGATCATGCCGCAGCAATGGCTCTGCTCAAGCAGAAAATCGCCACCATTGCCAATGTGTTGGAGAATCCGCCGGTCGATGTCGAAATTCTGGAGTTCAATCTGGTCGGTCCGGTGCTCGCCGTTCGTCCCTATTGTCACAATGACCACTATTGGCAGGTCTATTTCGACACCAACCGGGTCATCCGTGAAGCCTTGGGCGAAGCCGGCTTCCCGGCGCCGATGCCGGCCCAGGTGGTATTCGTCAATCAACAGCAATAATCGCGCACAACGGCGTACGAAAATCGGCAGGTCGATGCCAAGTCATTGGCCTGCCGCGGGTAACTCTCGTGCAACCCGCATTTCTTGCATTTCAAGGTGGCTGTCAAACCATGTCCGGCCACCGATCGATAGGTGATTCTGCATCGTACCTGTGATATCGGTCGAGCAATGCCGCCCATTTCCAGGCTGTTTTGAGGATGGCCGCCGCTAAATTTCTGTCCGGCAACCGGCTGACACTGCTGAACAGCGGCGCCGATTACTTCCCGGCGTTGATTGCGGCAATCGATACCGCACTGCACGTCGTTCATCTCGAAACGTACATTTTCGAGGATGACCAGACCGGTCTCGCCGTCGCCGAAGCGATGATCCGTGCCGCGCAACGGGGGGTCACCGTTCGCGTGCTGGTCGATGGTTTTGGCGCCCCCGAGTTTGCGGTGACCTTGCAGCCGCGACTGGTTGCCGCCGGCGTCCAGGTGATGATCTATCGTCCTGAAGTCGCCCGGTTGTTGTTGCGGCGTCACCGCTTGCGCCGCTTGCACCGCAAGTTGTCGCACATCGACGGGCGGGTTGCTTTTGTCGGCGGCATCAATGTCATCGACGATTGCAATACGCCGCATCAGATTCCACCGCGTTACGATTACGCGGTACGGATCGAAGGGCCATTGTTGGAGCCGATCCAGCACGCCTTGCACCACGTCTGGGAGATCGTCTCCTGGGTGGCACTGAACCGGCGTTACCGGTTGATCGGGCCGCCTTCGGCAAAAGCCGAGCCGTGTGGCGAGCAGACCGCCGCTTTCGTCGTCCGCGACAATATTCGTCACCGGCACGACATCGAAAACGCTTATTTGCAGGCCATCGCCGCCGCACAGGAAAGCGTGTTGCTGGCCAACGCCTATTTTCTTCCCGGTCGCCGTTTCCGCCGTGCCTTGCGTGACGCGCAAGCCCGGGGGGTCAAGGTCACCATTCTGTTGCAGGGACGGATCGAATACCGACTGCTGCATTACGCGACGCAGGCGCTTTACGCCAAGATGTTGCGTCAGGGCATCCGCATCTTCGAATATCACAACAGCTTTCTGCACGCCAAGGTGGCGGTGATCGACCAGCACTGGGCGACCGTCGGTTCGTCGAACATCGACCCGTTCAGCCTGTTGCTGGCGCGTGAAGCCAATGTTTTCGTCCTTGACACCACCTTTGCCGACGAGCTGCGCCGCAGCATCCTCAAGGCGATGGATGGTGGCGCGCACGAACTTCTTCCCGACGCCTGGCGCCGCTTGCCGTGGCCGTCGCGGCTGTTGCGCTGGGCCAGCTACAACCTGTTGCGTGTTCTGGTCGGCATTGCCGGTTACGGCGGCAAAGGGCAGCCCTGAACGATCGCCCGGACTGCCGGCACCCGGCTCAGCGACCACTGCTGGATGCTCCATGACCAGAACTCGCCGACAGGCCCGGCCGCGATTTCGGCAGGAACGGTGTGGCCGAGGAAGGTCAATGCGGCGGCCAACAGAGTGCTGCCGGCCGCCGCGTCGACTGCCGGCGCCCGGGTCTGCTTCGACAATTTCTCGCCAGCGGCATTGGTTACTACCGGCAAATGGGCATAGCTCGGCGTCGGCACTCCCAGGCAGCGCTGCAGCCAGATCTGCCGTGGTGTCGAATCGAACAGATCGGCACCACGCACCACGGCGTTGATTCCCTGTGCGGCATCATCGACGACCACCGCCAGTTGGTAAGCGAAGGTGCCATCGGCGCGCAGCAGGGCGAAGTCACCGACATCGCGGGCCAGCGTTTGTCGCAGGCGGCCTTGCAGACGGTCGTCGACAACGATCTCGCTGCTCGGCACACAGAGCCGCCAGGCACGCGCCGACCGACCGCTCGGCAGGCCGGATCGACAACTCCCCGGATAGATCCGGCCACCATCGACCGATGGCAGCGCAGCCAGGGCAGCAATCTCGCTGCGCGAACAGGCGCAGGGATAGACCATACCGGCTGCTTGCAACAGCTCGAACGCATGGCGATAGCCGGCCAGCCGATGACTTTGCACGACCACTTCCTCATCCCAGGCGAAACCGAATGCCTCCAGAGTGCGCAGGATGGCAGCGGTTGCTCCCGGCTGCGTTCGCGGTTGATCGAGGTCTTCGATGCGCAGCAACCAGTGCCCACCGCTTGCCCGCGCGTCGAGATAGCTGCCGACGGCGGTAACCAGCGAACCGAAGTGCAGCGGACCGCTCGGCGAAGGAGCAAACCGGCCACGGTAGACGGTCGCACCAGTGCCGGGCGCCGGGCACGTGGTCATCTGCTCGTCATTCACCGCCTGTCGGCGAGCAACGGCCGGGTCAGAGCCGACAAGGCCAGCCGTTGCCGTCCAGCACTGTCGAAGTTGTTCGGATGCAACCAACGGACGAAAGCCGACTGTAACGCCGGCCAGTCGCGATCGATCACCGCGTACCAGGCGGTATCGCGATTACGCCCTTTGACGACGGTTGCCTGCCGGAAAATACCTTCGAACGACCAGCCGTAACGCTCGGCAGCGGTGCGCGACGGTGCGTTCAGTGCATCGCATTTCCATTCGACCCGCCGGTAGCCGAGAGCGAATGCGTTCTTCAGCAGCAGATAAATCGCTTCGCTGGCGGCAGTGCCGCGTTGCAGAGCCGGCGAGAAGTGGAGATGACCGATTTCCAGGCTGCCGCTTGCCGGCGCGATCCGCAGATAGGCCGCCAAGCCCAGAGCCTCTCCAGACTTCTGCGACACGATGGCGTAAAACAACGGGTCGTCCCCCAGGCACTGGTCAGACAACCACTGCCGGTAATCGCTTTCGTCGACGAATGGCCCATACGCCAGATACGTCCAGTGGCGAGAACTCGTTTCGCGAAGGTTCGCGACATGCAGGCTGGCGGCATGCCGATCGATCTGCAATGGTTCCAGACGCGCCCACTGTCCGGATAGAACGACGCGTTGCGGTGCCGCCGGCGGACGCCAATTGACGAGCGGCTCGCTAACGTGTTGTCCCAATGAATTGAGAATGGCCATCCCAAGAACTCAGAGGTTGTGAATAAATCTACTGCGCGGCCCATCTGCATCGTTGCTCACTCGCTCAATCCTCGCCTATCGATTTGATATGTCTCGTCGGTCGCTCGCGCCTGGAGCCTGTCGGACTTGAGCGATCGTTGCGAGCCGAGCGGGAAAGCGAGGACAGTTTTTCCCGATTTCGAGGCGCATAGTGGATCTATGCCACGAGAAATCGGGGAAAAATGGACCACTTTCCCACTGGCGCAGTCGATCAGCCTCAAGTCCGACAGGTTCCTGGCATCTTGGCCTGCTCGTAACGACTTCTTCGCAACCTCTCAGGCCACCGCCGGGCGCGCGACCGGCGCTTCACGGACGGGCAGATTGGTGATCGCCGCCATGCCAGCCAGCGCCATATCGGCATACCACATCCAGGAGTAGTCTCCGAAACGGGTCAGCGCGATACCGCCGAGATAAGCGCCAAAAAAACCGCCAACCTGATGAGAAAGCAAGGTTACCCCGAACAAGGTGCCGAGATAACGGATGCCGAACAACTTGCCGACCAGCGCGGCGGTCGGCGGTACGGTCGCCAGCCAGGTGAAACCCAGACCGGCGGCAAAAATGTAGAAGGTCAACGCGGTCTTGGGCGCGAGCAGGTACAAGCCGACCATCAGCGCCCGTGAGCCATACATCGCGAACAGAACATATTTGCTGCGATAACGGGCGACACAGGCACCCGCATAGAGGCTGCCGCCGATGTTCGACAGACCGATGATCGCCAACGCCCAGCTGGCCACCGTCGTCGGCAGCCCGCAGAGGCTGACTTCGCCTGGCAGATGAGTCACCAGGAAAGCGATGTGGAAGCCGCAGGTGAAAAAACCGATATTCAACAATTGATAACTCGGATCGGCCAAAGCCTGACGCAGGCTCTGCCACAAACCACCTTCCGTTGCCGAGTGAGAATGGGGCGTGGCCGGACCGGACAGCATCCGGACCAGCGGCAGGGCAGCGAGGCTGACCACGGCCAAGGCCCACATCGCACCCATCCAGCCGATCAGCACGATCAGCGTTTGCAGCACCGGCGCAAAGACGAATTGCCCGAACGAGCCGCCGGCGTTGATCACTCCCGAAGCCGCGGCGCGTGCATCGAGCGGCAAGCGCTGGCTGCTGGCACCGATCAACACCGAGAAACTGCCGGCGCCGGAACCGATCGCCGAAAGCAGGCCGATCGAAACGATCAGCCCCCAGGTGCTGCTCATCAATGGCGTCAACGCGCTGCCTGCGGCAAGCAGCAGCAAGCCGGCGTAAAGCACACGGCTGGCGCCATAGCGATCGGCGACCGCGCCGGCAACCGGCTGAATGGCGCCCCAACTGAACTGCCCGACGGCCATCGCCAGACTGATCGCCGCAACGCCCAGCCCGGTGCTGGTGTTCAATGGCGACAGAAACAGTCCCAGCGATTGCCGAGCTCCCATGGTCACCATCAGGATTCCTGCCGCCGCCAGGGTGATCGCCCAGACGGCAGGTTGATTGAGCGTCCGAAACATCGACATCGCCATCTCCTCGTCTGGTATCAAAAAGGAGCGCATTGTAGAACGCCAATCATGGATCAGCATCTTTTTCCATTGAAGCCCCAGAGCACTTGGATTTCAGACTCATGGCCAATGACCAATGCTATGGCTTTGGAATACATTTATGATAAATTTTGATTGAGAGCCTCTTGCAAAACTCACCCGGACAAATTGCTGCGCCGCACCATTCGCTCTC
>JAVMKC010000033.1:0-33901 GCA_031732795.1 Accumulibacter sp. | reverse complement strand
CAGCACGAGCCGAAGCCGCGGGGGTGTGTTCGAAAGGCAATCTGAACAGTATTGGAGTTAACGCCTGCACTCAAACAGGTGGCGACGGTCCTGGAGATGGTTCAGATCGAGCGATTTTTGCCGTCTTACGCCGGCGTCGGTCGCCCGGCCCGGGATCGGGTCGCGCTGGCGCGTGCCTTTGTTGCCAAGGCAACGCTGAATTTGCCGACCACCGACGCGTTAATTGACCGCTTGCGCGTGGATCAACCCTTGCGCCGTTGGTGTGGATTTTCCACGCACCATCGCATTCCCGGCAAACATCGCTTCTCGCGTGCGTTTGCCGAGTTTGCACACGTCCGGTTGGCCGAACGCTGCCACGACAGGCTGATTCGTAACCAGTTGGGCGATCAACTGATTGGCCATGTCGCACGCGATAGCACCGCCATCGAGGCACGTGAAGCCCCCGCCACCAAGCCGGCTGAGTCCAAAGAAAAAACCAAGGACTCGCCCAAGCGTCGCGACCGTCCGCGCCGCGGAGAAGTTCGCCCACCCAAGCCCGAGACCCGTCTGGAGCGGCAACAAAAGCAGACGCTGGCGCAGATGATCAGCGAACGGCCAACCGCGTGTGACACCGGCACCAAGTGCGATAGCCAAGGGTTCAAATACAGCTGGCATGGCTACAAACTGCACATTGACACCATCGATGGCGACATCCCGGTCAAGGCCATTCTGACCTCGGCCTCGGTGCATGATTCCCAAGTGATGCGGCCCTTGATGCACGCCACCAGCGCCCGGCTGACGGACTGCTACGATCGGGCCGATGCCGCCTATTGCAGCCCGATCCTGCGTGAGGCTTCACGGGCTCTGGACATGTGCCGCTGATTGATCACAACCCACGGCGTGGTAAGAAAATCCCCTTTGCACCCCACGAGGCCGAGCGTTTCAAGGTGCGCAGCCAGGCAGAACGCGCAATGCCCGGCTGAAAGATAGCCACGGCGGCACAAACGTATGGGTTCGCACGCCGACCAAAGTCATGTCCCATTTGATGTTCGGGATTACCGTGATCGCTGCCACACAGTTGCTGCGCTTGCTGCAATGACAATCCGTTACGCCGCGCTCGTCCAATTCCACTCCTTCCGCCCGGCGGAGGCCGTGTCTCGCCGACTTTCCGTTCCAGTGACCCTGATGCCCTTCTCGTAACCCCGCCCGCACGTGCTTCATTCAAATTCCAGCCTCGCTCGACGAGAACGTTCGCCGCTTTGCACCAGGTGACAGGAATTTCGCAACTACTTCGGTCAAGTGGGTTCAGCCAAGGTCTGGTATATTCCGGCCCAGGATTTCTACCGTCATCTGCGGACCTTGATGGACGAAGGCATAACGATTTACTCGATACCTGAAGAGTTGGCTGCCCGACCCGTTCGCTGAATCGATTTGTCGAACACCTATTGATCGCCGCGCGGCGTTAGTGCCTCGACTAGGGTAGCCATTTCAGCGGTCGCCGAGGTTCCGCTGGCACGCAGACCACGGACCACGCCAGCGCGATTGCCGTCGGGCTGATTCTGGCTGGTTTTCCACTTCCCGAGCAACCGGGTGATCACCATTTCGATACCCACTACGGCACCGATCATTTTCCCGATGAAGTCGGCTGGCGCATCTTCAAGCTGCCAGGGCGAGGGAAATCCCGTCTCGTTGTGGGCGGTGAGTTCATCCAGATGAGCGCGTAGCCAAGCCGGATCGTCGACCAAACGGAGTGTGCCATAGGCATGGACAACTGCATAGTTCCATGTGGGCACGACCTTGCCGGTTTCCGCCTTGCTGGGGTACCAGGAGGGTGTGATGTAACTCTCGGGGCCGTGAAAAATGGCCAGGGCCTGGATATCGTTTTCAATGTCGTTCTCGATGCCGTGCCAGACGGGATTGGCGCGGGCGACGTGGCCGCGCAAAGTGCCGAACGGAGCGGGGTTTTGAGACAGGTGCAGCGGAATGTGGTTGGCATCGAGTCCATTCGACGAGAGAGTAACCAAGGTGGCAAGCGGACGGGCGCCTATCAACTGATGCAAGACCTCGACTCTCGGTTCGGCAAAATGCGGAGGGATGTACATGGCTGGCGTGCTGTGCGGGTCGAAGATTTGTCCAATTCTATTTCAGCTTACAGGGGCTGGTAACCCCGACCAAAGCTCATTGAGATCGGGAATGCGCCATTTCGACGGATCTTCGCGCGAGACGATGCGCAGCGAGCGGCCGGGCTGCCCGATGTGAATGATTTCAGGGAGGATGCGGCGATTCGAGCGCGTTGAAAAAAACACTTTGACTTGTGGCTGTAACAGCGATTTCTCGCCTTGTTCGACGACCACTCCCAACCAACCGCAGTTCAACAGCACCAGCGAACCGATCGGGTAAATACCGATGCTTTTGACGAAGGCCTGGAATACTCGACTGTCGAAATGTCCTTTGCTCCATTCAGCCATCCGGCTCAATGATTCAGCCGGGTCCCAGCCCAATTTGTAAGGACGGTTGGACGTGATCGCGTCGTAAACATCGCAGACAGCGCCCATCTTGGCGAACAAACTGATCTGCTCGTCGGACAATCGGTCGGGATAACCACTGCCATCGACTTTCTCATGATGATGCAACACGACATCGAGTGTGACCTCGTCTACCCCTTTCCCGTCGAGAAGCATTTGATGACCTTCCCGCGGGTGCGTTTTGATGATGGCGAATTCGCTGTCGGTCAATTTGCCGGGTTTGTTGAGAATCTCCAATGGAATGGCCGCCTTGCCCAAATCATGCAGCAATCCAGCGACTCCCGCCGAGCGGCATTGCGCCTCATTCAGGCCGAGTTGCCGGGCCAGGGCGACCATCAACGCACAGACGGCGACCGAGTGCATGAAAGTGTAATCGTCAGCGGTTTTCAGGCGCGCCAGACTGATCAATGCGCCCGGGTTGCGGATTACCGAATTGGAAATTTCCTCGACCAATTTTTGTGCATCGTCAGCATTTACTGCGCGCCCCATCCGGGCTTCCTCGAACATCGAATTGACCGCCTGCCGCGACTTGCCAAGAATTTTTGCGGCACGCGAAAACTCGGCATCGCTGCTCACCCGAGCGATTGCAGTCTGTTCGCTGGCCATGTCCGCCATTTCGGCGTCGAGTTCGGCTTCAGTGTGCGCCAGTGAAACGACGGTTTCGCTACTCGCCAAATCCAAGCCCTGATCACAGTCGATCCACACCTCCTTGATCTTGCTGGCGAGCAACGCTTGGAGATCGGCGGGGTTGTCGAGCAGGAACGTCTTGCGCCAGAAGGGGTGGTCGAGCCACGGACCACAAAGTTCCTTGATAAACATTCCCAGGCGAAGTTGCTGGACAGAGATTCGTTTGAGCATGGTCAGGGATCGGACAGTAATCGAAATTTGAAACGGTGCACTCCAGTTTAGTCAGCCATGATCACGAGAGAGAAGCGGACGGCTTGTCTCATCGAAATATTTTTTGATCCAGCCGGTCTCGGACAGGTCTAGGACGCGTCGGTGTGACGCAAGCAGACGGCGCATTTTCCGATGGGTTATCGTTGTCCACAGCAAGACGGTCGTGCGACGGCGAGGTCGAGCAAAACTTATGCAAACCTCAAGATCGTGCATTGAGCAGCGACATGCGAATTCAGGCTGACTGTAAAAAGTCGACACTTTTTGGTTCCCCAGCTCCCGCTGAGAACCAAGCGTGGTTGCATTCTTTACTACCGAGTCCCGAACAATTTGCAGCGAAGCGAATGCTGCCGCGATTCCCCCCGAGTATCGTTGGCAACGACAGGGCGAATTGCTGATGTCCATTGATAATCAATTTGTTGCCGATATGGATCGCCATGGCGATCGGATCTCGGATCGACAGATCGACCTGTTGCATCGTTCCCACGGTGACGTTTTCGTTCAGATAGATGCCGGTAGACCGGATTTGTCCGAGCAGTCGCTTATCGTTGGAGGTCACCGAAAACGGCGTGGCAATGCTCAAGGCGTCAACGCCCGTCTGACACAAACGGGTCAACGAGCCAACGGGTCGGCACCGGGACTGCTCTTGGTCCACAGACAGTTTTTTGTAGGCGGCGTCTTCTTGGTCGCCCCAGCCGTTGTCGTTACTGTCGAGACGGGCTAGGTCGATAAAACGGTCGCCGCTGATCGCTCCGAACTCCCGTCGTGGTGCAGGGTATCGATACCCGCCAGGATCGACCTCTCGAAGTCAGCTGGGCCTCAACGGCTGACGGCAGCGGCTTGGATGCTGGCCAGCGGCCGTTGATCTGTAACGTCGCTTCAGCCGACGGCGATCAACACTTGCTGCAGCCAGGATTCGATGGCCTGCAATTCTTCGAGGCAGACGCTGTGTTCGGTGTCGTAGCCGTGCCACGCCAGCGGATAACCCTGATCTTTCAGCAGCGTCGCCGAACGTTTGCCCAACTCGTAGGGAATCACCGCGTCGTTCCGACCGTGAGCCATGAAAATCGGTACGTCACGATTGGCCTGGCTGCCTTCGTCGGCCAAGGTCTCGCTCAAGGTCATGTAACACGACAAGGCCAGAATGCCGGCCAGCCGTCGCGGATGGCGCAGGCCGGTGTGCAGGGCAATGACCCCGCCTTGCGAGAAGCCGGCCAGCAGGATGTGTGAATCGGCGATCCCGCGGGCGTTTTCCCGTTCGATCAGTGCTTCGATCTGGCGTGTCGACAGGCGGACATCGTTTTCTTCCTCGCGGCCAGGAGTGAAATCCAGCGAGACGATGTCGTACCAGGCGCGCATGACATAGCCGCCGTTGATGGTCACCGCCCGCATCGGCGCGTGCGGAAAAATGAAACGGATCGCCGGCAGGCGATCGAAATCGAACTCATCGACGATCGGCTCGAAATCATGGCCGTCGGCGCCCAGGCCGTGCAACCAGATCACCGCGTAGCGGGGCGAATCGCCAGTCTGACGTTCGACCGTTTGCAGGAGAGACTGAGGGGAATCGACCGGCGGCTGACCGTTCATTGCGGGCTCCTTGGCTTTTATTGGGCGGGCGGTTCGGGTGACGGTGGCGGCTTCTTGCCGATTTTCGGTTCGCTACCGGTGATCAAACGGCGCAGATTGGCTCGGTGCTTGCCGATCAGCGCCACGGCGATGACGCCGACGGTGAGGATCAGCACCGGCTCCAGCGACAACCACAGCGCATAGACCGGCGCGGCGACGGCGGCGGACAACGCGGCCAGCGACGAATAGCGCAAGGTGAAAGCGATCAGCAACCAGGTGGCGAGCGTCGCCAGTCCCAGCCAGGGATTGATCGCCAGCAGTACGCCGGCGGCCGTGGCAACGCCTTTGCCGCCTTTGAATCCGAGGAAAACCGGGAACAAATGGCCAAGAAAGACCGCTACGGCGACCAGACCGACGATCTGCACATTCGCTGTCCCGTCCGCCACATAGTGGTTGGCGAGGAAGACCGCCAGCCAGCCTTTGCCGACGTCACCGAGCAAGGTGACGATCGCTGCGCCGCGATGGCCGCTACGCAGAACGTTGGTCGCTCCCGGATTCTTTGAACCGTAGGTCCGCGGGTCGGCCAGACCGAACAGGCGGCTGGCAATCAGCGCGAAAGAGAACGAACCGAGCAGATAGGCGGCGATCACCGCCAGCGATGAAATCAGGAACGGCGGCATGGACGGTTGGCGGCGGGTCGGCAGTGCTCTCGGCAGGAATATTGGTTACTATGCATGGTTTGTCGCGGCGTAGCGGAATCTTGTCGCTTTCCCGAACGCTCGATGGCCTGATTTTACACCCAGCCGGCACGCGTTCATGGACCTCATCTTTATCGACGATCTGCGCCTTTCGACGCGCGTCGGCATTTATCCGCGCGAGCAGGCCCTGCCGCAGACCATCGAAATGTCCTTGCGCATCGGCCACAGTGCCGCCCGTGCCGGGCTAAGCGACAACATCCGCGACACCATCGATTATGCCGCGGTGGTCGACCGCCTGCACCGGGAACTCGCCACCCGGCATTTCAACCTGCTCGAACGCCTGGCCGACTATGTCGCCACGCTGCTGATCGAAGACTTCGGCGCGGTCTGGGTGCGGGTCACGGTTGCCAAACTGGGCATCATGCGCGATGTGCGTCGTGTCGGCGTGATCATCGAACGCGGTACACGCGGCTGACGCACAACCAGTCATCGACACCGCTGATCCGGGTTGCCGGCGACACGTCACGAAAATCCCCATCCGACGGCAGGTTTAGTCGCCCAGCCGCGTCGCCGGTTCAGCGGGGCAGCGCACGGAGTGCTGCGCGCCACCGCCCCCTCGTTACTCCTCGATTCCAGCGTTCAGGAGCGTTTGTTACCGGTCAACTTTTCGTATTTGTCCCACAACTGGATTTCGTTTTCCGGATGCGCCGGATCTTTGGGAATGCAATCAACCGGACAGACTTCGACACACTGCGGCGTATCGTAATGGCCGACGCATTCGGTGCATTTGTTCGGGTCGATCTCGTAGATCTCGACACCCTGCGAAATCGCCTCGTTCGGGCACTCGGGCTCGCAAACGTCGCAGTTGATGCATTCGTCGGTAATAATCAGGGCCATGCTAGCTTGTTCCTTATTTCGTTGAAATTTCCCGGACACGTCCGGCCAAGCGGCGGCTGATCACTGGCTGGACAAATTTGCTGACATCGCCACCGAGAATGGCGATTTCGCGGACCATCGTCGCCGAAATGAACAGGTATTGCTCACTCGGCGTCAGAAAAACCGTTTCCACTTCCGGATACAGATTGCGATTCATTCCCGCCATCTGAAACTCGTAATCGAAGTCGGACACCGCCCGCAGTCCGCGGATGATCACCTTGGCGCCGCGCTGATGCAGGAAATCCATCAGCAAACCGTCGAAACCGCAGACTTCGGCATTCGGGTACACCCGCAGCACTTCATTTGCCAAGTCTACGCGCTCCTCGAGTGAAAAGAACGGTCGTTTCGGCTGGCTGCGGGCAATGGCGACAATCACCCGGTCAAAGAGTTGGCAGGCACGGCGTACCAAATCTTCGTGACCTAGGGTCAGAGGATCGAAGGTTCCGGCGTAAATGGCTACTCGTCCGTCAAGAGGCATCGGTGTCTCGTCGCATCAAGTGATAGCACACCTGGCCGGCGCGACCGTGACGCACGGTGCGCCAGTTCCCGCAACCTTCCAGGACCCGTTCCGCCTCGGCGTAGATCAGGCCATCGTCCTTGACGACGTTGGCGACGCTGTCGGCCAACTGATCGAACCAGCCTTGCGCAAACGGCGGGTCGAGAAACAACAGATCAAAACGCTCGGTTGCGGAACGGACGAATCTTACCGCATCCGCGCGGACAATCCGCATTCGGCCGGCGGCATCCAGCAGACGGACGTTATCCGCCAAGGCGGCGGCGACCTTCGGAGAACGCTCGACCAGCAGCACCTGGGCCGCGCCGCGCGAGGCGGCTTCGAAACCGAGTGCGCCGCTGCCGGCGAACAGGTCGAGGCACGACCAGCCGTGCAGATTCTGACCCAGCCAGTTGAACAGCGTTTCGCGCACCCGGTCGGGGGTCGGTCGCAGCCCGTCGAGGTCGGGAAAGCGCAGCAGACGTCGCCGCCATTCGCCGCCGATGATGCGCACCGTGTTCAGACGTTTACTCTCCGGCCACCACCACCGTCACCAGGTGGGCGGTCGGCAAACGCCGGGAAAAGGCGGCCTTGATCTCGTCCAGGGTGACCTTTTCGATGTTCGCCTGATAGGTGTCGAGATAATCGAGCGGCAAGCGGTAAAAGCCGATCAGCGCGACGTTGTCGAGCAGTTTGCGATTGCTGTCCAGACGCAGCGGAAAACTGCCGATCAGATTCTGTTTGGCCGCCTGCAACTCGGTGTCGGTCGGTCCGTTGGCCAGAAACTCGGCCAATACCTGCCGGCTGACCGTCAGCGCTTCCTTGGCCTGCGCCTTTTTGGTCTGCATCCCGAGTTGGAACGGGCCGAGATAGGCGAGCGGCATGAAATAGCTGCTGACGCTGTACGCGAGGCCGCGTTTGTCGCGAACTTCCTTCATCAGTCGCGAAACAAAGCCGCCGCCGCCCAGGGTGTAATTGCCGACGACCAGAGGGAAGAAATCGGGGTCGCCGCGCTTCAGCGCCGGCAGCCCGATCAACAGATGCGCCTGCACCGCCGGATGGGCGATGGACTGTTCGCCGCCTGCGGGCAGGGGCGCCAGCGGAATATCGGCAGCGGCGCCGCCGCGCGGCAGATCGCGGGTCAGTTCCTCGGCAACCGTTTCCGCCTGTGCGCGGCTCAGGTCGCCGACCAGGGTGACGGTCGAGCGCTGTGCGACGTAGTTGGCGGCATGGAAATCGACGACGTCGGCACGATTCAGTGCGGCGATCGTTTCGGGTGACGCCTGCCGGCCATAAGGGTGCGTCGGGTACATCGCGCTCCAGAAGGCTTTGGCGGCGATCGTCTCGGGCCGGGTCAGCGCTTCCTTGAGCGCCGCAACCGAGCGCGCTTTTTCACGGTCAAAGACCGCCGCCGGAAATTGCGGCGCGCCGAGCACGGCGCGCAGGATCGCCAGTGCCGGTGCCCGCTTGTCGGGCATCGACAGACTGCGCAGGCTGACCGACGCGCGGTCGGTATCGACGCCGCCGGACAGCCGCGCACCGATGTCCGCCAGCCGGCCGGCAATCGCCGTTTCGTCCATTTCGGCGGCGCCGAGATCGAGCAGGCTGCGGGTCAGCGAGGCGACGCCGGCTTTGCCGGGCGCTTCGTGGGCGCTGCCGGCGGCGAAATCGACCTGCACGTCGATGATCGGCAAGGCATGATTTTCGACGAAATAGACCCGGCTGCCCGAAGAGGTCAGCCAGTGTTCGATTTTCGGGCCGGCGTTCGCCAACGGCGCCAGCAGTAGCAGAACGACAGCAAACAGGTGGTTGAATGTATTCATCGAGCGCTCAATGACGGGTGGCCACGCCGGGACGCGGGCGTCCGCCGGCGGGCAGCGGTTGCGGATCGAGTTCAGCGATGGTCAACTGCTCGTCCCGGAAGTACTTCCGGGCCACCGCCTGGACTTCTTCGGCGGTGACCGCCTGCAGTTTTTCGATGATCCGCCGGTTTTGCGCGTGGGGAATGCCGATCGCCTCGAGCTGGCCGATTTCCATCGCCTGGGCGAAGATCGAATCGAGTTTGTAGATCTGCGCGGCGATCAGTTGCGCCTTGGCGCGTTCCAGTTCCTCACGGGCGACGCCTTGCTGCTGGATCTCGGCAATCTGCGCGCGCAGCCCGGTTTCGAGCTCGGCGCGTGTCTTGCCGGCGCTCGGCGAACCGTGGAGGAAGAACATCGCCGGGCCGCGACTGGTCGAATCGTAGCTGGCCGCGGCATCGACTGCCAGCCGCTCTTCGCGGACCAGCCGCTGGTTGAGCCGCGCCGCCTCGTGGCCGGCAAGGACGGCGGCAAGCATTTCGAGGGCGTAGGGATCGACATCGCGTTCGACATCGCGAATCGCCGGCGCCTTGTAGGCCATGATCACCACCGGCAGGTCGGCCGGCGCCTTGACCGTCAGGCGGCGCAGACCTTGTTGCGACGGTTCGTCCTGCGGTTTTCTGGCGGGCAGCGACCGGGCGTCCAGCGCGCCGTAATATTTTTCCGCCCAGGCGAAGACCTGCGCATGGTCGACGTCGCCGACCACCACCACGTAGGCGTTGTTCGGCGCATACCAGCGGTCGTACCAGGCGCGCGCGTCGTCCACGGTCATGTTCTCGAGATCGTTCATCCAGCCGATGATCGGCACCCGGTACGGATGCGCCTGAAACGCGACGGCGTTCAATTGTTCGAACAGCAGCGAGGTCGGCTGATCCTCGGTGCGCAGCCGGCGTTCTTCCATCACCACGCGGATTTCCTGGGCGAATTCCTTGCCGTCGAGCGTCAGGTGACGCATGCGGTCGGCTTCCAGTTGCATCATTTCCGGCAGTTGCTGCTTCGGGATCTGCTGGAAATAGGCGGTGTAATCGCGGCTGGTGAAGGCATTGTCGCGTCCGCCGGCGGCGGCGACGCGGCGGCTGAACTCGCCGGGCCCGGTGCTCGGCGTCCCCTTGAACATCATGTGTTCGAGGAGGTGAGCGACCCCGGTGCTGCCGTTGCTCTCGTCCATGCTGCCCACCCGGTACCACACCATGTGCGCGGCGGTGGGCGAGCGGTGATCTTCCTTGACGATCACCCGCAGGCCGTTGGCCAACTGTTTTTGAAAGGTCTCATCGGCCCAGCCGGCAGTGGCGGCCAGACTCAGACAAGAGGCCAGAGAAAGAGGTATCCATTTCGCGTGACACATGGGCAGGAATCGCTTCTGATAGAATTTCGCTATGTCGGATCGACGCGCCGGCATCTTACCATCGCCAACCGCCCCGAGCGGCTCTGAGACCCCGCTGATCATGTTTGGTTTCCTGAAAAAAAATCCGGCGTCGACCGCCGAGACCGTCGCTCCCGATCCTGCCGCCGATCTGCCCGCGGAAACCGCGCCGGTCGCCGAGACGAGTACCGGCAAACTGTCCTGGCGGCAGCGCCTGAAGGCCGGCTTGGCGCGCACTCGCGCGCAATTCGGCGGCAAGCTGAAAACGCTGTTCGCTCGCGGCAAGGTCGACGACGAACTGCTCGAGGAACTGGAGACGCTGCTGTTGACCAGCGACGTCGGCCTCGACGCCACGCAGCACCTGCTCTATCACCTGAAGATGCGCGCCAAGCGCGATCGTATCGATACGCCGGAGGGTATCCAGCACGCGTTGTCGGAAACGCTGCACGACTTGCTGCTGCCGCTCGAGGAACCGCTCGACGTCGGTACGCACCGGCCGTTCATCATCATGCTCGCCGGCGTAAACGGCGCTGGCAAGACCACTTCGATCGGCAAACTGGCCAAGCATTATCAGGCGCAAGGACTGTCGGTGCTGCTGGCGGCCGGCGATACCTTCCGCGCCGCGGCGCGCGAGCAGTTGCAGACCTGGGGAGAACGCAACAACGTGACGGTGATCGCCCAGCAATCCGGCGATCCCGCGGCGGTGATCTATGACGCCATCGCCGCGGCCAAGGCCCGCAGCATCGACATCGTTCTCGCCGATACCGCCGGCCGGCTGCCGACGCAATTGCATCTGATGGACGAAATCGCCAAAGTGCGCCGGGTGATCCAGAAAGCCGACGCGAGCGCGCCGCACGAAACGCTGCTGGTGATCGACGCCACCTTCGGCCAGAACGCGCTGCAGCAGGTCATGGCTTTCGACAAGGCGATCAACGTCACCGGTCTGGTGCTGACCAAACTCGACGGCTCGGCGAAAGGCGGCGTGGTGGCGGCGATTGCACGGCAATGCCCGAAACCGATCCGCTTCATCGGCGTCGGCGAAGGAATCGACGATCTGCGACCGTTCCGTGCCCGCGAATTCGTAGACGCGTTGTTCGAGTGATCGCCGCCAGCGAACTGACCAAGCGCTACCCGGGCGGCCACGACGCCTTGCTCGATGTCAGCTTCACCATCACCGCCGGCGAAATGGTTTTTCTGACCGGCCGTTCCGGTGCCGGCAAATCGACCTTGTTCAAGTTGTTGGCCGCGATCGAACGGCCGACGTCGGGAGCGATCCTGATCAACGGCCAGAATCTGGCCGGCTTGCGCCGTCCGGCGATCCCTTATCTGCGGCGCAAGCTGGGCCTGATTTTTCAGGACCGCAAACTGCTCTTTGATCGCAGTGTGCTGGACAACGTTCTGCTGCCGTTGGCCATCGTCGGTCTGTCGCGCAAGGAAGCCGTGCAGCGCGCGCAGGCGGCGCTGGCCAAGGTCGGCTTGAGCGGTCGCGACCGGGATCTGCCGATCGCCCTCTCCGGCGGCGAGCAGCAACGTCTGGCGATCGCCCGCGCGGTGGTTAACCGGCCGGCGGTCCTGCTGGCCGACGAACCGACTGCCAACCTCGACTCGGCATCGGCGGGCGAGATTCTGACGATCTTCCGCGCGTTTCAACAAGTCGGCGTCACCGTGCTGATCGCCATGCACGAGGTGCCGCCGTTGGCCGGACCGCCGGTACGCCTCTTGCGTTTGGAGAATGGCGAACTGCGCGACGGGGGCGAAAGCGAGTGACCGCCGCACTGACTCATCATCTGGCGGCCTTGCGTGAAGCCTGTCGCCGGCTGCTCGCCGCACCGCTGAACAGCGCGCTGTCCCTGCTGGTCATCGGTATCGCCCTGACCCTGCCGAGTGCCGGTTGGCTGGCCTTGGAAAATCTGCGCCAGGCAACCGGCAACGTTTCCGGCGTCCAGGAAATCAGCCTGTATCTGGCCCTCGACGCCGGCCCGCGCGAGATCGCCGATATCGAGTCCCGTCTGCGCCAGGCGCATGCCGGACGCTGGCGCTTCGTTTCGCGCGCCGAAGCGCTGAATCATCTGCAAGCCAGCGAAGGGATGGCCGAGATCATCGCCAGCCTGCCCGGCAATCCGTTGCCCGATGCTTTCGTCGTTACTCCCGACGATAGCCGGCCGGCGGTGCTCGAGAGTTTCGCCGCCACTTTCGCCGGCTGGCCGAAAGTGGCGCACGTGCAACTCGACTCGGCGTGGGTGCAGCGCTTCGACGCCCTGCTGCGGCTCGGCAAGCAACTGGTCGGGCTGCTCGCCGTACTTTTCGCCGGTGCCCTGGTGACCATCACTTTCACCACCATCCGTCTGCAGATTCTCGCCCAGGCTGCCGAAATCGAGGTCGCCCAACTGGTCGGCGCCACCGACGCCTGGATCCGGCGGCCACTGCTCCATTTCGGCGTCCTGCAGGGCGCTCTCGGCGGACTGGTGGCCGCGCTGCTGGTCGCCGTCGGCTTTCACCTGCTCAGCCCGCCGGTCGGCGAACTGGCACGGCTCTACGGCACCGATTTCGTTCTACGCAGCCTGTCTGGGCTCGACGTCGCCGTTCTTGCCGGTATCGGGGGGCTGCTGGGAGGGATCGGCGCCTGGCTCTCGGCGCGGCTGCACTTGCGGCGCGCCGAATGAACGGCGGATGATGATGACTTCATCATTCAGCGCCACAGCAGAAGGCAGCCCCAGACGACCGGGACGTTGAGCAGGGCGATGAACACCGCCGCGCTGCCGATATCCTTGGCCCGTTTGGCCAGCGGATGCCGTTCCAGGGAAATGCGATCGACCGTTGCTTCGATCGCTGAATTGAACAACTCGACGATCAGCACCAGCAGAATGCTGCCGATCATCAACGCCAGCGCGACGCCGTGCGGAGCCAGCCAGCAGGCGAGAGGAATCAGCAGCGCCGCCAGCCGTACTTCCTGGCGAAAGGCATCTTCCGCCAGATACGCCGCATGCAGACCGGCCCGTGTGTAGTGAAAAGCGTTCCACAGCCGCCGCCAACCGGTTTTTCCCTTGAACGGGCTCTCATCCGCCACGCGCTGCCTCCGCTTTTCCTGATCGATCGATGAATGCCGGCGGCAAGTATACGCACATCGCACATTCGCGGACATCCGCCCGTGGCAGGCCGCCGCCGGGTCAGCGCCGCCGCCAGATCTGCCAGCGTTCCCCGCCGGCAAAAACCGGCAGCGAGTCGCTGACCCCTTGATCAGCCTCACGGGCGAACGCCGGCCGCAGCAGATCGTCGAGTTGCTCGATCGGGATGGCGAACGGTGGTCCCTTGACGGTGTCGCCACAGAAAAAATAGCCGACCAGCAGTCCGCCGGGGCGCAACAGCTCCGCCATCCGGACCGCGAAATCGGCCCGACAGCGCGGAGGCAGCGCGCACAAGAAAGCGCGCTCATAGATCAGATCGAAGCCGGGTCCGGCATCGAAGGTGAAAAAATCGGCGCACAGCAGCGTACCCGGCCATTCTGCGCCGAGCACCAGACGCGCACTGTCGATCGCTGCCGGCGAGAAATCGAGCGCCGTCGTTTGCCAGCCGTGCCGGACCAGACAGGCTGCTTCCCAGGCGCTGCCGCAGCCGGGAACCAATGCCCGGCGGCGATGGTCAGCGGATGATCTGGCGATGAACTCGGCGAACTCCGCCGGTATGCCGCCTGCGTCCCATGGGGTGACGCCATTGCGGAAGCGATGGTCCCAGAAAGCCGGCAAGGCGGGATTCTGCGAGTCAGGCCGGGTGGACATCTGTCAGGACCGTGTGCAAGGATCAGAAGAAAGCGGCGATCGTCCGGTATTCAACGCCCCACCGTCTCGAGCAGTTCGACCAGTTCCTGCGTCCGTCCCAGGCGCGAGGCGCGCCGTACCGCGTCCGGATTCGGCAGACGACGATCACCGCGTCGTGCGCGATTCGCGAAATCGATCAGCAGTTCGGCGATCCTGGCGGCGGAATCGAGCGGCGCAATGTCGATCACCCCGGCGGCTTGCAAGGTGGTGGCGGTATCACCAACGGGATCGGTCAAGGCGACGATCGGTCGACCGGCGCGCAAATATTCGTAGATTTTTGCCGGGATCTGCTCGTTGCACCCCGACGACTGCATCACCAGCAAACCATCGGCGCGCAGCATTTCCGACAGCGCCTGACGGTAAGGAACCGACGGGCAGCATTCGATCATCTCCTGGACGCCGTGTTTTTCCGCCAGTTCCTTGAGCAGATAGTCATGACCCGAGGCACGAAAGCGGATTTTCAAGTTCCTGGCAACGGCGTCGGCCCGTTCCTTGATCAGCCGCAAGGCAGCGATCAATTCGCTCGGGTCACGTTCCTCCGGATAAACGATGCCGCTGTGCAACAAAGTGATCGCGCCCGCATTGAGCGGCTCCGCGGACGGCGTGGACGCCCCCGAAGATGAGGCGAAACTTTCCTCGTCATAACCGTTTTCCAGCACGATGATCCGCTCTTTCGCGTCCGGGTAGCGTTGCCGATAGACCCGCGCCGCGCCCGGCGTGGTGAAAATGCTCAGGTCGGCTTCGTTTACGGTCCGGGTTTCGATCCGTTTGAACGACTGCCAGGTCAGCGGATCTTTCGGGTAATCGTCCTGGGCCATCGGATCGCGGAAATCGGCCAGCCACGGCACGCCCGTCCGGCGATGCAGTTCCGCGCCGATGACATGCGCGGTGGCGATCGGATACGTCGTCCAGATCGCGTCGGGAGAAAACGATTTGATCATCTGCAAACCGGCGCGGACGCCGGCGAATTTCCAGAGCATCCAACGATCCGGTCGGGCCGTCCAGCCGATGTAGCGTCCTCCGATCGCCAACTGACGCGCCGCATCCAGCGCGAAAGCCCGGCGGACGACGGTCTCCGGTGGAATTTCGCTGAGCAGATCGTCGCTGCACTGCTCATACGCCCGTGGGTCGGCGCTGAGCATCAACGGTTGCCAGCCAAACCGGGGGAGGTGCTGCATGAAGCGCAAGGTGCGCTGAATGCCGCTGCTTCCGGCAAAAGGTGGGAAATGAAAAGCGACCATCAATACGCGTTTCATGAGCAACAAACTCCGTTTATTTTTATTTTTTGGACAGGCTTCCACCACCCGGCAATCGACAGACGAAAATGACCGGCGGGGCCGAATGAATCGTACGCTCGACAGACGCGACTCATGCTGCTACTGGCGTGGCCAACTCGAAAAAGTGATGTCGATTCATTCAATGTAATGGATGATCAATTTGCTGCCCAAGCGTATCAGTTCAGTGAGTGATGAATGGAGGAAAGGACAAGTCCTGTTCGGGATCGATGAGGACTGAAGGAACGATGGACCCGCTTCGTTGATACTTACTACTATCTGCGCAAACCGACGAACATCGTCGTAAGCAATGGGTCCACCTGCAGATCGGCCCCGACTTTTTGGGCATCAGAGCGATCAGAAAATGGAGCAAGCGTTGAAACGAGGACCATCAAGAAAAATCATCAATTCTAGACGTCGGCCACATCATTTTCCCGCATCGGCACATCAGCCCTCGCAACGGTTTGCATACCGCATCAGTATAACTTGGGGCCATTTTTGCCAGTTTTCCCTTCAGAGACTGTGAATAAATCTACGGAGCGGCCAATCTGCGGCGTTGCTTACTCGCGTCTGGTATCTTGGCCTGCTCGTGACCATTGCTTCACCACCTTTCAGAGCAATCCAAAGCAATTGCCTCTTATACAAGACCGGACGTTCAACGTGGAAGGTGTCGGCAGAGTCGAGACGATGAGACGCCAAGCCTTGAGATCACTGATGCACTGGATCGGGTGGCTGAGATTCAAGGCAAACGGGCCACCATGCGATTATCCTGCGATCACAGCGGAGCGGGGGTGATGGCCAGTGCCGGGGTTCCCCTTTCGATTTCGCGTTCGATGAGGCGGGCCGGCGCGAAGGCGGCGATCAGCCGTGCGGCAACTTGGCGGGCGGCGTCGCGGTTGTCCTGGCTGAAATTGCAGACATACAAGTCGAGAGTGACGCCTTTCGTTTCCGGCCAGGTATGCACCGCCAGATGCGATTCAGCCAGCACCACCGCGCCGGTGACGCCGCCGGCTTGCCGTGAGTCGCCGAATTGATGGAACAGTTCGCCGAGCGGGGTCAGCCCCGGTTCGCGGCAAGCGCTGACGCATAGCTCGCGCAGCGCCACGGCATCGTCGAAAAGCCGCGGATCCCCGCTGCAGGCGTACAGTTCGGCGATCAGGTGCAGTCCATGCATGGCAAGTCGACGGACGGGGCAAGGACGTCAATGATGGGCGGAAATCCGGAATCCGGGACGGACGAATCAGCCGCGCGGTTCGAAATTGGTACTGGTGTGCGTGACCAGCCCCTCGGCATTGAAATGCACGTTGAAGTACCAGTCCATGCCCGGCTCTCTCTTGGTTTTCCAATCCCACACCGTTTCGTGCTTCAGCGAAAAATAGCGCTGGTGCGCTGGCTGTCCGAGCAGGAGCTGGATGTCTTCGCGGCTCATCCCGGGTTTGACCTTGGCGAAGTTGGCTTCGGTGAGCAATTGCTGCACTTCGCGCAGCCGGTCGTCCGGACCGATCACCAGCCGGTAGTTGACCATGCCTTCCGGGGTTCGCGGATACTCCCAGTAACGGGTGCCGTCGGCCTCGCGCCATTCCAGCTTCGGTTGCCCCATCACCTGGATCACCTCGGCAGAGGTACTGACCCCCGGTTTCAAACGCCCGAGACTATCGGCATCGCAGGCGGACAGGATGCCCAGCAAACCGCCCAGACAACAACCGGCGAAAAATTTTGCGCGCATGGTCTTGGAGTACTCCGGATAGCGGCTAGAATCGCCGTCGAAGGATTGGAGTATAGACGAACCGGAAGAGGAGGGTGCAGTGATCGCAGTTGATTTTTCTTGTTTTTTTGCGTGACCGAGCACTTTTCGCCAGCCTGTCGGGCTCTGGCTCCCCTGTTTGACGGAGCCAGTGACCGGCGCAGCCAGACGTCGAGGCCATGATCCCTTCCCGCCCGCATCCGCCGATGACGCTGGCGTGGACCGTCTGGGGACTCGGCGCGCTGCTCTACCTGATCGGTTTTTTCCAGCGCGTGGCGCCGGCGGTGATGACCGACCGGCTGATGGACGAGTTTTCGATCGGCGCTACCGAATTGGGCAATCTGTCGGCGTTCTATTTTTACTCCTACGTGGCGATGCAGATTCCGACCGGCATTCTCGCCGATCGCTGGGGGCCGCGCCGCTTGTTGAGCAGTGGTGCGGCGGTCGCCGCAATCGGCAGCGCTTTTTTTGCCTTCTCCCCCACTCTGTGGTGGGCCAACGCCGGACGCCTGTTGATCGGCGCTTCGGTGGCGGTGGCCTTCGTCTCGATGCTCAAATTGGCGACCCGCTGGTTCGCGCCGCGTCAGTTCGCCCTGGTTTCGGGTCTGGCCCTGTTCTGTGGCGTGGTCGGCGGGGTCATCGCCGGCGTACCGCTGCGGCTGGCGATCGAAAGTTGGGGTTGGCGGCCGGTGATCGGTGTCTCGTCGATCGTCTGCGCCGGATTGTCTCTGGCCATCTGGCTCGGCGTGCGCGACGACCCGGCTGAACGCGGCTATCGCAGCCATGCCCCGGTACTCGCGACGACAGCCCGATCCGCATCGATCGGCCGTGACATTTGCGAAGTGCTGTCGTATCGCAATATCTGGATCTTGCTGATCACCCCGATCGGCATCGCCGGTGCGGTGTTGACCTTCGCCGGTTTGTGGGGCGTCCCTTATCTGCGCCAAGTGCACGGTCTGGCAACCCATCATGCGGCGGCGATCACCTCGTTATTGCTGGTTGCCTGGGCGATTGGCGGGCCGCTGCTCGGCTCGCTTTCCGAGCGTCTGGGCCGCCGCCGGCCGCTGTACGTGGCAACCACTCTGGCCGCGTTGCTCGGCTGGCTGCTGATCATTTATCTGCCGTTGCCGGTATGGTTGCTGACGCTGGTCCTGCTGATCACCGGTCTGATGTCGGGCAATCTGATCATCGGCTTCGCTTTCGCCAAGGAATCAGTGCCCGCACGGCTGATGGGAACAGCGTCGGGAATCTGCAACATGGGGCCTTTGCTCGGCGGCATGCTGCTGCAGCCGGCGGTCGGCTGGCTGCTCGACCGTCATTGGCAAGGGCTCAGCGAAGGTGCCGTTCGCATTTACGATCTGTCGGCTTACCGTGCCGGTTTCGGCCTGATGGCCGCCTGCATCACCCTGTCGTTATGCCTGATTCCCTTCGCCAGGGAAACTTTCGGTCAGGAGACCGTCTGAGGGCGGGGTGGCGGCAACCGGTGTCCCGTCAAGTGGATGAACGCGGCCAGCGCGCCGAGCAGCATCAATCCGGCCATGCCGAACGCCAGACGCAGCGTCGATTCGCCGAGCAGCGGTGCGACAATGCCGGCCACCAGCGTATTGCAGGCGGACTGGATGAACATCTGGCAAGACGCCGCCAGACCGCGCTGTTCGGGGAACAGATCGAGCGCCATCAGCGTCAGACACGGCATCTGCAAAGCCATGCCAAAGGTGAATCCGCTCAATGGCAAAACACTCCACGGCAGCCCGGGTTCGATCAGCAAATTGATGACGATGTTGGTCAGTGCGGCCAGCGCCATCACCGCATAACCCAAGCGGATCGTCCGGATAGCTGGCTGGTCAGCGAGCCGACCAGCCAGCCAGGAGCCGATCAGCAGGCCGCCCATCGCCGGACCGAACAACCAGAGAAAGCTGGTCGACGGCAAACGCAGATGCTGCATCAGAAAAACCGGCGCTGAGACGACGTAGAGGAAAAAGCCGGCGAAGTTGAGTGCCAAGGCACTGCAGATCAACAGGAAAGGACGCGAGGAGAACACCTGCCGGTATCTTTCGGCCAAGTCGCGCGGTTTCAGCGACCGGCGCTGGAACGACGGCAGGGTTTCCGGCAGACGGAGCCAGCAGATCACCGCCAGCAGAGCGCTGAACAGCAACAGAAAGGCGAAAACCGAACGCCAACCGAACCAGGTCTGCAGCCAGCCGCCGCATAAGGGTGCGATGATCGGCGCGATGGCGAAAATCATCATGATCTGTGAAACCATCCGCTGCCCGTCCGAGCCCTGATACAGATCGCGGACGATGGCGCGGCCGACGATGATTCCCGCGCCGGCGGTCATCCCCTGCAACGCCCGGAAAAGCCACAGGATCTCGACCCTGTGCGCCAGCATGCAGCCCGCGGACGCCAGCGCATAAAGGATCACCATGGTCAATAACACGCGACGCCGGCCGACGGCGTCCGATATCGCCCCGTGGAAGAGCGTCATCACCGTTGCCGTCAGCAAATAAGCGGTCACTGTCTGCTGAACCTGCAAGGGGCTCGCTCGCAAGGAGTCGGCGATATCGGCGAAAGAGGGCAGATACGTATCCACCGAAAACGGGCCGATGGCGACCAGTGCTGCCAGCAGAATTGCCAAACCGCGCGGCGTGTTGATCAGCCTCGTTCGATCGACTTTCGGTAGTTCGTACATCAGAGACCCTCCGAGATTCACTCTTTGGTAAAACGGCGTAATTGCACGGCTTCGGCGACGTGTCGGGCGCCGATGGTGGCAACTCCCTCCAAATCGGCTGCGGTGCGGGAAATCTTGAGTAAGCGATGGTAAGCGCGCGCCGAAAGCTGCAAACGGCGGATCGCCTGGGTCAACAGCGTCATGGCAGCGGGTTCGGCCAGACAATGTCGATCGACTTCCCGGGTTTCGAGTTGCGCATTGGCCTTGCCTTGCCGGGCGAGTTGCCGGGCGCGCGCCTGTTGCACCCGGGCGCGAACGGTTGCCGATGTTTCGCCGTCAGGCGCCTGTTGCAGCGCCTCGGCGGGAACGGCGGGAACTTCGATCTGCAGATCGATGCGGTCGAGCAGCGGTCCGGACAGCCGGCCGCGATAACGCATGATCTGGTCCGGCGTACAGCGGCAGCGGCGGTTGGCATCACCATGGAAACCGCAGGGACAGGGATTCATCGCCGCAACCAATTGGAATTGCGCCGGAAAGTCGGCCTGCCGCGCTGCCCGCGAGATATGGATCCGCCCGCTGTCGAGCGGTTCGCGCAAAGCTTCGAGCACCCGGCGATCGAATTCGAGAATTTCATCGAGAAACAGTACGCCCCGGTGAGCCAGCGAGATTTCTCCCGGCTGAGGCACACTGCCGCCACCGACCAGCGCCGCGGTCGATGCCGTGTGATGCGGCGCACGGTATGGCGGATGACGGAAATCTTCCGGACGGAATTGACCAGCCAATGAAAGAACCGCCGCGGACTCCAGGGCCGCTTCGCGAGTCATCGGCGGCAACAAACCGGATAAACGGCTGGCGAGCATCGACTTGCCGGTTCCCGGCGGACCGACCAGCAACAGCGAATGCGCGCCGGCGGCGGCGATTTCCAGCGCCCGCTTGGCTTGCGCTTGTCCACGAACGTCGAGCAGATCGGGCGAGTCGGCCACCGTATCCGTCGGCTCGGCCGATGCCTGGTACTCGCTCAAGGTCTGTTGGCCGCTCAGATGAGCGCAAATTTCGAGCAGCGTGCCGGCCGCGAGAACACGGCCCTCACCAGCAAGCACCGCTTCCCGGGCGCTGCTGATCGGCAACACGAAGCTGCGCCCGCGGTTGCCGGCGGCGAGAACCATCGCCAGGGCGCCGCGAATCGGCCGGATTTCACCGGAAAGCGACAACTCGCCGGCAAATTCATGGTCGGTCAATCCCTGACCCGGCAGTTGCCCGGAGGCAACCAGGATTCCCAAGGCGATCGGCAGATCGAAACGGCCGGATTCCTTGGGCAGATCGGCCGGCGCCAGATTGACGGTGATGCGCTTGCTGGGAAATTCGAAACCGGAATTTTGCAACGCGGCGCGCACCCGGTCTCGGGCTTCCTTGACTTCCGTTTCCGGCAAACCGACCAGTGTCACACTGGGCAAACCGTTGGCCAGATGAACTTCGACGGCGACTTCCGGGGCGCAAAGCCCGTCGAGACCGCGGCTATGAACTATCGCAAGGGGCATCCTGGCAGCCTATCCGCTGGTTCCGTGCGGATCGCGAGTGCTAAGTGGGCGCATTAGGCGGCTGACCGACGATTCAGCGTCGAACGCCGATTCCTTGATTACTGCGGCGGTGGGTTTTCCAGCTTCTGCAACCGATCCTCAAGCTCGTTCAACTTGGCGCGGGTGCGCTGCAGAACCTGTGTCTGGATGTCGAACTCCTCGCGGCTGACCAGATCGAGTTTCGAGAAAAAAGTGGCCAGCAGGGCGCGGGCATTTTTTTCGACATCGCCAATCGGGCTGGCGGCGATGACCTTGCCGAGACGGGCGGCCAGATCGTCGAGTAGACGTGGATCGAGCATCGAAATCTCCGGTTGGCGAAGAGAGGCCACATGGAACTCACGGGGCGTCATCCGGTAATCGGCTGGCGCTTGCGGAGGTCGGCGAACGCCGCACGGGCGTGGTGCATGGCCTTCAAAAACCGCCCCCGTGCAGGGCGCGGATCGCCAGCCGATGCCTTGCCGACGAAGCAAGAGCTTGCTTTATAAAAAAAATACATTATGGCATGGAATCTGCTCAGGTGATTCTGCAATTTTTATTTCACCTGAAGAGGGTTCGCATATGAAAAAAACCGTTGCTTTCATCGCCGTCTGTGCCCTGACCGGAGGTGCCGGGGTTCAGGCCGCCGATCCGGTGGCAGACGCCGTACCACCGGCCGCCGCCGGTGTCACCAGTCCGCTGACCGGCAATCTGTCGCTGGTCAGCAGCTATCGTTTCCGCGGCATCGACCAGACTTTCGGTAAACCGGCATTGCAAGGCGGGGTGGATTTCGCACACGCCAGCGGATTTTACCTGGGCAACTGGAATTCCAATGTCAATTCCGGCGCCGGTTACCCGGATGGTACGTTGGAAATGGACTTCTATGGCGGCTACAAGACGTCTTTCGGCGATTTCGGTGTCGATGTCGGCGCAATTTATTACGCCTACCCCGGTTCCGACGCCCGCGGTCTCGGACAAGGTCGCTCCGGAGCGGTGAGCAACAAGGAGCTTTATCTCGGCGGCTCGTGGAAGTTCCTGTCGCTGAAGTATTTCTACGCCATCGACGACTATTTTTCGCTGCGCGGTATCGACGCCAGCGGATCAAACACCGATCAGCGCACACGCGGCAGCCAGTACCTCGATTTTTCGCTCAATTACGACCTGGGTGATGGCTGGGGAATCAATGGTCATTTGGGGCGTTTGCAACTCAAAAACGTCGCCAACGGCAATTACACCGACTGGAAAGTCGGGGTAAGCAAGGATCTCGGCGGCTGGTTGCTGGCGGCGTCGTATATCGACACCAATGCCAGAGGCCATTGCGGCGGAAACGGCTTCGCCCCCTATTGCTTTGCCAATTCGTTGTCCGAGAGCGGCAGCACCGGCGGACGACGCAAGGACGCCGGCCGGGCCATCGCCGTCATTTCAGTCAGCCGGAGCTTTTGAGCACGGGTCCTCGTTCAACCGGGGCGGTTAACCGCCTCTTATCAGGAGCAGGTCATGAAATTGCTTACCGCGATCATCAAGCCGTTCAAACTCGATCAGGTTCGTGAAGCCTTGTCGGCGATCGGCGTTCACGGAATCACCGTCAGTGAAGTCAAGGGCTTCGGTCGACAAAAAGGGCACACCGAACTTTACCGCGGCGCTGAATACGTCGTCGATTTTCTCCCCAAGGTCAAGATCGACGCGGCGATCCGCGACGAGTTGCTCGAGCAGGCGATCGAAGCGATCAGTCAGGCCGCCAGTACCGGCAAGATCGGCGACGGTAAGATTTTCGTTTCGACCATCGAACAGGTCATTCGCATCCGCACCGGCGAAAGCGGTGAGGATGCTCTTTGAGGAACCCATCATGAAACACTTGATCGCTCTACTGATCCTACTCGGCGCCATCCTGGTCGGCCATCCTGCGCTGGCCGACGAAAAGCCGACGCTTGCGACGACTCCTGGCGGGTCTTCTCCCGTTGCGGCGACATTAGCCCAGACCGTTCCGGCCACTGGTGCCCCATCGACGCCAGCGGTGGCCAACAAAGGCGACAACGTCTGGGTGATGGTCAGCGCGGCGCTGGTCATTCTGATGTCGCTGCCGGGACTGGCGCTGTTCTACGGCGGGCTGGTGCGCAGCAAAAACATGCTCTCGGTGCTGATGCAGGTTTTCGTCACTTTCGCCTTGATCAGCGTGCTGTGGGTGATTTATGGCTACTCGCTGGCCTTCACCGAGGGAGGTAATTTCTTCGGATCTGTCGACAAGATCTTTCTCAAGGGGATCACCGTCGACTCGGTGACGGCCACCTTCAGCAAGGGCGTGGTGATTTCGGAGCTGGCCTATGTCGTCTTCCAGGGCGCTTTCGCGGCGATCACCTGCGCGTTGATCGTCGGAGCCTTCGCGGAACGAGCCCGTTTCGTCGCCATCCTGTGCTTCATGATCCTCTGGTTCTCACTGTCTTATCTGCCGATGGCGCACATGGTGTGGTACTGGGCCGGGCCGGATGCCTATGTCGACGCCGCCGCGGCCGAAGCGGCGGGCAAGACCGCCGGTTTCCTGTTCCAGAAAGGCGCGCTTGATTTCGCCGGCGGCACGGTGGTGCATATTAACGCCGCCGTCGCCGGGCTGATCGGCGCAATGGTCATCGGCAAGCGCATCGGTTACGGACGCGAATCGATGGCGCCGCACAGTCTGACCTTCACCATGATCGGCGCGTCACTGCTGTGGTTCGGCTGGTTCGGTTTCAACGCCGGTTCGGCGCTCGAAGCCAGCGGCGCCGCGGCGCTGGCGATGGTCAATACCTGGGTCGCCACGGCTTGCGCAGCGCTGTCCTGGATGCTCGCCGAATGGCTGCTCAAGGGCAAACCGTCGATGCTCGGTGCGGCCTCCGGCGCGGTCTCCGGACTGGTGGCGATCACCCCGGCGGCCGGTTTTGTCGGCGTCGCCGGCGCGCTGGCCATCGGCTTGCTGGCCGGCGTGATCTGCCTGTGGGGAGTCAACGGCTTGAAGCGGCTGCTCGGTGCCGACGATTCACTGGACGTTTTCGGGGTTCATGGCGTCGGTGGCATTCTCGGGGCGATGCTCACCGGCGTTTTCACCGATCCGGCACTCGGCGGAACCGGCGTCTATGACTATGTCGCCAACAAGGTCGGCGACTACGACATGACCGCGCAGTTGATCAGCCAGTTGTGGGGGGTCGGCACGGTGATCGTCTGGTCCGGACTGGTTTCCCTGGCGGCCTATAAAGTGGTTGACCTGCTGATCGGCTTGCGTGTTCCCGAAGACGAAGAGCGCGAAGGTCTCGACATTACCTCGCATGGGGAATCGGCTTACCATCACTGAGCCACGCGTTTGGCAAGACCGATGACAGCCGCCTGGGTCCCGACCGCCAATGGCCGGGACCCGGGCGTTGCACCAAGCGATTCTGACGCCCAACCGTCCCGGTTCCGGTATTTCACCGTTGGCTGTGAAAAGACCGGGACATTGTCTATTCTTGATATAGAGACACCAGATCTCGGATCCTCTTTTCAGGAATTGTCATGACCATCGCCCGCAAGCTCATCATCGCCATGGTGCTGTTCGTCACGCTGATCGGCCTCACCGGATTGCTCGCCATTCATCAACTGAGCAAGGTCACGGTAACCGTCAATGGCCTCGTCAATGAGGAATTCCCGCAGATGCGCTACGCCGGCGCGTTGCGTGCCGAAGTGCTCGACTTTCGCAATCGCGAAAGTCAGTTGTTGATCATCAATTCTCCCAGTGAAGTCGACGAAGTCCTTGGGCGACAAAAAAACAATGCTCAAGCTATCGAAAATTTCGCCGCAAGTCTCGAAAGAGCCGTCGGCCGAGAGAGCGAACGGGCGTTGTTCAAAGACTATCGCCAAGGTTGGTCGGCCTACCTGTCGACACACGAGGAACTCGTCCGCTTGGCACGAAGCGGCGATCAAGCGGCGGCGATTGCGCACTTCCGGGGCGAACAGCGCAAATCCTTCCGTAACGTGTTGCCGGTCATCGACAAAATGGTCGAGGAGGCCAATGCCGACAGCGAACGCCTGTCCACCGAAACCAAGACCCTGCTCGGGTTGGCCCGTACGGAGCTGCTGGCGGCCATCGGCCTGGCGGTGATCATCGGCGCGGCCACTGGTTTCGGGTTGTACAGATCGGTTGTCGGCCCTCTGGAGCGGGTGCGCAATGCGGTGGTCGATATTGCCCGGACCCTCGATTTCACCAACAAACTGACCATTGTCGGTAACGATGAAGTCTCGTCGACGGCCAAAGCGGTCGATCAATTGCTGACCACGCTGCAAGGGACCCTGACAGACTTCATCGGCGGTGTCACCGATATCGCCCGGGTTGCGGAGCAACTGTCCACCGCGGCGCGGGAGGTGGAAAGCAGCGCCGCGAATCAGTCCGACTCGTCGGCCTCGATGGCCGCGGCGGTCGAGCAACTGACCGTCAGCATCAACGCTGTTGCCGAGAACACCACGAAGCTCTCCGTCGCCGCCAAAGACGCGGACCACGCGGCCGGCGAAGGGGGCGAGACGATGCGCCAGACCATCGATCAGCTTCGTCGAGTGGGCGTGCGTGTCGAAGAGACCGCCACGTCGATCACCAGTCTGAGCAAAGCCTCGGCGGAAATCAGCTCAATCGTGCGCACCATCCGCGAAGTCGCCGACCAGACCAATCTCTTGGCGCTGAACGCCGCCATCGAAGCCGCCCGTGCTGGTGAGCAAGGTCGCGGTTTTGCCGTGGTCGCCGACGAGGTCCGCAAACTGGCGGAACGTACCGCGCTGGCCACTCAGGATATCTCGGGCAAGATCGTCGCCATCCAGGAGGCGACCCACCTCGCCGGCGAACAAATGCGCGCCTCGGTGGAACAAGTCGCCAGCGGCATGTCGCGCGCCGATGAAGCAAATTCGGCGGTCGACCGCATCAAGTGCGGCGTCGCCGCCGTCGAGTCCGAAGTCGCGGCGATCAGCGCAACCCTCAAGGAACAAGCGGCAGTCAGCAACGAGATCGCCGGTCGAGTCGAAAACGTGGCCCGGCTGAGTGAGAACAACAGTTGCAGCGCGCAACAAAGCGCACGCCTGTCCGTCGATCTGGCGGCGCTGGCCGGCCGTTTACGAACCAGTGCGGAACGTTATCGCGTCTGACTTCTCCGCCAGCAAGCCTGCGCATGGCCATCGTCGATTGCGGGTAGCCGTCTGGTTCGCGGTTCAGCGTGCCTGGGCTCGACTCGACGAGCGAGGGTCGGCATCGGGCCGTCACCCACCGCAAGCTGCCAGGATTGACCGTCAAGAAAACGAGGGATGCAAGCGGATAAGGTTCGGAATACACTGCGCATCAGAATTCGGCTTCACCAGTCCACCGGCCTGTCGGCCGGGCAATACTTCCCATCAAGGAGAAAGCGATGTCGAAAGATCTTCCTTGGCGCCATTTTCAGCGCGTCGCCGCTACGGCGGTCCTTGGCGTGCTTGCCGGCTGCTACGTTGTCCCGGAACGCGGACCGGACGGCAGTGTCCAGTACGGTTACCATCCGTTGCCACCGGCCGGGACGCCCGCGCCACAGGGCGCGGCGCCGACGACCCTGCCGGTCAAACTTTATCCGACCAACGAACAGGCGACCCACACCGGTATCGTCAGCGGTTCGGTGACCAACATGATGACCGGCAAAGGCCGCTTCGTCGTCAACTATCAGGGTGAGGTGTTGAGCGGCGAAGCGACCCGGGTATCGAACACCGAGCGTCGCGGGGTCGCCAGCGCCTTCAGTCCCGGCGGGATGTACATGTCCTGCGAATATCTGATGAGCACACCATATCAAGGCGCCGGCACTTGCTCCTTCGCCAACGGTGCCAGCTACAGAATGCACATCGGCAATTGAGTGACCGCGTCATCTCTGGCACGGGCAGCGTAGACGCGCGCGACGCCGCGAATCTACACCGGCAAGGCGTCGCCAGTGCCCTATAATCGCCGCTCATCGTGTCCACTCGCCCGAAACCGTGATGCCCGCCCTGTTTGAATCGACGATCGAAAGCCTGCCTTTGGTCGGCCGCGGCAAGGTCCGCGACATTTACGCCGTCGACACCGACAAACTGCTGATCGTCACCAGCGATCGGCTGTCCGCCTTCGACGTGGTGATGCCCGATCCGGTGCCCGACAAAGGCAGGATTCTGACCCGGCTGGCCAATTTCTGGTTCGCCAGACTTGCCGGCATCGTTGCCAACCAACTCACCGGCATCGATCCCGAGGCGGTGGTCGCACCGTCCGAGCGCGAGCAGGTCAAGGGACGGGCGCTGGTCGTCAAACGCCTGTATCCTTTACCGATCGAGGCCGTGGTCCGCGGGTATCTGATCGGTTCGGGCTGGCAGGATTATCGGGCCACCGGCGCGGTCTGCGGCATCGAACTGCCGGCGGGTCTGCGACTGGCCAGTCCGCTGCCGTCGCCGATCTTCACCCCGGCGACCAAGGCGGCGCCCGGTGCGCACGACGAAAACATTTCTTTCGAACAGGCTGAGCGGATTTGCGAACGCTCACTGGCCGAGGTGCTGACGGCCAGTGACGGCAACGGGGCGCAAATCGCCCAGGAAGCGCGCCAGGCGGCGTTGGCGCTGTATCAGGCGGCGGCCGGGCACGCGGCGGCTCGCGGCATCCTGATCGCCGATACCAAGTTCGAATTCGGTGTCGATTCCGCCGGCAGGTTGCACCTGATCGACGAGGCGCTGACGCCGGATTCGTCGCGATTCTGGCCGGCCGACGCCTACCGGGAAGGCAGCAACCCGCCGTCGTTCGACAAACAGTTTCTGCGCGATTACCTGGAAACCCTGACCTGGGACAAACGGCCGCCGGGTCCGCGTTTGCCGGCGACGGTATTGGCGCAGACCCGTGCCAGGTACGCCGAAGCCTGCGAACGGCTGACCGGCGAACCGTTCATCGGCTGAGAGGTGGTGCAGAAATCGTTACGAGCAAGCCAAGATGCCAGGCGCGAGCGAACGACGAGATCTGTCAAATGGAATAGGCGAGGGGGCGAATGAGCAACGCCGCAGATTGGCCGCGCAGTAGATTTATTCACCACCTCTGAGCGTTCCGCTTCGGCTCAGTCACCAACCGTCGGCGCCGTTCGGCGCTTTCACTGTCAGGAAGAGCATGGCTTTGGAACCGTCCTCCTTGCTGTTTGAAAACGACGCGGCGCGACCGGCGATCCGCGAAATCGGTGCCCGCCGGCCGTTCGTCTGGCTGGCGGCCGGCTGGGCCGACCTGTGCGCCAGCCCGATCGCCAGTTTGGCCTACGGTCTGCTTTTCGCCATCGCCGGTGATCTGATCGTCATCTTCGCCTGGCGTAACGGCCGATTGTTCATCGCCGCCACCTCGGGTTTTTTCCTGATTGCGCCGCTGCTTGCCGGCGGACTGTACGAGATCAGCCGCCGCCGCGCCGCCGGCTTGTCGTCTACCTTCCTCAGCTCGCTCGCCGGCGGCAAACGCAACGCCACCGAGTTGATCAAACTGGGGCTGGTTCTGGCGGCGATTGGTCTGTCTTGGGAACGTCTGTCCAATTTTCTGTTCTCATTGCTTGCGCCATCGGTCGCCCCCGATCTGCTCGGTCTGCTGGCGGTGATGCACCAGAGTTCCGAGATGCGCGACATGTTGTTCATCTGGCTGCTTTGCGGCGGTTTGCTGGCCTTGCTGGTGTTCTTCATCGCCGTGGTCTCGGTTCCTTTGCTGCTCGACCGGCCGCGGATCGGTTTCATCGCCGCCATGCATACCAGCCTGCGCGCCGTCAGTCTCAATCTGCCGATCATTCTGCTGTGGGCGGCGCTGGTGGTGCTGCTGACCACGTTGGGGTTCGTGACCCTGTTCTTCGGCCTGGTGGTCTTGATGCCGTGGATCGGGCACGCCTCGTGGCACGCTTACCGCGATCTGGTGGCCTGGGACGACACGCCGCCCCGCGCTGCCCAGTGATGACCGATCAACCCATGCTGTTTTTGTTACCGCTTTCGAGATGATTGCCGATCCATTGACCGATACCAACCCCTTGCTCGACTTCTCCGCCTTGCCGCGTTTCGACCGCATCGCCCCGGCCGACGTGTCGCCGGCGATCAACGAACTGCTGACGCAAAGCCGCGAGCAGATCCGTAGACTGACCGCTGACGACGTGCCGTCAACTTGGGAACATTTCGCCGCGCCGCTGGCCGACGGCTTCGAGAAGCTGTCGCGTGCCTGGGGAATCGTCTCGCATCTGCACGCGGTCAATGACGCTCCCGAATGGCGGGAAGCGTACAACCAGATGTTGCCCGAGGTCTCCGGTTTTTATGCCGAGATCGGCCAGAACCAGCAATTGTTCGCCAAATACAAGGCGATCGCCGAAAGCGACGACTACCCGCGCCTGACGACCGCCCGGAGGCGGATCATCGATCAGGAAGTGCGCGATTTCCGCCTCGGCGGCGCCGAACTGCCCGATGCGCAGAAACCACGTTTCCGGGCGATCAGCGAAGAACTGGCGCAGTGCGCGGCCAAATTCTCCGAAAATCTGCTTGACGCGACCAACGCCTTTGCCGAATGGGTCGAGGATGAAAGCGAACTCGCCGGTTTGCCGGCCGACGTCCGCCAAGCGGCCCGCGAGGCGGCCGAACGGGATGGCCGACCCGGCTGGAAGTTCACCCTGCACATGCCCTCCTATCTGCCGGTCATGCAATACGCCGACAGCCGTCGTCTGCGCGCCACGATGTACCGGGCCTACGCCACCCGCGCCGCGGAGTTCGGACCGCCGGCTCTTGACAACGCCCCGCTGATCAGACGCATTCTCGAACTGCGCCGCGAACAATCGCAAATGCTTGGTTATGCCCACTTCGCCGATGTTTCGCTGGTGCCGAAAATGGCCGACTCGGTGGCGCAAGTGCTCGCCTTCCTGCGCGACCTGGCCGGCAAGGCGCGACCGTTCGCCGAACGCGATGTCGCCGAACTGCGCGCTTTCGCCCGCGACGAACTCGGTCTCGAAACCCTGGAATCTTGGGATGTGGCCTACGCTTCGGAAAAACTGCTGCAGGCGCGCTACGCCTTCTCCGAGCAGGAAGTCAAACAATATTTCAGCGAAGACCGGGTCATCGGCGGGCTGTTCAAGGTCATCGAGTCGTTGTTTGGCGTCCGCCTGCGGCCGGATACGGCGCCGACATGGCATCCGGACGTCCGTTTCCATCGCATCGAGAACCCGGCCGGCGGGCTGGTCGGCCAGTTTTATCTCGACCTTTACGCTCGCGAGACCAAGCGCGGTGGCGCCTGGATGGACGAGGCGATGGGACGGCGCCGACTGCCTCGCCACAGTGACGATGGCATCGACGCGATCCAGACACCGGTGGCCTATCTCAATTGCAACTTCTCGCGGCCGGTCAACGACCCGGACGGCCAACCCCGTCCAGCGACCTTCACCCACGACGAAGTCATCACCCTGTTTCACGAAACCGGTCACGGTCTGCACCATCTGCTGACCCGGGTCGACGAGCTTGGCGTCGCCGGCATTCACGGCGTCGAATGGGACGCCGTCGAATTGCCGTCGCAATTCATGGAGAATTACTGTTGGGAATGGCCGGTGGTGCAAGGGATGAGCGGCCATGTCGACAACGACGAACCATTGCCGCGAGCACTGTTCGACAAAATGCTGGCGGCGCGCAATTTCCAGAGCGGCATGCAGACCTTGCGCCAAGTGGAATTCGCCTTGTTCGACCTGCGGCTGCACAGCGAATTCGATCCGCAAGGCGCACAGACGGTCCTCGAACTGCTCGACGAAGTCCGCCGCGAAGTGGCCGTGCTACAGCCGCCCGCCTGGCACCGCTTCCCGAACAGTTTCTCGCACATTTTCGCCGGCGGTTATGGTGCGGGTTACTATAGTTACAAATGGGCCGAGGTATTGTCGGCGGATTGCTACGCCGCTTTTGAAGAGGCCGGCGGTCCTTTTGATCCGCAGGTCGGCAAACGTTTCCTGGACGAAATTCTCGCTGTCGGCGGCAGTCGGCCGGCAATCGACAGCTTCCGCGCTTTCCGTGGCCGCGAACCGCAAGCGGATGCCTTGCTTCGCCACAGCGGCATGGCACTTGCCTAGGCGCCTGCCGGACGTGAGACTGATCGACCGCGCCGGTGGCAAAGCGGTACATTTTTCCTCGATTTCTCGTTGCATAGACCCACTATGCGCCGCGAAATCGGGAAAAACTGTCCTCGCTTTCCCACTCGGCTCGCAACGATCGCTCAAGTCCGACAGGCGTCTAGATCATTCAGATCGTTCAGACAAGGAGGCTGGCCGTCCATGCACATCATCAACCGCTTGACCTGTTTATTGACGGCATCGCTCGTCGGCGCTTTCGCCGGCAACATTTCCGCCGGACAAACCACCTATCGCTGGATCGACCCGAAAACCGGCGGCACCGTCATCTCCGACCAGCCCCCGCCGCCTGGTGCCCAAAAAGTCACCAAGGCAAACTGGAGCTCCGGCGACAGCGAACCGGCGATGCCGTACGCGCTACGGCAGGCCAGCGAAAAGTTTCCAGTGGTGCTCTACACCAGTCCCGGCTGTACCGTCTGCAAGCAGGCGCGCAGTCTGCTGAACGGACGCGGCGTGCCGTTCTCGGAAAAAGTGATCAAAAACAATGATGAGCTTGCGGAACTGGGCAAACAGTTCGGCAGCCAGCCGGAATTGCCGAGCCTGCGCGTCGGCCGGCAGAACAGCAGCAGCTTCGTCACCAGCGCGTGGAACGAACTGCTCGACAGCGCCGGCTACCCGAACAAAGCGCCGTACGGTTTCAAACCATCGACAGTGGACAACGAATGATCGTCGCCAGCTGGAACGTCAACTCGCTGAAAGTCCGCTTGCCGCAGTTACTCGACTGGCTGGCCCGGGTCCAGCCGGACGTCGTCTGCCTGCAGGAAACCAAGCTCGAAGACGCGGCTTTTCCGGCCGTGGACATCGCTGCCGCCGGTTACCAAGTCGCTTTCAGCGGTCAGAAAACGTACAACGGCGTCGCCGTGCTGGCGCGCGGAACCTTGGGCGACGTGCAATACGGCAATCCCTTCCATGCCGATCCGCAGAAACGGCTGTTGCTGGCGACGGTGGCCGGCGTACAGGTGATTTGCGCCTATGTGCCGAACGGCCAGGCGGTCGACAGCGAGAAATACACTTACAAACTGGCTTGGCTGGATGCGCTGGCGCGTTGGGTCGATGAGCGGCTGGCGGTGAATCCGCGCTTGGTGCTGGCCGGCGATTTCAATATCGCCCCCGACGACCGCGACGTCCATGACCCGCAGGCCTGGGCCGGGCAGATTCTCTGCTCGGACGCCGAGCGAGCTGCCTTCCGCCGACTGCTGGCCGCCGGTCTGCACGACAGCTTCCGTCTCTTCGAGCAGCCGGCCAAAGCTTTTTCGTGGTGGGACTACCGAATGCTCGCCTTTCAGAAGAACCAGGGGCTGCGCATCGATCACATTCTGTTGTCGGCGCCGCTGGCTTCCCGTTGCACCGCGGCAACGATCCATCGGGAAACGCGCAAGCTGACGCGCCCGTCCGATCACGCGCCGGTCAGCGCCACGTTTACCGTCGACTGATGGTCGAATCAACCCTGCCTGCCGAAGTGTGCATGCGTTACCCGGCCTTGCGCAGCTTGCCGGCACCACGGCTGGCGACGTTGATCGAAAGCACCACGCTGCTGAAAATCCCGGCCGGCGCACAGGTGTTTTCTGAACACGAGAATTGCCTGGGTTTCCCGCTGCTGCTCGAAGGCTCGATCAAGGTGATCAAGTATTCGGCAACCGGCCGCGAAATGCTGCTTTACCGCGTCGAACCCGGTGGATCGTGCATCATCACCTCGAGCTGTCTGCTCGGTCGCACTGCCTATTCGGCACGCGGCGTTGCCGAAAGCGAACTGCGTTTGCTGATGCTGCCGGGCGTCACGTTCGACCGCTTGCTTGCCGACAGCCCGGCATTCCGCGATTTCGTCTTCCATCTTTTCGCCGAACGAATCGCTGAACTGATGCAACTGGTCGAAGAAGTGGCTTTCCAGCGCCTCGACCAACGGCTGGCCAAGCTGTTGTTGACCAAAGGCCCGACTATTCCGCTGACCCATCAGCGGCTGGCCGAGGAACTGGGCAGCGTCCGCGAAATCGTCAGCCGCCTGCTCAAGGGATTGGCCGGTCAAGGACTGGTGTCCCTCGGCCGCGAGCAGATCGTCGTCATCGACGCTGAAGGGTTACGCCGTCTGGCCACCGGCGGTCAATGAATCACCGGAGAGTATCGATCCCGGCGTGTTTCGATCGAGTGCTGACCGAGTTGCAGATAACATTCTGTTTTCATGTCGCGCTGACCGCCAAACTTTCCTTGGGAAACCAGAAATGGCACTGACCATGCTCTCAAGTACAGATCCATTCCCGCGTGTTTTTGACGAAAAGTTCTACGGCACCATGGTGATGGCGGTCTTCACAAATACCATGGCCAAACTGAGCTTCCCCAAAATTTTGCCTACCCAAAGTGAACTTGCAACGGAGTCCCCTTTGGGAAGGCGCGAAATGAAGATAGATAAGAG
>JAVMKC010000032.1:0-6222 GCA_031732795.1 Accumulibacter sp. | reverse complement strand
CGCGCTCGGCGCAGCCGGTGGAATTGAATCTCAAGCCGTACAAGGGCCTGGTTCCAGTGGAAATGCTCGGTCAGACCGCGTTTCCGCCCATCGGCGAGCTGCCGTATCTGCTCACGCTGCCCCGCCATGAATTTTACTGGTTTCGGCTGACCCGGACCGCGCCGCCCGTCTGGCACGAGGACGCGCTGCCGGGCCTGGAGTTGCGGATGCTGGTCCTGTTCCACGGCTGGAAGAGCTTTTTCGTCGATCGGGTCGAGCCAGGGCGACGGGCGATGGCGGCGGCCCTGCACGAACGGCTGGTCCGGGAGGTGTTGCCGGAGTTCCTGCCGACCCAGCGCTGGTTCGCCGGCAAGGGGGACCGGATCGAGAAGGTCGAGTTCGAGCAGTACGATCTCTGGCCCGACCGCAGCGAGTGGTTGCTGGCGCGCATCCGGGTCTGGCCGGTCGGACGACCCGAGCCGCAGGATTACGGGCTGCCGCTGGCGCTGGCGTGGGGGGATGACGGCGACGAAAAACTCCGGCCGCTGTGGCCCCACGCGCTGGCCAAGATCCGGGTCGGTGCCCGGCTGGGTCTGCTGTACGACGCCTTGGCCGACGAGCGGTTCTGTCAGACCCTGGTCGGCCTGATCGCGCGCGGCGCCCGCCTGCCGCTGGGCCGGGGCTGGTTGCGGTTCTCCGCCACGCGCGCTTTCGCCGAACTGGCCGGCGACGCCCCGGAATCGCTGCCGGCCAAGCGGCTGGCGCTGGACAGCAGCAATACCACCATCGCCATCGGCGATCAGTTGCTGATGAAAGCCTATCGCCGCATGCGACCCGGAATTAACCCCGAACTGGAGATGGGTCGTTTCCTCACGGAAATCGCTTTCCCCAACATCGCGCCGCTGGCTGGCGCGCTCGAATACGAAAATGAGGGAGGCGACTATACGACTCTGGTGCTGCTGCAAGGCTTCGTCGCCAACCAGGGCGATGCCTGGAGCTACACCCAGGATTACTTGAGACGGTTTCTGACGGATTGCGTCGAGCAACCGAACGCGGTTCGAGAGGCCGGCGAGAACGTGCATGCGATCTACCGGTTATTCGCAAGCACCCTGGGCCGGCGCACCGGGGAACTGCACCGGGCGCTGGCGCAAGCGACCGGCGATCCGGCTTTCGATCCCGAACCGATCACGGCGGCCGACATCGCCGAATGGCTGGACCGAACGCGCGAAGAGGTGCGGACGACGCTCGACCGGTTGGAACAGGGACGGGTTGGGTTACCGGAACCGGCGCGGGTGCTCGCCGAACGCCTGCTGGTAGCCCGATCCACGATTATGGGCCGGCTCGAGAATCCGGATTGGGGCCATCCGCGCGCCATGAAGACCCGCTATCACGGTGATTATCATCTCGGTCAGGTGCTGGTGGTTAAGGACGATGTGATCATCATCGATTTCGAGGGCGAGCCATCGCGCTCGCTGGCGGAACGGCGCGGCAAACATTCGCCGTTAAAGGACGTGGTCGGGATGTTGCGCTCGTTCAACTACGCCGCGCATGCCGCCCTGCGCCAGGCCACCGCCGATGGAACCCGCGACCGGGCGACGCTCTTGCCGCATCTGAGCGATTGGGAGCAGCAAACCCGGGTCGCGTTTCTGGAGGGTTACGTCGCGGCCGTGGATAACAGTCCGGGTTATCCCGCCGATCCCGATCATGCGAGGGCGCTACTGGAACTGTTCGCCTTGGAGAAGGCCTGTTACGAACTGCGCTACGAATTGGATAACCGTCCCGATTGGGTCGAGATCCCGCTCGGGGGGTTGTCCGAACTGCTGTCCCTCGAGACGCAAGACGCGCCGCAATGAAACAACCCAACCGGTCATGATCGGCTCTCTCCTCGCCCCCAAGAGGGCTTGCACTCTGCAAGAGCCTAGAACACGCGCCGTGCAAGATACAACCCCATGCTCGGCGTATGTTTGATTAATCAACTGTTCATAAAAGCTTTTTTCAAAGCCATTCGCTGGCACGAAACCTGATTCCTCCTCAAGCGCATCCCGCACCCAAGAGAATCCGAGCAACCATGTTCCTCGTATGGAGGAAACCCCATGAACACTCCAATCGCTACCTCAGCCCTCGTGGCTCTCATCAGCCTGTATGGCATCACCCCCGCCATGGCGGAATCCTTCAACAACCGGAAACCGGATATCGAGGATCGGACCTCCGCTCGCCAGGCGCCGATGGCTTACCCACGCGAGGGACGGCTGGCAGGGTTACCGGCCGCTCAAAGCCAGAACGGTATTACCTTCGTCACGGGTGGGATCGGCAAACCGGAAGCCAACGCGATGAAGGCCGCAGCCAAGCGCTACGATCTCATGCTGGTCTTTGCCGACCGCGAGGGCCACTATCTGGCCGACGTCAATGTGAAAATCAAGGACACGAAGGGAAATACGGTGCTGGACATCGTGTCCGATCCGATCTTGCTGGCCGACCTGCCGGCGGGCCGATACATCGTCCGAGCCGAGGTGGATGGCAAGTCGCTGGCTAAAACCCTCAACTTGACCGGTAAAACCAGCAGGCGCCCGGCCGAGATTGTTTATCACTGGCCTCACGACTTTTCCGAGAAGGTGTAACGGACAGTCGCTGGCGATGGCGCCTTCCTCCGTGTGACCAGGCACCAGCCATCCTGGATGGTGCGGGCGCTGCCGGCAAGACTTGATGCCGGCCAGCGCCCACCCTGTTTTGCGCACCAACGCCACCACGACGGCTCACATGGCCCAGGCCCGCGGCAATTCGATGGAAAACGTCGCGCCCCGGCCGGGTACGGATTGTAAGCCGATGCGGCCGCCATGCTGCTGGACGATCTCTTTGCAGATCGCCAGGCCCAGGCCCGCGCCGCCGCCCTGTCCGGCCACCTGCACGAAGGGCTCGAACACCCGATGTTGGTACGCGTAATCGATCCCGCAGCCGGTATCCGCGACTTCGATCGTCACCCGGCGCCGGCTGCAACGCGCGCCCAGATCGACGCGGCCGGCGGCGCGAGTATACCGCAGCGCATTGCTGATCAGGTTATCGAGGACGCGGTCGAACTGGGTCCGATCCACCCGGATGAAGGTCGCCAACCCTTCTCCCTCCCCTCTCAGCGCCAGGCGAATACCCCGCTCGGTCGCGTCGAGTTCGAACCGCTGCCGCGCCGACTCCAGTAGTTCCCGTACCGCATGAGGCGCCAGTTCCAGCGCCTGCCGGCCCGCCTGCAAGCGGGATAAGTCGAGCAGGTCGTTCACCAGGCGCATCAGCCGGCTCAGTTCCTCGTTGACCGTGGCGAGCAAATCCTCCTCGCGCGAGCCTTCGGCAAACGGCGTCTTTTCGGTCAGCATCCCGATCCCCATGCGGATGCTGGTGACTGGAGTACGCAGTTCGTGCGAGGCCCGCATGACAAACTCGGTGCGCATCTGCTCGAACGCCCGATGCGCGGTGATGTCCCGGATCACCATCACGACTCCCTGGCGACCGACGCGCTCGTCGCTGATCGGCAGGATCGAATAGGCCAGGTAGCGCGGCTCGTCGCGACCGCCGACGCTCAGTTCGCACGCTGTGCTCTCCAGGCCGTCATCGAGATCCAGGCAACGACGGATCGCGGCATCGATGGCGGGATTTGCCAGCAATTCGCCGAGCGGGTGGCCCACGCAGGTCTCGGGCGTCAAGCCCAACTGCCGGGCCGCCACCGGATTGAGGCGCTGGATGCGGGCGTCGTGCCCGAAGATGACCAGGCCATCATCGATGCTTTGCAGCACCGCCTCGCTCTGGCGCTGTTCGTTCAGCACCCGCTCCAGATCCATGGCGCGGAACCGCTGCAGGGCGGCGGCCATGGCGTTGAACTGCCGCGAGAGCTGGCTCACTTCCTTGGCGACGGTGATTTCTTCGATGGCGACCCGATAATCGCCGCCGGCGATCCGGCTGGCGCCCTCGACCATTTGCTCCAGCGGTTCGCTCAGGCGCCGCGCCAGACTCAGCGACACCCACACGCCGATCAGCAGGATGACGACGACCACCGCCGCCGCCGCCCAGACCGTGAACTGAACGCGCTCGTGGGCGCTGCGGCTGACCTCGACCATGGCGTTGAAATTCGTCTCCCCCAGATGCTGGCAGGCCCGGATGACGTTCTGAAACGCATCCACGACGCCGGCCTCCCAAGGATAGAGGCGGGCCCAGCGGGCACGGTTGGCGATCAGCGCTTGTAACAGCGCGTAGCGCTTGTCGATCTCGACGACGGTGCCAACATCCTCCATCAGCGCGAGGTTGTCGCGAACGCGCTCCAGCCAGGTGTCGAATTCCCGGTGCGCCTGCTCCAGATCGTTCGCGGCATCGTAGTTGGCGTTGAGCAGCGTGCGCAGGATGGCATTCTGCTGGGCCTGCACGGCCTGGCTCATGCGATCGGCCGCCAGAATCGAGGCGTAGTGTTGATCGACGATCCGCTTGGGCGTGCCGCCGAGCGCGACGACCCCCGCCACGATGATGGAAAAGCCGACGAGCACGATCGCCAGCACGATCCCATAGCCGACGAGCAGGTACCGGCGCAGGCTCATGGCTCAAATGCCGTACTGCTTGCGCTTGCGCCACAGCGTCGAAGGATCGATGCCCAGCGTCCCCGCGGCGCCGTCCAGCGTCGGGCTGGCCGCCACCACCGCGGCGATATGGACGCGCTCCAGTTCTTCCAGGGTGACGGCATCGCCGGCGCGCGGCAGCCCCGGCCGGGCGGCGTCGGGCGCGATCGGGCTCAGGTCGCGCCGGCTGAGGCATTCCGAACGGCCGAGGATCACCGCGCGTTCCACCACGTTGCGCAGTTCGCGCACGTTGCCCGGCCAGGGGTAAGCGCGCAACGCGGCGCGAGCGTCGTCGTCGAACCCGCGCGCCGGCCGTCGGTAGTCGCGGGCCAAGCGCACCAGGAACCGTTCGGCCAGATCGACGAGGTCTTCCGGCCGTTCTCGCAGGGGCGGCAGGTCGAGCGCGATCACGTTGAGCCGGTACAGCAAATCTTCCCGAAACGTCCCCGCCGCGACCATGGCGCCCAGGTCCTGGTTGGTCGCCGCGATCAGCCGCACGTCGGCCCGTCGGGTGATCGGATCGCCGACCCGCTCGTACTCGCGATCTTGCGCGAAGCGCAGCAGCTTGGGCTGCAAGGCGCGTGGAAAGTCGCCGATTTCGTCCAAAAAGAGCGTGCCGCCATCCGCCTGGCTGACTTTACCCAGCGTGGTTTCCACGGCGCCGGTAAACGCGCCCTTTTTGTGGCCGAACAGTTCGCTTTCCAGCAACTCGGCCGACAGCGACGGGCAATGGACGGTCACGAACCCGCGTTCGGCGCGCGGGCTCCAGCCGTGGACGGCGCGGGCGACGACGCCCTTGCCGGTGCCGGATTCGCCCTGGATCAACACGGTGGCGTCGGTGTCGGCCACGTTTCTGGCCATCTCCAGCGCCTGTCGCATGGCCGGGCTGGCGCTGGCGAGGTCCGCGCCCAGCGGCGGGTCCTTGAGCCGCGCCTCCAGTTCCGCCAGTCGGGCCTCCAGGCGGCGCGCCTCGATCTGCTTGCGCGCGGCGAGCCGGAGTTGCTCGGGCGTGCACGGCTTGGCCAGATAATCCGCCGCGCCCAGTTGGATGGCCTCGACGGCGCCCTCGATGGACGAGTAGGCCGTGACGATCACGATCTTCATCCACGGCGCCAGGTCGCGCAGGAGCGGGAGCAGCGTCAGACCCGACTCGTCGCCCAGCCGCAGATCGAGGAAGCACAGATCGAAGACCTCCTGCTGGACCAGGGCCGTGGCTTCGGCGGTATTGCGCGCGCTGCTCGCGCCATAGCCGGCCTCTTCCAGGCAATAGCGAAAGGTTTTGACGAGGTTGGTCTCGTCGTCGACGATCAGGATGCGCCCCCGCTGGCGGGGCGTGTCGGCGGTGGTCATCGCGCGGCCTTGCAACGCTTGCACATTGCAAAAGTCTAGACCACCCGTCGTGCAAGATACAACCTCGCCATCGGTGGATATTTTTTCAACCACCTGTTAATGAAGGCTTTTCTAAAAGCCGTCCGCTGGCACGAAACGTGATCTCTCAAGGCATGCCCGATGCTCCGGGCGAACTGGCTCCGCTCGAGGCGCTTCGCGATCCGGGTACGGTCGGGATCGCCGCCAGCGGCGCGACGGATAACTTCAGATGAGGTCCAGATCATGTCCAAAATCGGTTTGATGCTTGCCGCATCGTGTTTGGCCA
>JAVMKC010000031.1:0-133827 GCA_031732795.1 Accumulibacter sp. | reverse complement strand
TTCCGACCGCGTCGGGCAAATTCCGTCCGCTGCGTGAAGCCGCGCGGGAAAAAGGGAAAGTCAGGCCGAAATCTTGAAACCAACCCAAATGGTATATTAATGATTAGCAATATTGTACCAACGCCCATTTTATAGACCTCGCTTGGGTATGAATGGTGAGGTTGCCGAACACAAAGCCGACGGGCTTCTGGAGAGCGTCGCGCGGAAAAAACATCGAAGTGTACAGGTGGTCCAGTTACCCGCAGGGTTCGGCCGGACGGAGAATTGGAAAAGCACTTGCATACGGAAAGCATAACTCGAAGCACAGACAGAGAGAAGCCAAGGCCGTCCGCGGCAATGAACCAGGCCAGATCCGGTCTGGGATGCAAGAACGATGTTTTTCGCCGTACGTGCCATGAAGCCCACGCACACGGCGGCTGAGGGTTGGACGAAGCTCCCCAACTATGGTGGTTGAAGCCGCCGGGAACGATGGTTGTAGCACTCTTCGCGATACAACCCGTTGCGGATTTGCTCTCACTGTGGATGCATCCCCCCGGCCACGTTGCCGTTTTTTGGTCGTCCGGCTCAGCAAAAGCATTGCGTCGCACCAGTCAATTGTCGACAATGCCGCGATGGACAGGACAGAACCGTCACGGTCGCCATGCGGCGGCTTGAACGGGCGACCATGAGTGTCAGAAGCCGCTGAGCGAAGCGGCCAGCCTCTCCATGCAGGAGGACAGAACGACGGGTCGTGGGATCGGGAGTGTTGCTACGCCGCTGCCGGGCAACCCGCCGAATGGCCGCTGTTTTCGACGGAGGAGAGATATGCATCGCAGAGTGCTGGCCGGCGATCGTCTGATCGCCACCTTTCTCATCGGCTGCGTGCTGTTCAACTATCCGCTGCTTTCGCTCTTCGATCGCCGCACGCTGCTTGCTGAGATCCCGCCGGTTTACGGTTACATCTTCCTTGCCTGGGCCGCGGTGATCGCTTTGATCGCCTGGGCCATCGAACGGCGGATCGAGTAGTCGACGGCGATGCTCGAACTGCCGGTCATCATCGCCTTTTCCCTGGCCTATCTCGGGCTGCTGTTCGCCATGGCCTGGTGGGGCGACAAGCGCGCCGACCAGGGGAAATCGGTGATCGCCAACGCCAGCACCTATGCGCTGTCGATGGCGGTCTATTGCACATCCTGGACCTTTTACGGCAGCGTCGGTCGCGCGGCCGTTTCCGGAATCGGTTTTCTGCCGATTTACCTGGGTCCGACCTTGGTGATGGCGCTGGGCTGGTTCCTGTTGTTGAAGATGGTCCGTATCGTCAAGGCCAACCGGATCACGTCGATCGCCGATTTCATTTCGTCGCGTTACGGCAAAAGCCATGTTCTTGGCGGATTGGTGACGATCATCGCCGTCGTCGGCATCATTCCGTATATCGCTTTGCAGCTCAAAGCCATTTCGGGGTCGGTAAGTCTGTTGCTCAGCTATCCGGAAATCGTCATGCCCGGACGCAGCACGACGATGTCGGTGGCGGCCGATGTCAGTTTTTACGTTGCGCTGATCCTCGCCGCCTTTACCATCGTTTTCGGCACCCGGCATCTGGATGCCACCGAGCGGCACGAAGGAATGGTCGCGGCGATCGCTCTCGAATCGGTGGTCAAGCTGGTGGCGTTCACCGCGGTCGGCATTTTTGTCACCTATGTGATGTATGACGGTGCCGGCGACATTTTCCGGCGGGTGATCGCCGATCCGGCATTGCGTCGACTGGCCGATGCGGTGCCGTCCGGTCAGGGCTACACCAACTGGACCGCGCTGCTCTTTCTGTCGGCGATGGCGCTGCTTTTCCTGCCGCGGCAGTTTCAGATCGCGGTGGTTGAAAACGTCAACGAGCAGCATTTGCGCCGCGCAGCATGGCTGTTCCCCCTGTATCTGTTGCTGATCAACCTTTTCGTCTTGCCGATCGCCCTCGGCGGTCTGCTGCATTTTGCCGGTCAAGGCGTGGATGCCGATACCTTCGTGTTGACCCTGCCGATGGCGCTACGGCATGAAGGGCTGGTCCTGCTGGTGTTCATCGGCGGTTTGTCGGCGGGTACCGGCATGGTCATCGTCGAGACCATCGCCTTGTCGACGATGGTCTGCAACGATCTGGTGATGCCGCTCTTGCTGCGTCGTCATGCGGTGGTGATGGCTCAGGGCCGCGATCTGTCGCGATTGCTGCTATCCATTCGCCGCGGCGCGATCATCGGCATCCTCCTGCTGGGTTATCTTTATTTCCGGCTGGCCGGTGAAGCCTACGCGCTGGTGGCGATCGGTCTGATTAGTTTTTCAGCCGTGGCGCAGTTCGCGCCGGTGCTGATCGGCGGCATGTACTGGCGAGGCGGAACGCGCGGCGGCGCACTAGCCGGCTTGTCGGCCGGTTTCCTGGTCTGGATGTATACCTTGCTGCTGCCCTCGTTCGCCAAGTCCGGCTGGCTGCCCGATGGCTTCCTGTCGCAAGGCTTGTTCGGCATCGAACTGCTCCGTCCGCAGCAACTGTTTGGTCTGACCGGTGTCGATGAAATCTCGCATTGTCTGTTCTGGAGCTTCTTCGCCAACATCGGCGCTTATGTCGGCGTTTCGCTGTTGCGGCCGCCGATGGTCGCCGAGGCGACGCAGGCGGCGGTGTTCGTCGACGCCTTGAAGGAAACCGGTTCGCGAGGCGTCGTCCTGTGGCGTGGGCGGGCGAAGGTCAGCGATCTGCAGGATCTGGTCGGGCGTTTTCTCGGTCAAGCTCGCGCGCAAGCCGCTTTCAACGCCTTCGCCCGCCGTCATGGCGCGGAAAGCATCGAGAGGCTGGAAGCCGATGCCCGCTTGGTCCAGTTTGCCGAGTCGTTGCTCGCCGGCGCGATCGGCAGCGCCTCGGCACGAGCGATGGTCGCCTCGGTCGCCAAGGAAGAGCCGCTGAGCATCGACGAGGTGATGAACATCCTCGACGAAGCCTCGCAACTGCGCACCTACAGCCGCGAGCTGGAAAGAAAATCACGCCAGTTGCAGGCGGCTACGCTCGAGTTGCAGGAAGCCAACGAACGGCTCAAGGAACTCGACCGAGTCAAGGATGACATCATGTCGTCGGTGACCCACGAGTTGCGCACTCCGCTGACCTCGATCCGCGCCTTCTCCGAATTGCTGCGTGATGACCCGAAGATGCATCTGGCCGACCGCGAACGCTTCCTCGGGCTGATCGTCAGCGAGACCGAGCGGTTGACGCGATTGATCAATCAGACGCTCGATCTGGCCAAGATCGAGTCGGGCCGCGCCGACTGGAACGGTTGCGAACTCGATCTGAAAGAGGTGATCGAACAATCGGTGGCGGCGACCAGTCAGCTGTTCCGGGAAAAAGACGCCGAGGTGATACTTGATCTGCCCGAGAATCCACCGCTGATCCTGGCGGACCGTGATCGATTGATCCAGGTGATGCTCAATCTGTTGTCCAACGCCGTCAAATTCCTGACCCCGGGCAGCGGTCAGGTACGGGTGGTGCTGCGGATTGCCGACGACGGGCTCGAGGTCGACGTGATCGACAACGGCCCCGGCATCCGTCCGGAGGATCAGCAACTGATTTTCGAAAAGTTTCGCCAGGTCGGCGACACGATGACCGCCAAGCCATCGGGAACCGGCCTGGGATTACCTATCAGCCGACGGATCATCGAGCATTTCGGCGGTCGGCTGTGGGTGGAGAGCGTCCCCGGGGAAGGCGCCACGTTTCGCTTCACCTTGCCCTTCGCGGCGGCGTCGCCGCCGGCTGAGGCAGGGACAGCGTAGTTCATGCAAGAGTGATCGGAGTGGAGTGTAGATGAGTAAAAAAATCCTGATTGCGGACGACGAACAAAATATCGTCATCTCGATCGATTTCCTGTTGCGTCGCGAAGGATTCACCGTGCTGGTGGCCAACGACGGTGAAGAAGCGCTGGCCAAAGTGCGCGGCGAGCGACCGGATCTGGTGCTGCTCGACGTGATGATGCCGAAGATGAACGGTTTCGACGTCTGCCAAGCCGTTCGTGCCGACCCGGAGTTGAGCGGCACGCGCATTCTGATGCTCACGGCCAAAGGGCGGGATACCGAGGTCAGCAAAGGCTTGGGTCTGGGAGCGGACGGCTACATGACCAAACCTTTCTCGACCAAGGAATTGCTCGCCGAGGTGCGCAAGCTGCTGGAAACGGGATGAGTTTCCCGCCCAGGCTGATCCGCGGCACGCTCCTGGCCTGTCTGTACGTCTGGCTGCTGGTCGGGGCGACCAGCGCGCTGCTGATCGCCACTGGCAATGACAGCGAGATGGCGGCGGCCGATCGTTGGTCGGCAATCGTCGTCCTGGCGCTGGCGGCTTGTGCGCCGCTGGTCTGGCAATTGCTCAAACTGCACGAGCGCCATGTCGCTGCGCCGCTGCGCATGGCCGAGGAGACCACCGCGGCGGCGGCGCACGGAGGAATCCGGCTGGGCGAGTATCCGGGTGAGGAAATGCAGACGCTGGCCCGATCGGTGAACCAGTTGCTCGATCGACGCGACGCTTTGCAGAACGACGTCGACGAGCGGGTCCGTGAAGCACGCGCCTCGCTCGAAGAAGAGCGTGGGCGACTGGCCGCGTTGATGACCGAATTGAGTCAGAGCGTCGTCGTCTGCAATCTCGACGGCCGGGTGCTGCTCTATAACCAGCGCGCCAAGCAGGAATTGTCCACCGCTGCCGACGGCAGCCATCTCGATCTGCTCGGCCTCGGACGTTCGATCTATACCGTTTTCGACCGCGCGTTGATCGAACATGCGCTCGAACGTCTGCAGCAAGTCGGACACGAACAGGCGGAGAGCAGGAAAACGATCGGTTCGGCGCAGTTCGTCACCGCGACGCGCGCCGGCCGGCTGTTGCGGGCGCATCTGTCGCCGGTCTTCGGCAGTGAAGCGCCCCACAGCGCGCGGATCGGAGCGTTGTCGATCACCGGCTTCGTACTCGTGCTCGACGACGTGACCAGCAGCAATGAACGGCATGCGCGACGCGACGCGCTGATCCAGTCGTTGATCGAAGGCGGGCGGGGCGCGTTGGCCAGCATCCGTGCCGCTTCGGAAATGCTCTCCGACTTCTCCGACATGCCGCAGGCGCAGCGTGATCGTTTTTTGACGGCGATCAGCGATGAAGCCAAAGTGCTGTCGGCGCAGTTCGAAACCGCGGCGGCGTCTTTTTCGAATGATCTGCGCGAACGCTGGCTGCTCGAGGAAATTCTCGGCGCCGAACTGGTCGAGGTCGCCGCGCGGCGCATCGGCGAGAAACGTGCCAACGAAATGCGGCGGCTGGCGGTGAAAACCGAAACCGTCGAAGACGGCTTGTGGTTGCGTGTCGATAGTTTCGGGCTGCTGCAGGCGCTGCGTTATCTGGCTTGGCGTTTACAGGACGAGTATCAGGTGCGCGAGGTGCGGCTGTCGCTGATACGCAATGGCCAGCTGGCGCAATTCGATCTGTCGTGGATCGGCACGTTCATGAACAACGAAGCGGCGATGAGTTGGTTGCAGGAACCGATGGCCAGCGGCGGGGAATCGTCGCCGCTCAGCGTCACCGATGTTCTGGAACGCTGCAACGGCGACATCTGGTTTCAGCGCGAGCGCGTCTCGCACCGCGCGTTTTTCCGGACCATCCTGCCGGTCTGCGAGCCGCCGAAGGATGCGCCACGGACGATCGTCGTCGCCGCCGACGACAGCGAGCGTCCCGAGTTTTACGATTTCGACCTGTTCCTGTGGTCGGCCAACAGCCACGCGCTCGACGACACGCCGCTCAGCGAGTTGTCCTACACCGTTTTCGACACCGAAACCACCGGACTGCAGCCTTCGCAAGGCGACGAAATCATCCAGATCGGTGCCACACGAATCGTCAATCGGCGGCTGTTGCGGCACGAATGTTTCGATCAGTTGATTCATCCCGGCGATCGCGAATTGTCGGCTGAGTCGATCGACATTCACGGAATCACGCCCGAACTGCTGGTCGGTCAGCCGCAGATCGATACCGTCTTGCCGGCCTTCCACACTTTTTGCGCCGATACCGTCCTGGTCGGCCACAACGCCGCTTTCGACATGCGCTTTCTGCAGATCAAGGAACGGCAGACCGGTGTCCGCTTCGATCAGCCGGTGCTCGATACCCTGCTGCTCTCGGCGGTGCTTTATCCGAATCAGACCAGCCATCGTCTGGAAGCGATCACCGAACGACTGGGCGTTTCGGTTTTCGGTCGGCACACCGCGCTCGGGGACGCGATGGTCACCGGCGAGGTATTCCTGAAGATGTTGCCGCTATTGGCGGAAATGGGCATCACCACGCTACGCCAGGCGCGAGAAGCCAGCCAGCACACGTACCATGCCCGGATCAAATACTGAGCCGCCACGCATTACCCCGTTCTCGCCGTACACCGCGCTGCGCCAGTTGGTGCGTGCCCGCCCCTTGACCGTCAGTCCGACGACCACCGTTCGCGAAACCCTGCTATTGCTCGACCAGACCGGCGCCGACGCGGTGGTGGTCATCGACCGCGAGCGCCGTGTCGCCTTGGGCATCGTCACGCTCAAGGATGTGGTCCGTCGCATCGCCATCGACGGCTGCGACCTGCAGGCATCGATCGCCACGGTGATGACCAGCGGCCTGATCACCGTCGCGGCGGACAGCAACGCTCACCAAGCCAGCGTGGCCATGGTCCGCCGTGGTGTCCGCCATCTGGTACTGATCGAAAACGACGGCAGCTACTTCAATCTGGTTTCACAAACCGATCTCTATTCCTTGCCTGGTGCGCAGAGTGCGGAACTCGTCGATGCCATTCTGGTGGCCCGCGACATCTCCACTTTGGCTACCCTGGCCGGAGACATCCGCCGCTTCGTCAATCGCTTGGTCAGCGAGCGGGTCAATGCCGAGACCTTGTGCCATCGGCTGTCGTCACTGAACGACTTGCTGACCTTGCAGGCGATCGAAATCGTCGCCTCCCGCTTCGAATTGCCTTATGTGCCCTGGTGCTGGCTGGTTTTCGGCTCCGAAGGGCGCCTGGAGCAAACGCTGGCCACCGACCAGGACAACGGATTGATTTTCCAAGCCGAATCCAGTGAACACGCCGCGATCCTGCGGGAGCAATTTCTGCCCTTCGCCCAGGCGGTCAACATCGCGCTCGACCGTTGCGGCTTTCCGTTGTGCAAAGGGCAGATCATGGCCAGCAACCCGCAGTGGTGTCTGTCGAGCAACGAATGGCAGCAGGCTTTCGAACGCTGGCTGATGGAACCGCATCCGGAATCACTGCTCAACTCGAGTATTTTTTTCGACCTCCGCCCGCTGTATGGCCACGAATCACTGGCCAACGAGCTGCGCGACTGGCTGCTGGCGAGTACGCCGTCGTTTCCGTTGTTTCTGCGGGCGATGGTGCACAACACTCTCAACTGGCAATCGCCGCTGAATTGGTGGCAGGGATTCCGTTACGAGGACGACAAGGAGTTTCCGCACACCGTCGATCTCAAGAAACACGGTTCACGGCCGTTCGTCGACGCGGCACGCATCTACGCGTTGGCCCGGCGGATTCCAGACACCAACACCGTCGAACGTCTGCGAGCCGCCGGCGCACAAACCTGGACCGCCGAACAAACCGCGGCCATGGTCGACGCTTTTCACCACATCCAGCGGATTCGTCTCGAAAGACAGATCGCCGCCAGCGAAGGGGAACCGTCGAACCGTGTCGACCCGGATCGGCTGCACGAACTCGACCGGCTGATCCTCAAGGAAACCTTCAAGCAAATCCGCTTGCTGCAGAGAAGCCTGACCCGGGAGTACGCACCATCGTGAGCCGCGTAATCAGCCGACGGGCCCCGAATCGGCAAATGGCGGGATCAGCGCGAAGCGCGCCGCCGGAAGTTCTCGGGGACCGGCATCACCTTGCGCGCGGCGTAGTCGAAAAACAGGATGCCGGTCTTGCCGCGGGCGACTTCGCGCTGCGTTTCACGGTTGCTCATCCGCCACAGCAGATCGCAACCTTTGCTGCCGAAATCGGCGGCGATCATATTCACGACCATCACTTCGCCATGGAATGCTTCCGATTTGTATTGCACCGCCGCATCAGCGACGATGATCGACACGCCTTCGACATCGAGTTCGCTGTAACCCAGCGACTTGAAAAATCGCAGGCGGGCTTCGGAAACCACGGCAAGCAACAAGGCGTTGTCGAGATGGCCACCGTAGTTGATATGGCCGATGTAGAGCGTAATTTCGGTCGAGAAAGTGAATTGCTCGGGCAGTTCGATTTGAATTCTGGGCATGGGGCGAATCCGCAGGCAGCAGGAAGGAAAACCGTCGCCATCGACGGTCAAAGCGCCATTGTCGACGATTTTCCCGGTACTGGGCAGATTGCCGATCGGCGAAGATGAGAATTCCCGAGTCAGAATCACGGCCACAGCCGTGACTTCTCTCTACGCCAAGCTTGCCGATATTCAGAGCAACGCAATCGGCTGATGACACACTTCAAAGAATGAGGCCGACGGCGGAATACCGATGAGTAGTGAATCATTGGTCGACCGTCGCGGCCGAATCCGGCTTCGAACACCGGTCATGGAAACGATTAACGATGACGCGTGGTCGGCGACATCAACAAAATGTGCAACGACTGATCGATGGAGTGGCCAAGCCGAGCCAGACCACTGCGGATCGTGTTGGCCCAGAATTCGCCTGCGGCCAAGCTACGTTGTTGACGGGCACGCGCAACAGTACTGAGGATTTGTTCGCGGGACAGTTCGGTTTTCATTTCAGCCTTCCTTGGGTTGCCGGTTATTGACTACATCCCCACTTTAAGATGCTCACAACCGGACGACAAACGATGAAAAATCAGTCGATACGTGAGAAAATTTCAGCCATATGCCCTACCGTCTGCCTCCACTGAACTCGCTGCGCGCTTTCGAAGTGGCCGCTCGTCATCTCAGTTTCAAGGAAGCCGGCGTCGAGCTGTCGGTGACGCCGACAGCGGTCAGCCACCAAATTCATGGTCTGGAGGAGTATCTGGGCTTTCCGCTGTTCCATCGTCTGACACGGGCACTGGAACTGACCCGCGAAGGCAAGGCGATGCTGCCGAAGGTCCGCGAAGGGCTGGAGTGCTTTGCTGCGGCGATCGAGAGTACGCGCTCGCGTGAAGCTCGAGGACGATTGCTGGTCACTTCGCCGCCGGCTTTCGCCAATCGCTGGTTGATTCGCCATTTGCCCGACTTTACCGCCGCGCATCCGGAAATCCAGTTGCACATGGCGGCTTCGCTGGAGACGATCGATACTTCCGAAGCGATTGGTGTCACCGGTCTCGAAGACCTCGACGTTCGAGACGATGAGAGCGAGGTCTTTATCCGCTTCGGTCGCGGCCAGTATGCCGGTTGTCGGGTCGATTATCTGTTTTCTCCGACCTACACGCCGGTCTGCAGCCCGCGACTACTTTACGGGATGCGGCCACTGAATACGCCGGCCGATCTGCGGCGGCACCATCTGTTGCACGACGAATCGATCAGCGAGTCGATGGACCGCCCGAAGTGGGCTGAATGGTTGCAACTGGCGGGCGTCGGCGAGATCCCGCCCGAAGCCGGAACGCATTTCAGCGACCCCGGGCTGGTGCTCTCCGCAGCGGTCGATGGTGTGGGCGTCGCACTGGCATCGATTCCGCTGGTGGCGGCGGAGGTGCACGCCGGCCGCTTGGCGAAACCCTTCGACATCGTCATCCGCCGGGCGCAAGCGTATTATCTGGTCGTTCCCGAGGCAATCGCCGATCGTCCGATCGTCAGTATCTTTCGTCGCTGGCTGGTCACCGAAGCGACGAAAGTGCCTGAAAATTAGTCGCAGATATTTTTCCGGCTACCGGTCGCTGCTACCGGTAGCGCAAGGGCGAAGAACCATGCACAAACTATCTCTGCTCGATCTCGGGTTCATCATCGCCGAATCAGCGGCCAGTCCGAAACATGTCGGCGGCCTGCTGATCTTCAAGCGGCCAAACGGTGCCAAAGCGGGATTCGCCCGAGATCTTTATCGCGACCTTTTGGCGAGCACCGAGGTGCAGCCTCCGTACAACCGGGTGTTGCAGTTTTCGCTGACGGCCATGCCGGTCTGGCGCGAGAGCGAGACGGTGAATCTCGACGAACACCTGTTTTACCATCGCTTGCCTCGTGGCAAGGGCACTCTTCCCGACGTCTATGCTTTTGTCGCCGAACTCCATCAACCGCTGCTCGACCGGTCGCGACCATTATGGCAAGTGCACCTGATCGATGGACTCAGCGAGTCGCGTTTTGCGCTTTACGTCAAAATGCATCATGCGTGTGCCGATGGCGTGACCATGGTCCGCTGGACCGTCGAAGCACTGGCGGCAACGGCTGACGATCGTGAACTGCGGCCGCTGTGGTCGAACAGGCGACGAGACCGCGACGAGCAGGAAAAGGAACGGCAGGAGCAAACAGCCCGCTCCTTGCTCGCCAAATGTTTCGGGGCCGGCAGGCATTTGCTCAGTCTGGCACGTTTGTCGGCCATGATGCTGCTCGAAAGCACCAAGCTGACCCGCAACGCCATTTCCTTGCCCTTTGTCGCCGATCGACGGACTCCCTTGACCGGACAAGTCACCGCGGGTCGTCAGTTCGCTACCGCCTGCGTGACGATGGACCGGGTCCGGGCCATCTGTGGGCAAACGCGTTCGACGCTGAACCACGTCGCGTTGACCTGCCTGGATGGCGCACTGCATCGTTACCTGCGTGATGAAGGGGTCGAATTGCAACGGCCGATCACCATCCAGATGCCGGTCAACCTGCGTCAGGCCGGCGACACCCGGAGCGGCAACAAGATCGGCATCATTCAAGTGCAGTTGTCCGAACCAACCGACGACCCGTACGTGCGTTTGCGCAACATCGGCTTTTCCCTGCGCAACGTGCGTTCGATGATCGACAGTGTCGAACCCGAAGCGATCGAGTCCTACACCGTGATCACTGCGTTGATCGGTCAACTGGCCGAAATGTTCCGGCTGAGCAATTACCTGCCGCCTGCCGGCAACACCCTGATTTCGAACGTACCGGGACCGGCGGATTTCATTTATCTGCGCGGCGCCCGGCTCGAGGAATTGCATCCGATCAGCACCTTGCCTCCCGGAAACCTGCTCAACATCACCTTGTTCAGCTATGCTGGGCGACTGTTCTTCGGGCTGATCGCCACTGACGAACTCCCTCATCTGGAGCGTCTGAGTGGCTATGTCGGCGAAGCGTTCGACGATCTCGAACGTTCGGTTCGCTGTTGATCGTGGTATTCGATCAGCCGGTGGCGAGCGCCTGGCCATTCCATTGACGCCAAACCAGACCGTGCAGACATTTTTGCATCACGTCGACATGGCAGCGCCCTTGTTCGTGCTGGTGCTGGTCGGCTATCTGCTGATGCGCGGCTTCGGCTGGCCACGGGCGATGTCCGAACAACTTTCGCGTTTCGTTTTTTCTGTGGCTCTGCCGGCGATGCTTTTTCGTCTGATGAGCGATCTGTCGCGCCTGCCGCCAGTCGATGTCCGTTTGTTGGCCGCGTTCTTCGGCGGTTGCCTGATCGTCTTCGTCATCGGTCGATTGCTGGCCTGGCGTCTGTTCGCGCTCGACGGGGTCAGCCAGTCGGTATTCGCTCTCGGCGGGGTGTTTTCCAATAATGTGTTGCTCGGGCTGCCACTGGCGAAAGTCGCTCTCGGCGATGCGGCGGTGCCTTCGGTGGCTTTGGTGCTGGTATTCAATGCCCTGATTCTATGGACACTGGTGACCATTTCGGTCGAATGGGCGCGGCACGGCAGTTTCTCCCTACGCGGTTTCGGCAAGACGGCGCGTGGTGTGCTGACCAACCCGATCGTCGCCGGCATCCTCTCCGGGTCTTTGTTCGGTCTGACGCGTTGGCCGCTGCCAGCGCTGATCGATCAGCCCTTGACCATGCTTGGCCAAGCGGCGGCGCCTTTGGCACTGATCGCCCTCGGCATGGGACTGGCCGAATATGGGGTGTTCGATGGCTGGCGGATCAGCATGGCGATCACGACGATGAAACTCGGCGTCCAGCCGCTGATCGTCTGGTTGCTGGCACGGGCCATCGGTCTGCCGACGATGGAAACTCGAGTGGTCGTCCTGCTGGCCTCTTTGGCCGTGGGAGTCAATGTTTATCTGATGTCCAGGCAGTTCAACGCGTTGGAGGGGCCGGTGGCCAGCAGTCTGGTGTTGTCAACCGCGCTGGCCGCGCTGACCACGCCACTGGTACTGACCTTGCTGGCCCTCTGATCGGCTTCCAAGTCTTGGCAGGAGGAATCTGCATACGATTTCGCCCCTGCGCCGAGCGCAAGGTCTGGCGATGAGCGATAATGTCGGGCTGGTGATGATTTCTCGGCACTTTGTCGAGCGAGCCGCATCCGCCGATCGAAGTTGGGAAAGGGTTTGATGAATTGCGTTGATGATTTCCGCCTGCGTTTTGGCCAGAAGGAACTGGTGCCGATCGTCATTGGCGGCATGGGAGTGGACATTTCGACCGCCGAATTGGCGCTGGAAGCGGCCCGTCTCGGCGGCATCGGCCACATTTCCGACGCAATGGTCAATACGGTCGCCGATCGGCGTTTCAATGCCAAGTTCGTCAAGGACAAACTCCGGCAGTACAAATTCAACGTCAGCAATTCCGACAAGTCGATCGTCCGTTTCGATCTCGGCCAACTCGCCGAAGCGACTCGGATGCACGTCGGCCGGACCATGGAAGCCAAGCGCGGCGACGGACTGATCTTCGTCAATTGCATGGAAAAGCTGACGATGAACGCGCCGCGTGAAACGCTGCAAGTACGGATGGCCAATGCGCTCGACGCCGGCGCCGATGGCATCACCCTGGCCGCCGGTCTGCATCTCGGATCCTTCGCCTTGATCGAAGATCATCCGCGTTTTCGTGACGCCAAACTCGGGATCATCGTTTCATCGTTACGCGCCTTGCAGTTGTTCCTGCGCAAGACCGCGCGCTGCAATCGCCTGCCTGACTATGTGGTCATCGAAGGGCCGCTGGCCGGCGGACACCTCGGCTTCGGCATGGATTGGGCTCAGTACGATCTGGCGACGATTTTTGCCGAAATTCACCGTCATCTGCAGCAGGAGCAGCTCGATATCCCCTTGATTCCGGCAGGCGGCATCTTTACCGGCAGCGATGCGGTGTCGTTTCTCGTCAATGGCGCCGCGGCGGTCCAGGTGGCGACCCGGTTCACCATTTCCCGCGAATGCGGTCTGCCGGCCGACGTCAAGCAGCATTATTTCGCCGCCACGGAGGATCAGATCGAGGTCAACCAGATCTCGCCAACCGGCTACCCGATGCGCATGCTCTCCACCAGCCCGGCCATCGGCGACGGCATCCGTCCCAACTGCGAAGCCTACGGCTATCTGCTCGACAGCAACGGCAACTGCGCGTACATCAATTCCTATAACCGGGAAGTGGCGGCCAATCCTGGCGTCAAGCGCCTTTCGGTGAAAGACAAGACCTGCCTTTGTACGCAGATGCGCAATTTCGACTGCTGGACCTGCGGACACTACACCTATCGTCTGAAAGACACCTCGCGGCGACTGGCCGACGGCAGCTATCAATTACTGCCTGCCGAACACATCTTCCACGATTACCAGTTCAGCACCGACGGCAGGATTTCTCTGCCACCGGACTGAAATCGTCTCGTCCCTGACCGCTGCCTTGCTCCTTGAAAGCGGAAACCGTGGTCTGTCGACTCGCGGTACGGCCTTACTTTCTGCCAGCCCCTTTCCGCCAGTGCCCTTTCCGCCAGTGCCCTTTTCGCGGCCTATCTTTTCGTCAGCAAGGGTTGATCAAAGGAAATCAGGAGGATGATCCGGTCGCATCGATTGCGGTGGAGCTGAGGTCCAACGCGGTATAGCGATTGCGTCCATCGGTCTTCGATCGATAGAGCTGTCGGTCAACCTCCGCCAATAGTTCGAGAGGGCGCCGATTCGGCGGGGCTTGGGTGGTCAGAACGCCACTGCTGCAGGTGATTTGTGGTGCCGTCGGTGAGGCAAGATGGGGAATCGCACTTTTGGCGATAGCGGCATGCAAGGCGTACACGATTTCAATGGCGCCGTGATGCGGAGTTTCCGGCAGAATCAGCAGAAACTCTTCGCCACCAAATCGACTCGCCAAATCGGCTGGACGCTGGACCAGGCTACGGAAGATCTCGGCAAGCGCTCTGAGGCAATCATCACCGGCCAAGTGTCCATAGGTATCGTTGAACGCCTTGAAATGGTCGACATCGATCATGATCAATGACAAGGGCTGGCCGGAGCGGTTGGCGCGTTGGCACTCTTGTGTCAGCAGATCGTCGAGTCGGCGCCGATTGGCGAGCCCGGTCAACTCGTCTACGAAGCTCAACTGTATCAACTGGCGGTTGGCGATCATCAATTGATCGCTGCGCCGCCGATCGTGATCGTCTCCCTTCATCGACACACCAACGAGGTGATTATTTCTCCGTGACCATAGCAAACCAACTGTCAGAACAGCGCAGATGATCAGTGCCAGGGCATTGCGGTCCGATTGCCAGAACGGCAACGGCCGGTTGATGATCCGGCTGTCGGACGGCAGCGCACTGGTATCGATTCCCCAGCGCTGCATCTGCCGCCAATCGAAGACAAACCCACCCGCCGCGGGTAACACCGTCATCGGCGCGGAGAGGACGCGCTTGCCGGTCATGTGTTCGGTGGCGGCGGCAGCGATGATACGCGCCGTAGCCACGGGATCGACGACATAACCGCCGAGAAAACCTTGACCGATGTCACCATCCCAGGTAACGGCGAACGCCGGGACGCGCGCTTTCGCGGCCACATGCTGAGCGGCTTCGATCGGAGTGATCGCACGTCCGTCGGCCCCGCGCCAATAGGTGCCGAAGATCACCACGCTGTCTGTAGGCAACTCGGCGACGCGAGCCAGCGTCTGTTCGAAACTTTTATCGTCGGTGAATTCGACGGTCAATCGGGCAGGGAGAATCCCGAGGTTGCTTTTCAACTCGCGAAGGTAAGGAAACAGCGGATCATCGACTCCGGTGACGATCAACAAGTGGCGCGTCTGCGGAAATAGACGTAACGCCAAATCGATGGTCAGCCGAGGCGATGGGTTCTCCTGGATACGCAGACCAGGGCGATCGACCACCGTAGGTTCATTCACCGAGCCGGCCCAGGCGATCAGCGGTGTTGACGAAAACAACTCTGGTCCCTCAGTCACCAGGAATTCGTAGGCCCGGCGATGAACCGCAATGATCAAACCGAATTGGCGTTTGGCGAATTTGTGTTTGAGCAACGCGACGAGTTCGTGACGTTGGTGATTATCCGCGGTTCTCGCCAGATCGAGGTAATCGACGAAGAGCTCTTCGCGCTGGATACCGTCAGCCAGCATGGCTTCTGAAAGCGCGTTTTGAATGGTATCGGTGATCGGAAGGCCGGCACGTTCGCTGAAAAAAACGGCAATCTCATCGTTCGGCTTGTGGGCCGATTGCGCCAAGGAAAAATAACCGATACCGGTCAACAAGCCGATCAGCAAAACCCAGAGCAATCCGCGATCTCGATACCGCCCATTTCCTTTGCCGGCCATCAATGCGGCCCTTAACCGGGAATGGCTTTTCCGGCGGCAACCAGGGCTTCCGGTTTCGACGGCCAATCGGGTCTCAACGGACGTGTCGATCCGTCTTCACGACATGATTGACGGGCAAGGGCAAAAATCTCGGCCGCCTGGTCGGGCAAGGGGTGACTCAAATTGGCGGCGCGAATGGTGTTGCGGCCGTTGTTCTTGGCTTGATAAAGCTGTGCATCGACCAGACTCAGTAACTCCCGAGGTGTTCGTGCCGGCGGTGAACTGCTGGTCAATACACCGATACTGCAAGTAAGGTGCTTCTCGGTCAGAGAGGCATCATGATCGATCGCCCGTTTGCCGAGCGCACGTTGGAGGGCTTGGGCGCGTTTCAAAGCCCCTGCGTAGGGAGTTTCCGGCAAAATGACCAGGAATTCCTCCCCACCGAAACGGCAAGCCACATCGGCCGGACGCTGGCAAATCTGTCTCAAGAGCACGGCCACGACCCGAAGGCAATCGTCACCCGCCAGATGACCGTAACGATCGTTGAAAGCTTTGAAGTGATCGATATCGACCATGATCAAGGACAACGGGTGGCCACTGCGATTGGCCCGCTGCGACTCATGGGCCAGCATGTGATCGAGATGGCGCCGGTTGGCGAGTCCGGTCAAATCATCCACAAGGCTCAGCATCGCCAACCGACGATTAGCCGCCTCGAGTTCTTCAGCGCAGGCCGGGGCGAGCATCATTTCACTGACCAACCCCAAGGAGTGGACATTCCGAAAACTCAACAATTGTCGTTTTTGCCCGAACACAACAACCAAAAAGGTCATCAGCGCACTGACAATGAGCCCGCCGAGGATTTGACCAGGATAACGTTGCCAGAGCGTCAAAGGCCGATTGATCAACACAGTGGTGGTCGGCACCCTTTTCAGGGCCACATTCCAGCGCCGCAACTGCTGCCAATCAACCATGTCTCGACTGATGGCTGGAAAAGACAATGCCTGTGAGGATAAAGGCAACCGTCCGTTGAGATGGTCCAGAACCAGCTGCGCCGTCATCCGGCCGGTAGCTGCGGTGTCGATCACCCGCCCACCAAGGAATCCCTGTTGGACGAAAAGATCCCGGGTTCCGAAAACCGGCACCTTGGCAGTTTTTTTGACGGCTTCGGCAACATCCTGGGAAATGAAACGGCGGCCACTGCGATCGCGAACGTAATCGTCCGGGAACAGCACCACGCTACCTTTGCCCAGCGAGCCAATCCGCTCGAGCATCTCTTCATAGACCAGACCGGCTGTCGATTCGACGATCGGGGCGGGTGAAAGATGATCGATTTCAGCCTGGATGGCGTGGAGCACGGCCAAAGGATTGTCGTCTTCACCCCGCACGACGACCAGATGACGGGTGTGAGGCAACAAACGCAGAGCCAGCATCGCTGTCGCCTCGAGGTCGTGGTGTTCAAGAACGTGGACCCGCGGCCGGGAAGTCGGCGGCGCCGACCGATCGTCATCAACGATGGCCAGGACTGGCACCTGTGGGTGGAAGCGACGACCGTCAATGGCGAGAAAATCGTACGCCGGTCGTTGCTCGGCAATGATCAGTGCCAGAGGGCTGCCGTCAAACTTGTGCTGCAGCATGTTGATCAGATTGGTCCGGTGCGAGCTGTCTCGGTTGACGTCCAGATCGAGGTGTTCAACACGGATATCGCTGCGACTGATCCCATGATCGACCAGCGTCTGCACAATCGCGGAACGTCGAACGTCGGCCTCTGACAATCCAGGACGCATGCTCTCGAGAATGAGGATTTCCTGGGTTGGCGCAGTCAGTACCGTCTTGGGAAACGACTGAGCGACGGCAGGCCAGCCATGGCACAACAGCAGCCAGAAAAGCACTATGGCTTCGACAGAGCGACGAAGCAGTCCTCGGTTCATTTCACGCCGAAATTCGAGGAAAAAAAGTCAACCAGACATACGCCGATTGCCGCAAGAAAGCACGGAACAATCGCTAACGGATCCTTTCGGCGAAAGCGGCATGCATGGCTGCACATGGCGCGAATGTAGCAGAAATAACCTCATATCACTTGATCTTTGTTGGTCTATACCGACAAAGATCGCTATGAAAATTTTAAATCAACAATTAACCGAATATTTTTTCCTAGCGTTGAATTGGCGCGACCCGTCCCCACATCCAGAGCATCAACATAGGCCAAGGATTGCAAAATGCGTCTGGATAAATTTACTACCAAATTCCAACAGGCCCTGGCCGACGCGCAGAGTATCGCCGTGGGTCACGACCATCAATTCATCGAACCGCAGCACCTGTTGCTAGCCCTTATCGAACAGGAAGATGGCTCGACACCATCGCTGCTGGCACGCGCCGGCGTCAATGTCCAGGCGTTGAAAACGGCGCTTCGGCAAACCGTCGACCGCTTGCCGAAAGTCGAAGGGCATGGCGGCGAAGTACAGATTGGCCGCGAACTCGGCAACCTGCTCAACCTCACCGACAAAGAGGCGCAAAAGCGCGGCGACCAGTTCATTGCCTCCGAAATCTTCTTGCTGGCTCTTGCTGACGACAACAAGAGCACTTGTGGCCGGCTGGCCAAACAGCACGGGCTGAGCAAGGCCTCGCTCGAGCAGGCCGTCAACTCGGTCCGCGGCGGTGAGGGGGTAGACAACCCCGAGGCCGAAGGGCAGCGGCAGTCGTTGAGCAAGTACTGCATCGACCTCACCGAACGCGCGCAGCAAGGCAAGCTCGATCCGGTGATCGGTCGTGACGACGAAATTCGCCGGTCGATCCAGATCCTGCAACGCCGTACAAAAAACAACCCGGTGCTGATCGGCGAACCTGGCGTCGGCAAGACGGCGATCGTCGAAGGTCTGGCACAGCGCATCGTCAACGGCGAAGTGCCAGAAACGCTCAAGAACAAACGCGTGCTCAGTCTGGACATGGCGGCGTTGCTCGCCGGCGCCAAGTATCGCGGCGAATTCGAAGAGCGTCTGAAAGCGGTGCTGAAAGAAATCTCGCATGAGCAGGGGCGGATCATCCTGTTCATCGACGAGCTGCACACCATGGTCGGCGCGGGAAAGGCCGAAGGGGCGATCGACGCCGGCAACATGCTCAAACCGGCGCTGGCGCGCGGAGAACTGCATTGTCTGGGCGCGACGACCCTCGATGAATACCGCAAATACATCGAAAAAGACGCCGCTCTGGAGCGTCGTTTTCAGAAAGTGTTGATCGACGAACCGACCGTCGAATCAACGATCGCCATTCTGCGCGGGTTGCGCGAAAAGTATGAATTGCATCATGGGGTGGACATCACCGACCCGGCGATCGTCGCCGCGGCGGAATTGTCGCAGCGCTACATCACGGACCGTTTCCTGCCCGACAAAGCAATCGACCTGATCGACGAGGCGGCGGCGCGGATCAAGATGGAGATCGACTCCAAGCCCGAGGTAATGGACAAGCTCGACCGGCGGATGATCCAGTTGAAGATCGAGCGCGAAGCCGTGCGTAAGGAAAAGGACGACGCGTCGAAGAAACGCATGCAGCTGATCGAGGAGGAATTGCTCAAGCTGCAGCGCGAATACAACGATCTCGACGAGATCTGGAAAGCGGAAAAATCGCAGGTCCAGGGCAGCGCGCAGATCAAGGAGGAAATCGACCGCCTGAAACTCGAACTCGCACAATTGCAACGTGAAAACCGCTGGGAAAAGGTCGCCGAAATCCAGTACGGCCGTCTGCCACAGTTGGAAGCGCAGCTTTCCGCCGCCGAAACCGTCGGCGGAAACGGCCGCTCCGGCAAGTTGATGCGCACCCAGGTGGGCACCGAAGAAATCGCCGAAGTCGTCTCCCGTGCCACCGGCATCCCGGTCGCGAAGATGATGCAGGGGGAACGCGAGAAACTGCTGCAGATGGAAGAACGGCTGCACCAGCGGGTCGTCGGTCAGGACGAGGCGGTGCGATTGGTCGCCAACGCCATCCGCCGTTCGCGCGCCGGGCTGGCCGATCCCCACCGGCCGTATGGCTCGTTTCTTTTCCTTGGCCCGACCGGCGTCGGCAAAACGGAATTGTGCAAGGCGCTGGCCGGCTTTTTGTTCGACTCCGAAGAACATCTGATCCGCGTCGACATGAGCGAATTCATGGAGAAACATTCGGTTGCCCGGCTGATCGGCGCACCACCCGGGTATGTCGGTTACGAAGAAGGCGGCTACCTCACCGAAGCCGTCCGCCGCAAACCGTATTCAGTGATTCTGCTCGACGAAGTCGAAAAAGCGCACCCGGACGTTTTCAACGTTCTGTTACAAGTGCTCGACGACGGCCGGATGACCGACGGTCAGGGGCGGACGGTCGATTTCAAGAACACGGTGATCGTGATGACTTCCAACCTCGGCAGCCAGATGATCCAGCAGATGGCCGGTGACGATTACCAGTTGATCAAGCTGGCGGTGATGGGCGAGGTCAAAACCTCCTTCCGGCCGGAATTCATCAATCGGATCGATGAAGTGGTGGTCTTCCACGCCCTCGATGAACGGCATATCAAAGCCATCGCTCGCATCCAGCTGGCTTATCTCGAAAAACGCCTGGCCCAACTCGACCTCAAACTCGAGGTGGACGACAGCGCGCTGTCAGAAATCGCCGCCGCCGGTTTCGACCCGGTCTACGGCGCCCGGCCGCTCAAACGCGCGATCCAGTCGCAATTCGAGGACCCGATGGCCAGAGCGATTCTCGAAGGCCGTTTCGTCGCTGGTGACACGCTGCGCGTCCGTTGTGTCCATGGGGCGATCAGCTTCGATAAGACGCCGTCGGCCGGCGTATAATCTGGTTATTGTTCCCCTCTGCCGACCACTCAGATTTCTGGAGAGCCCTGCCATGGCCTTGTACGAATCCGATCACACTCTCTTCATGCGCGAAATGCTGGCCCAGCATCCGGAGTGGCAAGAAGATCAGCGCCGCGGCCGGGCAATCTGGTGGGACAGAAAGGTCGATCCACTCGAGCAGCAGACTGCCCGCGAGTCGGCCGAACCACATCGTCCGTACCCTTACGACGTCAACTATCAGCCTTCGCGTTCCTGATCGGCATTCGTAATACTGCAAACGCATCCTCCCGGTCATCGGGCATGAATTTCGGCCGATGACCCGGAGTTTTATTTGATACGCAGTGTTCCGGTTCACGAAAACAGCAATTTCAACCGGCGACCCTGATGCTGACGAGGCCGCGCCCAGTTCTTTGTTGATTGCTGTGGGCGGAATCATGCGTTGGCAACGCAAGATCTGAACACCGTTTGCAAACATCGGCTTCGTTTCTTCGACACTGGGTCGTGGGTATTGCCAGAAACACGTCATACGCTCATTTTATCGACCGCTCCTCGGCGCAGACACGGTCGGATTTGTCGTGCATGCAGCGTTTTTTCAGCGTAAATGCCTGAGAAAATGAAGATCGCCCTGATCGACTCCCTACGCAAAATCCGCTGAAAACCGATTTTCTGGTTTCGAAGGATTGTCGAGCACGTGTCAACCGCCGGTTGTCGGCTGCGGCAAACCGCCCTCCTTCGTTTATTGCACTTTTCATTGATTTTCGTACCATTACCGACGCAGAAGACCGGATGATGGTTGGGGGAGAACGAAGACCGTGCTGATTTATCTGTCACTGTCGACATTGACGGTATTGACTGCCGCGCTGTGCCTGTTGAGATTTGACGCCCTGCCGCTGCCGGCAGCGGTGCATGCCGTTTTCGCCGTCGGCGTGCTGCCATTGATCATCGGCGTGATCAGCCATTTCTTGCCGGTGCTGACCCGTAGCGGACAGGCGCCGCGCGCTATTCTGCTGGCGCCGCTCCTGCTGCAGATCTGCGGCCTGCTGGTTGTTCTCCATTTTCTCGGCAAGAGCGACGCGTATCCGCTCGGCCTGGTCGCGCTGGTGGCGCTGATCATCGCCAGCGTCTTCGTCGGCTGGATGGTCCGACGAGCCAGACACACACTCGGCCGTCCGCATCCGTGCTGGCGTTGGTATCTGTTTGCCGTGTCATCGCTGATCGCGGCACTGGCCTTGGTGCCGGCGATGGACATCTGGCCGACGGTCAGACCGACGCTGCGCTTGCTGCATATCCATCTCAACCTCTTGGGCTTCATCGGGTTGACGGCGCTGGGAACGATTCAAGTGCTGCTGCCGACGGTGGTCGGACAACCCGACCCCGACGCCGCGGCCCGCCTACACAGCGATCTGCCGCCCGTCGTCATCGGAGTGCTGGCCGTGGCCTTTGGTGCCGCTTTCTGGCGTCCGACGGCGCTGGTCGGTGCACTGCTGCTCGCGTTTCCGGCGCTGAAGACCGCCACCGCCTGGTGGTTCCGCTACGGGGCAAGCACCGTCGAAGCACCCGCCGCCGGTTTGTTGACCGCATTGTGTGGTTTCGTGTTGCTCACCGTCGGAGGCATCACCCATGCCTGGCAATGGCTCGACGGACGCGATGCGTTGATTGCGTTCATCGTCGCTTTTCTGCTGCCACTGCTCAGCGGTGCGCTGTCACAATTGCTGCCGGTATGGTGGCACCCCGGCAAGCATTCGCCCGCCCGCCAACGGATGCACGACACCTTGCGTCGTGGAGACGTTGGCCGGTCGCTGTTCCTTCTCGCCGGCGGCGTCCTGCTCGGCCTGAGCGTCGACGAGGGCGTCTGGTTGGCGCTGATCGGTTTGATCTCTTTGGCAATCGCTCTGCTGAAAGCGATTTTCGAATCCTGATCGCGGCAGCGACGATCGCAACGTCGGCTGAAAACCGGACGCCACCCTCGGCAATCGACCGGAGGCTTCAGCCTGCCGATCGCTGACGATACGGATGTGCCGCGGTGAAAAAATCGACCAGATCGCCGTCGTGTTCGATCAGCACCTGACTGGCGGCGATTCCTTCCCGACTCATTTCGGCAACGATGTCACAAGCACGCCATTGCGTCGGAATGATCACCACCTCGACCGGCCGATTTTTCAGCTCGTCGCGGAAGCGGATCTCCTGACCGGTTCCGGACACATGGCTGCCAACCTTGGCGGGATCGGAATCGACGACCAGCGGGAAGCGTTCGGCATCGAGTGCATAGTGGTGAATGAAAGCGGCTGCTTTGCCGGTGCCACCCCAGATCGCCACCCGCGCACCGCTGGCATGCAACGCGGCCAGCCGGTCGGCAATCCGCGAACGATTGACGTCACTGCGCTGAGCAAAAGCCGCCGCGCCGGTCGCCCGCGCGACGAATTCCGACGGAACGCCCAAGGTCAGACAAGCAAAAACGACCTCACCATCGTAACCGTGCGCCAGTTCGCTGACCGTACCCGCCCGACTCAGCAGACGACGAAACGACTCGCTGGTGAAATGCGAAACGTGTTCATAGAAAAAATCCGCCAGCCGGTCGGTGCCGAAAACCCGGTCGATGCACGGCACTTCGGCAAACAAGTGGCAGACGATACCGCTTTGCGTCGCGGCCCAGGCCAGTTGTTCGAGCAACACGGCCGGCGCGGTCAGATGTTCGAGAACGTGGCGGATGACGACGGCGTCGGGACGATAGACTGGCAGATCGATCAGTGGCTCGAACAATCGAGCTTGAAAGTCCACGCCTTGAACGGTCTGCGCTTGGGCATGGGGATCGAAACCGACGTAGCGACCGCGCCCGGCTCGCGCCTCGGCCAGACCGCCCAGAAAATGTCCATCGCCGCAGCCGATTTCGACCACCGTCGGTGCCGCCGGTAGATAACTCAACAAACGGTCGCGGGTATCGGCCAGATGTCCTTGCCAAATCCGGCCACTGTTATACATCCGGTTCGGTTGGTGGTTGTACGGTACGGCCTGGTAGGAAAAAGCGGTGTTCCAGACGTGCGAACAGGCGGGACATTGCACGAAATCCAGCGGCAACCGCGGCATCGCCCGCGCCTGATCGGCACTTTGCGGCCAACCCAGCGTCGCCAGCGGCTGGCGACCGCCAGCAAAAAACGGGACTGCCAACGTGTGCGCACAAACCGGACACGGCGTCTCCAAAGGGCGGAGGGGGGACGATTCGCTCATGGGATTCATTCCTCTCGAAGAAGAAAGGCATTCGGCAATGCAGGTTTCGTCGGCCGACCGATGACCAACGCGCTCATTAAACCATAGACAAAGCGCCGAAACGCCGAGCCACCTGAAACTGCAAACCGTTTTTTCTCCAGATCGCCGGGTTCAGTTGCGCAGGGTGTCGCGCAAAGCTCAACCGCCGGTCATCGACATGAACCGCACCAGTTGGGGACGCGCCATCTCCTGCGTGAAATCATGACCTCGGACTTTGATGCCCAATGCGTCGATGATCGCCGCCCGCAACGTGCCGTCGTCGGCCGAGGATTGGCGCAGTACCGGCAACAAGGGCACGGCACCGTTGTCACCGAGACAAGGATACAACTCGCCTCGCGCCGTGACCCGCACCCGATTGCAACTGTCGCAAAAATTATGGGTGTGCGGCGAAATGAAACCGACCCGGGACGACACCCCCGGTATCCGCCAGTAGCGCGCCGGGCCACCGGTACTGTCAGTCGACGGTAGGAGAGCGGAACGTTGCCGCAAACCATTCAGCGCCTCCTCGCCCGAAAACCAGTCCTGACGACCGTGACCGATTTCGCCGAGCGGCATCTGCTCGATGAAAGCAATGTCCATTCCTCGATCGACGACAAACTGGATCAGATCGTCGAGTTCATCATCATTAACCCCACGCAACAGAACGGTATTGATTTTCAGACGTTCGAAGCCCGCCGCCAGCGCCACGTCGATGCCGCGCCGCACCTGTCCCAGATCGCCGATGCGGGTAATTTGTCGAAAGCGCTCGGCGCGCAGAGTGTCGAGACTGATGTTCACCCGTTTGACGCCAGCGTCGCGCAATCCCGAGGCGTAGCGCTCAAGTTGTGAGCCGTTGGTGGTCAGCACCAATTCCCGTACGCCCGGCAGCGCAGCTAACCGTTCAAGCAACCACAACACGTTCTGGCGGACCAACGGTTCGCCGCCGGTGACGCGGATTTTGCTCACGCCGAGTGCAACGAAGCTGCCGGCGAGACGCAGACATTCTTCGAGAGTCAAGATCTCGGTCCGCGGCAAAAAGCTCATCTCCTCGGCCATGCAGTAGTGACAGCGAAAATCGCAACGGTCGGTGATCGATAACCGCAAATAGGTCACCTGACGGCCATATTTATCAATCAGCCGGGAGGACGAAGACGACACGGACAAATGGGTAGAAGAAGAGGGATCGATCACGGTTCTGACGTCAGACAGATGAAAAACCGTTGCGTAGTCAGCGCTCGGTCGCTTCGGGCCTTGCGAATAGTTAAACACCAATAGTCGACGATTATAGCGGAGCTTATCGGCCACCCAGTTCCGGTCACGAGTCTCACGGTCACGACACCACAGCCAGACGAGTTGAAACAGGGCGTTGTCGGCACGCGACTGTCCACAGCAAGCCAGCGCTTGTCCGATTCATCCATCCGTGACGGCGTTGCCAATTTCCGTTGTATTATCCGTGTCTTGAACAATCAGACATCCTGTCGGAATTGCATCGTTTTTCTCGCGCAGAAACCACTACTACTACGCGTACCCCCTGAGGACCGCCGACACCCACTCGAAATCACCATCCCCGGAAGCACGTTAGTTGACGCGCGCCATTTTGCTGGGAGCCCCGAACATGCCTCGTCATTGGATCGTTCAAACTCTGGCCTGGAGCGTCCTGATCGGCGCTTCCATGCCCCTGCTTGCGGCGGATGCTCCGCCATTGCTGTTGGCCGAAACCGAACACGGCCAGGCCGACGTCGGTCTCTATCTGGTCAGCGAAAAGCTCGACGGAATCCGCGCCTTTTGGGATGGGCAAGTGCTGCGAACCCGGCAAGGAAATCTCATCCGGGCTCCATCGTGGTTCATCGAACGTTTGCCATCCGATCAGGCACTCGACGGCGAGCTCTGGCTGGGACGCGGCCAATTCGAACGCCTGTCGAGCATCGTCCGCCGTCAAACCCCTGATGATGCCTCGTGGCGTCAGGTCCGTTATCTGATCTTCGAAATGCCACAAGCGCCGGGAATTTTTCGTCAGCGTCTGCGCGCCATGCATGAACGGATAACGCAGTTGGCCGTTCCCTGGCTGCAAGTGGTCGAGCAATTCTCCGTCGCCAGCCGCCAGGAACTCGACGACAAGCTGCGACAAATCGTCCGCGAGGGCGGCGAAGGCTTGATGTTGCATCGTGCCGATGCACCATACACCACCGGCCGTAGCGATGCGCTGCTCAAACTCAAACCCTGGCGCGACGGCGAAGCAACCGTACTCGGCTACCGGCCGGGGCGCGGCAAATTTTCCGGGCTGGTCGGCGCCCTGCACGTGCGCACTTCCGATGGTGCCGACCTGTTCCTCGGCAGTGGGCTGAGCGACGCTGATCGCCGCCGACCGCCACCGATCGGCAGCACGGTCAGCTATCGTTACCGCGAATTGACCGCGCGCGGACGCCCGCGGTTTGCCAGTTACCATCGCACCGTCGACTTGTGGTGAAACTTGAGCAACCATGCCTTTTGACGTTGATTCTGGAAAATTTTCCGCTTCAAGCCCGAAAAGATTTTTTCCAACGGCAGCGCTTATACTCTCGACGACACTCGCGATTTTCTCGGAGGAAAATAGTTCCTTTAATTCACGACTATTCCGCCGTGTCGTTGCAACTAGGCGGGTGTCGCACCGCAAGTCTGACCGTAACGAACTGTCGGATTTTTTTACACCTGATGTGAATCGGCGATCAAAAACCAGGTCGACATTGCAGAAATGAAAATTTAAATCATATTAATTCAAAATGTTATATTGTTTAAAAAAAATCTGGCATACAACATGCTTTATTGAAAGCGTGGCAGAGGATTAGTAGCATCATCCGCGCTGCAGCGTTAAACTTAGAGCTTGATTACCTTGCAACAGTCCCAAATGGAGATTCAAATGAAAAACTTCAACAAACTTGCCCCTCTCGCGCTGGCGCTGGGCTTCGCCGTCGGCACGGCACAGGCGACGACCATCAACGGTGGTTTGGTGGCCGGGGCAAACAATCTGCTCGACGAAAGCCGCGAGACCTATGTCGACGCCAACAATGACGGCAAATTCGGCGTCGGCGACGTCATCTTTGGCTATATCCGGATTTCGGATTTCCAACCCTCGGGCAATACCGCCGCCAATCAGGTCTATGGCGTTTTCTCGCAACAGATCGCTGCAGGCAGCTTTGGCCGTAACGTCGTTTTCCAGGCGACTACCGTCGCCGGGCTGCGCCTGAACGATCTGCTGGGTGGCGACGCCAACATCGGAGCCAACGCGTTGGCTGCCTTCTATGATCGTCCGACGGCTTACACCGATCTGATCAACAGCGAGCCGCCAACCGCCCCGACCAGCATGCCGGGTTACCTGGACTACATCCGCAACAACGGCACCCTGCGTCTGGTGGCCGGCTTTGGTGACGCGGACGACTTCCTGTTCAGTGAAATCTCGCTCTTGGCTGCAGGGATGGGGCTGACCGTCGGTAGTTCGAACTCGTCGATCCTCTCGGAACACTTCGCTGACACGCTGGCCAGCAACTTCGGTGCTTTCTCGATCCTGTATGAAAAGACCGATTGGTCGTTCAACGAAATCGGCACCTTCAACCCGCTCACCGGAAGCGCGGCGGACGGTGGTGTGCTGATTTCTTCGGGCACCACCAGTGGCGCTGTTGGATCGGATGTCCTGCCGGCCACCCATAACTGGCAGGATGCCGGCGGTAGTTTCAAACAGTGCGCCACCTCCGCTACTGGCGGCGATGCGAACTGTGGTTTCACCAACAAGAACAACTTCTCGGTGAATGTCTACAAGACCCCCGAACCGGGTTCACTGGGCCTGTTCAGCGCCGCGCTGCTCGGCTTGGCCGGCATGGTTCGTCGCCGCAAGTCCTAAGTTTTGGGAAACGCAATTTCCTGATCCGACGCGGACCGTTGCTCTCAACCTCCTGGGATAAATCCCGGGAGGTTTTTTTATTTAATCCTTATGCTTAACCGCCACACCGCCCTGAACAACGGCTTCTGAGTTTCGCTGAGACTCCCTTGCTGAGCCTCCTTCGGGAGCCTTTAGAGGAGCGCTGCAGGTCGATTCGAGAACCAATTTTTTGCGTCCTGCCGACGGCATCTACCCAATTTCACTGCAAACCATTCGCTGACAACATCACTACTTTTCCGGCCAGAAAGGCCGCCAGTATCCCGCGCTTGTCGTCACCCCAGCGGCAACTGCGCACCCCGAGCACCTCATCGCATTGCGCGGGCTCACCGACGATCTGCTTCACTTCATCGTAGCTCTGGCCGATCTTGAGTTTGTCGTAATTTTCCAGACTCAGTTTCTGATTGCAGCCGATCAGCAAGGCGGCGTTGATCAACGGCAGGATGATCCAGGCAATCGGCGGACGGGCAAACATCATGATGACTCCTCGTCAAGGGTGAAAGCGTCAAGTCAATAAAGGGATCGGGATTTCAGGAGTAGTCGACGCAGACGCTGTCAGGACTCAGCCAGTCGCGCAAGGCGCTCAACAAATCATCTTCGAGCCGGACGCGATTGCGGTCGCCGAGCGCCAGTTCGCAGGCAGCTTCCCGGTTGTGGTAAACCAGCCGAACAGGACATTCGCCGGGGGTATACGGCGCCAACAAGCTGCGCAAGCGTTGGGCAGCCGATCGGTCGTCACTGACTTGACCATCGACCGATAGACGCAACTGACGAGCAAAACGCCCTCGCGCTTCAGCGAGGGTCAACAACCGTTCAGCAACGATCCTGACCTTTCCCTCGCCGGCGAAGTCGTCGGGTTGAACCCGTCCCTCGACGATCAGCACCTCGTCTTCCCTGATCTTGGCGCGATCGCTGTCAAGCAACTCACTGAACACCGACACTTCGACCGATTTGCTGCCGTCGTCGAGCTGGATGAAGGCCATTTTGCCGCGCCCGGTGAGTTTGGTACGCACACCGACGACCAGCCCGGCGAGAAACTGTGGCTCCTTGCGCGGTTCGAGTTTGGCCAAGGGCTGGCGGACAAAGCGTCCGATCTCGGACTGGACGGTATGAAACGGGTGGCCGGAAAAATAAAAGCCCAGCGCCAGCTTTTCCTCGTCCAGCTGCTGCCGCGCAGTCCAGCGCGGCACTTCGATATAGCGCGGCGCGTGTTCAGCATCACCGTTGCCGTCGGCGGCGAGAAGGTCGAACAGGCTGACCTGGTGGGAATGACGTTCGGCCTGCTCGGCCGCGTCGATGGCAACGCCCACGGAGGCCAACAGTCGCGCGCGATGATCGTCGAGAGCATCGAGCGCACCGGCCCGGATCAGCGCTTCAATAGTCCGGCGGTTGACCAGCCGCCGGTCGACACGGCGGCAGAAATCGAACAGATCCTTGAACGGGCCACCCGACCGTCGGGCCTCGATGATCGCGCAGACCGCCTGTTCGCCGGTCCCTTTGACCGCCCCCAAGCCGTAGCGGACGGCAACGCGGTCGACCGGCGTGAACCGGTATTGCGAGGTGTTGATGTCCGGTCCGAGTATCTTCAGGCCGTTGGAAAGCGCATCGTCATGAAAATTCTTGACGCTGTCGGTGAGATCCATGTCCGACGACAGCGTCGCAGCCATGAAGGCCGCACAATGGTGCGCTTTCAGCCAAGCGGTATGGTAGGTCACGACGGCGTAGGCGGCGGTATGCGATTTGTTGAAGCCGTATTCGGCAAATTTCTCCATCAAATCGAATAGCTGCATCGCCAGCTTTTCGTCGTAACCTTTTTTGCGCGCTCCTTCGCGCATCAGGTCGCGGTGCAAAGCCATTTCCTCGGCTTTTTTCTTGCCCATCGCCCGCCGCAGCAGATCGGCACCACCCAGGGTATAGCCGCCGATGATCTGGGCGATCTGCATCACCTGTTCCTGATAGACGATCACCCCGTAGGTCGGTTCGAGACAGGCTTGCAAATCGTCGATGAAGTAATCGATTTTCTGCTGGCCTTTCTTGCGCAGGATGAAATCGTCGACCATTCCGGAACCGAGCGGTCCGGGCCGGTAGAGCGCCAGGACGGCGATGATGTCCTCGAAGCGGTCCGGAGCCAGCTTGCGGATCAGTTTTTTCATCCCGTCGGATTCGACCTGGAAGATCGCCGTGGTGTTGCCGTCCTTGAGAATCCGGTAGGCCCCGGGGTCGTCGAAAGCAAGCGCCGCCAGATCCGGTCGCTCGCCGGTGAGCTGCGCGACATAATCGAGCGCCAATTCGATGATCGTCAGATTGCGCAGGCCGAGAAAGTCGAATTTGACCAGACCAATCTTTTCGACGTCGTCCTTGTCGTATTGCGAAACCACCGAGCGCCCGCCGTCCGCCGAGTAAACCGGGCAGAAATCGGTGAGTTTGCCAGGCGCGATCAACACACCCCCAGCGTGCATGCCGACGTTACGGGTCAAATCCTCGAGACGTTCGGCGAGGTCGAACAGATCGCGCACTTCCTCTTCATCGTCACGGCGCGCCTGGAGTTGCGGTTCGGCGGCGAGCGCTTTCTTGAGCGACAAGGGCTTGTTGGTTTCGACCGGGATCAGTTTCGAAAGCTGGTCGCAAAAGTTGTACGGCAGATCGAGAACCCGCCCGACGTCACGGATCACCGCCTTCGAAGACATGGTGCCGAAAGTGACGATCTGCGATACCGCTGCCGCGCCGTACTTCTGGCGCACGTAATCGATCACCCGACCGCGATTGTCTTGGCAGAAGTCGATATCGAAGTCGGGCATCGACACCCGCTCGGGGTTGAGAAAGCGTTCGAAGAGCAGCGCGAAACGCAATGGATCGAGATCGGTGATACCCAGGGCATAAGCGACCAACGACCCGGCCCCCGAACCCCGCCCCGGCCCGACCGGACAACCGTTGTGTTTGGCCCAGTTGATGAAGTCGGCAACGATCAGGAAGTAGCCGGCGAAACCCATCTGGACGATGGTGTCGGTTTCGAGCTGCAGGCGCTCATCGTAGACCGGCCGGCGTTGCAGGCGTTCGTCGACGCCGGGAAACAATTGCGGCAAGCGGTTTTCGAGACCAGCCACCGCCTGCTGACGCAGAAAATCGTCGAGCGAAACCCCAGGCGGTGTTGGAAAATCAGGCAGATAGCTTTTACCCAGCGTGATCTGCAGGTTGCAGCGCCGGGCGATCTCGACGGTGTTGGCCAGCGCTGCCGGCAGGTCGGCGAACAACTCCCGCATTTCGTCGGCCGATTTGAAATACTGCTCCTCGGTGTACCGCCGTGGTCGTCGGGCATCGCCGAGCATGTAGCCCTCAGCGATGCATACCCGCGCTTCGTGGGCCCGGTAATCGTCGCGATCGAGAAACTGGATCGGATGGGTCGCCACCACGGGCAGATCGAGACGCGCGGCAAGGTCGACGGTGGCACCGACCAGGGCATCGTGCGTCGGCTGGCCGTAGCGCTGCACTTCGAGATAAAAAGCGCCCGGGAAAAGCGCCGCCCAATACTGCGCGCGACTCAGTGCCTGCGAATGGTTGCCCTGCAGCAACGCTTCACCGACATCGCCGAACGCGGCGCCCGACAGCGCGATCAACCCGTCCACGCCCACCTCCTGCAACATCCGGCGGCTGATTTCGGCGCGGCCATGCATCCGCGGCGACAGATACGCGCGCGACAGCAATTCACAAAGCTGCAGATAGCCGCGGTGAGAACGGCACAGCAGCAGCAGCCGATGCGGACGGTCCACATCGTTGTCGTTGGCCAGGTGAATATCGCAACCGAGCAACGGCTTGACGCCCCGGTAACGGGCGGCGTTATAAAACTTGACCAATCCGAAGAGATTGACCAGATCGGTCAGAGCCAACGCCGGCATGCCATCGGCGGCGGCGCGCGCCAGCGCATCGTCGAGGCGGACGATGCCGTCGGTAATCGAATACTCGCTGTGCAGGCGAAGGTGAATGAACGGAACGTCGGCCATCCGGCGATTTTACCTTGCGGCGATCCACCTCGACCGCCGATCACCGACAAGCGGCACGATCAAGACGTGAGTCCTGCCGAGGCTCAGCCGTTGACCCAGTCCATGATCGGCTGCCATTGCTCGAAATCCCGCGCGCCACGCGACGCCGGCAGGTCGAAGATGGTCATGCCGTTCATCGCGGTCTGGACATAGAGCTGCGTCGAGCGCAGGTGCGTCAACACCGGCACATCGAACTCGGCCAGAAAACGGTCGAGTTCCGCTGCCGAGCGGGTACGCGGATCGACGCGCATGCCAACGACGGCGACAAAAGCCCGTTCGTTGCGCACCGCCTTCTCGGCCAGCAGTCCCTCGAGGAATTGACGGGCAGCCAGGATGTCGAACAGTGAGGGCTGCACCGGCACCAGCACCCGGTTGACCTGCTTGACCAGGGCATCGAGCGCCTTGCCATGCAACCCTGCCGGGGTATCGAGGATGACGTGCGAGGTGCCTTTCGGCGGTCGGGCGGTTTTGCCGGGCTCGATTTCCCAACTGCGAATCTTCGGCAGATACTCCGCTCGCAGACGCAACCATTCTCGGGAAGATTGCTGCCGATCGACATCACCGAGCATCACTTTGTGGCCGCGGCTGGCCAGATAGCCGGCAAGGTTGACCGCCAAGGTCGTTTTACCCGCACCGCCCTTGGGATTGGCAATCAGGAAGGATTTCATCGACTATTTTTCCTTGTCGTGGCAAGTCGCCTGGGCGTTATCACCGGCCAGCAGACCATGCAGCTTGTCCCGGACCAGATTGATATGCTCACGCAACGTGTACAGCTGATCGGTAAAAGCCAGCGGCACATGACGTGTGCTGGCATCCTCCTCGATGCGATCGAGTCGGTCCACGTACTCCTGAAAACGATCGGCCGCGAAGTGCTGCCGCAAATCGTTTTCAAGGAATTTGAGATCGCCATAGCAGCAGAAAATCTTCGAACGCGCGCGCCAGCTATAAAGCGTCGGCGCGAATTTCAACAACGGCAACAACAGCATCACCAAGGGCAGAATCATCACCACCAGCCGTTCGACGAGTACGGCCAGCCAGAACGGCAGGTAACGCTGCAAAAAAGGAGGGCCGGACTGGTAATAACGCTTGGCTTCTTCGGCCAGCGGCAAGGTCTGGTCCTTGGCCGAAGGAAACTCGCCGGCGCGCTGAAAAAAACCGCCTTGTCCATTGACTTCGGTCATCGCCTGCAACAGCAGCGAAGCCAGCGCCGGGTGCAGGTCGTCGCGAGTGACGACGTTGGCGGTGGTCGCCAGCAGGACGGTATCGTCAGGCGGCAGGTCACGGACCAGATCGACGACGCCACGCGGCAATACCACCCGCGACAGGAACGGAAAACGCCGCAAATAGGCGTCGACCTGGCTGAAGCTGACCACACGCACTCCCGGCGAACGCAACAGCACCTGCACCACCGGCGCTTCCTGAGCGGCAACGATGAATGCAGCATCGATCTGGCCTTGTTGCAGCGCCTCGGCGGCGTTCAATCCGGCCAACGGCAATAAATGGGGGTCATCCGGCTTGATGTCATTGACTTCGAGCAGTTGCAGGGCCAGACCGCGGATACCGCTGCCCTCCTCTCCGACAGCGACGCGCAACCCCTGCAATTGATAAAGTTTGTTGATCGATCGATCGCCACGGTAAAACACCCACACCGGTTCATAGGAGACGCTGCCCAGCGAGCGCAGCGTCGTTGGCGACGAGTCAGCCTCAGCCGGGACGGCACTGCCTGCCTGCGCGAAACCGACGTCGGCTTCGCCCTGGGCGACGCGACGCAGATTCTCCAACGAGCCTGGAGAGGTCCGCACCTCGAGCGTCACGCCTTTCGCCGCCATCCAGGTAGCGTAGCGTTGCGCGTAAGCGTGATACGCGCCGCTGTCGTTGCCGGTGGTCAGAATCAGTCGCCGCTGCGGCTCTGGAGCGACGAACTGGTAAGCGATAACCAAGCCGATCGCCGTGATCAGGACGATCGGCCAGGCCGTGGCCAGAAAGTAGCGCAGCGCGACCAGACGGGCGCGCAAATGCGTCATCAGGGCAGCAAGATCGTCGATCCGGTGTGCTTGCGCGCCTCCAGATCGCGGTGAGCCTGCGCCACCTCGGTCAACGGGTAACGTTGATTGATGCGGATATTCACTGTACCAGCGCTAACGACCGCGAACAGTTCGGCGGCCAGGGCGACCAGATCGCTGCGTTTGGCGGTGTAATGCATCAAGGTTGGCCGGGTCAGGAACAACGAGCCTTTCTGCGACAAGAGCAACGGGTCGAAGGGCGGCACGGCGCCGGACGCGTTACCGAAACTGACCAGCATGCCGCAAGTACGCAGGCTGTCCAGCGACGCGGCGAAAGTATCTTTGCCGACGCCGTCATAAACCACCGCCACCCCTTCGCCGGCAGTCAATTGGCGGACACGTTGGGCGACATCCTCGTGACCGTAGTCGATCACCTCGTCGCACCCGTGCGCCCGAGCCAGCGCCGCTTTTTCCTCACCGGCAGCGGTGCCGATCACCGTTGCACCCAGCGCCTTCGCCCACTGGCAGGCCATCAGACCGACCCCACCGGCGGCGGCGTGGATCAATACCGCCTCGCCAGGCTGCACGCGATACGTCCGACGCAGCAGGTAGGCCACGGTCAGCCCTTGCAACATCATCGCCGCACCGGTTTCGCAGGAGATCGCCGCGGGGAGTTGCAACAGGCGATCGGCAGCGATGCAGCGCGACTGACTGTAGGCGCCAACCGGCCCCCCGGCGTAAGCCACCCGGTCGCCGGGCTGTACCTCCGTCACCCCCGCGCCGACCGCTTCGACGACGCCGGCGGCTTCAAGACCCAGGCCGCTGGGCAAGGGCAGCGGATACAAACCGCTACGATGATAAATGTCGATGTAGTTGAGCCCGACCGCCTCGTGCCGGACCCGCGCTTCGCCTGCCGCCGGCTCGGCCATCGGCAGGTCTTTCCAGTTCATCACCTCCGGCCCGCCGGTCCGTTCGATCCGAATGGCAAATGGCATGGAAATCTCCTTGCAAGTTCGAACTCGTTAGTCTAGTGGTTTGCCTGCTTTTTGAGCAAGGGCAAAAAAGCCAATGACGGCAGCCGTTTGACACCGTTGTCCCGGCCGCCATCCACAGCTTTATCCCCGTCCACAGTGGGAAAAACGACAAAACCCGACAAACAGCCGCACAACCCAGAACAATTTATTTCTAAATAAGAAAGTTGAATTTTACACATCCAGTCATCACACTCTTCACACCCGGCGGAAAAATTCACAACGGCGACAGCCGGGCGTATTCGAGCAGCAGCCATTTCTCGCCGACGGGCCGGTCGAAATTGACCAACACCCGCGATTCATGCCCATTACCTTCGCTGGCGACGATCACCCCGTCACCGAAACGCAGATGGCGGACCCGCTGGCCAACATGCAGGCCCTCGGCGACCGTCTGGCCAACCGTCTGGCCGGCGGTCGTCTGCCCGGAGTCGGAGCGGGGACTCGCCGGCGTGGCGAGTGGTGCGGACCGCCCGAAGATCGTCGACGGCGAGGCAACGGCGTTGAGCCGGCGCAGCAGACCCGGCGGCAATTCATCGAGAAACGATGAACGCAGGCCGTAACGTGTGAGACCGTGCAGCATGCGGCTTTGCGCATGGCTGAGATACAGACGGCGGCGCGCCCGGGTGATCGCCACGTACATCAGCCGGCGTTCTTCCTCCAGCCCGTTGCGTTCGCTGGCGGCGTTCTCGTGCGGAAACAGTCCCTGCTCGAGGCCGGAGATGAATACCACGTCGAACTCCAGCCCCTTCGCGGCATGGACGGTCATCAATTGCACCGCGTCCTGTCCTTCGCCGGCTTGCCGCTCCCCCGACTCCAGCGAAGCATGGGCGAGAAAGGCGGCCAGCGGCCCCGCCTCAGTACGCAGCGCGGCGGCGTCGGCGAACGGCTCGTCTTCGCTGACGAAAACCGTCGCCGCGTTGACCAGTTCATCGAGGTTGGCCAGCCGATCCGCGCCATCCTTCTCGGCCAGATAATGTTCCCGCAAACCACTGCCCTCGATGACGTGGTCGACGATTTCCGGCAACGGCAAATGCTCGCTTTCGGCGCGCAGCGTTTCGATCAGCCGCACGAAGCGGGCCAGTGCCGCTCCCGGCTTGCCGGTCAGACTGGCGGCAGCGTTGTACAGACTGGCGTTGAGTCTCTGCGCCGCCTCCTGCAGCACCTCGATACTGCGCGCGCCGATACCGCGGGCGGGAAAATTGACCACCCGGACAAAGGCGGTGTCGTCGTCCGGATTGGCCAGCAAACGCAGATAGGCCAACGCGTGCTTGATTTCCTGACGGTCGTAGAAACGCAGACCGCCATAAATGCGGTAAGGCAGGCCGACACGCGCCAGTTCGTGCTCAAGGACCCGCGATTGGGCGTTCGAACGGTAGAGCAGCGCGATCTGTGTCGGCGACAGGCCATCACCGATCAATTCGCTCATTTCCTCGACAATGAAGCGCGCTTCATCAAGGTCGGAAAAGCCTTCAAAAACGCGAATCGGCTCGCCGGCGCCGTCGGCGGTCCATAAATTTTTCCCCAGACGCTGCTGATTCTGCCGGATCAACGCATTGGCCGCCTCGAGAATGTTGCCCTGCGAACGATAGTTCTGTTCGAGCCGGATCACCTCGTCGATGGCGAATTCGCGTTGCAGATCGCTCATATTGCCGACTTCGGCACCGCGAAAGGCGTAGATCGATTGATCATCGTCGCCGACGGCGAACAGACAGGCAGCGGATTCGCGCCGCGTCGGCCCGTGGCCGGCGAGCAGTTTCAGCCATTCGTATTGCAGACGGTTGGTGTCTTGAAACTCGTCGACCAGGATATGCCGGAAACGGTCCTGGTAGTGCTCGCGCAGCGGCTGGTTGCGCTGCAGCAGTTCGAAGCAACGCAGCAGCAGTTCGGCAAAGTCGACCACCCCTTCGCGTTGGCATTGGCTCTCGTATTCGGCATAGAACTCGACGCGACGGCGGGTCGGCGGATCATAGGCTTCGGTTTGCGCGGCGCGCCGGCCGCGCTCCTTGTTGGCGTTGATGAAATGCAGCAGTTGCTGCGGGGGAAATTTCTCGTCGTCGAAAGCCAGCTTTTTCGCCAGGCGTTTGATCGCCGACAGTTGATCGCCGACATCGAGAATCTGGAATTGCGCCGGCAAGCCGGCTTCCCGATGGTGGGCGCGCAGCAACCGGTTGCACAACCCGTGAAAGGTGCCGATCCACATTCCCCGGATATTGACTGGCACCATTGCCGCCAGCCGGGTCTGCATTTCGCGGGCCGCCTTGTTGGTAAAGGTCACCGCCAGAATCGCCTGCGGACTGATCCGAGCGTTCGACAGCAGCCAGGCGATACGGGTCGTCAACACCCGGGTTTTGCCGCTGCCGGCACCGGCAAGGATCAGCGCGTGCCGCGCCGACAAGGTGACCGCGGCATGTTGCGGCGGGTTGAGATCGGCGAGCAGGTCGGACATCCACTTTTCCTGGGCAAAACAGCCGAGATTATAGCCGTCGTGGACGGGGTAGCCGGCGATCGTTCCCTGTAACGACGCCGCCGGCCCCGTTTCTCGGCCGAACGGTCAAATCATGGGGCCAGTGGTAGACAGGCAAAGACGGGTGACGTACTCTGTCCGGTCGATCAACGCCCAAGTGAACGGCGCCTGGAGACTTTTCAACAATCCTGCCGCTTTGATCGTCCTTTCCTGTCTGTAAGCCCGCTGTCGGCGGGCATTCCTCATGCTTCTTTCAAATCAGGAGACCTACAGTGCCACTGATCCTTACCCAGACTGAAAACGCCGTCGGCACGATCGTGATGGACCATACGGCAAAACGCAACGCTCTCAGCGAAGCCCTGATCAGCGAAATCACCACCGCGCTCGAAGTGTTTCGCGAGCAAAGCGTGCGCGCGGTGGTGCTGCGCGCGCAACCCGGCACCAAGGTCTGGTCGTCCGGTCACGACATCAGCGAGCTACCCGACCGCGGGCGCGACCCGCTCGGCTGGAGCGACCCGTTGCGGGTACTGATCCGCGCCATCCAGGAATGCCCGGCGCCGGTGCTGGCGCTGATCGAAGGCGGTGTCTGGGGTGGCGGCTGCGAAGTGGCGATGGCCTGCGACATTCTGGTCACCGTTCCCGACGCCACTTTCGCCATCACCCCGGCCAAGCTCGGCGTTCCTTACAACCTCGGCGGTCTGCTGACCATTCTGAACATGATCCCGATGCCGGTAGCCAAGGAAATGCTGTTCACCGCGCAGCCGATTCCCGCCGCACAGGCCTTGAACCTGGGAATGATCAATTACATCAAGCCAAAAGAGGAAATCGAGGCCTTCGTGTATCATTTGGCGGGGCAAATCACCGCCAATTCGCCACTCAGCGTCTCGGTGATGAAGGAGGAGTTGCGGCTGCTGGCCAGCGCACGGTCGATCACACCCGAACTGTTCGAACGGATGCAGGGCCTGCGGCGCGTGGTGTATGACAGCTACGACTATCAGGAAGGTATCGATGCCTTCCGCGAAAAGCGCAAGCCGGGGTTCAAGGGCGAGTAAGCAACGACTTCACCGGGCGCCGCGCGCGTCGGCTCAGACAGCCACGGCGCCCGATTTCTCAGATCGGCGGCTGGATCACGCCGAGTGCCGCCAGAGTCAAACCGGCGGCAGCCAAATGATTCTGCAGATCAGCACTCTGATCACGCAGCGTGTTTCTGGTTTCGGCATCCTCGGCAAAGAGGGTCAGCGTCACCTGCTGGTCGCGGATTTGCAGACGGGCATCGACTTCGCCGAGATTCGGCAAGATCAGGCGTAGCCGTGTCTGCCATTGTTCGCTGCCGTCGCCCGGCGTACCGTCGGCGCCGCGCTCTTGGCTGCGATCCTCGATTTCCCAATGCATCTGCTGCCCTGGCCAGATTTGGCCCTGCCACGAAAAATGCTGCGTGGCGAAAGCTTCGAGTTGCTGCTGGACGATCGCCTGCAACGCCGACGGCATGGCAAGCGATGAGGCACCCTGCCCGGCCTGAGCACTCGCGTGATTCGGGTCTCCCCGCAAGGCTTCTCCGCCAAAGCTGATCGGCCCCTCGGAGCGCTTATCGATCGAAACCGACAACTGGTCGGCGTCCGCGGGAGTCGTCGACGGCAATGGACGATGCCCGGCCGGCGGAAACCGATTGACAGCAGTTTCCGGGGACGCCCGGCGTTCGGGCGAATCCGGCGAAATCGGCGCCTCACCCGCCGGAAAACCCTGTCCCACGTCGAGCAACGGCGCTTCATTTTCGTCGGCGACTGGCAGATATTGGCCGGCGATCATGGCGGCTGGCACCGTCAATTCCGCTCGAAGCGGCAATGAAGAGACAGCCGAGTGGATTGATGCACGGCTTGTTTCCGGTTCGGCGACGGGTGCCGCGACCGTGGCCGGCCGGTTTTCCGACCCCGAGAGATGTTCGCCGTCATCGATCGGCGACATTGGGCTCTTCTGCTGCGTAACGGCGGACGATGCGGGCAAGACGGGCGCCCCCCCCTGGCGGACCGTTTCGGTGTGCGGCACCTCGGCCTGGATTCTGGCTTGAGCGCCAGCCTGGGTTCCAGGTGGCTCCTCCCCTGACACACTCGGTTGAATTCTGCTCGGATCGCCCACCGCATCAGCCGTCCGCGCCCCGCCCGATTGAGCCACCGGATTTTGCATCGTCGCCTCCCCCGACGACGAAGCTATCCGCCCACCGCCACGTCCGCTCAGGCGGGCTTGTGGTTCGTGAGCCAGTTCCGCTTGTGGCAGTCGTCCGGCCACCCATTCGGCCTGATGCGATTCGTAAAACATGCCGCTCTGCCGGATGGCTTGTTGGAGCAAGGGCGACAACTCCTGACCGCTTCTGGGCGGCTGTTCGGCAATCGGCCGGTTATCGTTGAGCGCCAACGCCGATGGGGCATTCGAGCCCGGCCGCGTTTCACCGAGAAGGTCGTGGATCAGCTGTCCAGCCGGGCTCAAATGAATCGCCGTCGAGGGCGTTGTCGCCGGGTTGCCACCCTGGGCGACGACGGCCAGCGTCAGTTTGCCGTCGCGGGCGGTGACGGCCAATTCGATGGCGTCGCCGGCCTTGGCGGCGAAAGGCAGGGCCAGCGTCACACTGCGCTGGTTGATCAAGGCGCGGTAGCTGCCATTGGGCAATACCGACTGGATTTCGGCCAACACGCGCTGTCCGACAGACAGCCCGGACAGTTTGTCGGTGACGTCCTGCGTGCTCGGCGCCAGCTGTAGTGCCGGCTCGCCGGCACTTTGCAGGCGAGCGCCGTTATCGGCGTTGACGAACATTCAACCCAGGCGCAACAGAACCCGCAGTTCGCCCAATCGCGATTCGACGCAAGGGCCGATGATGGCGTCCAGCCGCAGGCAATCCTGCAGCAGGGTTTGCGCCTGTGTCCGTTCATCGGCAGACAGGGACATCGACCATTTTTCCGGCAACGCATCCGTCAGTCTGTCACGTTCCCCTTGCTGGCTGACCAGCGTCGCCCAATCCTCGGCAGCGGCACTCATCGCCATCGTTTCTGACAGCGAGCGCAGGCTTTCCAGGGTAACCAGCGCCGCGTTCACGCGGCCGCCTCGGCCACGGCATTCGGCGCGATCTGCCGCCAGGCGCCATGGATTTCCTCGAGCAAGCGGTCCACTTCATCCAGCGCCTGCAGATCGTTGTTCAGGTTGGCTTTCAGCAAGCGCAGCACCAGATAGTCGTACAGGGCGTACAGCCGGTCGGCGATTTCCCCGCCTTTTTCGAGGTCCAGGCTGACTTTGAGGCCATTGGTGATGATATCGATCGCCTTCGAGATCGCTTCGCCTTTGGCGGCGATCCGTTTTTGCTGCATCGCCAGGCGGGCATTACCGATTGCCGCCTGGGCGCCGGCGAACAGCAGCAGAATCAGCCGATGCGGGTCGGCAACTTCGATGGCGGCATCCACCCCGACCTTGCGATAGGCGGAGATTGCCTGGCGTGCGTGACCATACATGCGGAACTCCTAATTCTTGTTGATCGACACCGTGGTGTTGCTGAGAATGGCCAGTTGCTGGGTGAGGAAGGAACTGGTCTTGGTCATTCCCGAAATCAAGGTGTCGAGAGTCGTAAACTGATTGCGATAACGCGATTCGATGCTGGTCAAGCGCTGGTTCAAGACATCCGACTGCTTTTCGAGCCCGCGGATCAAGGCGTTCAAACCATCGCTGCGCGCGGCGATCATGCCGTCGCTGCCAACCATGCCGTCGGCCGTGGTTTTTAACGCCTTGCCATAGGCGGCAGCCAGATTGGCCACCGCGGTGAAATCGTCGGTGATCGCTTTGCTGAGCTGGGTACTGTCCACCGCCAGCTTGCCATCCTTCTGGACGCTGATGCCGATATCGCCGAGCGTTTTCAGCGTCGCGCCGCTCAGTTCGGCTGGAACGCTGCCCAGCGCCTTGCGAAAGCCATTCTGCGCCGCCAGCAACGTGCTGTCGCCGTTGAGGGTGCCGGCGGTTTTGGTGGCGGCGTCGTATCGGCCGAGATTGCCGGCAGTGCTGTAGAACTCATTGAACGCCTTGACCAGCGCGTTGATCCCAGCCGTCAGGCTCGACGTATCCTTGGTGATCGACAAGGACGTGCTCAGCGATGTCGCCGGCGCCTCGGGACCTTTTTGCAAAGTCAGGGTCACACCGTCGATCGCGCTGCTGACGCTATTGGTCGTCGAAGTGACGGCAATGCCGTTGATCTTGAGCGCGGCGCCTTGCGCGGCTTGCGTCTGGGCCCAGGGATCGGTCACCGGATCAGGTGTGGCGTTCGGGTCATAGGCCAAGCCGGCGATCCCCGAAAGCTTGATGAACTGGTTGCTGCCGGCAGTGGTACTGGTCAGCAGCAATTGCTTGCCGGCAGTGCCGTTGATCACCACCGCCGACACTCCGGCACTGGCACCGTTGATCGCGTCACGGATCGTTTCCACCGTAGCGCCATCGGCAATGGCGATATCGGTGCTCTTGTTCGGACTGCTGCCACCGGCGCTGTCCAGCGAAAGGGTCAACGTACCGCCGGTGGTCAATTTTCCATCGGCGGTGAATGGCGATGTTGCGCCGGTCGCCGTGGCAATGCTGTGCTGTTTGGCCAGTTGGGTGATTTCCAGCGTGTAACTGCCGGCAACGGCGCTGGAAGTGGTAGCCACCGAAGCGATGCTGCTGTCGGCGACCGATGCACGGAATACCGAGAATTTTTGTACGGCAGTCACCCCGGTCCCCGGCACCAGGCCGATCGCCGCATTCTGGACGCTGGAAATCGCGCCTTGCAGTGAACCAAGTGCCGAAATTTTGGCCTGGAAGTTGGCTTCCTGCTTGGCCATCGCGGTCAATGGCCGTTTCTCCAGCGACATCAACTGGCTGACGATGCTGTTGACGTCGAGGTTCGAACCCAGGCCTGGGGACGACATGCTCATCGGTTTCTCCTAGGGCCAGCGACTGGATCTGGCCAAAGCCGGGATCGCTGCTCTTCAGGCGGTCTGCTTGACGAACAACCCCTTGATATTGTCCAGCGTTTTGGCGATGGCCAGCATTTCTTTCGATGGCACCTGCCGGATCACTTCCTGGGTCGATTTATCGACCACCTTGACCACCATCTGGCCAGTATCGTTGTCGACACTGAACTCGAGATTGTTGTTGATCGGTTGGACAAATTCGCGAACGACCTTGGTCGCCGCCTCCAGTTGCTGACGGTCTACCGGCTGCTCGCGGCCGGTGGCGGTCGCGGACAATGTGGGGTCGTTGACCGGGACCGTGCTTTCTTCCGCTTTCGGACGGCTGATCTCGCGAACGAGGTTGCCGACGACCGGGTTGACCTGGGCCGGCGGGGTGGAACCGGCGGAGTGGATGTTCATGTCGAACTCCTTGATGAAGTGGCCGCGGGGTGCGGTTGCGTTGCCGCCGCCGCACTCCCGGATTTGCTACGCTGAATCCACTGCCGCTTAACCCTTCAGCAAGGAGAGCACGCCTTGCGGCAACGAATTGGCTTGCGCCAGCATCGCCGTACCCGCCTGCTGCAGGATTTGCGCACGGGTCATGTTGGCGGTTTCCAACGCGAAGTCGGCATCGAGGATCCGGCTGCGCGCCGCAGAAAGGTTCTCGGAGGTGGTCGCCAGATTGCTGACCACGCTGCTGAAGCGATTCTGTACCGCACCGAGGTTGGCCCGGCTGGAGTTGATGTTCGACAGCGCCGAATCGATGATCCCGAGGGCGTTTTGCGCACCGGAAGCGGTCGACACATCGACACTCGAAATACCGGCACCAAACGTGGCCGTGGAGGCGGTAAAGGCAGCGGTCAGCCCGGCACGGGCGATATCCGAACCGCCGACGGTAATGCCGCCGCTGCCGGTGGAACTCAGCGTGATATTGCCGCGAGTGATGGCCGCATTCGAGTTGGCGGTGGTAGCGCCCAGTTGGTTGGCACTGAAACCGGTTGTCGTCGCAGTTGCGGCTTGATTGGTCAGACTGCCGCTGATGGTGATTGCTTGGCCAGTCCCGGCCGACAAGGTGATCTTGCCAGCCGCGTTGGACGCGGTCACCCCCGTCTTACTGGTCAGCGCGTTGATGGCTGTGGCGATGTTATCGCCCTGAGTAGTAACCGTGGTTCCGGCAGAAACGGCACCGATATCGTAGCCGTTGATCGTCAAGTCACCGGCCGCCAGGGCTCCAACTGCGGCCGTGCCAGCCGCCACGACATTGCCGCCGGCCCCCATCGTCAAACCGGTATTGGCCAGCGTCGCGCCGGCGCCGCCACCGATCAGGCTGATATTGCGGCCATCTGCGGCGGTCAGGGTCACCGCACCGGTCGAGGTGCTGAACGTGGCCGTCACACCGCTTTGATTGGAAACGGCATTGAAGGCGGCGGCAACGTTGGCCCCTTGCGTGGTAGCGTCGGCGCCGGCGGAAATCGCGCCCAGCTTGATGTTATTGACGTAGATGAAGTCGGTCGCATCGCCGGCGATATCGACCTGAGCCGTATTCGCCGCACCGGCCAACGTAGTTGCAGAGGCGGTGGCAGTCACCCCGGTCTGTCCCGAAACCGCGTTGAACGCGGCGGCTTTGGAGATTGCGCTGTCGTTGCTGCCAGCGGCCGAAACGCCATCGCGCACACTGGGACCAATCCCGTAACCATTGACCGTGATGCCGCCGGCGGCGATCAGGCCGTTGGCCACGGCTCCGGCGGTGCTCGCCGAATACGAGGAGGTGGTACCGACACCGAGCGCGTCGGCCTTGGCGCTGGCAATCGAGCTGACGGTAATCGTTTGCCCAGAGTTGGCGCCGATCTGGAACGCCTGCGCATTGAATGTGCCGTCGAGGACCTTGACGCCGTTGAAGGCGGTCTGATTGGCAACAGTGTTGATCTGCTGCACCAATTGCTCGACTTCCTGCTGCAATGCCGCACGGTCGGTAGCGGTGTTGGTGGCGTTCGACGCCTGCACGGCCAGCGTACGCATCCGTTGCAATGATTCGGTAACACTCTGCAAACCGCCTTCGGCCGTCTGCGCCAACGAGATACCGTCATTGGCATTGCGCGACGCCTGATCAAGGCCGTTGATCTGCGAGGTCATCCGGGCCGAAATGGCCAGGCCGGCAGCGTCGTCCTTGGCGCTGTTGATCCGCAAACCGGATGACAAGCGCTGCAGGGAGGTTTGCAGAGACATCTGCGACGAATTCAGACTGCGTTGCGAATTCAGCGAAGATACGTTGGTATTGATGACTTGCGGCATTTTGCTCTCCTGACACGATCAAATTGACTTGGGGGTTCCGGTGGCTTTCTTGACTGCTGATCCACTCTCTTTGTAGCGAGAATCTCGCTTACACATTTCCTACGACGGGCGGCTGACAAACTTTAGTGATCTTCATCAGCCCGCCGCACAAGTCTCTTATCGACTGTCCGCCAGGGAAGTTGAGAGGCTTTCATCCGTCCGACAAAAAATTTGTCGGCGGACCAGGATCCGCGCGGTGCTGATCAGCGCGCCGCTTCGCCATTGAAATCATCCGCTGCCTCACAACGCTGACTCTCTTCTGGTTTGAACGTAACGACGGCACGACTGGAACTCTTTATTTCGGGGAGTGGACCAGGCGGTTATAATGAGAGGTTTGCGGTGGTGCTGAACGGTTTGGGCGACTATGCGAATCCTGCTCTGCAACGACGACGGTTACTTCGCGCCGGGTATCGATCATCTGGCGCGCGCGCTGTCCACGGTGGCGGAAATCACCGTGGTCGCCCCGGAGCGCGATCGGAGCGGTGCCAGCAACTCGCTGACTCTCGACCGGCCGCTGTCATTGAAGCGGGCCGCCAACGGCTTTTACTACGTCAATGGCACGCCGACCGACTGCGTACATCTGGCCGTCACCGGCATGCTCGACACCTTGCCCGACATGGTCGTTTCAGGAATCAACATGGGCGCCAACATGGGTGACGACACCATTTACTCCGGGACCGTCGCCGCAGCCACCGAGGGATTCCTGCTGGGCATACCATCGCTGGCCGTGTCGTTGTGCACCCGGCAAAGTGAGAACTTTGCCACCGCGGCCCGGGTGGCCCAGCAGTTGGTCGGCCTGTTGCAGGAACGCCGGCCAGTCACGCCGGTGCTGCTCAACGTCAATGTTCCCGACGTTCCCTATGATCAATTACGGGGCTTCGTCGTCACCCGCCTCGGCAAGCGACACAAGGCGGAACCGGTGGTGCGCATGCAATCACCGCGCAATGAAACGTTTTTCTGGATCGGCGCCGCCGGCGAAGCCGAGGATGCCGGCGAAGGAACCGATTTTCATGCCGTGCAACAACACTACGTGTCGGTCACCCCTTTACAGATTGATTTGACGCACAACGAACAACTGTCGATGGTGCGCGAATGGCTACCGCAGTGAACCATCACCGATGAACGCGCTCCCTGTTTCCGGCACCGGCATGACTTCCCCGCGCGCGCGCGCGCGGATGATCGATCGTTTGCGCGAGCAGGGCATCGTCGATGAACGGGTGCTGGCCGCCATCGCCGCCGTACCACGACACGTTTTCGTCGATGAAGCGCTTGCTTCACGCGCTTATGAAGATACCGCCTTGCCACTGGGCTTCGCCCAGACCATCTCGCAACCTTATGTGGTGGCGCGGATGATCGAAGTGCTGCATGCCGGGCGCCCGCTGGGCAAAACCCTCGAAATCGGTGCCGGCTGCGGTTATCAGGCCGCGGTTCTGGCGCAATTGACCGAGCAGGTGTTTGCCGTCGAACGGATCGCGCCGCTGCTCGACAAGGCTAGGACGAATCTGCGGACGATCAAGGAAAGCAAAGTCCGTCTGCAGCACAGCGATGGCCAGCTCGGCCTGCCGCAAGCCGCCCCGTTCGATACGATCATCGTCGCCGCCGCCGCCAACCGGGTTCCGCCGGCGCTTTTGCACCAACTCGCCGTTGGTGGCAGAATGGTTTTGCCATTGGGATCAGCGACGCAACATCTGGTGCTGATCGAAAATCGTGCCGAAGGTTTCGTCGAAACGCGGCTCGATGCCGTTCGTTTTGTGCCGTTACTCGCCGGAGTCTCATGAAACCTTTCATTTCTTCGACTGCTCAACGCTTGGCGATCAGTGTGGCTACCGTGCTGATTCTGGCGGGTTGCGCCAGCCAGTCTCCTTCACCGGTCGACCGCAGCGGCACCTCCAGTAGTAGTACCCCAACGATCAAAGACGGCTACACCGTCAAAAAAGGCGACACGCTCTATTCCATCGCCCTCGATCACGGCCAGGATTACCGGGACCTGATCAACTGGAACAATATCGAAAATCCCAACCGTATCCTGGTCGGTCAGGTTCTGCGCGTTCGTCCCCCCGGCGCAGCAGCCAATTCGGGAGCGGTGGTGGTCAAGCCGATCAGCACCGGCACGATCGAACAGAAGCCGCTCGGAGCCACCGGTGAGCTGGTGAAACGCGAACCGAAAGCCGGCAAGGAGGCTTATTCCGAGCAGGCACTGGTCCGTGCCCAGCAAAAGCCGGCCGAACCGGTCGTCGCCACGGCCAAGCCGGTGACGAAAGCTGAAACGAAACCCGAGGCCAAACCGGAAGCAGCCGGCGATGACAACAAATCCAGCGAAAGTTCCAGCAACGACGAAATCGCCTGGAATTGGCCGGCCAACGGCAAACTGCTCGGCACTTTCAGCGAAGGCGGCAACAAGGGCATCGACATCGGTGGCCGGGCTGGCGAGGCCGTTCTGGCGGCCAGTGGCGGTAAAGTGGTCTATAGTGGCAGCGGCCTGCGCGGTTATGGCAAGCTGGTGATTGTCAAGCACAACAACAACTTTCTCACCGCCTACGCGCATAACCAGAACATACTGGTCAAGGAGGGACAAATGGTCAATAAAGGACAAAAAATCGCCGAGATGGGCAACACTGACGCCGATCAGGTCAAGCTTCATTTCGAAGTCCGCCGGCAGGGCAAGCCGGTCGATCCGCTCAAATTCCTTCCTCAACGCTAAGCCATGGCCAGCGCATTTGAGACGGAGCACGGTTCGCTGGACGGCGCGGACGACGATGCCGATTTCCCGCTCGACGAACCAGAAACCGACGGCGACGGCGAGGAGGCGGCCGCCACGCCGGAAGCCGAGCTGCTCAACGATGTCACCCAGTATTACCTGAACGAGATTGGCGCCAAACCGCTGTTTTCAGCCAGCGAGGAAGCTGCCTGGGCGCGCCGGGCGCGATCCGGCGAATTTCTCGCCCGGCAAAAGATGATCGAGCACAATCTGCGTCTGGTGGTCAATATCGCCAAACATTACCTCAATCGCGGCATTCCGCTGCTCGATCTGATCGAGGAAGGCAACCTCGGACTGATCCACGCCATCGAGAAATACGACCCCGAACGGGGTTTCCGCTTCTCGACCTACGCCACGTGGTGGATTCGGCAAGGAATCGAACGGGCGATCATGAACCAATCGCGGACCATTCGACTGCCGGTACACGTGGTCAAGGAAATCAACCTCGTACTGCGTGCCGTCCGACACCTGGAATCGACCAATGGCCCGGAGGTAGGCGTCGAACAGGTGGCCAATCTGATCGACCGCCCGGTAGAAGAAGTCCGCCGGATGATGAGCCTCAATGAGCGAATCACGTCGATCGACGCACCGCTGCAAGTCGACCCGACACGGACGATCGCTGACGTTCTGGCCGACGAGGAGCTTCCCGATCCCGACGAAAGGCTGCAGTCGACCGAAATCGATATCCTGCTCAAGAAGTGGGTCGGACAACTGGCCGAAAAGCAGCAGCAGGTCCTGCAACGCCGTTATGGTCTCGAAGGCGCCGAAGCCAGCACGCTCGAGGAAATCGCCACGGATCTCAACTTGACCCGCGAACGCGTCCGCCAAATCCAGATCGAAGCGCTCGATCAACTCCGCCGGATCATTCGCCGCGGCGGCGTGACCCGCGAGCACCTGTTCTGAGGTCTAACGCGCCGAAGTCGCAAGCGCCCGCCGTTCACGCAGTGCTTCGGCGAGTTGAAAGACCGACATTGCATAAAAGCTCGAACGGTTGTAGCGGGTGATGACGTAAAAATTGTCGAACCCCAGCCAGTATTCGGTTGGCGCTTCCGGTGAAACCAGATCGATCACTGCTGCCGCTCGCTCAGGCTCGGCGGCCGCCGTCACCCCGTGAGCCATCAACTCCTGGACGCTCAAAGTCGGTTTGATGCCCATCGCCAGCAACGGCGCCGGGTCGGCGCTGGCCTGCGCTGGAACGGCTACCGGTGCGCCCTTCTGCCAACCATGTTGCTGCAGGAAACGAGCGACACTGCCGATGGCATCAACAGTGCTGTTTCGCAGATCGATGCGATCATCGCCATCGAAATCGACGGCAAAACGCCTTTGACTACCGGGCATGAACTGCGGAATGCCGATCGCACCAGCATACGAACCTTTCACCGTCAGTGGGTTGATGCCATTCTCGCGGCTCAGCAGCAGGAATTGTTCGAGTTCGTCGCGAAAGAAGTCGGCGCGTGGCGGATAGTTGAACGCCAGCGAGGACAGCGCTTCGAGGACGTTGAAACTGCCCATGTTCTGGCCGTATTCGGTTTCAACACCGATGATCGCCACGATCACCGCCGCCGGAACGCCGTAAATCTGTTCGGCGCGCTGCAAGGTGGCTTCGTTCTGTTTCCAGAAGCGTAGCCCACCGGCGATGCGCGGGCTGGTGATGAACCGTTGGCGGTAGCGAAACCACGAACGTTGCATTTCTGGAACCGCGGGCGGGCGAATGGCACGCAGGACCACCGCGTTCGGGCGAATGGTGGAAAATTGCGCCGTCAAATGCTCGACATCGAAACCATGCCGCTCATGCATGTCGCGAATGAACGCCTGGACCACCGGCTGACGACTGAAAACCTGGCCACTCTGACCACTCTGACCACTCTGACCATAGGCGACCAACGGCAACAGACTGGTTAACAAACCGGCGAGCCAGATTCTGGAAACAATCTTCATCATTCGCATCTCCGTCGCAGCGGCAGTCGCAGCCGACAGCGTTGTAGTCGTCGTAATTCGTCATCGACCTCTCGGCCGTAACACAATGTCGCATAGCAACCCGCCGCCTCCCGGGTCACGGTTGCCAACGCCGGCTGTTCATCAGCGACGCGTTCGGCAAAAGCCAGCGGCCCTTCCCAGGTGCGGAGTTGTACTCCCCGGCGTCGCAGTTCGTTGCAGAATTGCCGCCAGGCGCGCCGCGCCGAATCCGGTCTCGGTATGACGGGACGAGTCCACCAGGCGACGATCGCCAAAGCCAGCGCGCACAGTACGGCCAAGGCTGCGCTCATCCCGCGCCAGTCGGCATCCGCCCAACCGAACCGGGAAAGCACTTCCCGCTGACGCTGAGGATTGTAACCGAGCACCCACAGGTTCCACGTACTGTTGGCCGCTTCCCACCGGTTACGCCACTCACGCAGCCAGTCGGCATCCAGGCGAACCAGCACCGGCAGCGGTTCGGCAGCCGGCAGCGCGGCAACGATTCCCTGTTCGACACGCGACGGTGCGACCGCCGCGGTGGGGTCAACACGCAACCAGCCCCGGCCTTCGATCCACACTTCGGCCCAGGCATGGGCATCGGATTGACGGACGGTCAAATAGCCGTCGACCGGATTGATTTCCCCACCCTGGTAACCGGCGACCACTCGGGCAGGCACGCCGGCAGCGCGCATCAGAAAGACGAAGGCGGAGGCATAGTGTTCGCAAAATCCCTGCCGCGTGTCGAACAGGAACTGATCAATACCATCACGACCCAGCAACGGCGGCTGCAGGGTATAACGGAAAGGCTGCTCACGAAACAGGGACAATGCCGCGTCGACGATTTTTCCCGGCGAGCGGGAACGCCATTCCTCGGCCAGCGCGCGAGCCCGCGGGTTGACCGTCGGCGGCAAGGCCAGGGCCTCGTCGAGCAGAGCCGGACTTTCGAAGCGATTGACACGGTACGCGGTGGTCGATTCGAAAGAGAAACGGTTGCGTAAACGGACCGGCTCGCTGGCCAGCACTTCCAGGGTTGGCGCCCAACGACTGCCCGCCGGCAGTACGGTCGGCACATCCAGCGCCAGCAACCACCGTTGATGATGGGCTTCGAGCAAAGTGGTGTAAGCATACGCTTTACCGCGGCTCTCGATCTGCGGCGGCACGCTGGATGCCACGGCTGGCCGCGCACGAGCACGCCAAGTCTGCCCGTCGAAACTGTCGAATACCGGCCCGCGCCAGTAGAGCTCGCTTTGTTCCGGTTGCCCATCGGCAAAACGGCTACGAAAAGCGATCGCCCCGGACTGGATCAGGCGGCTGATCGAGCCGGGCGCCAGATGATCGGCCAGTCCACTAACCCCGGTATAAGCATCTTGCGGCAAGCCCCATAGCGGACCGGTGACACGTGGAAACAACAGGTAAAGAACCAGCATGAACGGGAGGGCCTGCACCAGCATCCAGCCCGCTTGACGGATAACGGCCGGTGGAGGCTGCGCCCCGCCATGCAGACGCAGCAAGGTTGCTGTCAGCCCGGTAACCATCATCAGCAGCCAGACGCCGGTGGCGATGCTCTGCGAGTAGAAATAATGGGTCAGCAGCAGAAAATAGCCGAGAATCACCACCACGATCGCGTCGCGACGGGTGTTCATTTCGAGCAGTTTGAGGGCCATGAAGACGACCAGCAGGGCAACGCCGGCGTCCCTGCCAAACAAGGTCCGGAATTGCCAGGTAATCGCAGCAACGCAGCCGACGACCAGCAACACCCGCCAGCCACGATGCGGCAACGGTCGCCGCTGCTGCCACAAGCCGGTCCGCCAGAGCAGAATCACTACAACCAGCCCCGTCAACCACCACGGCAAATGCGCCATATGCGGCGCGACGGTACCCGCCGCGACAGCCAGCAACCAGGGAATGGTTTCGTGGTCGAGTTCGACGCGCGCTACACGCTTCATGCCGACCGGTCGAACAAGGCCAATGCACGCAGGCAGGCCGCACGATGTGCGGCTCCCCGCGCCGGCGCAATGCGGAGATCCGGCAGTTCGAGTCCATAGCGCGCGTGTTGCCGTTCGGCGGCGAGCACCCAACCAGCAAGGATCGACAGCCGATCCTCATCATCGGCGCCAGCGGCTAGCGACCAGCGCAGCCAGAGTTCCTCCGTCCCGCCACCGGTAAATTGCTTGACCAGCAGCGGCTGTTCGTCAGCGCGACGCGCCACGGCTTTCCAAGCGATATGGCGAGTCGGATCACTATCCTGACGTTGTCGTAGACCAGCGAAGTCGTCTTGACCCTCGCCATGGTGATCCTGTTCGACCAGACCACTGACCGTCGGCAAAGGTAACGGTCGATGGACCGGCTTCGGATAGACCACGCAGGACCAGACGGGGAACGGGTAACTCCAGGCACGGAACAGGCCCAGCGGATAACGGGTGGCCAGCGTCACCGGCCCCGGTTCGAAAAAGCCGCGCTGCGGCGCCACATGGCTGACGAACGCTGACACCTGCGCGCCGGCCGGCACGTCGACGCTGACATTCGGCTGGCCGGCGAAGGCCAGTTCGATCGCTCGACGAGGCAGGCGACTGCGGTTGTCGATCCGCAGCGGGAAGCGCGCCGGCTCGCCGGCGAACACCGGCTCGGCATGTCCCGGTGTCAACCGCAGGGCGAAAAGATTGCGAAAGGTGTGCACCATCGCCACCAGAGCGACCCCGACAAGCAGAAAGACCAACGCGTGCCCCAACCCGAGGTTGTAGTTGATCGCCCCGATCAGCATCAGCGCCACCGCAACCGCAAACAGCAGTCCGGCGCCGCTCGGCAGGATGAAGATCCGTCGTTGCCTCAGAATGATCGGCGTTTGTCGATCGGGCACCCGCCTGAACAGCCAACGTGGAAAAGCCTCTCGCCGGAACTTCAAGGCAGCGCCACGGAACGGATCAGTGTCACGATGTCGTCTTCACTCGTCGGTTCGCCATTGACCCGGCGCAATCGATGGCGGGCGACCGACGGCAGCACGGCCTGCACGTCCTCGGGCAAAACCATCGGACGCCCGTCGGTGAACGCCCAGGATCGAGCGGCCGCCAACAACGCCAAGCCGGCGCGCGGACTCAGGCCGTGCATGAATCGCGAGTCCTGGCGACTGCCAGCGATCAGCAATTGCAGGTAATCGAGCAGCGCCGGCGCGGCATGAACCGCTCCGACCGCTCGTTGCCACGTTTTGAATTCGCCAGCCGACACGCCAGGCTGCAACGTCGGCAACTGTTCCCGCCGTCCCCCGCTTTCGAACAGCAAGCGCTCGGCGGCACGATCCGGATAGCCGAGTTCGATCCGCAACAAGAAACGGTCCAACTGTGATTCGGGCAAGGGAAACGTGCCGATCTGGTTGGCCGGATTCTGGGTGGCGATGACGAAAAACGGTTCCGGCAAGGGCCGGGTTTCGCCTTCGATGGTCACCTGCCCCTCCTCCATCGCTTCGAGCAGAGCGCTCTGGGTTTTCGGCGTGGCGCGATTGATTTCATCGGCCAGCAGCAGATCCGAAAACACCGGACCGGGAAGGAAGCGAAATGCGCTTTGCACACGATCGAAGATCGACACGCCGAGAATATCCGCCGGCAGCATGTCGCTGGTGAATTGAATTCGCGCAAAGCGAAAGCCCAACAGGCGCGCCAAGGTCTGCGCCAACGTCGTTTTGCCGACTCCCGGCAGATCTTCGATCAGCAAATGACCTCCTGCCAGCAGACAGCAGACGGCGAGGCGCACTTCCCGTTCTTTGCCCAGAACGATGCGGTTGGCGGCGGCCAGCAGGTCGGTGACCGGAGAGGAGTGGGTCATATGGAGCATGAGTCGATGGCTTGTCGTGTCAACGCAATTAGGATGATAATAAACCATCAATGAATAACCCGATTCCGCGTCGATCCTGATAACCAGCGACCGCTCTGCTGCAGAAAGGCACCAGTGACCACCACTGCATTCATCACCCATCGCGAATGTCAATTGCACGACATGGGCTCCTACCACCCGGAATCGCCGGAGCGGCTGACCGTGATCAGCGACCATATGATCGCGCAGGGACTGGACTCCTATTTTGTCTATTACGATGCCCCACAGGCCACTTTCCAACAACTCAACCGGGTTCATACCGCAGCGCACCTCGAACGCTTGAAGCGCGCCGCCCCCGATCTGGGAATCGTGCATCTCGATCCGGATACGGCGATGAACCGTCATACCTGGCATGCGGCTTTGCGAGCGGCGGGAGCCGGCGTCAAGGCGGTTGATCTAATCATGAGCGGCGAGGTCGAAAACGCCTTTTGCGCGGTCCGGCCACCGGGCCACCATGCCGAGCGTGAAGCCGCGATGGGTTTCTGCTTTTTCAACAACATCGCCGTCGCCGCCGCGCATGCCCTGGAGGCGCATGGATTGTCCAGAGTGGCAGTGATCGACTTCGACGTCCATCATGGCAACGGCACCGAAGATTGTTTCAAGAGCAACCCGCAAGTGCTGATGGTCAGCACCTTTCAGCATCCTTTTTACCCGTATTCCGGTACCGAAGATCCCGCCGAGAACATGCTCAACGTGCCGCTGTGCCGCGGCTGCGACGGCGACGAATTCCGCCGGGTGGTCACCGATCTGTGGTTGCCTCGTCTGCGCGAATTTCAACCGCAGATGCTCTTCATCTCGGCCGGTTTCGATGCTCATTACGAAGACGAAATGGGCGGGCTGAAATTACTCGAAAGAGACTATATCTGGGTAACCGAGCAATTGAAGTCGATCGCCGATGAAAGCGCGCAGGGACGAATCGTCTCGATGCTGGAAGGCGGTTACGCCCTTTCGGCACTGGCGCGTAGCGTCGCCGGTCATATCCGGGTCCTGGCGCACATCTGATTCGACCCGCCCATCCTCCATCGCGCAGGATGAGCGCTCCTGGTGAGCGCGATTGCATTGGCCATGGCCCGGCCCTTCGGTTAAAATCAGCCGCTTGATTAGTCAACGGCCGGCGTCGTTCGGCCCATTCCCGGACACTTACCATCATGATTACCGGATCAATCGTCGCGATTGTCACCCCGATGCATGCAGATGGCAGCCTCGACCTGCCCGCTTTGCGTCGGCTGATCGATTTTCACGTCACGGAAGGCACCGATGCTATCGTCATCGTCGGCACCACCGGCGAATCACCCACCGTCACTGTTGAGGAACACTGTCAACTGATCCGCGTCGCCGTCGAGCAAGCCGCCGGACGGATCCCGGTGATCGCGGGCACGGGTGGCAATTCCACCGCCGAAGCGATCGAACTGACGCGCTACGCCCACCAGGCCGGCGCCGACGCCGCGCTGTCGGTCGTGCCGTATTACAACAAACCGACTCAGGACGGCCTTTACCACCATTTCCGGACGATTGCCGAAGCGGTAAACATCCCGGTGATCCTGTACAACGTTCCCGGTCGAACGGTCGCCGATCTGGCTAACGAAACGGCTCTGCGCCTGGCGGAGATCGACAATATCGTCGGCATCAAGGACGCCACCGGCAACATGGATCGCGGTGCTGAACTGATCGTTCGCGCGCCCGCCGGTTTCGCCGTATATAGCGGCGATGACGCCAGCGCCTGTGCCCTGATGCTTCTCGGCGCCCAAGGCAACATCTCGGTCGTCGCCAACGTCGCCCCACGGCCGATGCACGATCTTTGCGCCGCGGCACGGGCAGGTGACGTCGTCAAGGCCAGAGAAATCAATGCCCGGCTTCTCAGCCTGCACCGCCAACTGTTCTGCGAAGCCAATCCGATTCCCGTCAAGTGGGCTTGCCAACAGATGGGGCTGATCGGTCCCGGCATTCGCTCGCCCTTGACCTCTTTGTCGCCGGACTGTCATGCGCGCGTGCGCGCCGCCATGCAGCAAGCCGGTCTGCTCGACTAGTTTCAGGATGACCCGCCGATGAACTTCGCCCCGATGAACGTCGCCGTCTCCCGTATCGGGATCGCTGCGCTGGCCGTTTTGCTGACCGCTTGTAGTGGCTCGCTGCTCGAGGGCAAACGGATCGATTACAAATCCGCCAGCACCAATCGTGTGCCGACTCTCGAAATCCCGCCCGACCTGACTTCACCGACGCGGGACGACCGTTATGCCGTCCCTGACACCGGTGGCGGCAAAGGAACAGCCACCTTCTCGTCCTATGCCGCCGAGCGTTCGCCCGAAAAAAAGGCTCAGCAACGCGGCGAGGTGCTGCCAGACGTAGATCATGCCCGTATCGAACGCTCCGGATCACAACGCTGGCTGGTAGCGATGGGCACCCCGGACAAACTCTGGGCGACAGTCAAGGAATTCTGGCAGGAAACCGGTTTTCTGATCAATCTCGAAATTCCCGATGCCGGAGTGATGGAAACCGATTGGGCTGAAAATCGGGCGAAAATTCCCCAGGATTTCCTGCGCAACACCCTGGGCAAACTGATCGATTCACTGTATTCGACTCCTGAACGCGATAAATTCCGTACCCGACTGGAGCCGGGAAGCGAGCCGGGAACGACCGATATTTTCATCAGTCACCGCGGGATGTACGAAATTTACGTCACCGAAGCCAAGGATCAAACCAAATGGCAGCCGCGCCCCGCCGACCCGGAACTCGAGGCGGAAATGCTGCGCCGGCTGATGATTCGTCTGGGTAGCGAGGAAAAACGTGCCGCCGCCGCAGTGGAAAGCGCGCGTGAAAAACCAGTCGAAAAAGCCCGTCTGGTACGCGTCGGCGATGGCGGTGCCAACGCTCTGGAAGTGGACGAAACTTTCGACCGCGCCTGGCGCCGTGTGGGTCTGGCACTCGACCGGGTCGGCTTCACCGTCGAAGACCGCGATCGGACCAATGGTCTTTATTACGTCCGCTATGTTGATCCAGAAGCCGATAACGACAAAAAGAGCGACGGCTTTTTCTCCAAGCTGTTTTCCTTTGGCAGCGGCAACAAAACGCCGCAAACGCAATACCGCATCCATGTCCGGGACGGCGGTGAGCAAGCAAGCGTCCAGGTACTGAGTGCCGAAGGTGGTGTCGATCAATCGACCACCGCCAGAAAAATTCTCGGGCTACTCCACGATCAACTCAAGTGATGCGCTTCGCATCGCTGGGCAGCGGCAGTCAGGGCAACGCCCTGATTGTCGAGGCCGGCGAAACGCGGGCACTGCTCGACTGCGGTTTTTCAATCAAGACGTTAAGTGCCCGATTGGCACGGCTTGGCTTGCTTCCCGAACAATTGACCGCGGTGTTGGTCACGCATGAACACAGTGACCATCTGGCCGGAGTCTTTTCCTTGGCCCGTCGTTACGGTCTGACCGTTTATCTGACCCACGGCACACACGCCGCCATGCGACGTCAGACGACTTCTCAGACGGCCAATTTTCCCAGTTTCCGGATCATCGACGGGCAACATCCTTTCGCCATCGGCAACCTCGAAATTCAACCATATCCCGTCCCACACGATGCGCGAGAACCCGTTCAATATCGCTTTGCTGATGGACAACATCGCCTCGGGGTCCTCACCGACACCGGGATCATCACCGCGCACATCATCGATACTCTGAATTCCTGTGACGCCTTGGTTCTCGAGTGCAACCATGACCGCGAATTATTGACCCGCTCGCGCTATCCACAGACGCTGAAACAGCGAATCGGCGGACGCTATGGTCACTTGGCCAATGAACAAGCCGCCGAATTGTTGCATCAGATCGATACCTCGCGGCTGCAGCACTTGGTCGCCGCTCACCTGAGTCAAGAAAACAATCGCCCCGAACTGGCCGCCAAGGCTTTGGCCAGCGCGGTGGGCTGCAGTGCAGAATGGATCGGGGTCGCTGATCAAGATTCGGGATTGGATTGGCGTCAGATTGGCTAAGCGCCCACCGCCATTTTCCTCGCCTCATCAATGAAAAAGCCGGCTTACGCCGGCTTTTTCATCGTGGAAAAGACCACTTAGACCACTTAGACCACTTAACTCCTGAGCACTGTTACTTCTTGATCGCATCCTTGGCCGCGTCTTTTGCTGCATCAGCCGCGCTGTGAGCGGCTTCCTTGGCTTTTTCGACAGCCGCCTCGGCGGCCGGTTTGGCCGCGTCAACTGCGGACTTGGCGGCATCGACCGCGGGCTTGGCCGCATCGACGGCGGACTTGGCCGAATCGGCAGCGGACTTGGCGGCATCGGCAGCGGACTTGGCCGCATCAGCGGCGGCAGGTGCCGGAGCGGCAGGAGCCGGAGCAGCGGCGGCAGGAGCCGGAGCGGCAGCAGCAGGAGCCGGCGCCGGAGCAGCGGCCGGTTTGGGTTCTTCCTTCTTGCCGCAAGCGGTAACGGCCAGCGCAACCAGCGCGGCAACGAGCAGGGAGTTCTTCATAGAGAGTTTCCTTATCGACAATGAAATGAGTAGAACGAGCCTAAAGCTGATTAGGTTGACCGGCTAGCACGTCGATCAACTTCGGATCTTATCACCGATTTTCCTTGTTTAACGCCAATGTACCCGGTTCGGTGCAACATCCTTGCGTTTGAATGGCCTGAAGACAACAGTAAACAAAGCAAATGAACTACTCACTGGCACCCGGCGTCCATGCCGGCTGCGTAGACCGGGAAAGCAATGGATCGAACCAGCCCATCGCCAGCCCCATGACGACAATACCGAGAAGCAACATGGCCAGCAATGCCAACAGCCCCAGAATCACCTGATCGGTGAACAGTTTTCGAGCCCAACCACGCAATCCCAGGTAGTCCGCAACCGTCAGGTGACGGTTGGCTGCGGCCAGAGTTGCCTCATCGGCTGGCGCGATAAACCGCAATCCACAATCATGACAACGATAGGGTGCCAGATTTTTACGTCGCAGGGCCGTTCCTTCCCGAAACCCCTGTCGCCGAGAACGGCGGACCTTTGAAGAAAGACAAGTGGGACATTCCATGACTAAGTCCTAACCTCCGATAATTATTTCCGACGTCATCGTCACTACGTCTGCCGCACATAAAAACTCATTATATTACTCTCAGATCATAGTCCGTCGCTCAAAAACTTGCTTCTGGAATCTCACACCATCCCCGCCGTTTGGAATACGATGAAAAATGAATTTCAGGCAAAGATTGAATCTTTCCGTCAGATTGATTTATTGGAAATAAACCGGAAAAGGGCCAAAACAGTCGATGGTTACCGATCTAATCAGAGCAAATCTCCGGCAGGTCGTGCCGGACGATTGGCAATCAACACCAGCCGCGGCATCCTTTCGCAGCATTCCGAACAGCGTTTACTCCATGAACGTTTGATTTAATTTTGAAAAATAGAGGATCATCCGCTTCGGTATCATCGAACGTTCTGATCAACGCCGAAGTCTCAGATCGCAGGTGAGAAGCTCTATCCGCCGTTTCATGGACGTGTTCAATAGCACGAAATCGCCAATGTTATAATCCGTCGCAGTTACTTCATCCTTGACCGAAATGAAACTTATCGGATCGCTGACCAGTCCGTACGTGCGCAAGGTTCGTATCGTCCTGGCCGAAAAAAACATTGATCACCAATTCGACGTCGATTCGCCCTGGATGCCTGAAACTCAGGTGGCCCAAGTCAATCCACTGAGCAAAATTCCCGTCCTGGTGCTCGACGACGGTAGCGTATTGTTTGATTCACGAGTGATAGTCGAGTATCTGGACGATCTTTTTCCAAACAACATGTTGATACCCACAGTGGAGCATGGACGCTTCACCGTGAAGCGCTGGGAAGCTGTCGCTGACGGCATCTGTGATGCAGCCGCGCTGATATTTCTGGAGCGGAAGCGCCCTCCGGAACAGCAAGGGCACGACTGGATTGCCCGTCAGGAAGACAAAATCGATCGCGGCTTGGCTTTTATCGCCAAAGATCTAGGTGACAGCCCCTGGTGCATGGGCGAACATTTCTCACTGGCCGATCTCACTGTCGGTTGCGCTTTGGGTTATCTCGTCTTCCGGTTCCCGCAAATCGAATGGCAGCGAACATATGCCAACCTCGCCCGCCTGTACGCCAAGCTGATGAGCCGCCCCGCGTTCATCGAAACCATTCCTCAAGGGTGAATGGCGAAACGCTGATAATCAGTGCTTGTTTTGAGCCGTTTGCGGGGCAATTTTTTCAGCATCCAGTCCACCATCACTCCCCACCTCCAAGGCATCTGCTTTTCCATCTTCCTGCAATAGGGCTTCTTCGGATTTTCTGTTCAGGACGACGATGCTGATCCGTCGGTTGATCGAACTGAGCGGATCGTTTTTGTCGAGCAAAACGGTCGACGCCAAACCGACCACACGCAAGACTTTGGTTTCCTGCATGCCGCCGGCGATCAATTCACGCCGCGAGGCATTGGCTCGATTGGCCGACAATTCCCAGTTCGAAAACCCCTTGTCGCCGCCACCGTACTGCGCAGCGTCGGTATGCCCGGCCAGGCTCAACTTGTTGGGAACGCTATTCAACGTCTTGCCAATCTCGTGGAGGATCTCCCGTGTATACGGCTTGACATCGGCGCTGCTGGTGTCGAACATCGGCCGGTTCTGCTCATCGACGATCTGGATCCTCAGTCCTTCGCTGGTGATATCGATCAATAACTGATTTTTGAACTGCTTCAGGGCTGGATTGTTGTCGATCAGTTTTTCGATGCTCACCTTGAGTTCGGTGAGCATCGACTTCTCCCGTTCTTCAAAGGCTTTGCGGGCCGCTTCGGCGTTGGTTTCCTTGAGGTTCAGATTTTTGCTTTTGGCTTCGATGTCACCCGATTTGACCTGTCCGGCTTGGCGCGTCAAATCCTTGCCTCCCCCTTTCAAAACGCTTGAACTGTCGCCAGTGCCCGAGCCACCCTGGGCGGCGATTTTCAAAGGATTGTTGAAGTAATCGGCAATACCTTTCAAATCGCCGCTGGCGGTAGACCCCAGCAGCCACATCAACAGAAAAAAAGCCATCATCGCAGTCACGAAATCGGCATAGGCGATCTTCCAGGCGCCGCCGTGGTGTCCGCCAGCCACCTTCTTGATCCGCTTGATGACAATCGGGCGAACGTCCTCAGCCACAGCAAACTCCGGTCAAGCGATCACACATCGCCTATTTTCCTTTGCGATTTTTGAGTTCTTCCTCAAGCTCGCGGAAAGTCGGCCGCATGCCAGCGACCAGGGTTTTGCGCCCGAATTCGACCGCCACTTGCGGTGCATAACCGGACATCGAAGCAAGGAGCACCACTTTGATCACCTGATAAATCTTCGATCCTTCCTGTGCTTTCTGTTCGAGCAGGCTGGCGATCGGCGCAACGAAACCGTACGAAATCAGGATACCCAGAAAAGTGCCCACCAAGGCTCCACCAATCATTTTGCCCAACACAGCCGGTGGCTCGCCCACCGATCCCATGACATTGACCACCCCCATCACCGCAACCACGATACCGAAAGCTGGAACGCCGTCGCCGACCTTGGCCATCACGTGACCTGGCGTTTCCGCCTCGTGATGATGCGTCTCGATCTCGATATCCATCAGATTTTCGATTTCCATGGCATTGAGGTTTCCGCCAACCATCATCCGCAGATAATCAGTAATGAACTCCATCACGTGGTGATCGTGCGCCAAAGCGGGATATTTGCTGAAAATCGGGCTGTCGTGGGGATTTTCGACATCGTTTTCGATCGACATCAAGCCCTCTTTGCGTACTTTGGCCAAAACTTCGAAAAGCATGGCCAGCAAGTCGACATAAAGTGTCTTGGTGAACTTCGAGCCTTTGAAAATTCCAGGCAAGGCGCCGACGGTTGCCTTGATGATCTTGATGTCATTGCCGGCAACGAAACCGCCGATCGTCAGTCCGACGATGGCGATGTACTCCATCGGCACCCATAACGCGGCCAAACTTCCATGAACGGCGTAGGTTCCCAACGCCGCAGCAAGAATGATCACGTAACCTACGATCAGAAACATCCGGATCCCCTATGACGCTGCACCCGACCACCACTGGCCATCATCGGCAAATAACCGCAGATTTGCTGAGGCTTATTCGATATCACCAGCGCCGTCACCGACCACCTTTCAGCAAAACCGGCCGCGCGCGCAAAGAGTGCGCCACGCCCGCCGCACGATTCCTTTAAACTTAGTGGATAAACGACAAATAGGCGAGAGTTCGGAGAATGAATTTCTGTAGTGCTTGCGGTAAGCCGGTCAGCCTGTCGATTCCTGCCGGAGACAGTCTGCCAAGACACGTCTGTTCGAATTGCGGCACCGTTCACTACCTCAATCCCAAGCTGGTGATCGGATGCGTCGCTGAGTGGCAGGAGCGCATCCTGCTCTGTCGTCGATCGATCGAGCCCCGTTACGGACTATGGACGCTGCCAGCCGGATTCATGGAAAACGACGAATCAACGTGTGAGGCTGCCAGACGGGAAACTTCGGAAGAAGCATGCGCCCGCGTGGAAATCGGTCCGTTGTTTGCTTTGGTCAATATCCCGCACATCAGCCAAGTCCATCTTTTTTACCGCGCTCGACTGCTCGACACCAATTTCGCCGCTGGAATGGAAACTCTGGAAACGACGCTGTTTGCCGAAGATGACATTCCCTGGTCATCCATGGCTTTCCAGAGTGTGGTTTTCTGCTTGCGAGCTTATTTCGCCGACAGGAAAAGCGGCCACTTCACTCTTCACGAACACGTCATACGGAAGACAAAGGAAACCGGACCGGAAGACGCTACCAAAATGTTCTTTTCAGGGCAGCAGTCATGACCAGGACCGCGCGTCCAACCGATCATTGTCATCCAATGGTCAAATGACACTCTGTGGAGTTGGCTGAGGCGCACGACGGATGGCTTGGCATCGGCTGAAGCCAACGTTTTGGCCGATTAGTGATCGACCGCGTCAGCGTATCTATCGGGCTTTTTTGTTGTCGCTGTTGGTTCATGCGCTGTTATTGGTAACGATCTACCCTATTCTGCCAATTCGGCCATCATGGGATCGAAAACCATTGCCAGCAACGGTGATCTTCCGCCATACAGAACATGACATCAAGGAAAAAGAAACCGCGCCAGCAACGACTTCTGTGCCTCAGCCTCACCGATCCCCGAGCGCCCAACGCCAGAGGATAGCTGTCTCGGGTGCGGAAGATCACGCCGTTACGAACCGCCACAAGAAAAGCAACGCTCCGGCCTCCCCTGCCCGCACTTCTTCACGACCAGCCGTACTACTGTCTCAAATGACGGATGCCGCCAGCAGTCTCCCTGTATCACCAGCGGAAGACACGACGCCCGCCGTCGATTCGGAGGATTTGAGACACTACCGAATGGCACTGGCAATTCAAGCGCGACGTTTCAACGACTACCCCATGGCGGCACGGCAGCACGGTTGGCAAGGCCGGGTCGAGATCGCATCGACTTTCAGCCGCCAGCCGATACCCACGCAAAACTCCATCAGTCGTTCAAGCGGTCATCGCGTTCTGGACGATCAAGCTTTGCGAATGATCGAACAAGCATCGGCAATCACTCCCTTACCCGAGAGTCTACGCGGACGAGACTTCCGATTGATCATTCCGATCGAATTCTCTCTCGAAGAAAACCGCTAGGAGCCTGTCGGACTTGAGCGATCGGCGCGAGCCGGGAGGGAAAGCGAGGACAGTTTTTCCCGATTTCGAGGCGCATAGTGGATCTATCCAACGAGAAACCGGGGAGAGAAACCGGGGAAAAATGGACCGCTTTCCCACCGGCGATCAGCCCCAAGTCCGACAGGCTCCTGGTACGCCAACTCAATCAAAATCAACTTCACGCCTTTTCACCGTTGGCTTTTCACCGTTTGTGAACCTCCGCGTACGATCGAGAATTTGAAAGCATTTGCCAACCAAGACATACCGAAAAGAACTTTTCGATGAAAAACCGCCGAAATGGGCGCGGCAGCGCCCTTTGAATTGCGAATTCGGACTTATTTCCGGCTAAGACGCTCTGAGTCGCGAATTTTTTTGCTGAAGAACATCGAAAACCATATCGACATCACGATAACAAAAGCAATCACGAACACGCTGAACAAACCGTAGTCGGTTGACAACAACATTTCCCAAGCCATCTCATTCACCTTTCACCATCGACAGAACCACGACCGGTCATCGGTGTTTCAGCCGCCCGCGCCACCAACCGTGGCGGAGACGACTTGTCCGGCTCCCAGTCACCCAATAAGCGCCATTGCTTCTGCGTATCCTCGATGATCAGATGCCGACGTCCACTGAACGGTGTCAGCCGGCCGCTGAATACTCCGCCGCCATCGGCTGTCAACGTCACCCGTTGGTCCAGACCCGGCTGCGTCGGATGGTTCAGGCGCAAGATCAGCTCATTCGGCAAAGACGTCGTTGGATCCGCCCGGAGATATACACGCAACCGATCGCCGTTGCCATTGACGACCAGTTGCGCCTCGATGCCCAATTCAGCGGCACGACGGTCGCGCATCGACTGCTGATTGACCTCCAACCCTTGCTTATAGTAATCGTCGGCCACCAAACCGTCGTTACTGATCACGGCCAGATAGGCGGTGTATAAACCGGCGACAACGACAACCAACGGCCCAAGCATCAACAACCAGGGCCAAGGCTCGCGGTACCAGGGCAAAGTGTCGGTACGTAAGGGTCTGTTCATGGCAGGAAAAAAGTCGCCTTTTCGTGAGCAGCAATATGGTCGGCATCTTCGGCTTTGACGTCGAAAAAGATCCGGTTGGACCCTTTTGCACCCGCGTCCGCCTCGACTCTTGCCGACAGAACGACCATTTTTGCAGACGCCGCGGGGATCTCGACGAGGCTTTCGCCGACCAGGGTGATGTCTTTCAACCCGCTGACGGTAATCGAATAGCGATGAACACGTTCGTCGGTATTCCAGATATGCAGGTTGAACACATTTTCGATTCGTCCGTCGTCCGCCTCGCGAGACAACGCGGTGCGATCTCGTAGTACGTCAACTTTCAATGGCACGCGATGAGCGAGGCTCCATCCGGCGGCAACGATGACCGCCAACAGAATGCTGGCGTATAACAAGGTGCGCGGACGCAATAGATGCGCCATTATTTCGCGGAACGTGTAATGCTTGGCGAGTGCGTTTTCAGTCGAATAACGGATCAGGCCGCGCGGGGAGCCCACTTTGTCCATCACCTGATCACAGGCATCGATGCAAGCGGCACAGGCAATGCATTCGAGCTGCAAGCCGTTGCGGATATCGATCCCGGTCGGGCAAACCTGTACGCAGATACTGCAGTCGATGCAGTCGCCAAGCGGAGTACCGCCAGATGCAGCATTTTTCTTGCGCGTCCCGCGCGGCTCACCGCGTTCAGGATCATAAGTGATGATCAAGGTATCCGGATCGAACATCACTCCCTGGAACCTTGCGTACGGACACATGTATTTGCAAACCTGTTCGCGCATGAAGCCGGCCATCAGGTACAGAAAACCGGCGTAAAACAGGATCCAGAAGGTTTCCCACGGCCCCAGGTCGAAACCCGCAATTCCACCGAGCAATTCCTTGATTGGCGTGAAGTAGCCAACGAAGGTGATCCCGGTCCATAAGGCGACCAATAGCCAGAGAAAATGTTTGCTCGCCTTCAAGCGGAATTTTCGGGCATTCATCGGCTGAGCATCGAGCTTGATCCGCGCCGGCCGTTCACCTTCGATCTTGCGCTCGATCCACATCAGGATTTCGGTATACACCGTTTGCGGACAGGCATAACCGCAAAACAATCGCCCACCGATTGCCGTCACCAGGAACAGGGCATACGCGGAAATAACCAACAGCACGGCAAGATAAATGACATCCTGCGGCCAGAATACGAGACCGAAAATGTAAAACTTGCGTTCGACGATATGGAACAAGACCGCCTGCCGTCCATTCCATTCGAGCCAGCACAAACCATAAAAAAGCGCTTGGGTGATGAAAACCATGACCCAACGCCATGTATTGAAGGTACCACTGACGGAACGGGCGTAAACCGTCTTGTGTTTCTCGTACAGCCCAACGACCTTGATCGGCACGGCTTTGGGAGGTCTGGCCTTGTTGCTGGCCAAGTCAGTCATGATCGCAACTCCTGTCTTTGCAGAAATAAACCAAACGCTAATACTAATACTTGCCGACAGGAAGAGTTTGACATGAATCAGCCGGAAAAAACGCGATCATGAAACGTGTTCGAAAAATCCGGCGTGCGCCATGTCGTTGATGAATTTCGGCCAGAGATCGGGCTGATACAGCGAAGAAGGGTGTGAAAAATCAGATCAGAATGACCGCCATGGTGGGTGAGCTTGCTCGACAGACAAAAAAGAAGCGGCTTGCGCCGCTTCTTTGGAAATCATTTATTGCCCGCTGCTCCAAGACTCAAGACATAGGCCGCCAAAACATGCACCTTGCCCTCGCCCAGAAAGTCTTTCCAAGCCGGCATTTGATTCGTACGCCCTTTAGTGATCGTTTCGACGATGGTTTCCTTGGAACCGCCGTACAGCCAGATCTTGTCGGTCAGATTCGGAGCACCCATTGCCGTCATCCCTTTCGCGTCGGGGCCGTGACAGCCTGAGCAACCGGAACTGTTGAATGCTTCCTGACCCTTGGCAACGCGGACCGAATCAGCGGACAGACCGGACAGCGAACGGACGTAGTTGGCCAAATCCTGGATCGTTTCCGCACCGAGTTGTGCATGCGACGGCATCGCACCGACTCGACCGTTACTGATCGTCTCGACGATTTGCGCGGGCTCACCACCCCATTGCCAATCGTTGTCGGCAAGATTCGGGAACCCTTTCGCTCCACGCCCGTCGGCACCGTGGCACTGCATGCAATACGTCAGATAGAGCCGTTTGCCGGTTTCCATTGCCTCTTTGTCAGCAGCCAGCGCCTTGAGGTCGGTTTTCAGATACTTGTCGTACGTAGGTTTGATTTTTTCATCAACCGCCTTGACCTCTTCGGCATGCTTACCGAAGGACGACCAATTCAACACACCCTGATAACCGCCAAGTGTCGGGTAAAGCGCCGCATAAACCAGCGAAAAGACCACTGTAATGTAGAACAGCCACATCCACCACTTGGGCAGCGGGTTGTTGAACTCTTCAAGCGTTTCATCCCAGACGTGACCGGTCGTATCCACCTGCCCCGCCGGCGGGGGCGTGCTCTGAGTCCAGAGAAGAATTCCGCAGGCAATGATGCTGAAGAGCACCAGCAGAATGACGTACCAGTTCCAAAACTGATTTACAAACTCGTTCATGACGTTTTCCTTTGTCCTTTACGATCCAACCCCAGTTCGACTTGATCCGCTTCCTCATCCGAAAAGGGCAACATCGACGCTTCTTCAAAACGTTTTTTGTTACTTTTCATCCCATAAGCCCACCAGACAATACCCAGAAAGGTAATGAATGACAGAACGGTGATGAGGGAACGGAGGTCGTTGATGTCCATGACCTACTTGGCATTCTTCATTTCAAGACCCATGCCTTGCAGATAGGCAATCAGCGCATCGAGCTCGCTCTTGTTTTCGAGCTGCTTCTTGGCACCGGCGATCTCTTCATCGGTATAAGGTACGCCGACGGTACGCAAAGCCCGCATCTTGGCTTCAATGGTGCTGGCATCCGCCGGAGCTTTCTCCAGGAAGGCAAACGCCGGCATGTTGGAGTCGGGAACCACATCGCGCGGGTTGATCAGATGGGCGCGATGCCATTCGTCGGAGTAGCGGCCGCCAACCCGGTGAAGATCGGGACCGGTACGCTTCGAACCCCACTGGAACGGATGGTCATAAACAAACTCGCCACCCACCGAATAATGGCCGTACCGTTCGGTTTCCGCCCGGAAAGGACGAATCATCTGCGAATGACAGAGGAAGCATCCCTCACGGATGTACACATCGCGCCCGGTCAGTCGAAGCGGATCGTAAGGCTTGAGGCCAGCGACCGGTTCAGTCGCGTACTTCTGGAAAAACAAGGGCACGATTTCCACCAGGCCACCGACACTGACCACCAGCAAGGTCAGTAGAACCATCAGACCGACATTGCGTTCAACTGCATCTTGACTCAGTTTCATTTCGTTCCCTCTCAAGCGTGATGAGCAGCCGGCAACAGGACGCGGGCGTCATTGACTGCGCGGCCACCGGCAATCGTCTTGACCATGTTGTAAGCCATGATCAGCATGCCGACCAGGAACAGCAGACCACCAAGGAAACGAATTGCCCAGAACGGATACGAGGCCTTGACCGATTCCACGAAGCTGTAGGTCAGCGTTCCATCGGCATTGACCGCACGCCACATCAGACCTTGCATGACCCCGGAAATCCACATCGAGGCGATATACAGCACGACACCAACCGTTGCCACCCAGAAATGCACGGTGATCAGGCGCACGCTGAACATTTCCGGCTTGCCGAACAGCCGCGGCAGCAGATAGTAGATCGAACCGATCGAAACCATGGCCACCCAGCCCAAGGCCCCCGAGTGCACATGGCCAACCGTCCAGTCGGTGTAATGCGACAGCGCATTGACCGTCTTGATCGCCATCATCGGGCCTTCGAACGTCGACATGCCATAGAAGGACAGCGAAGTAATCAGGAACTTGAGGATCGGGTCGTCACGCAGTTTGTGCCAAGCGCCCGACAGCGTCATCACACCGTTGATCATCCCGCCCCAGGACGGCGCCAGCAAAATCAGCGAGAACAGCATCCCTACCGACTGCGTCCAGTCAGGCAAAGCGGTGTAATGCAAGTGGTGCGGGCCGGCCCACATGTAGGTGAAGATCAGAGCCCAGAAGTGCACCACCGACAAACGGTACGAATAAACCGGGCGTTCCGCCTGTTTGGGAACGAAGTAGTACATCATGCCCAGGAACCCGGCGGTGAGGAAGAAACCGACGGCGTTATGGCCATACCACCATTGGACCATCGCGTCCTGGACTCCGGCGTACGCCGAATACGACTTGGTCAACGTAACCGGAATTTCCGCGCTATTGACCACGTGCAACAAGGCAACCGCCAGAATGAAACCACCGTAAAACCAGTTGGCGACATAGATATGGGTCACCTTGCGTTTGGCGATGGTGCCGAAGAAAACGATGGCATAAGCAACCCAGACGACGGTGATCAGGATGTCGATCGGCCATTCGAGTTCGGCGTATTCCTTGCCCGAGGTAATGCCCAGTGGCAAGGTGACGGCCGCCAGAACGATGATCAATTGCCATCCCCAGAAGGTGAAGGCAGCCAGCGCATCGGAGAAAATCCGGGTATGACAGGTCCGTTGCACGACGTAGTAGGAGGTGGCGAACAAAGCGCAACCACCAAAGGCAAAAATAACCGCATTGGTATGCAGTGGCCGCAAACGACCGAAATGAAGCCAGCCCAAATTCAGCTCCGGCCAGACCAGCTGAGCAGCAATGATCACGCCGACCAGCATTCCGACGATTCCCCAGATGACAGTCATTACAGCGAACTGTCGCACCACCTTGTAGTTGTATGTTGACTGAGTTTCCAACATGGACTCACCTCATTCGTGACTAAAACCGGTTTTCACCGCCCAAATGCCCTTATCAAAGGCAATGACATTGCGGATACTATTTTAACCTTCAGTTAAATGTTTGACACAGATCAATCCTTACTACTCTCACCGGTCTCTCCACCTCCACACAAAAAAAGGGTGCGTTGAGAAACGCACCCAAACCCCAACAGAGAAACTCCCTGATTGTGCAGAACTGCGGCTCTGCATTCGCACACGATCTGAAAGGGATTATCTCAGCCCATTTGGCAAGCTTTTTGATTTGCGTCAAGTGTCGCGTGGTTTTGTCACGCTCGTTGCCGGTTCTGACAACACAACCGGTTGATCGTCGGAGTCTGGACTCACGGCCACATGCGGCTCTGTGTCAGCCATCGATGGATGAATCCGGTCATCATCCATCAGCAGACGATATCCCGGCCCTTCCAGATCTTCGAATTGCCCGTTGCGTAGCGACCACCAGAATGCGATGCCGATCAGAAAAACCAGGACCACCGACAGAGGAATCAACAAATAAAGCGTTTCCATCGTTCTGAAAAGCCAAAAGAGAAGATCAGGAAAGTTTCTGCAACCGCAGCGAATTGGCGACAACGAGCAAGGAACTGCCGGACATGCCGATTCCGGCCATCCAAGGGGTGATCAACCCCATCACCGCCAAAGGCAGAATCAGCAGGTTGTACGCAAAAGCCCACAGCAGATTTTGCCTGACCACGGTCAGCGTACGGCGCGCAATGACCACTCCGCGTTGCAAATGGTCGAGGTTTTCCGACAACAGCACCAGGTCCGCTTGCGTACGGGCCAATTGCGAACCGTTGCCCATCGCCACCGACACCTGCGCCTGCGCGAGAACCGGCGCGTCGTTGACACCATCGCCGACCATGGCCACCACCGCACCATCCGCCTGCAATCCGGCGACATAGTGCTGCTTTTCCTGGGGCGATGCTCCGGCGCACACCCGCTCGATTCCCAGCAGGCGGGCTACTCGACGCGCGGCTGGCTCGGCGTCGCCGGTCAACAGCGAAACATGCTTGCCCGCAGCGCGCAAGGCGGCAATCATCGGAGCCGCTTCGTCGCGAGGTCGATCGCCGAGACGGAACGCCGCCAGCCAACCCGTTTCGTCGCCCAGGGCGATCACCGTATCGCCACTGTCCAGCAAAGTGTCTCTTACCGTTGGCCAGGGTTGATGGTGGAGCTCGTGCACATAATCCGGGCGGCCGAGGCGCAGCACTCGCCCGTTCCATTGCGCCGTGACTCCTGCTCCGGGGTCATTCTTCGGTTCCGACAACATCCATTCCGCCTTGGCCTCCTTCCCCGCCGCGTCGCGCAATGAAACGGCAATCGGATGTTCAGACGCCTCCTCCAGGGCGGCAGCGATCGACAGGCACTCGGCCGGAGATCGCCCAGAAAGCGGGACGACCTCCAGCAAACGCATCCGCCCGCTGGTCAAGGTGCCGGTCTTGTCGAAAACGAAATGACTCGCGCGGGCCAGGGTTTCGACGGCCTGACTGCGCGTCACCAGCAAACCGACGCGCGCCATCGCCCCACTGGCGACGGTCAACGCGATCGGGGTGGCCAGTGACAAGGCGCACGGACAACTGACCACCAGAACCGAAACGGTCACCCATAAAGCCTGACGTGGATCGATCATCCACCAGACCATCGCCACGACCAACGCCAGCAAGAGCAGCACGACGATGAAGCGGCTGGCCACCCGGTCGGCCGTTTCGACGATCTTCGGTTTATCCATCGCCGCTCGTTCCATCAGGCGGACGATCGCCGACAACCGTGTCCCTTCGCCGACGGCCGTTACTTTGACCAGCAACGGACTCTGTCGATTGATCGCCCCACCGGTGACACTCAGCCCCGGTGATTTATCGACCGGCGCACTCTCGCCGGTCAACAACGACTCATCGACGTTGCTCTCGCCTTCGAGAACCACACCGTCGGCGGGAATCGATTCGCCGGGCAGCACCCGCACCACGTCGTCGACGCACAATTCGGCAACCAGAATCTGCGTCGCATCGCGACTGTCCGGGAAACCATTCAGCCGGGTAGCCACCGCCGGCAACAGCTTGGCCAGCGCTTCGGTACCGCTGACCGCGCGATGACGGGCGTTCATTTCCAGAAATCGGCCGCTCAACAAAAAGAAGACGAACATCGTCACCGAATCGAAATAGACTTCCCCGCTGGCTGTCAAAGTCGCCCAGACGCTGGCAGCGAAAGCCGTTCCGATTCCCAAAGCCACCGGCACATCCATGCCAACCCGCCTCAGTCGCAAATCCCGCCAGGCGTTACGGAAAAAAGGCGCCGCCGAATAAGTAATGACCGGCACTGTCAGCACCAGACTCGCCCAGCGCATCAACTGCTCGATCGCCGGCGTCATTTCACCAGCACTGGCGAAATAGACCGGCACGGCGTACATCATCACCTGCATCATCCCGAAACCGGCAACAAAGACCCGCCACAAAGCGTTACGTCGCTCCTGGCGCGCCAAATCCTCGCTGCGCGAGCTGTCGTAGGGATGCGCGCGATAGCCGATGGCAGCCACCGCTGCCAGAATGTCCGACAACCTGATCCGGCTTTCATCCCAGCGAATCCGCGCGCGACGGGTAGCGTAGTTGATCTCCACCGCGATCACCCCGGGCAGCTTGGCCAGATGCTGCTCGTTCAGCCAGATGCACGCCGAACAGGTGATTCCTTCGAGAATCAGCGACGCTTCGCGCAGGGAATCATCATTGCCGATACGCTGCACGAAGCTGCGCTGAAAGTCAGGATGATCGTACAGTCGCAGCGTATCGACGACGGCCGGCAACGCCTCGCGCGGCGAATCTGGCAGGGCATCACGATGGTGATAATAGTCTTCAAGACCGTGGGTCACGATGGCCTGGGCCACTGCCTGGCAGCCAGCACAGCAGAGCGCATGCGACTGTCCAGCAATGGTCACCGACAAATCAAGGCCGGTTGGAATAGGCTGGCCACAGTGGTAGCACGGCGCAGCCATCAGCGTCGTCCGAAAAACTGATGAATCACAACAGCAACGCCAAAAAGGGGAAGCGCATACTACCGCGATTCGTCGGCACTCACCGATTTCGAATGCGGTGACACGGTAATGGCTTGGTTTTCCGGCTGCTGGAAATTCAGGACTTCGCGTTGCCGCACGGTTGGTGAGCCGGCAGCTGGCGGGAAATCCGGATGAATCTGGACAAATCCGCCCATCGAGCCATGGCCGGAGAAAAAGGTCTGAATTTCGAGCACAAAAAAGGCTTGGCGACCCGCCAAGCCTTACAGAGCGGAAGCCGACCGGGGTTTACATTCCAAGACGCCGACGGCGCGCAGCCAGCCCTACCAAACTCAGCCCCATCAAAGCCAATGCGGACGGCTCCGGCACATTGTTGTTCGGATTACTGACTTCAGCGGTGACTGTCAAGCCGTCGAGAGCCCACGATTCGTCTGTACCACCTTGCCAACCGTTGCCGCCGGCGAACAAGACCAGGGTCAACGAATCGGCCGTATGGGCGGTTGATTCACTGACATCACGAGTCGCGTCGGCCCAACCCGACGAGAACACGTTACGTTGCGCAAGGAAATTCGGACCTTGATCACAAACGGTACCCGAAGCATTGTTGCAGGTGATCTGTAGCAGAGTGCTGCCGTCCAGCGTCATGGTAAAGAAATCGGGCGCCACGGTGCCATTGGTACTGTCCCAGCTATCGACATAAGCAAAACGGTAGCTGACGGTCACCGCGCTATGTGTCGGCAAACCGCTCAAGGTCAGCGTCGTACTGGCCGCCGGATTGCCGGCGGCATAATTCCACAGAAAATTGCCCGAAAAACCGGACAAACCACCACCGCCGGTCAGCGTAGTCACACCACCCAAGCTGACCGTAACCCCTGAAGCAACGCTCACCGGCGTATCAAAGTCGTTTTGATAAAGAGTAACCGTTGCGGAATTGGCGGCCCCAGCCACCGCCAACAGGCCAGCCATTATAGTTTTCTTCATGCCTACTACCTCTTTTATCAATCGAAAGGATTTGTTTGTATAACCGCTGGAAAGCAAATTTCTTCAACCGAATCAAACTAAAGCAAATTTAATGCCACCATTAAAATCAAATAAAAATCAGATTATTGAAAAAAAATGGTCAGCAAGAAAGCCAAAACATGTAAAACTATTCGACAGCAATAATTTCACTGACGGGCATCATCAACGGTTTCTTTGGCCACGACTCAGCGAAAATCTCGGGCAACGACCAGCCCTCCGATCAAATCGCCACCCTCATCTTTGCATCGACGTCTTGAGACGCGTCACGGTCGAATAAAGCGATCGACTCGACGTGCGAAGTGTGCGGAAACATGTTGATCACTCCGGCGCCACGTAGTCGATAGCCTTTCTGCCGAACCAGAATCCCCGCATCGCGAGCCAGCGTCGCCGGATTGCAGGAGACGTAGAGCAAGCGGGATGGCGACCGATGATCCAGGGCTTTGATCAATTCGACAGCCCCTTCTCTGGGAGGATCGATGAGCATTTTGTCGAAGTGGCCCAGAGCGGCAAGATCGCTGGATGTGATGGCAAAAAGGTCGGCGGCGCGGAAATCGAGCCGGTCGGCAAGCCCGTGCGCCGCCGCATTGTCGGTCGCGCGCGCGACCAGTTGCGCGTTGCCTTCGATACCGAGCACGCGCGCGCCGCTACGCGCCAAGGGCAGCGCAAAGTTACCGACACCGCAAAACAGGTCGGCGACCCGCTCGCCGGGCTGCGGATCGAGCAAATGAACCGCGCGGCGGACGAGCAAGGCGTTGATCGACGGGTTGACCTGGGTGAATTCGGTCGGCGAAAAAGCGTATTCGATCGCGAACTCGGCAAGCCGGTAGGTCAGCGGTGGCGCGCTCTTGGGATGCAGACAGCTGGTGCTGGCCGGCCCCTGCGGCTGCAGATGGATCACCACCCCATGCTGGTCGGCAAATTCACTGATCCGCCGCCGATCGGCCGCGCTGATCGGCGCCAGAATACGCAAGACCAAGGCGGTGACTCGCGCGCCGACCGCCATTTCGATTTGCGGCAGACGATCACGGATCGACAAACCGTCGACCAGTTCGTGCAACGCCGGCAACAAGTCCGACAAAAACGCCGGCAGGATTTCGCATTGCCGCATGTCGGCAATGTAACTGCTTTTCTTTTCGTGAAAGCCGATCAGCACGCCGCCCTTGCCGGGAACGTAACGCACCGAAAGCCGTGCCCGGTGGCGGTAGTGCCACGCGTCTCCGTGAATCGGTGCGAACAACACTTCGGGCTTGAGCCGCGCCAGATGCCATAAATTGGCTTCGAGCAGCCGTTGCTTGCTGGCCACCTGTGCCAGCGGATCGAAATGCTGCAGACTGCAACCGCCGCACACCCCATAGTGCGGACAGCGCGGCGAGACCCGCGCCGGTGAAGAATCAACAACGGTCAGCAGACGGGCGATTTCGTAGCTGGGCTTGCAGCGGAAGCTTTCGTATTCGACCCGCTCGCCCGGCAAGGCACCTTCGACGAAGACGGTCTTGCCGTCGAGACGGGTAATGCCACGCCCTTCATGGTCGAGCGATTCGATGACGCCGATTGACATGCGCGGCGGGGAAACAGCGACTTAGATAACGGCTGGATTGAGCGAATACAAGCCGGTCAGACGGGCTTCGGCAAGAACATGACCTTCGATTGCCGCTCTGACCGCTTGCCCGGTCAACTTTCCGCTGACCGGCAAACTGTCGATATCGAGCGCATAAACGGTGAATACGTAGTGGTGGATGATTTCGTCGTTCCACGGCGGACACGGTCCGTCATACCCGTAGTAATCGCCACGCATGTCGTTATCGCCGGCGAACCAGCCGGTGTAATCGTTGATCCCCTGGCGGGCGTCATGCAAGGCATGCGGTCCGGCTTTGCCGCGCGGCGTCACGTCGTCGGAAAACTCGCCTTCCTGGATCTCGGTCAGCGTGGCTGGCAAGTCGATCAGCACCCAGTGAAAGAAATCGACCCGCGGCAACGATGCCGGCACGCTGCGGCCCTCCTGGTTGACGTCGTCACCTTGACTGGGCACATCCGGATCGTGACAGATGACCGCGAAAGAACGCGTTCCGGCGGGCGCATCCCGCCAAGCCAGATGCGGATTACGGTTTTTACCCAGGCAGACATGGTGTTCAGCATCAGGAATGCAGAAAGCAAAGTCGCCGGAAATACGCTGTCCATCCTGGATACTGCGGCTCGTCAAGATCATCGTTCAATTCTCCCAGTAAATTAATCGGCTGCTCGGCGTTTGAAATCGCGGAGGCGAAACCCGGCAAGCCATAGTGTAGCGAAATAGACTCCCGCACCGAAGGCAATCACCCCGGAAAGGTGCCATAAACGTTCAGTCGTTCGCCAGGCCAGCCAGTGAGCCGTCTCTCCGGTAGCCCACCACAACGCCAACGCCATTGCCGCCAACGCCAACGCCAGTTTTCCATAGAACATCCACCAACCGGGCTGCGGCGCATAGATTCCCAGCCGTCGCAGCCCCCGATAGAGCAGTGCGGCGTTCAGGCTGGCCGCCAGACCGATCGCCAGCGCCAGACCGGCATGGTCAAACCAGCGAATGAACAGCAGATTCAGCAACTGGGTCACCAGCAGGGTCTGTATGGCGATCTTGACCGGCGTGCGGATGTTCTGCCGGGCGTAGAATCCCGGTGCCAGCACCTTGACCAGAATCAGGCCAAGCAAACCGACACTGTACGCGACCAAGGCGTTACGGGTCATCCAGACATCATGGGTATCGAAAGCGCCATGGTGAAACAAGGTGGTGATCAGTGGCACCGCCAACAGGCCAAGAGCCAACGCCGCCGGCGCGGCCAGCAGGAAGGTCAGACGCAATCCCCAATCCAGCAGCCGAGAGTATTCGAGAAGGTTGTCCGACGCGTGATATTTGGCCAACGACGGCAAGAGGATCGTTCCCAGGGCTGCGCCGAGCAAACCGGCCGGAAATTCCATCAGCCGATCGGCGTAGTACAGCCAGGACACACTGCCACTCGCAAGAAACGACGCGAAAATGGTATTCAGCAACAGGCTGACCTGGGCCACCGAAACACCCAGTACGGCCGGTGCCATCAGCCGAAAAATACGCTTTACGCCCGGATCGCGAAAAGTCAGCGAAATACGGGGCAGCATGCCGATGCGCGCCAGCGAAGGGAACTGCAGCGCCAGTTGCGCCGCACCGCCGAAAAACACCGCCCAGCCGAGGGCAACGATCGGTGGATCGAAATAGGGTGCCGCGATGAGCGCCATACCGATCATGCTCACGTTGAGCAATACCGGCGTGAAGGCGGGAACGGCGAAACGGCTCCAGGTGTTGAGGATCCCGCCGGCCAAGGCAACCATGGCCATGAACAGAATGTACGGAAACGTCAGTCGGGTGAGGGTCACCGTCAGCGTGAATTTGTCCGGGTCGGCGGCGAACCCCGGCGCGGAGAGGTAAACCAGCGCCGGAGCAGCCAGCATGCCGAGCAGGGTAACCAAGCTGACGACCAGGAACAGCAAGGTGGCCACCCGGTCGACCAGTTGCCGGGTCTCTTCGCCACTGCGGCGGTTCTTGTACTCGCCGAGCACCGGTACGAAAGCCTGCGAAAAAGCGCCTTCGGCAAACAGGCGGCGCAACAGATTGGGCAGTTTGAAGGCCACGAAAAAAGCGTCGGTCACCTGACCGGCACCGAAGGCGTTGGCAATCACGAAGTCGCGGACAAAACCCAGAATGCGCGACAGCAGGGTCATGCCACTGACGGTGGCCAAAGTTTTCAGCAGATTCATTGGTTATACGGAGACCGGCAGTCGGCGCAAAGCGCGATATCTTAGCGCCGACCGGCCAAAAGAAGTGGGGCGCATGGGCTCCAGTCGGCGGAAAACGCCGCTCGCCAACCTGGAAAACTCGGCATTCACGCCAGCCGGAACGGTCATCAACCGTCCCGGTGGCTCTCACGCATGTTCGACCGGCGGCGCCACCTTGAACACTTCCGAGAGTGTGGTCAGTCCGGCGGCGACTTTCATCGCTCCGGAAATGCGCAGCGGCTTCATCCCCTCACGGAAAGCCAGATCGCGAATCTTGGCGATTTCGCGATTGTCGCTGATCGCTTGCTTGACATCCGGCGACAGCGAGAGGATTTCATACAGCCCAACCCGCCCCAGATAGCCGGTCATCCGGCAATCGAGGCAGCCGACGGGTCGGTAAAAACGGGAGGGGCGGTTCGCTTTCCAGGGGGCGACCAGTTGATCCCACATCGTTTCATCGATCGAGCTGGCGGCATGAACCTGTTTGCACTGTGGGCAGAGAATGCGCACCAGGCGCTGGGCCATCACGCCGAGCACGGTAGCGCTCAGAAGGTACGATGGAATTCCCAGATCGAGCAGCCGCGTAACCGCCGCCGGCGCGTCGTTGGTATGCAGCGTCGACAGCACCAGATGGCCTGTCAACGCCGCCTGGATGGCGACTTCGGCGGTTTCCAGGTCACGAATCTCGCCGATCATGATGATGTCCGGGTCTTGACGCATCAGGGCGCGCACCCCCTGGGCAAAACCGAGATCGATGACGTTCTGCACTTGCATCTGGTTGAACGCCGGCTCGACCATTTCGATCGGGTCTTCGATGGTGCAGACGTTGACCGACGGCGTCGCCAATTGCTTGAGCGTCGAATACAGCGTCGTCGTCTTGCCGGAGCCGGTCGGCCCGGTAACCAGAATGATGCCGTTCGGCCGCTCGGTCATCGCATTCCAGCGCGCCTGATCGTCGTCGGTGAACCCCAGGTCGGCAAAACCACGCACCAGCACATCCGGATCGAATATGCGCATCACCAGCTTTTCGCCGAACGCGGTCGGCAGCGTCGACAAACGCAATTCAGCTTCCAAACCATCGGCCGTGCGGGTCTTGATCCGGCCATCCTGCGGACGACGCTTTTCGACCACATCCATCCGACCAAGGATTTTCACCCGATTGACCATCGCCGCCATGACGCTCATCGGAATCTGGTAAACCTGATGCAGCACGCCGTCGATCCGGAAGCGGACGATACCGATTTCACGGCGCGGTTCGATATGGATGTCGCTCGCCCGCTGCTCGAAAGCGTATTGCCACAACCAGTCGACGATATTGACGATGTGTTGGTCATTGGCGTCGAACTGCCGGTTGGTCCGGCCGAGTTCGACCAGTTGTTCGAACGATGACAGATTGCCGGCGGGTCCGCCGAGTTGCGCCGCCCGCTTCACCGAACGGGCCAGATTGTAGAACTCGATCAGATAACGGGCGACGTCCACCGGGTTGGCCATCACCCGGCGAATATCCTTTTTGGCGATCGACCGGATTTCCTTTTCCCAGTCGCGCAGGAAAGGCTGCGTGGTGGCGACCACCACCTCGCGGGTCGTCACCTGGATCGGCAGAATCCCGAAACGCGTCGCGTAAGCGCTGGACATCACTTCGGTGACCGCGGTGAAATCGACTTTGAGCGGATCGATATGGTAGTAATCGAGACCGATTTTCTCTGCCAGCCATTCGCCGAGATCATCGAGTGTCAGCGAGCGATGCGGCTCATGCGCCGTTTTCCACTTCTGATCGGCAACGATCACCAAGGGGTGCACGTTGTGCCGTTGCAGACGGCTTTCCTTCAACAGAGCGTCGGCCTCGGGTTTATTGATCAACTCGTCTTCGACCAGCCAGTTGAGAATTTCGCCGAGGGTCAGGCGGTGATCGGGAAGATGGTCGACCGCGTGCAGAGGCATGGACAGATTCCAGGGAGAGGGTTAATTAAGACTATACCGAAGTCCGTTCGAATGCCTCAATCGGCCAGACGGAAAAACCGAGACACCACCCCGGCATTGGTCGTCGGAAAACGGCAGGGCTCCATGATGAGCGTTGTTCACCCGTTGCCAAGCGGTGCGTTCGGCCCTTCCGCGGTCATGCGCTGTCGTCACTCTTGCGCACTCTCCGACCCTGATCTGGAAATCCACCGGGAAAAACCGCCCTCATCCGTCACTCGCCCGACGGAGCACGCTCCCGCTCGCCGGCCACGTACGAATCCAGCCCCGCAGCGCGCCAAGCAGCCAGTTTGTCGGCAAAAGCCAAGGTGTACGCCGGACTGCTCGACGGCAGGACCGCTGTTTCGTAACCCTCCTGGGCAAACCAGGCGGCAAGCTTGCCGGCCGTCTGGCCATTGAAGCAAATGCGCCGCAGCCCGGGCGCATGCTGGCGCAAACAGGAAAAATCATTGACCTGCGCCGCTTCGATCGCCGAGTCGAGAGCGCCTTGCCGCCGGCAGGTGCGATAGACGTCCCAGACGCCAATACCGTGCCGGAGCAGTGTCGCCTGTCGGTCGGCGTAGCACATCGTCGGCAAAGGTTGGTCGAGCACCGCTCCGAGCAAGCGCCAGAATTGGTTCTGGCGATGTCCGTAATACTGTTGAGCAGCCAATGAGGCCGGCGACGGAAAGCTGCCGAGAATCAGCAGCCGGACGCCGGCATCAAGAATCGGCGGCAGACCGTGCAATAAAGGCAGCACGGGCGATCCGCCGCCGTGATCCATCAATGGCCGCCGCCAAGCGACAACGCCAGCATCAGATCATTGATCCGTTTGACAAAACCAGCCGGATCATCGAGTGCGCCGCCTTCGGCGAGCATCGCCTGCTCGAATAACAGGTTCGCCCAATCGTCGAAGCGCGTTTCTTCGTATTTCAAGCGTTGCACCGCCGGATGACGGGGGTTGATTTCCAGAATCGGCTTACTCACCGGCGCTTGCTGACCAGCCGCCTTCAGAATCCGCTGCAGATTGCCGCCGAGATCGTACTCATCGGCGATCAGGCATGAGGGAGAATCGGTCAAGCGGTGACTGACGCGCACGTCCTTGATGCGCTCACCGAGCGTCGTCTTGATTTTTTCGAGCAGATCCTTGTACTCGTCGGCCGCTTTTTCCGCTTCTTCTTTCTCGGCAACGTCCTCGAGCTTACCGAGATCGAGGCCACCTTTGGCCACCGACTGCAACGACTTGCCGTCGAATTCGGTCAGGTGGCCGGTCACCCATTCGTCCACCCGATCGGAGAGCAGCAGCACTTCGATACCCTTTTTGCGGAAAATCTCCAGATGCGGGCTGTTTTTGGCCGCGGTGAAGGTCTCAGCGGTGACGTAGTAGATTTTTTCCTGTCCTTCTTTCATCCGTGACACGTAATCGGCCAGGGCAACGGTCTCGTCAGCGGTATCGGCATGCGTGGAGGCGAAACGCAACAGTTTGGCAATGCGCTCCTTGTTGGCAAAATCCTCGCCAACGCCTTCCTTGAGCACACGGCCGAACTCTTTCCAGAATTTGGTGAATTTTTCCTTCTCGCTCGCCTCCTCGCTGTCGGCCAGCCCTTCGAGCATCCCCAGCACTTTCTTCACACAGCCGCCGCGAATGGCTTCGATATCGCGCGATTGCTGCAGGATCTCGCGGGAAACGTTCAACGGCAGATCGTTGGAATCGACGACGCCACGCACGAAACGCAGGTAAATCGGCATCAACTGCTCGGCATCGTCCATGATGAACACCCGCCGTACGTAAAGCTTGACTCCATGGCGGGCGGTGCGTTCAAAGAGGTCGAAAGGCGCCCGCGACGGGATGTAGAGCAACTGAGTGTATTCCTGCTTGCCTTCGACACGGGAATGCACGTGCGCCAGCGGCGCCTCGAAATCGTGCGCTACATGCTTGTAGAACTCGGCGTATTGGTCGTCGCTGATTTCGGACTTCGGACGGGTCCACAGCGCCGAGGCCTGGTTGACGGTCTCGTCCTCGTCGGTGAGCACTTGCGCCTTCTTCTCCTCATCCCATTTTTCCTGTTTCATCACGATCGGCAACGTGATGTGATCGGAATACTTGACGATGATCTGCCGCAGTTTCCAGTTCGAGAGGAATTCGTCCTCGCCTTCGCGCAGATGCAGCGTCACTTCGGTGCCGCGCTGCGGGCGGTCGACCATCTCGACGGTGAAATCGCCCTCACCGGCCGACTCCCAACGCACGCCTTGACTGGCGTCGAGGCCGGCACGCCGGGAAACGACCGTCACCTTGTCGGCGACGATGTACGAGGAATAGAAACCGACGCCGAATTGACCGATCAAATGCGCGTCCTTGGCCTGGTCGCCGGTCAGCGCGGAAAAGAACTCGCGGGTGCCGGATTTGGCGATCGTTCCCAGATGCTGCACCGCTTCGTCCCGCGACAGACCGATGCCATTGTCGGCCACCGTCAACGTCCGCGCCTCCTTGTCGAAGGAAACCCGGATCTTCAATTCACTGTCGTCGCCGTACAGGCTGCCGTTGTTCAGCGCTTCGAAACGCAGCCGATCACAGGCGTCGGAGGCGTTCGAAATCAATTCGCGGAGAAAAATCTCCTTGTTGCTGTACAGCGAATGAATCATCAGGCTCAGCAGCTGTTTGACTTCCGCCTGAAAACCAAGAGTTTCCTTGTCCGCACCCATGCCCTACTCCGTTGAAAAGTTGATGGTAATGATGATGAAAAAATTCAATATCTGGCCTCGCCTCCGGGCGATGGTCCCGCAGGTGAGGATCGAAACGACGTTTTTCAAGTCCCCGCGCTTAAACGGCCGCTCAGCGGTGGTGAATAAATCTACTCCGCAGCACATCTGCGGCGTTGCTCACTCACTCGTGCCTGGCATCCTGGCCGGCTGGTGACAATTTTTTTCCCCACTGCTCAATCTTCGATCGCCTGATAGACGACGGTCGCCACCTCCACCTCCCGCCAGCCGGCAGGACTCTGAAAACGGACCGTATCGCCTTCCCTCGCCTTGAGCAGCGCGCGCGCCAACGGGGAAACCCAACTGATTCGCCCACGGGCGAAATCGGTTTCATCGACGCCGACGATCTGATAGGTCCGTTCCTGACCCTCCTCATCGCACAGCGTCACCGTCGCGCCAAAAAAAACCTGGTCCAGATTCTCGCGCCGTGCCGCCGGATCAACCACTTCAGCCGATTCGACCCGTTTGCTGAGGAAGCGGATTCGCCGATCGATCTCGCGCAGCCGACGCTTGCCGTACAGGTAATCCGCATTTTCCGAACGGTCGCCATTCGATGCCGCCCATTGCACGACGCTGACCACCTGCGGCCGCTCGACGCGCACCAGTTGCTCGAGTTCGTCGCGCAGCCTGGCATAGCCGTGGGGAGTGAGATAGTTGCGCGTTCCGGAAGGCAGCGAGGGCGCGCCGCCGGACGCATCGTCGCCCTCGTCCACCTCGTCCACCCCGTCCAGACGGGAGGCATCGCCGCTTGACTCAGGTCTCGGGGTCATCTTCATTCTCGTCGGTCGCAAAAGAAACGGCGCGGGAAATCCCGCGCCGGCTCAGTATCGGGCAGAGGCTCAATAACCGATATTGAACGCGCCGACATCGACGCGAATGGTGTCACGGCCCAAGGCAAGCGCCGTGTAGCGGGCAAAGTTCATCGCCCAATCCTTCCGGTCGATGAAACGCTGCTCGCCGCCATAGCGGGCGACATTCAGAATCTTGTCGATGATCAATACCTTGCCCATCGGGTTGCTCGGCTCGCATTCGAGATCGGCGAATTCCTTGTCGAACCAGCGACGCGCCTCTTCGACCGATCCGTCCCGCAAGTCCGGAGGGGAAAATTTGAACTCGTATTGCCGTTGGCGGGCGAACGCAACAATTATGTGATAAACCATCTGCCTCCTCCCACAGCTATCCACGATTATCTTGTGACCCCCTATTCTATTCGCAAAAGCACGTCACGCCGCAAGTCCCTGGCAATCCGAACGCGATTATTGTCCGTATTCGCGGATTGATTCCGACGAACACAGCCCCGGCACCAACCGCGGTGGCAAGCGGATCATCACTGGCGTTTGCCTGTGCGCTCCCCGTCGATACCCCGCCACCAGCCGAACGCGTGTTCATCGCCACCGCGTGAAAACCACCCTGTCTCTGCTCACGGAGACCGGAGGCCGGAAGATCAGCACGTGGCCGTTGTTTTTTATCGGCCCCGCGCCTACCATAGCTCCCGGACCCGTCGCGCTTGGCCGCCAGTCGTTCCTGGCCTCTTGGCTGATGCACCGGACAGGGTCCGTCAAGCTGGCGAATTCATTCCTCGGAAAGTGGCCAACCATGATGACCGACGATCAGATCGAAGAAACCCGTACCACGTTGAGCGAATTGCAGGTCGAGCATCGCGACCTCGATCTGGTGATTGAACACTTGGCGATCAGTCCGCCCGCCGACGATCTGCTGATCCGTCGGCTGAAGAAACGCAAGCTGCTGCTCAAAGACCGTATCGCACAACTCGAGCATCTGCTCGAACCGAGCGTTCTGGCCTGAAGGTCGGCGCACCGGTCCATCACAGCGCGTCCCTGAACATGGAATTGATCGTCCGCGGACAACGTTGCCACCTGTCGACAGCAGGTTCGCTCGACATGGCCAACCGTCGGCCGACACTGGTCCTGGTGCACGGCGCGGCCAACGACCGCGACGCTTGGCGCGCCGTCATCGCCCCCCTGGCCGCCGCCGGCTGTACCGTGCTGGTTCCCGATTTGCCCGGCCACGGCTTGTCCGAAGGTCCACCACTGGCAAGCATCGAGGCACTGGCCGACTGGCTGGCCGAACTGCTCGAGACCGCCGGTTGTGCGCGGGCAGTGATTGCTGGCCATTCGATGGGCTCGCTGGTGGCACTGGAATGCGCCGCCAGACATCCGCAGCGAATCAGTGGCTTGGCGCTGCTGGGCAGTTCAGCGCCAATGCCAGTGGCCGAATCCTTGCTGAACAGCGCGGTGGATCAGGCGGACAGCGTTTATCGCCTGATCACCGACTATTCGCTGACGCCACGTTTTCAATTGCGCGGCGGCGGCGGACACGGCGTATGGGGGGCAGGCGCGGTTCTGGCGATCATGCGGCGCAGTCCGCGTGGCGCCCTGGCGATCGATCTGGCGAATTGTCACAATTATCAACGCGGTCTGGCGGCAGCGGCACAGGTGGACTGCCCGGTGTTGCTGCTGGTCGGTCGCCGCGACCGGATGACCCCTCGGCGCAATCTACCACCGCTACGCGCAGCGCTACGACACGCTGTGCAACGCGAAATCGCCGACTGCGGGCACGCAATGATGGTTGAGCAGCCGCTGATCGTTGCCGACGAACTGAAGCAATTCATGACCACTCTCGACGACGGCTGAAGGATCCGGCCAACCTCTCAGCACAATTCATTGCGTTGATGTTCGCGAAAGGCGATATAGCGTTGCAAACGCCGCTCGTCGGCGCGCGCCACCTCGACGAATTGCAGACCGATCCGCCAACGCACGCTCAACGGCGCCTGCTCCATCCGCGTCACGTGGCGCACGATCGCCGACAATACCAGGGTATCCTGATCGTCGTCAGGCAAGAAAAGTCGACAGCACTCCAGCATCTCGCCGACTTGCAAGCCGTGATCCTCACTGGCATTCAATCCGATGCCGGCAACCGATATGTCATGTGCGGCCAGCTTGACGACCCGGCCGTCGACACGAGGCCACTGCAGGGAAACCGGCTTGACTCGCGGGGTCTCGATACGGAAAAAATCGCGTCGCTGCCGACGAATCAGCCGGATCGGCAACGGCAACGCAAAAGCGCGCGCTTCGCCAAAATCGACCACTCTCGGTGCACCGGTCGTAAACTGCAGGTGCACCCCATCCGGCTGAGCAAGAAACAGATTCCTCGAACTGTAGATGAAACGTCGATTGAACGATTCGCTGCCGCTGCAATCGATGAACAATTGGGAATTGGCCGCATCGATGGCCAGCAGAATCGTCAAAAATTGTTCGCCGCTGGCAGCGATTTGCACGGTGAACTTCTCCTGACGGTCCATCAGTCCTTTCAAGACAAACTGGATCGCCCGCGGCCCGCTGATGCAGAAACGCTCCTCGATTTCGTCTTCGGAGAGAGCGGCGAGCTGGCTCATGGCCTTTCCTCTCCGACCACCCGACAACTTTGCATGTCAGGCATCGGTATATTGAACCTGCCGTGTCTGCGACCAGTGAGATACGGGTAGCCGGTCCATCAGGTAACACAGACAATCCTGACGCACGACGCGCAGATCCAGGCTGAGCATCGCCGGCGTGACCGCGCGGCGCAGACGAAGGATTCCGTCGTCACAAACAAAAAAATCGTCGCTGACCTCTTGCCCCGATTCGTCGTAAACCTCCAGCGGATGAGGCAGGCGTGAACGACCGAAAACCGTCCCGGCAGCGAGTTGGCAAAAATTCAGATGATCAAGACGCGGTTCGAAATCGATTTCCGCCCGACTGTCGCCAAAAGCAAAGCTCGCCCGCGACGAAACACGAACGGTGGCGAGGGTATGGTAGACGTCCAGATCGGCAGGACTCGGCTGGTGATCGGGAAAATGATCCAGATGCAGGCAGGCATCGAGAAAACGCGTCGCCTGAATTTCGTTGGCCGCGACCCCCGGTTTACCGCATTCGATCGTCACCGACGGGCAGCGTGGCGAAAAAGCGTTGGTCTGCGAGCCGGGCAGGCCCCGAAACCAGACCACCGTACGCGCGAACAATCGTGCCAGATGCAGAACCTCTGCATCAAGACGATTGACCACGGCGTAATGAGGATTGAGACCGGTATTGTTATGAATATCGATACTGGCAAAAACCTCACGTTCGGCCAATTGTCGATACACCTCGCACATCGCCGCATGTTCCGGAGTTTGTCCATGCGCGACATTGCCCGGCCAGACACGGTTGTAATCCGGTTGCTCATCGAGACGGCGCAAGCCATGCCGGGCGGCGGCAACATTGCCCACCAGTATCGACAGCGCGCGCGGCAGCATTTGTCCGTGATAGCGACGCAATACGTTCTGCACCGCCACCAGACCACAGTCCTCGTTGCCGTGCAGCAACACCGAGACGAACAGCGGTCGGGGACGGCGGCCCGACAAATGGATCAGGGTTGGCCCGAGCAAACAGCGGTGCAGTTCGCGCGCGGGGGTATCGAGAAAATTCTCGGGAAGCGTGTCATAAAAAAGAGTCAGCATGATCGGTCGGACGGCAGCAGGGCCTGTGGCTTATAACGGCCATTCATGAACGGGATGGAGACGGCTTTGCTGATCAATATAGTCAGCCGTCAGGCGATTCAAGTCCCCGTGTCGCGCAAAATGTGTCAATTGCCACAGTGCACCATTCCGACGACAGCGTAGACGATCCGCGATCACCGCCAGATAGCGCTCGCGGTCGCCAGCGTCCAACTGCAGCTCGGCCAATCCTTCCGCGGCCAAGGGCAGCAACTGGTGTTTCAACAGATCGGCAGCGCTTCTGCGCCGACCGTCGAGCCACAGCAATGGCGCTGCCAATCCGTCACGAGCGGCTCGATAGAAATTGTCGCGGATTTGATCAAACGACAACCCGGACTCCGGCGGCACGGGCTGTCGAGCCAAGCCGTAGACTGCCCCGTAATAAAAAGCGGCGTTGGCGATCATGTCGATCAGGCTCGGCCCAGCGGGCATCACGCGCTGTTCGATCCGGAAATGGGGAGCCGAATCGTCATCAAAACCGATCAGCATCCGCACCCACCGCCAGACGGTACCGTTATGCAATCGCAAATGGGCGTACGCGCTCGGCGCTTCCGGCAGGATGAACGGCAACAAGACTTGGTAACGCTGCAAATTGACTACGAAATCGTCGGTCGGATCGACAAGATAACCGGTGCCGAAAGTTACCCGCCGGCAGCCGGGAAAATCAGGGTGGCAGCAGTCGACCGACTGTTCGAACAAGGGAATGCGCGTTTCATGCCATAGCGTCTTGCCGAACAGCAACGGGGAATTGGCAGCCAGCGCCACCAACGGTGCCGCCAACAGCAACGACGCGTTATAGGCGCGCACCACTTCGCGAGCCGGCATTTGCAGATGGACCTGAAAAGACGTCGCCGCCGCCTCGAGCATGACATCAGCGTGCATTGTCGACAGTTCCTCGATGCCGCTGATCGACAAGCGCAGCGGACGGCCGTCACGACACTGCAAAACCTGTCGATTCAAGAGCGCGTAACGCCGCAGAGGCGTCATGTTCGCCAGCGACAGATCGGCTTCGCGCAAGGTTGGCAGTGTTCCGATGGCGACCAACGAAGTGTCACCGTCCGCGGCGACTTCTTGCGCCTGCCGCCAAGTGGAGAGCAATTCATTTTCCAGCCTCGTCAGCGCACCGCCTTGCAAGACTTGCGGCGTACCGTTGAACTCGACGTTGAAACGGGACAACTCGGGAACGACCAGGGGACTGCCCAGACGGTCGATAAACGACAGATTGTCCGGTGCCGGACGGAACTGCCGATCAACCAGCCAGGCTTCGAGCTCGAAACCGGCAACCGGCCCGCGATTGGAAAACTCGCCGCGCGCATGAGCGGCACGGACATGATCCGTTTCTTCGGCCAGCCGTTGCGCGAATCGTTCAAGATCACCGGGTTCGATTTCCTGTCGATCTATCTCCTGCCCCATCGACGCGACCCTCCCGTTTATACCGCTCCAGAATCATCTGTACGTTGGCCAACGGCGCTTGACCATCTTCCGTGGTCCACGTCGCGTCTTCGCGTCACCGATGAGTCGTCATGTACCGGAATGAACACTTTCCACCAGCGAGCCGACTGGGAAAACTTCCGGTCGGGCAGTCGCGCCCTGATTCCAATGAACGCTCTAGACCACCCTGCCCTGCCACCGGCGATCATGGTCGAAATTTTCACTGGATCCGGCGCTCTGTCCAACCATGCCAGCCGATTCCGATCATCCGTTTCTCGTGACAGCCTCCCGTCCATCCTGTCGGCTGAAAGATTTGAGCCACCAGAAGCCCAGCGTACCCGCCAGCAGCGAGGAGGCCAGAATCGCCATTTTCGACGATTTGATCAATGCCGGATCGCCGACAAACGCCAGATTGGCGATGAAAATTGACATTGTAAAACCAATCCCACCCAGCAGACCGGCACCGAAAACATGGTTCCATTTCAAATCGCCCGGTAAACGGCAAATCCCCAGGCCAACCGCCAACGCACAAAACACCGTCACCCCGACCGGTTTGCCAATCAACAGACCGGCCGCAATACCAGCACTGTTCACGCTGGCCAACTGTTGCAGCCAATCCGCGCCAATGACGATCCCGGTATTGGCCAGCGCAAAAACCGGCAAAATCACCAACGCAACAGGCAAATGCAGCCAATGTTCCAGACGATGTGAAGGTGATTGCGAACCCTCATCGACCGACGAGAAGGGAATGGCGAAAGCCAGCAACACTCCGGCCAAGGTGGCATGGACTCCTGACTTGAGCATCAGCCCCCACATCACGCCGCCACCCAGCAGATACGGAATCAACGTCATGATTCGCAGGACTTTGTTCATTGCCAAAAGCAGCCCCCAGACTGCCAGGGCACCAACCAGATAGGTGACCGAGAGTTTGGTGGTATAAAAAACGGCAATCAAAATGATCGCTCCCAGATCGTCCATCACGGCGAACGCCACAACAAACACTTTCAGGGAAAGCGGCACCCGATTGCCGAGCATGCCCAATGCGCCGAGTGCAAAGGCGATATCGGTAGCCATCGGAATGCCAACCCCGGGCTGAGTCGGCGTCCCGCCGTTGAACAACCAGTGAAGAAACGCGGGGGTGACCATACCGCCAATCGCCGCCACGATTGGCAGCAATGCTGAGCGGAAGTTGGCCAGTTCGCCAACATACAACTCACGCTCCAGTTCCAGACCAATCAGCAAGAAAAAGATCGCCATCAGTCCATCATTCACCCAGTGTTCGAGTGTCATCTGGGCGATCGTGCCGTCCCAAAACGCCAAATAGGGTTCACCGAGCGGGGAATTGCTCAGAACGAGCGATAGGAACGTGCAAACAATCAACAGCTTGCCACCCGCCTGCTCGGAAGAAACGAAGCGTTCGAAAGTTGCCGATAACGCTGACGGCAGGATGCTCATCCCATCTCCTTGATCATTCATTTTCCCGTAGCAAGTCGGAGAAACCGTCTTGTCGCCGTCGTCCGCAAAAATCTCTGCGGTCGTTCAGCGAAATTCCCGTATACGAAACTGCATCGCGCTTGCCAGCTGTACCTTCCCGCGACATGCGGGCTGCTCGGCGAAGACTGACTCAGTGCCTCGATTTAGACTCGCTTTGACCAAAGCTCGTCGACCAGCGAGGCCAAAGAAAACTCCTCTGACTGAATTTTCGGCTGCTGATGCTGAAACCTCTGTCAGCAGGCACGAATCACGCAGGACAAACACGACAGACACCTCTGGCACAACAGGGATCGGTTGGACACCGAAACCAATGTCCATAACCAAAAAACAAGCAGATCGCGTTTCGAAGATTTTCCAGAAAGCCCGGCAACCCGTGTTTCGAAGCGAATTGTAAAACTCGATTCACGTGTCTAGATCAGTTTCAGACCCGCCACTATCATCTCGACCAATGATCATGAAAACACAAAGTCATATTCCGTAGAGATGTCGGTGCAGAGCCTTCACCTTGGTTTCACTTCGGATGTCATACATCAAACGACCTTCGCCAGGCAAGCTGCCCATCCCGATCCGCAATCACTTTTCCCACCAAGAGACTACCATGCTCAATCAAAGTGTCATTTTGCCGTTTGCTTTCTTTCCGATGCGCGTATTTGCGGGAACGGGACAAATACCCGACCTCGAATCGCTTGCCTTGGTCGCCATTGCCGCCTTCACCGCCCTGGTTATTTATCACCGCGCCAAATAGACCAGGATGCTCCTCTGATCGATCGTCTCCGACATCTGTTGCAACCCGGCGACCACCGGGCCGATGGCACTTGCACAACATCAACAATCAAATGATTTTTAGAACATTTCTCAGGTCATCTCGTCACCAAACCCAATACTCCTTTGTATCAACCAAGAATTCATCTCGTTGAAAACTGTTTTCCTCTGTACCGCTACGGCGCCTTTCGGCTGTCGTTAGCAGGGCGCGAAAGATTTTGCCGTAGCGGTTTTTTTGATCTCCAATGACCATCCTGCGCGTCAACGCGGCAGATACCCACAAAGATAGGCTGTTCCGGCAGCGGCAATTCCACTTGCTATACTACCCTGTACGACTTGGGGAACTGGCATGCACCGGATTGCGATCATCGACGACAGCGATATCAATCTGACACTGCTCAAGGCCTTGATTGCAAAGCTCGGGGACTGTGAAGCCGTACTGTTTCAAGAATCTTCCCGTGGTTTGCAATGGTGTTCGGACAATCTGCCCGATTTGATCATTGTTGATTACATGATGCCGGAACTCGATGGTCTGGATTTTGTCCGACACATCAGAAAATTTCCGGGGCGTGATCAATTGCCGATCCTGATGATCACCGCCAATGACAATCGCGAAGTACGTTATCGCGCGCTCGAGCTCGGTGCGACTGACTTCCTGACCAAACCCGTCGACCGAATGGAATTTTCAGCGCGGGTACGCAACATGTTGGCGCTGAACACCAGTCGCCGGCATCTAGCTGACCGCGCGGCTTGGCTGGCCGACGAAGTGGCCAAAGCTACGGCGACGGTTCATGCCCGGGAACAGGAATTGCTGGTCCGCATGTCGCGAGCAGCCGAATTCCGTGATCCTGAAACCGGAGCGCATATTCAGCGCATTGCGCATCTCAGCCGTCTCATCGCGGCGAAACTTGGTCTGCCACAGGAAGCGCAGGAGCTGATTTTCAAGGCTGCGCCGATGCACGACATCGGCAAGATCGGCATTCCTGATTCGATTCTCCTCAAACCAGGTCGGCTGACACCAGAGGAATACGCGGTCATGAAAGGGCACGCCCAACTCGGTTTTCAATTGCTGGACGGCAGCGAATCGAAAGTATTACAAATGGGCGCCTTGATCGCCTATTCACATCATGAAAAATTCGACGGCACGGGGTATCCACGCGGATTGGCTGGCGACGCCATTCCAATATGCGGCAGAATTGTCGCCGTTGCCGACGTGTTCGACGCGCTGATGTCGGAACGACCGTACAAACGCGCTTGGCCTTGCGAAAAAGCTTTCGCTTTTCTGGAGAAAGGTGCCAATACGCACTTCGATGGCACTTGTGTCGAAGTATGCTTCAAACACCAGGATGAAATATTGGCCATACGCGCCTGTTTTCAGGAAAATTACGCTAATGACGACGTTTAACAGACAGTTTCCAGACAGTTGAAACTCACGTTCTGCCCGGTCTCGTCATGTGACCCAGAACTTCGTTGAGAAATCCGGCGACATCGCCCGAAATACAGCCGCTCCATCCTATGACATCGCGAACCATTGCTATCCAATTGAAATTGCAGTGCGTTGGATGATGTGTTACAAGATACGTTCGTCGCATGAATAGAACAGAAACAATCGTCATTCCTACCGCCCATGGTTTTTTCGTTCTTCAAGAAGCCGCCTGAGAAAAAGATGGTCGCCAAACCGGCCGCCGTCCCGCGTCCTTCGGAAAAAAAACCTCCGACGCCCACCGCTCAACCCGGAGCGCGCCTGAAACCACTGCCGGCCAGTTTGCCCAGTGGAATTTTGTCCTCCAACACCCCGGCGGCAAGTAGCGACTCTGGTCCACTGACCATCAGTGAGTTTGTTTTCAGCGAATTTTCCGCTGGATTGCAGGTCGAACCCGAAGTTGATCCGATCGATGCCCAAGCGGAAGAAGTGGCCATGCAATACGCCAGTGGCCAGGATCGGCTGGTGCAACAAACCTTGGAAAACGCTATCCGCTTCAACGACTCCACGCAAGCCGAACGGCTGTGGCTTTTGCTGTTCGACTTTTTCCGACTGACCGGCAAAAAGGAGGATTTCGAATCCTTGTCATTGGAGTACGCCGCGTCTTTCGAAAAATCTCCGCCCACTTGGCGACAGACCACGGTTACCACCACTCCACCGGTCAAGGCCATCGCCACCACCATCTTCAAAGGCGAACTCTACGGCGACAATGACGCGGGTTTCGCAGCGCTGCGTGAAGCCATCGAACGCCACCCCCGTCTTCGCATCGACCTTTCGAAAGTCCATTCGCTGGACGACAAAGGCTGTGAGCGGTTGATGAATCTGCTGGAGCAAGCCCGCAAGTATCGACGCGAAGTAGACATGTTGGGCACGAAAGAGCTCGAAGCGCTGGTCGACCCGTTCATCATTCTTGGCAAAGCCCAAGACAGGGGATGCTGGTTCCTGAAGCTGGAACTATGTCAAATACATGGCCAGATCGAGGAGTTCGAAGATCTGGCCATCAATTACGCAGTGACTTTTGAAATCTCGCCGCCGTCCTGGGAAGCCTCCCGGGCAAGCAAAGCCTCCGTCACGCCCCCGCCGCAGGCCGACGAGTACACGCTGACCGGCGATGCTTACCCGCTCAAAGGCGAGGTCAAGAATACCCGCTTTGCTGATCTGCTCGTTTTCGCAGCCGCCCACGACCCGGTAATCATTGACTGTTCCGAGGTCACCCGAATGGACTTCCTTAGCGCCGGCGCCTTGCTCAATGTCATGAACTCCGTAAAGACATCAGGCCGAAAAATCGTCTTCCGTCACCCGCATCTTTTGCTGGCCGAATTGTTCCGCGTCGTCGGTTTGACCTCCTTGGCCGACATTGTTTTCGCCAAGTATTAAGCCAACCCATTTCAATCAACAGGAGTTTCACATGGAGCCGTATCACGGCACGACGATTTTGTCCGTTCGCCGTGGCCAGCGCGTGGCCATGGGCGGCGACGGTCAGGTCACGCTCGGTCAGTTGGTAATCAAAGCCAGCGCCCGTAAAGTCAGACGAATTCATCAAGGAAAGATCTTGGCCGGTTTCGCTGGCGGCACAGCCGATGCCTTCACTCTCTTCGAACGCTTCGAAGCCAAGCTCGATCTCTATCAAGGCAATCTGTTGCGTTCGGCGGTCGAACTGGCCAAGGATTGGCGCAGCGACCGGGCCTTGCGCCGTCTGGAAGCCTTGCTTGCCGTCGCCGACCGCGAGAATTCGTTGATCATCACCGGCAACGGCGATGTTCTCGAACCGGAACACGGCATCGTCGCCGTCGGCTCAGGAGGGGCGTTCGCCCAGGCCGCCGCACGCGCGCTGATCGAGAACAGCGAACTGCCGCCGGCGGATATCGTTCGCAAATCGCTGGCAATCGCCGGTGATCTGTGCATCTATACCAATCAAAATTTTGTCATTGAGGAATTGGAATAATTATGTCGTCGATGACCCCACAGGAAATCGTCCACGAACTCGACAAACACATTGTCGGCCAGAGCAAAGCCAAGAAGGCGGTAGCCATCGCTTTGCGCAATCGTTGGCGCCGTGCCCAGGTGGCGGAACCGTTGCGCCAGGAAATCACTCCCAAAAACATCCTGATGATCGGCCCGACCGGCGTCGGCAAAACCGAAATCGCCCGCCGGCTGGCCCGGCTGGCCGAAGCCCCCTTCATCAAGATCGAAGCGACCAAGTTCACCGAGGTGGGATATGTAGGTCGTGATGTCGAAACGATTATTCGGGATCTCATCGAAATAGCCATCAAGAGCGGTCGCGAAAAGGCCATGAGAAGTGTTCAGCCGCGCGCGGAGGACGCCGCGGAAGATCGGATTCTGGATTGTCTGCTGCCGCCATCCCGTGGCAATTTCTTCAATGACTCCACCGCCACGGAAGACAACACCACCCGGCAGAAATTCCGCAAGAAACTGCGCGAAGGCGAACTCGACGACAAGGAAATCGAAATCGAAGTCGCCGCATCCTCGCTGCAAGCCGAAATTTTTGCTCCGCCAGGAATGGAGGAACTGACCGCTCAGATTCAAGGCATGTTTCAGAACTTCGGTAACAGTCGGAAAAAATCCCGCAAACTGAAAATCTCGGAAGCGCACCGTTTGCTGGTCGACGAGGAAGCGGCAAAGCTGGTCAATGACGACGAAATCAAACTCGAAGCGATGAGAAATGTCGAACAGAATGGCATCGTCTTTCTCGACGAAATCGACAAGATCGCCTCACGTAGTGAGACGCATGGTGTGGATGTGTCCCGCCAAGGGGTCCAACGCGATCTGCTGCCGCTGGTCGAGGGCACCACGGTATCGACCAAATACGGGATGATCCGCACCGACCACATCCTGTTCATCGCCAGCGGAGCTTTTCATCTCGCCAAACCCTCCGACCTGATCCCGGAACTGCAGGGACGCTTTCCGATCCGGGTTGAACTCGATTCCTTGTCCGTGGCCGATTTCGAATGCATCCTGACCCAGACCGACGCCTGTCTGACCAAGCAGTATCAAGCGTTGCTGGCTACGGAAGGCGTCGGCCTGGAATTCTCCGCCGAAGGAATCCGGCGTCTGGCCGAAACCGCCTGGTCGGTCAATGAACAAACGGAAAATATCGGCGCCCGCCGTTTGTATACCGTCATCGAGCGTCTGTTGGAAGAGATCTCATTCTCGGCGACCCGCGGCAATCAGTCGACCGTGCTGATCGATGCGCGCTACGTCGACAGTCGGCTGGCCGACTTGGCTCAAAACGAAGATCTTTCGCGCTACGTCTTGTAGGGATTGTTTCACCGACGAAATTTCGGGAGCCGAACCCCGCTCCGTGATACTCTACGGAGTTTGTCGGCTAGGCAACCTCAGGGTGGTGTCGCACGCCAAAATGCTGCAAATCCACCTGGATCATCGTGCCCGCCGGTATCGCTTCGACTTCATCCGATTTTTTCTGAGGAGCAGTAATGACGGCAGCCGTCAAGATCCCTGACCGACCGGCTGAGGCAGCGAGTCGGCTTTTGATGTCTGGAAATGACGCGGTGGCGCGCGCGGTATGGGAAGCCGGCGTCCGGGTAGCGGCAGCGTATCCCGGTACGCCGTCTACCGAAATTCTCGAAAACGTGGCCACCTACCCCGACATCTACACCGAGTGGTCGGTCAACGAAAAAGTGTCGTTGGAAGTCGCATTTGGCGCAGCAATGGCCGGATCGCGCAGCTTCTGCGCCATGAAACATGTCGGCATGAATGTCGCTTCCGACGCCTTGATGACGATGACCCTGACCGGTGTCGCCGGTGGGCTGGTGATCGCCATCGCCGACGATGTCGGCCTGTCTTCGTCACAGAATGAACAGGATTCGCGTTTCTGGGGCCGCTTCGCCCATGTGCCGCTGCTCGAACCGGCCGATTCGCAGGAGGCGCATCACTTCACGCTGGCGGCTTTCGAACTTTCGGAACGCTTTCAGGTACCCGTGATTCTGCGTCTGACGACGCGGATTTGTCATGTCAAGGGCCTGGTCAGCGTCGGCGAGCGCCAGGAAAGAGCCGTCGGCGGATTCACCAAGGATGTCAGCCGCTGGGTGATGCTCCCGGCCACCGTCAGCCGTCGCCTGCCTCTGATGTTCGAACGCGAAAACCAGTTGCGCGCCGAAGCGGAGCTATCAACGCTGAATGTCGTCGAAGACGGCAACGACCGGCGGATCGGTTTCGTGACGTCCGGCCCGGCGTACATGCACGTGCGGGAAAGTTTTCCAGAGGCTCCGGTCTTCAAACTCGGTTTTTCGTATCCTCCGCCGATCGAACGGCTGCGTCAGTTCGCCGAAACCTGCCAGCAGGTGGTGGTCGTCGAGGAAGTCGAAGGGCTGCTCGAAAACGAACTCAAGGCTCAGGGCATCGCCGTGATCGGCAAAGCCATTCTGCCGGTTTCCGGTGAATTGTCGCCGCAGGTGCTCAAACCGGCAATCGCCAGACTGCGCGGTGAACCATCGCCGGAATCGGCGGTCGCCGCACCGATGAAGGTTTTTCCGCGTCCTCCGACGATGTGCGTTGCCTGCCCGCATCTCGGCGTCTATTACACGCTTTCCCGGCTGCGCAATGTCACCATCTCGGGCGATATCGGCTGTTACACGCTTGGCTATGGGCATCCCTGGAATGCGCTCGATGCGGTGATTTCGATGGGCGCCTCGATGGGAATGGCTCTTGGACTCGACAAGGGCCGCAGTGACGCCGAAAAAGACAAGAAAGTGGTGGCGGTGATCGGCGACTCCACGTTCCTGCACATGGGCATGCAGGGATTGTTGGACATCGTTTATAACCGCGGCAACGTGACCGTGCTGCTGCTCGACAACCGCGCCGTCGGCATGACCGGCGGGCAGGACAACCCGGCCAGTGGCCGCAATATTCATGGTGAGGAAGCGCCGCGGGTCGATTTTGCCCGGCTGGTCAAAGCCCTCGGCGTTCGCGAAGAGCGGGTGCACGAAGTTGACGCTTACCAGTTGCCGGTACTGTGGAAGACCCTGCGCGCCGAAACGGCCATCCCCGAACCGTCGGTGATCATCACCAACCAGCCCTGCGTGTTGATCAAGGACTATCACCCCTTGAAACCCTATACGGTCATTGATCAAAAATGCACCGGCTGTGGCAACTGTATCGACGTCGGCTGCCCGGCGATTCATGTCTCACGGCGGGAAATGGTCAAAAAACCCAGTGGCCGCGAGGTCGAACTGGCGTTCGTCCGCATCGAAAGCGCCGCTTGCACCGGCTGCGGACTGTGTCTGCAGCCCTGCGCGCCAGACGCGATCGTCCCGGTCGACACCTTGTCGATGCCGATCAAGATCGTCCGCAAAGCCACCGCATCCACGACTCAAACTCTCTGAGAAAACCCTCTCAGCCCGGTTGGAAGAAAGCGGCGCATCCGCTTTCTTCACCGTGGCGTTTTATCGAAGGCGAAAGGTTTCATCCGATGTCTGAAACAGGCAAATTCGCTACCACCAACATTCTGGTCGTCGGCACTGGCGGCCAGGGGGTGATGACGGCCACCGAGATTCTTGCCGAGGCGGCAATCGCTCTCGGTCATGATGTCAAAAAAACCGAGGTGGCCGGCATGGCCCAGCGCGGCGGCGTCGTCTCCTCGCACCTGCGCTTCGGGAAAAAAGTCCTGTCGCCACAAATCTCTCCCGGCAGCGCCGACGTTCTGCTGGGTTTCGAAGCCGCCGAAACGATGCGCTGGCGTCATATGTTGCGTCCCAAAGGCCTGGTGCTGATGAATCTCGGTCGTCTGGTGCCACCGGTCGTCGACCTGGGTCTTTATGATTATCCGACCGATCCGGTCGCCGAACTGCACGCGGTCGGGACGCACGTCGTCGCTTTCGACGCCTCGACGATCGCTATCGGGCTCGGCGACATCCGCCTGGGCAACACGGTAATGCTCGGCGCCATTTCCGACCATCTCCCCTTCCCGGCCGAAATTGTCGAAAGCTGCATCCTCAAACGTTTCGCCCGTAAAAAAAAGGAACTCGTCGAACTCAACCGCCAGGCTTTCGCCGCCGGTCGGCAAGCGGCCGAGGTGGCTGAAGCGGCCGAGTTCGCCGCCGAACAGGCTCAACTCGTCGCCAAGACCAACGCGGCCTGAACTGCGCTAGAATCCCGCCCGCCACGCTCGGCGGGAGTGGATTTTCCCCGATCGACGCGCTTTCGGTCTGCCCCGTTCCCTACCCGCCATTGATTCACCGCTCGCTTCGACCTTTCGCTTTTCAGGAACCCTTCAAGATGACGGCAAAAATCCTCGACGGCAACGCGCTGGCACAAAAACTGCGCGCCGATTTCAAGACCCGCGCCGAAGCATTGGCCGCCCGCGGTCGACGTCCCGGATTGGCCGTAATTCTGGTTGGCGAAGATCCGGCCTCACAGGTTTATGTGCGCAACAAGGTCAACGCCTGTCTGCAGGTCGGCATCCATTCTGAAAAAATCGTTTATCCGGTCGACACCGCCCAGCAGACGGTCATCGACAAGATCGCCGAACTCAACGCCGATCCGACGATCCATGGCATCCTCGTCCAGCTGCCGCTGCCGCGTCATTTCGACAGCGACGCGGTCCTGGAAGCCATTTCGCCGAAAAAGGATGTCGATGGCTTCCATGCCGAAAACGTCGGCGCATTGGTTCAAGGCCAGCCGCGCTTCATTCCCTGCACCCCTTACGGCGTCATGAAGTTTTTCGCCGACGCGGCCATCGATCTCCGCGGCAAGGAGGCGGTGGTCCTCGGCCGCTCGAACATCGTCGGCAAACCGATGGCGATGTTGTTGATGCAGGCCAGCGCGACGGTAACCGTCTGTCATTCGCAAACCCGAGATCTGGCGGCGCATACCCGGCGTGCCGACATTCTGGTCGCCGCTCTCGGCAAAGCAAAGTTCGTTACCGCCGAAATGGTCAAACCTGGTGCGGTGATCATTGATGTCGGCATCAATCGCTTGCCGGACGGCAAACTCTGCGGTGATGTCGATTTCGGACCGGTCAGCGACAAAGCCTCGGCGATCACTCCGGTGCCTGGTGGTGTCGGCCCGATGACCATCACCATGCTGCTGGCCAACACTCTCGAAGCCGCTGAGCGGGAGTTGTCGCGATGACGGCGACGACCCCGCGGGTCGGCGTGGTGATGGGCTCCGACTCCGACTGGCCGACGATGCAGGCCGCGGCCCGTTTGCTCAAGGAATTCGACGTCGCTTACGAGGCACGCGTCGTTTCCGCGCATCGCACGCCCGATCTGCTGTTCGAATACGCCGACACCGCCAGTGCGCGCGGTCTGCAAGCAATCATCGCCGGTGCCGGTGGTGCCGCACATCTGCCCGGCATGCTGGCCGCAAAAACCATCGTACCGGTGCTCGGCGTTCCGGTGCAGTCGAAAGCCTTGTCTGGTCAGGATTCGCTGCTTTCAATCGTTCAGATGCCCAAAGGCATTCCAGTGGCCACCTTCGCCATCGGCGAGGCCGGTGCCGCCAACGCCGCCTTGTTTGCCATCGCCATGCTCGCCAACCATGACCCCGAACTGGCGCAACGTTTGCGCGACTTCCGCCATGCGCAAGCCGAGAAAGTTCAAGCCATGCGTTTGCCTCTCATCTGATGCGGGCTGTCGTCATTTTTTGAGATCGAGATGTCGATGATCCTCCCGCCGGCGACCCTGGGCATGCTGGGTGGTGGGCAACTGGGCCGGTTTTTCGTGGCCGCTGCGCACGAAATGGGTTACCGGGTCTGGGTGCTCGACCCCGACCCGCACAGCCCCGCCGGACGGATCGCTGACCGTCACCTGATCGCCGCCTACGACGACTATGCCGCGCTCGATCAACTGGCGCAAACGTGCGCTGCGGTGACCACTGAATTCGAGAATGTTCCCGCCGGTACGCTCGATTATCTGGACAAATTTGTCATCGTCCGCCCATCGGCGGCAGCGGTCGGCGTTTGCCAGAATCGGATCGCCGAAAAGCGTTTCCTGCGCGAAAACCAGTTGCCGCACGGCCCGTATCTCGAGGTGCACGGCGAGGCTGACTTGAACACCGTTGACGATGATCTTTTCCCCGGCATTCTCAAAGTGGCCCGTTTCGGTTACGACGGCAAAGGTCAGGCGATGGTCGGCAACCGCGACGAGGCACGGATCGCTTTCCAGCACTTCAACGGCGAGCATTGCGTTCTTGAAAAGAAGCTCTCGCTGACCCGCGAAGTATCCGTGGTTCTCGCTCGCGACGAAAATGGTGCGCTCTGCCCTTTTCCGACCGCCGAAAACACCCATCGCAAGGGCATCCTCGACGTCTCCCTGGCACCGGCGACGCTCCCTGAAACTTTGTGCGCACACGCCGCCACCCTGGCCGGCTCCGTCGCCGAGCGTCTCGGCTACATCGGGGTATTGGCGGTGGAGTTTTTCATCGTCGGGAATCGGTTGCTGATCAACGAAATGGCCCCCCGCCCGCATAACAGCGGTCACTACACCCTGGACGCCTGCGTCAGCAGCCAGTACGACCAACAGGTGCGCTCACTCTGCGGTTTGCCGCTCGGAGCGGCGCGCGCGCATTCAGCGGCGACGATGGTCAATCTGTTGGGAGAATTGTGGTACTCGCAGGGTCCTGACGGAGTAGTGGATTACCGCGAGCCGGACTGGGCCACCTTGCACGCCATTGATGGCCTGAAACTGCATCTTTACGGCAAGCACCATGCCCGGCCGGGTCGCAAGATGGGCCATTTCACCGTCATCGATGCGGACCCCGCTCAGGCAAGGCAACGAGCGCTGATCGCCCGCCAGGCAATCGGTATCGATGATGCCGGCTGACCCGGCTGAGCTCGATCGCGCGGTTGCCGCGCTGCGCGCCGGCGAACTGGTCGCTTTTCCCACCGAAACGGTTTATGGTCTGGGCGCCGACGCGGCGAACCCGCTGGCAGTGGCCAAGATTTTCGCCGCCAAAGGTCGGCCGGCCGATCACCCGCTGATCGTCCATCTGCCCGGCGCCGACTATCTCGCCCAGTGGGCCAGGGAAATCCCGCCCATGGCCTGGGAACTGGCCGAAGCGTTCTGGCCAGGACCGCTGACTTTGATTCTCAAACGCGCGCACTGGGTTCCTGATGCGGTGACCGGTGGTCAGGACAGCGTCGGCGTGCGCCTTCCTGCGCACCCGTTGGCGCTCGACCTGCTGCGCGCCTACGCCGCTGCGGGAGGTGGGCGTGACGGTTTGAGCGGCATTGCCGCACCATCGGCCAACCGCTTCGGCCGCATCAGTCCGACCAAAGCAAAGCATGTGCGCGAGGAACTCGGCGAAGCCGTAAAGATCATCCTCGACGGCGGGCGTTGTCCAGTTGGCATCGAATCGACGATTCTCGACCTCACCGTTGCCGACCAGGCGCCACGGCTGCTGAGACCGGGACACCTGTCACCCGAAACGATCGCGCAAGTAATCGGTATCGAACCAACCGCGCCCGAACAAATTGGGGCCGGAACACCCAGGGTCTCCGGCTCACTCGCCGCCCATTACGCGCCACAAACGCCCCTGCGGACCGTAGTCGGCAAGGATCTCGGGCAAACGTTGCTGACCTTGCTGGCACAGGGACAACGTTGCGGCGTGCTCTGTCGACATCCCCTGCGGATCAGCGCCGACAACATGGTACAACGCGTTCTGCCGGATGAACCGGCGGGCTATGCCTTCGCACTGTACGCCGCTCTACGCGAGCTTGACGGGAGTGGGGTTGACCAGATTCTGGTCGAAGAGATTCCTGCCACCGCCGCTTGGCGCGCCATTGCCGACCGTCTGACACGGGCCGCATACGGTTCCGGTGGTCAATCCCCAACCTGAACGCTGCTGATCGGCACGAAACCGTCATCTCGAATCAGCACAGCGGCTGAAACCTCGAGGTGCTGCCTGGACAGCGAATCGACGAAAAAAATCGCCCGGCGATTGACCGCCGGGCGATTTTGATGACTTACCGATGGCTTACGAAAGCCGAACGCAGCCAGCGCTCACGCGCCGCGCTCGCGTAACCAGCTGCCGACTTTCGGCGCCAGCACTTTCTGGGCCAGACCGCCGGTATAGATCCCGATATGGCCGGTGGCGATGGCAAATTCGGTGTAGTCCTGGCTGCCGACATGTTTGCCGAGCGCAACGGTGCAGGCCGGCGGCACGATGTGGTCCTTCTCGGCATAAACGTTCAGCACCGGCATGGTCAGGTTCTTGAGATCGGCTTTTTGACCACCGACTTCCAGCGTCCCCTTGACCAGCTTGTTGCCTTTCAGGAAATCGCGGATGAACTCCTTGAACGTTTGACCGGCGGCGTCCGGACCGCCAAACAGCCATTTCTCCATCCGCAGGAAGTTGATCAGCGCTTGACGGTCATCCAGGATATCGATCACATCGGCGTACTTGCCGAAATTGAGGATGAACGGCGAGGCCATCAGGAAGGAGACGTTGAGCACATCAACTGGCACATTGCCATGTACGGCGACCATTTTCTCGACGTCGGCGTCGGCGCCCATGGTAAACATCAAGCCTTCATGGGGCTTGTGCTTCGCCTTGTACGCTTCGAAATCGATCGGCGTGACGGTCAACGTCAGGTGGCTGATCTTGTCCGGATGCATGGTCGAATACGTGGTCGAGATGGTGCCGCCCTGGCAAATGCCGAGCAGCGCGACCTTGTCTACGCCATGATGATGACGAATGAAATCGATGGTATCGTCCAGATAGCCATTGATGTAATCGTCGACGGTACGATACTTGTCGACTTGCCGCGGATAACCCCAATTGTTCAAATAAACGTCGATGCCTTCGTTCAACAGGTTCCGGACCAGCGAACGGTCGGGTTGCAAATCAGCCACTTGATAGCCATTGATCAGCGGCGGCACGATCAACAGCGGGGTTTTCATGATCTTCGATTTTTCGACCAGGGGATGGTAATGGTAAACCTCGATACCGTCCTGCTCGAAAACGACGTCTTTCGGCGTACTGCCAATATCGATATCGTCGTCGGTCAATTTGTTGAGAACATCGACGCCTTTGGCGAGTTTCGCGTTCAACGCCGCGGTTTCGGCAGCCAGGTCGGCGGGAAGAATCTGGATGGGGAAATTCAACATGGGTAGCACGCTCCTATTGGTCTATTAGCTCAAAGCCCGAAAATAAAAGTTCTATCGTTCCAGGCTGGGCGGCTCACTCGCTTTTTGGGCGCGCCGCTTTGCGGACCGTTGCGGCCTTGGCAGCAACGCCGTGGCTCGGCGGAAGCAATTCTTTCCTGAGCGCACGGACTTCTTTCTTGAGATCGTGAATGACCTTGTAAGCCTCATCGACCTCAGTGCGCGTCGGAATATCGAAACTCCGGAAAATATCTTCGACGACCACCCGCTGCGCCAGCTTGTACTGCTGCTGAGCCAGGGAGAATTGATTCTGGATGTCGAGAAACTCCTTGGAATTGAAGGTTATCAGCAGGGAGCCATCGGCAGTGCGATACCACAACCGCATCAGATCGCGCACGGTGGTGATCTTCTCGCCCTTCGCAGCCAGTTTGCCTAGTTCTTCGATGGTGGCCTCGACGGCTTTAGCCAAGGCTTCGGCGAAAGCCGTATGGAATTCCAGACTGGCTTTACGCACATCGACCGATGCATCGACCAGACGAAGCATTTTGGCGTTCTTCTCGCGGGACAAACCGAAATGCGGAATTTCACCGACGGCGCCGATCGCGCTGGCATCGCTTTCCATGGCCAGCAAACGACTCAAACCGGCAGTACCACCCAGCATGCCTTCGCCAATATGGCCGGCAGACGCCGCTTGCGTCAGAAAGGACAGCCAAGGACCCAGAGCATTCGGCATGTCTTTGGTCAGGGTATTGGTGAAATCACCAAAATGCGAACCCAAGCCCATGCTGCGCTGCAACATGGCGGTCGATTCTTTCGCCCACTGGTCGGCAAAAGCCGCCAAATCAGGACGCCAATCCTTCTTCATTTCGAGGTTGGGGGCGACAACCTTCATGGACCTGAAAAAGAAATCCATGACGCGATTCATCGCGCTTTGGCTGCCGGAAATGCGATCCATCAACGCACGCGCGGCTTCGTTACCGCCTTTGCTGGCCGCTTCGAAGCCTTTCTTGACAGCGGCGACCGGGCTTTCATCACCACCGGGGATGTTTTTCAGCATGGAGGCCCAATCGCCCCACATGCGTTTTTGCATCTCTGCCCAGGCGTTGACCACGCCTCCTAGTTGCTCACTCGGGTTTTTGTTTTCCACTCCTACGATCTCCTTTCAGAATGTCGGACACGCCCACCACGGCGGCAGGCAGATGCTCATCGGTAGACTGAGTGCACATTACAACTAAACAACGGCCGTCTTTCGACGGCCGCGATCTTGCAGCAATCTGGCTTGCAGAGTCTCAAGCCAGCGCCACCACTGCATCCGCCTTGTGTTTCGCCTCGCCAGCTTCGTTGGCGCAGGTCAATTCAAGACGTACACAATTTTCACCATTTTGCACCAGCTTCTCGACAATCTTGCCCGTGCACACCAAGCGCTCGCCAACCTGAGTGATCGCCGTAAAGCGAACGCCAAAACTGCGAATCGCTCCCTGCGGCACCCATTGCGTCAGCAAACGTCCAAGATAAGCCATGCCCAACATGCCATGGGCAAAGACATCAGGGATTCCTTTCGAGCGCACATAGTCTTGATCGAGGTGCAACGGATGATGGTCGCCAGACCCGGTAGCATACAGCGCAAGGGTAAGACGGGACACCGGTTCGGTAGTCATCGACGGCAAGGCATCGCCGACGTTGAGTGCAGCAAAATTCGGTTGTGTCATCGCCGTTCCCCTATGCCCGAATGACCATTACGCTACGCAGGTCGCCAACCAGTTCGCCCTGACGCCAGACCTTGACCTCTTTGACAACGAACTGCAAAGCGCCGTTCTTTTTGTCATAGATATCAGTGATCTGCCCATCGAAATCGAGAGTATCACCCGAGTAGAACGGCTGGTAATAATTGAACGACTGCTCGCCGTGCAACATTTTCCCCAGGTCGCAACCCATGGTTTCGAGATAATCGAAGGGATGCTCCTTATCCATGTCCATGCAGAACAGGAAGGTCGGTGGAGCCAGTACGCCTGGCAGCCCCGCCTTGTGCGCCGCGTCTTCATCGAAATAGACCGGATTGGTCTCACCGATCGCCTTGGCAAACCACTTCAACTGCCAAGCTGTCAGATGCACGCGGTGCGGCGGCACTTTCATGCCGATATGTTTTTTGTCAATCAACATCCTAAACACTCCTGAACCCGCCCCAGGGAATGGGGCGGGAATTCTCGTTGGCGACCGGATCAGATGACTTCGATGGCAATCGCTGTCGCTTCGCCGCCACCGGCGCACAGGCCGGCGATACCGCGCTTGAGGCCGCGGGCCTTGAGCGCGTAAAGCAAGGTGATCAGAATCCGGGAACCGGTAGCGCCGATCGGATGGCCCATGCCGCAGGCTCCGCCATTGACGTTGACCTTATCGTGCGACAGGTTGAGATCGTGCATCGAGGCCATGGTCACGGCGGCAAAGGCTTCATTGACCTCCCAGAGATCGACATCGCTGACTTCCCAGCCGACTTTCTTGAGTAGTTTCTTGAACACGAACACCGGAGCAGTCGTGAACCAGGCGGGTTCCGCCGCGTAGGTGGCATGACCGACGATCCGCGCCAGCGGAGTAATGCCAGCTTTTTTGGCATCCGATTCGCGCATCAGCACGAAAGCCGCGGCACCATCAGAAATCGACGACGAATTGGCCGGGGTAACTGCACCATCCTTCTTGAAAGCCGGCTTCAGTTTGGAAATTTTGGAAATGTCGCATTTGCCCGGGGTTTCATCGCCGCCGATGACTTCCTCGCCGCGGCGGGTGGTCACCGTCACCGGCGCGATTTCGGCCTGGAAAGCGCCATTGGCAACCGAGCGCTGGGCGCGGGTCACCGATTCAGTGGCGAAAGCGTCCATCGCTTCACGGGAGAACTGGTACTTATCGACACAAAGCTCAGCGAAGGCACCCATCAGTTTGCCTTGTTCGTAAGCGTCTTCCAGACCATCCAGGAACATGTGGTCATACAGTTGTCCATTACCCAACCGATAACCGGTACGCGCGCTGGTCAAGACGTGCGGAGCATTGGTCATCGACTCCATGCCACCAGCGACCGCCAGATTGACCGAACCGGCCAGCAGCTCGTCATGAGCGATCATCACGCTTTTCTGAGCCGAGCTGCACATTTTGGTCAGGGTGGTACAAGGCACCGACTTCGGCAAACCTGCACCCAGCACGGCCTGCCGTGCCGGCGCTTGCCGCACACCGGCCATCAGGCAACAGCCCATCAGCGCCTCATCGATATCATCGACATTGACACCCGCCTGTTCGACAGCGGCCTTGATCGCCACCGCGCCAAGTTGCGGCGCGCTGAGACCAGAAAACTGGCCTTGAAAGGAACCTACCGGCGTCCGCTTGGCGCCTACGATCACTACTGATTCAGTCATAAAAATACTCCTATTTCGCAATGACTTGCTGGGTAATTGAACGGCTTTTACGTCTCAGTGATTACTTGGCGGCCATCCGGATCGAACCGTCGAGACGAATCACTTCGCCGTTGAGATAACCGTTTTCACAGATGTGCTGCACCAAAGCGGCGTATTCGGCAGGACGACCCAGGCGCGACGGGAAGGGAACCATCTTGCCCAGCGAATCCTGCGCGGCTTGCGGCAGACCTTTGAGCATTGGCGTTTCGAAGATGCCCGGAGCGATGGTCACCACGCGAATACCCAGCGCCGCCAGTTCCCGAGCAACCGGCAGCGTCAGTCCGACGACACCGGCTTTCGAACAAGCATAAGCGGCCTGACCGATTTGACCGTCGTAGGCAGCAACCGAAGCAGTATTGACGATGACACCACGCTCGCCACCATCGTTCGGCTCGTTTTTGTTCATCGCTTCGGCAGCCAGACGAATCATGTTGAACGTGCCCACCAGGTTGATGTTAACCACTCTCGAGAAGGTCGCCAGATCGTGCGGGCCGTCACGGCCGAGCACTTTCTTGGGCGGCGCGACACCGGCGCAGTTGACCAGACCGTGCAGAGCGCCGAATTCGCTGACCGCCAGATCGATGGCTGCACGCGCGCTGGCTTCATCCGTAACGTCGGTTTTGATGAACCGAGCGTTGGCACCGAGTTGCGCGGCTTGCGCTTCACCCGCTGCGGTGTCGACATCGACGATCACCACCTTGCCACCACCATTCACCACCGCGGTCGCCGTCGCCGCGCCCAGTCCAGAACCTGCACCTGTTACAACAAACACACTGCCATTAATTTGCATGATAACCCCCAAAGAAATACGCGACATCACACGATGACGCGCTACTCACCCGTGCCAACGGTGATGCTGCAAACAAGCGTCGTCACAGGAAAACCTGATTGTTCAGGCGACACAAGAAAGCTTGGGAAGCCTGACGGCGTCGCGACCCAAAGACCGACCGTCTGCCCACAAGACGGCAAACGCTCCGGAAGACAAGGCGATCCAAACAGAAAATGCTCACCATGACCATCGTCAAAACCATCGCCAAACGGTCTGTGCAGCGATGTTAGCGACCAATTGATCAGTTCCCGCATTTTCGAATGCGGAACGCTGCCGAGTCAAGCACTGGAGGACAACCACGAAGATCAGGTCTTCCTAACTGAACAGCGACCCGTCGACGCCCGGCCCTGCACGTGACGCCAGAGCATTGCTCGCCCCGTCATACTCGGCCACCCAATCGGCGGCGCCGTGCAGAAACTGCGTGCTGGTGCTGCCGACTCATGATTTCTTGCCACAGCCGCTCAGCCACATCATAGGCCAGTGGCACGCGGGTCGTGCTGCGACTGGCGCTCTTCAACCGGTTGTAGGTGTCGCAGCTCCAGGCCCAGTTACCATCACCGCTCAGATTCCCCGCGCTGTCGTGCGTGAACCGGCTGATGCCGTACTGGCCGTATTGATTCAGCCCGTTGACGATATAGTTCCGCCAACGGTCGAGACCGGAACGCCAGAAATAGGCGGTGTCGTTCCAGGTCTGGCAGACGACCCCGGCACGAAGTTAAAGAAGTTGGCATGCAAAATTCAAGACCTGACCCCGATGGTGTTTATGCAAAATTCAAGACCTGACCCCGATGGTGTTTAATCATTTCCGGGTCATTCATCGGGGTCACGGGTCATTCATCGGGGTCAGGTCTTGCATTTAATCATTTCCGAAAGCCATCGGGGTTAGATCTCGGAATTCTCCGCATCAACCATCAGCCGTATCGTACAGCTCGAAAACCGGAAATGATTAAATGCAAGACCTGACCCCGATGGTTCGTGACAAGACCTGACCCCGATGGTTCGTGACCCCGATGGTTGACCCGTACAGCTCGAAAACCGGAAATGATTAAATGCAAGACCTGACCCCGATGGTTGACCCCGATGGTGTGACCCTGACCCCGATGGTGTGACCCCGATGGTGACTGTGACCCCGATGACTCCATGTGACCCCGATGCTCTCCAACCAGAATCAATGGCGACTGGCAGCCTAAGCGCCGCGCCAGCACACAAACAAACATCGAGACACGGAGCAAGACCATGGCTTTCAAGAACGAGTATGAACATCCCACACGGAGCCTTTGTTGCGGCGTACTCAACCTGTTGCGATTGCGGGGAATGCGGCGGGTCAAGTTCATCAAATGCCCGCGCATGCTGCTCGCAATTTTCGTCATCGGCACAGCCTTTTTGCCTGCCTGCAGCAAAGGTATTGACACGGTTGAATGGAGCGAGGAAGTTAAACTTAGTGACGGCAGCACGATCGTGATTTGGAGAAAAGCGCGCGCCAAGAGTAGTGGCTTCCCAGATGCAAAGCGCGGCGCGTATATTGACGCCGAACTCCGTTATGCCCCTGAGGGCATCCATTGGAAAGGCAATTTCGGTGTCTATCAGTCACCGACGAGCTTCGACCGCGTGAATGGTGTGTTTTATCTCGTGAGAATCGCGGAAACCATTCAGGCATGCGCCACGAAGAAACCCGAAGATTACGCCATTCAGATACTGAAGTGGACAAATGCTCAGTGGGTTGAAATTCCTCAATCTCACGCTCCGGTAGACCGTATTCGAAGGAATCTAGAAAGAGATCCGTGGGGACACGATTCAGAAGACGACACCAAGGGATTGCTCCGACTCGATGGCCAGGATGATCGTCCATATAGCATCAACAGGAGTGCGCGAGGCGATAGAACAAATCCGGAGACGATTCAGTCCTTCTATGAGCGCACAGCCATTGATCCGCGCACCAAGCGACGGGCGCAAGATCAGGATCTGTTCCGCTGGAATCTTCATCTCTGCGGGTACTGGCAAAGAAAGATTCCGGTAAGCGTCAATCCAAGCCGAGAAGAAACGCTCAAACGACTCGAAGAAGCCAAGAAAAGATTCGATGCGAGCCAAAACAACAACTCATCCCAGGAACGCTGACCATGACCACCACCATCGAAGAATATGCGCTGTTTTCTGCCAACGTTTACGGCAACAAGAACGAAATAACGGCACCCGACGATATGGTTCGCTCAACGCGGAACACTCTGCCTGTTCCTGACGGTTGGAGTGTGCTGTATCAACAAGTCCGAAGCGATGGCTTCATGGCAACGGCCTACCAGCGCGGAAACGAAATCGTGATTTCCTACGCCGGGACCACGGACGAGGACTTGCTGGATTGGACCACCGGCAACGCTCCCGCCGCCACGGGCGCCATGCTGGCTCCGCAGGTGCTCGACGCCGCCCGGTTTTATCTGGACACCGTTCAGGCCAATCCGAACGCCGCCATCTCATTTACCGGTCATTCGCTGCCACCAGGGTCACACCACCAGGGTCCACCACCAGGGGTCCACCACCAGGGTCAGGTCCACCACCAGGGTCAGGTCTTGCATTGAATCATTCCCCCGTTATGATTTCGTTACGATTTCCAGACACCCAGGCATTATAGATCTAGCTCCATTGGATCTAACTCCATTGCTTGCAAAGCGAACTATCGCGCCGCCGGGGTCAATTACCGTCATGCACCCCGGCGATCGGGGCCTATTCCGCCGCTGTCATTCCCGGCGGCTGGCGCAACCGGATCACCCTCTGTCGAATCATGTCCCGACCCTCTACACCAAGCTTGCGCGCATCCAGCTTATCGCCGACAGCTTATTGACGGGCTGGATCAATATCGGCGTAAGTTCATCGCCGATAACGATTTTTTCTGTTCAAAACATGGCCAAGTGAACTCTGCTATCCAAGTGCACAGCCCTTGAGATCACAACGTTTGGACGCCGGATCGCCCGCCACACACCGGCCCCGGCGAAACCGGCAGAACGGCGACCTGACCGGGTGCGGCTGCTGGCTCATGCCGGGGGTTGACCTGGATCAACCTGTTAAATGCCCGGTGATCTACTATTTATGGAAGTCAACCGCGGTCGGCAAAAAGATCCAGGGCAAAGACCCTCATGCGACCGCATGGATACGGAGAACATGATGACTGAGCACGCGAACGACCCCGACGGTATTGAAACGACACCGGGGGCAACTTCTGCAACGGCACCGGATTTGACACCAGCCGGCAGCAACCCGGCGGACACTACTCTTCCTCCGCGCCGTAAAGTACGCGCACGCCGGAAAAAAGTGCCGGTGCTCGTCTCGGCCACAGGCGACGATTCGCTGCCCTCATCGACGATCACCCCTGAAGCCGAGCACAAAAGCGAGACATCTCCCCCTGCCCCGACTGAATCGCCACCGGTTGCCGAACTGAGCACGGCCGCACCGCAAACCCCAGCGGCAACATCCCCGCCCCCGATAACGCCCTCGCCCAGTGATTTTTCCCGCCGCGTCAGTGACCGCCGTGAACTCGCATCCGACGCTCTCGAGGAAATCGATCGCTTGACCAATATTGCTCTCGGACAATTCAGTGGTGGATTGTCGCCGGCATCGTTGGCAATGGCTTATCTCGATTGGAGCGTGCACCTGGCCGCTTCGCCCGGCAAACAGTGGCAATTGGCGGCCAAGGCGACGCGCAAGGCCTTGCGTCTGGGCACCTATGCCTTGAGCGCGGCAACCGCCGGCAACGCGGAACCAACGATCGAACCCCTGCCTGGCGACCACCGTTTCGATCATCCCGGCTGGCAGCGCTTTCCTTACAACGTCATTTACCAAGGGTTTCTGCTTAACCAGCAGTGGTGGCACAACGCAACCACCGGTATTCGCGGGGTCGGCAAGCACAGCGAAGCCGCTGTCTCGTTCATGGCGCGCCAGATTCTCGACATGTTCGCTCCATGCAACATGCCATTGCTCAATCCGGAAATCATCGAGTCATCGATCAAGGAAGGAGGGGCCAATCTGCTGCGCGGCGCCAAATTCTGGCAGGAGGATGCCCTCCGTTCACTGCGTGACGAAAAACCTGCCGGCAGCGAGGCCTTCACGGTCGGCGAAAATCTGGCGATCACCGCCGGAAAGGTGATTTTCCGTAATCATCTGATCGAATTGATCCAATATGCCCCGAGCACGGCAACGGTGCACCGCGAGCCGGTATTGATGCAATCCGCCTGGATGATGAAGTACTACATCCTCGATCTGTCGCCACATAATTCTTTGGTCAAGTACCTGGTCGACCGCGGACATACGGTATTCATGATTTCCTGGCTCAATCCCGGCCCGGAACACCGTGATCTGGGCATGGAAGATTACCGCAGACACGGCACCCTGGCGGCGATCGACGTCATTTCAGCGATCCTGCCCGAGTGCAAGATTCACGCCGTCGGGTACTGCCTTGGTGGCATTCTGCTGACCATTACCGCCGCGGCGATGGCCCGTGACGGCGATGACCGTCTGGCCAGCGTCACTTTATTCACCACCATGACCGATTTCACCGAAGTCGGCGAGATCAACGTCTTCATGGACGCCAGCGAAGTCACCCTGCTCGAGGACATGATGTGGGAAAAAGGCTATCTCGGACATAAACAGGTTTCCGGTGGCTTTCAACTGCTCAAATCCGCCGACCTGATCTGGTCGAAAATGGTCCGTGAATATTACCTGGGCCATCGCGAGCCGATGTTCGATCTGATGGCCTGGAACGCCGACGGCACGCGCATGCCCTTCCGCCAGCATTCCGAATTGTTGCGCCGGTTGTACGTGGATAACGAACTCTTTCAGGGCAAATATCTGGTTGATGGCCGCGCGATTTCGATCAGCCATATCCATGTGCCGATTTTCGCTGTCGCCGCCGTCGCCGATCATGTCGCGCCATGGCGCTCGGTATACAAACTGCACCTGCAAAGCGACGCCACCGAACTGACCTTCGTACTCACCAGCGGCGGACACAATGTCGGGATCATCAATGAGCCGGGGCACCCTCATCGTTCGTACCAGATGACCGTCTGCTGCAAGGAGGAACGTTTTCTGGATACCGACACCTGGAAGGCGCAAGCACCGACTTACGCCGGATCATGGTGGCCCGCCTGGCAAGACTGGCTGGCCCGTTATTCGACCGGAAACATCGAGGCGCCAGCCATGGGTGCTCCCGAGAAAGGTTATCCGCCACTGGCCGACGCCCCGGGAACGTATGTTCTCCAGCAGTGAACGTCCTCCGTCTCCCACGCGGAGAGACGGAGGACGCACTCAGAACAATTCGATGTTTTTTTTGCGCCGGCTGGAGGCAAGCGTGCCAGCATAGGCCCGTTCCGCCTCGGCGATGCTTTGATTGGTGTGGCCACGTTTGCAATAAGCATGACCGGACAGTGGATCAAAAATCACCTTGCGCGACCACGGCCCCGCCAAATCGGCGGAAAGTAAAGGAATGCTTTCCCGCGCCAACCACTCGACCGCGAAATCGGCATTCCGCTGGCCCACGCTCATTCCGGTCAACGTGGTGACGACATTACCGCCACCAAACGCTTTGGCCTGTAGACGGTTTTTTTTTGCCCCCCGAGCCAGCATGCCGTTCAGCAAGGCTTCCATGCTGTAATCACCACAGAGAAGCAAGTCGAAGTCACTGTTGCGTGATGATTTTTCGTGGGCGGGAAGCATGAAGTGGTTGAGCCCTCCCAAATGCAGCGTCCGATCCCACAAGCAGACGGCAACGCACGAACCGAGCAGTGTCGCGAGCGGTTTCTTATTGTCGATCGCCCAGCCACCAGGATTGACGTGGCGCGCAACCAGTTCGAGTTGTCGTGGATCAGTCATCACAGGCCTAGCCAAAAAACACGGATGGCAGCATCGAGCGTCAGGCAAGGGCAAGCGATGGTCAATCGCACGCCGGCGTCCAGATCTGTATATATTTAACTTCAAAAAATGAAGTCTTGCCGGCAATCGTTGAGGCTTTCTTCGACAGTCCGTCGACCGTCACGCTTTTGACTCCGGTTTCACAGCACCGGCAGATTTTTCTCGAGTGATGGCCGGCAGTCACCCGCCATCACTCACTGGCCGGCCGGATCAGGCGGCCGTCACCGCCGGATCGTCGTCGAGAGCAGCCGGATTGTCCGAATTCGCTGCCAGACGTTTGAGAGCCGGCAGAACATTGGAATATGCATTGGCCAATGCCGTCAAAGCAGTCACCGGAATGGCCGCCTCACTGCTTCGTGCAGCGCTCTCCAGTTCGGCTGCCGCTTTGACCACCTCGGACAAACCCAACGCCGCGCCATTCGATTTGATCTGGCGTGCGATTCGCGCCACGGCATCGTTATCCTTTGTCTTGGCAGCCTGATCAAGCGCAGCCAGTTTTTCCGGCATCGCATCGATGAACAACGCGATTACCCGGGCGACAAAGGCTGCGTTGCCGACTTCACGGAGTGTGCGCAACACTTGGCGGTCGATCAGACGCCGTTCGCCCATGGCCGACGGCGACACGTCCGGAATGGCCGTTTCGGGCGGCGCCCAGCGTCGAAGTATCGACAATAGCCCTTCACGGTCGTACGGTTTGGCCAAATAGTCGTCCATCCCCGCTTGCAGACAGGCTTCACGATGACCCGCGATGACATTGGCCGTTACCGCGATGATCGGCATGCGACGCGTTAACACATCAGAATGCTCGGCATTCTTTTCGAGCAGGCGAATCCGTTGTACCACTTCTTTGCCATCAAGGTCGGGAAGTTGACAATCAATCAACGCCAGATGGAAAAACTCTTGACCAAAAGCCTGCAAGGCCTCCTGGCCACTGGTGACGGCGCACGTTCGACAACCCAACCATGCCAGGGTAGCCAAAGCAACCTCGCGGCTGACCACATCGTCCTCGACCAGCAGAACGCGCAATCGAGAGCCTGGTAGAGTACCGTCCGCCAGTTTTTGATACTCGATTTCTTCGACCAGTGTTCGGTCCAGCACGCGATGCAAGGCATGAAACAAACGCTTTTTGCGGATGGGCTGCGGCAGGCAACCATCGGCTCCGGCTTCCAGTGCCGCCGCGACCTGCGCAGGGCGATTGAAAGCGGTCAGAACCATGATCCGCAAGTCCGTCAATTGCGGGTCGCTACGCAGACGGCGGATCAACGCCAGACAATCCAGATCAACCATCAGCATATCCAGCACCACGAACGAGAACGGACAGCCATTGGCCACCCCCTGGTGCAGAGCCTCGAGCGCCACCCGACCGTTGACGGCAATCCGGCAGAGGACACCCCATTCGCGAAAATGCTGCGCCAACAGCGCACGGTTGAGCACGTTGGCATTGACGATCAGTAGCCGGGCATTGCGTAGACCATTGGCAGGGTATTCATTTATCGGACGTCCGGCTTGAATATCGACGGGAATCTTGACCCAGAACGTGCTGCCTTGACCGACAGCGCTGTTTACTCCCACTTCGCCACCCATCAGCTCGACCAGTTGCTGAACGAGACGAAGTCCGATGCGGGCAACGTTTCGACGTTCCTGAATCTGCTTGTCGCCGTCTGCTGAGTGGATAAAAAGCGTTTTTTGCCGGCGGACGTCGATCCCGATCCCGGTATCACTGACCTTGATCGACAGTCGTGCCGCACTGCCGCTACGCATATCCACAGCGACATCAACCCGCACTTCGCCATGCGTGGTGAACTTGATGGCATTACTCAACAGGTTGCTCAGGATTTGCCGCAAACGCTGTGCATCGGCATACACCCAGGCCGGCGTATCCGGGGCCAGCAGACAGCCGAGATGCAGACCTTTTCCTTGTGCTCCCTCGGCAAAACGGTCGACCGTTTCTTCGATCAATTCGCGCAGGTCGAATTCGGTCGCCTCCAGAGACAGTTCTCCCGATTCGCCGTTCGAAAAATCGACCAGATCGTCGAATACATTCAGCAGCGTCCGGGCGGAATTGATTACGGTTTGGGCATGCCCGCGCTGCTCGTCATTGAGCGGGGTTTTCAACAGCAGTTCGGTCATCCCCAGGATGCCGGTCATCGGCGTACGAATATCGTGACTGAGGGTAGCCAGCAAGGATGACATGGCGTGACTGGCATGCTCGGCGGCGTTCTGCGCCTCACTGGCGTGACGGACCGCCACGGAAAGCTCACGGTTGGTTTCCAGTAATTGGCTATTGCGCTCGGCGCGTCGGCCGTCGTCTTCGGCCAGTTTAGACATCATCTCGTCGAACGCCGAAACCAGACCCGTTACCTCGGCAACCGCCGGCGGAGCAGTCACCCGTGGACGCAGGGCAAAATCCCGCTGATGACCAACCTGTCTCATCGTCCCGGCAAGTTGCCTGAGCGGTGCCAACAGCCGCCCCTGTTTCCGTTCAATCAGTTGCGCACCGGTGCCACCCGCCAGTAAAACGATGCAGGTCAGCAACAACAGATCAATCAGCAAATGCTGGCTAAGCGGCCACAGCGGCGCATGGACGTAAAGATGGCCAAGCAATCGATTTTCCCGGATCAGTGGCATCACCAGATCGATACCCTGCCATGTCATCCGCTGTACCGGTTGGTCGATTGGCTCACCCCTCTCCAGCAACCGTTTATACGGTGTCAAATAGGGAGCGATGTCGACATGTTCGGCGTCTACACCGCGGCGGAAAGCCGCCGTTACCCGACGGTCGGCAAGCAGCAGCATCGCTGCCTCGATATCGCCGTCGTCCTGCATTACTGCCAACCATTTCGTCGCTTGTCGATGGTCGGACAATTCGCGCAAATCAGCGCTTACTGCCAGAACGGCGGCAATCCCGTTCAAACGTCCCGACAATGCTCGCGAATAGGCCAAGGTTTCCCAACCCGCCGTTACCACGAACATTATCACCAATGGAATCAACAGCATAACCCGACGACCAAACCGCCTTCGCGCAGTCATCACGTCATCAGTGGCATCTCGAGACAACAGCCGGTTCAGCATGGCCGTCTCCCCGCGTTCATCGCGGCAAATCTTGCTTGTCCAACATCATGGCCCGCGGTCAGTCGCTTGACGCCCTCCTCGCTTGAACGCGTCGTCTGCCCCGGCCGTCCTGCCATCGTCGCCACAACGCCCCGTGGACCGTGACTCGTGTCAATTGCCACATAGCGATCGCTTCTTGGCAAGCTTCGAACCGATTTTCCCATTACCCACCTTTTCGACCATCAGCGATGGCTATGTCCCACCGAACCTGGTCGACTTGTCATTTCACAAACGGCGTCCTTTATCGCAAATAACTGTATTTTTTGCTGCGCAATAAATCACAGGGCTCGGAGAACGGGGCCCCGAAGATCCATCCAAGAAAACAAAACAAAAATTATCCTATTTAAAACAATTAGCAGGAGTCGCCGTCTGTTTCTCTTGGGCCGAATCAACCACCGGGGTTGTATCACCGTGGTTTTGAGACGCCCGGTCGGCATGTCTCAGAATCACTCGGCTCATTTTCAGATGCCGAACTGTCGGCGGAACCAGAACCAATGACCGCTGTTTTCGACACACTGCGCGTTCAGATGTCCAGGATCACGGAATGGTTCTGGAACCACCGGCAAACATCGGACACTACGGATGTGCGATGGCTGATCGATAGTGACTGGAAGAACCACGTCTGCCGTAGGGCACCGATGTCGAAGATGAGCAGATAGCGCTTCAGGTTCAACCGTGTCGATTTCACAACGATCGATGCGAAAACAGTGCGGTTTGATGAGATCGTGGCGGATTTGAGCCGATTCGCCGGCGTCAAGCATATCTCGTGCTCGTCAGGGCCGTATCCGAGAACGAAACTCTTGCGCACAGAAATACGTTGACGACCAGACGCGACAGAACTTTGAACTATCCCACCCTGCGATCAGGGCTTCAAGATTTCGCTCGAGCAGTCCGAGCAACAATGGACACCTTTCTCCACAGCCTGGGACGGCATCCTGGCATCCATCGAATCAATATGGAATGGCGTTCGGATTCATGATGGTCAACGCGATCCAGCGGTCAGGTGCTGCAATGCCACCCACGCTTGGCCAACCGACAATCCACCGTCGTTGGGTGGCACCTGCCGGGCTTCGATCAGCCGCATGCCGTGCGCTCCCAGGCGGGTACGCAAACCTCGAACGAGGATTTGGTTCGAGAAACAGCCGCCACTGCCGACAGCCATTTTTTCGCCCGGTGCGACACTACGCACCCAATCGTCCAGCGCCGCAATCAAGGTCGCATGGAACAGGGCAGCACCACGCTCCGGCTTTTTCTCATCGGCGAGAGCAGCAAACAATGGCAGCAGATCCAGTTTGCCCTGATCGATACGCCAACCCTGGTCGAGCGGCAGGATGGTGCCATAGTGCTGAGCCAATCCTTCGAGCAGCATCGCAGCCTGCCCTTCGTAAGAAATCACCGATTTGATGCCAAGCAATCCGACCGCCGCGTCGAACATCCGCCCCATGCTCGAGGTCGACGGACAATTGAGGTCGACGGCCAGCATTTCAGCGACGGTCGCCGCTGCCGGCTGACTGGCAAAACGTTCGACGATCTCTTTGCCGCGCCCTAGACGGTGCAGTACAGCGGCGGCCATCCGCCAGGGTTCATCAGACGCCCGCTCGCCTCCTGGCAGTGCCAACGGAACCAGGTGACCGACACGTTCGAAGTTCGCCCCATCCACACGCAGCAATTCACCGCCCCACGCCGCACCATCCAGCCCCATGCCCACTCCATCGAGAGCAAGCGCCAACGTTGGCCCCTGGATCCCATGTTCGGCAAGCAACGCCGCCGCATGAGCATGGTGATGCTGCACTCCCAGCAAGGGAAGTCGACGTTGTTGGGCGAAGGCGATCGCAAATCGTGTCGAGTAATACGCGGAATTGAGATCGTGCGCCACGATTGCCGGTTCAACACCGAGAAATCTCAGCGATTGCGCGATGGTTTCCTCGAGGAAGTCACAGACCGACGCCTGATCAAGATCGCCAATGTGTTGCGACAGGAATGCTTCGTTGCCCCGCGTGACACAAACGGTATTTTTGTACCACGCACCGACCGCCATCACCGATGGGCCGGAGCAAGGCAGTTTGATCGCCCGCGGCGTATACCCGCGCCCTCTCCGGATAAACTGCAGACCATCACCGGTAATGCGCGCCACGCTGTCATCACAACGCGACACGATGTCGCGATCATGCATCAGATAGGCGTCGGCGGTGCCGTACAAACGCAACAGCGCCTCGCTGTTACCAACGACCAAAGGCTCTCCGCCAGGATTGGCACTGGTCATCACCAAAGCCAGATCCTGTGCCCGCTCGAGCCAACCGATACCCGCCGGCCGTTTGGCCGCCTCGTGAAAAAGCAGAAAATGAACCGGGGTATAAGGCAGCATCACCGCCAGCCAAGCCAAGCCGGGAGCCACTCCAGGCAAGACCGCATCACAAGCGCCGCGTTTTTTCAGCAGAATCGCCGGCCGGGTCGGCAAGGTCAACAGTCCGGGCTCACCGATGCCCATCTGCACGAAAGATGTTGCCGACGCCGCATTGGCCAGCATGATCACAAAGGGCTTCTCATCGCGCTGCTTGCGTTCGCGCAGCCGCGCAACCGCAGCCGCATTGCGCGCATCGCACGCCAGATGGAAGCCGCCCAACCCTTTGATGGCAACAATTTTCCCCTGTCGCAGCAGGGCCAGCGCTCCGGCAATCGGGTCTTCCAATGACCGGTGTCCTTCGGCATCGAGCAGGAACAACTGCGGGCCACATTTAGAACAACAATTGGCCTCGGCATGAAAACGCCGGTCTTCTGGGCGACGGTACTCCAGTTGACAACGCGGACACATGACAAACGGCCGCAGACTGGTTCGGGACCGGTCGTACGGCAAACTGCGACTGATGGTGTACCGCGGACCGCAATTGGTGCAATTGGCAAACGCATGGCGCCACCGGCGATTGCCCGGATCGAACATTTCAGCGAGACAGTCCCGGCAGACCGAAGTATCGTGTCCGATCATCGTCGCCGCGCGTCCGTGGCGGCTGTCGATGATCACGAAACTATTGCTGTTACCGCTATCCTCGGGTTCGCTCTCCCGGGTGGTCACCGAATTGATGCGCGCCAAGGGCGGAGCGTCGTGCTGCAAGCGGTCGATCAGGCGGTTGACTTGTACCACCGCTCCGCGGACTTCGATTTCCACACCCCGCGAATCGTTGCGCACCCAGCCGACCAACCCCAGTTCACGCGCCAGACGCCAGACAAAGGGCCGATAGCCGACGCCCTGCACGACACCGCTGACACGAATGTTTTGACAAACCATGTGATCGGACATCTCAGCCTCGAGAAATGGCAAAACAGCAGCGGTCGGAGTCGATGGCGTGCCGATTCTGCGTCGGCGCCCCGTCCGATTTGCCTCGTTGTCGTTCGACAAAACCGATGCGAAACCAAGCAATCCGCTCCGTCACGCCGGCATCAACACTTGTTGACATTTCAATGACCTGTACGCGAGGATTGACCGATTGGGTAATTTTGTGCGGCACAGCCAGCGGTCGAGGTCTCAGACGATCGACGAGGCGGTCTGGCGCAGTGGTCTCGGCCAAGGTGGAACCAAAGACCGGTTTGAGAACAAAAAGACCACGAGTCTTGCCGCCCGTCCGAATGCTCGAGGCATGCCGACCTCTGGGTGTCGGAATGCGGCGTTCGCGGCATGAGAGACGAGGGTAGGCGTAAAAAGCCTCGTCAGACGGCACAACGTGATCGCCATGCTCGCCGTGGGGGAAAGGCCACAGACCATAATCCATTTTAAAAACGCGGCTTTCCCCATTGCCACGATCGTACGCACTACTCACAGTTGCTGTCTCCTGGATGCGACTTAATTATTATTCGACTCTGCATCGGCGTTTGCCGAGAAAACACGTAATCGACGATCGATAATCCGTCACGCCTTCTCGTATGAGTCGGATGCCGCCTTGAAAAGCGGCGTCGGCGCGTAATTAAATCACAGTTCGTCTCTCGAGACTGTAAAGAACCGATCATGACAATCGCTCGGCGACCTCCTGCAAGGAGGAAGGGACACCAGCCGGCCATTCCGTTGACTCCTCGCCACCAACGCATGGGCCAGGAGAGTACGCGCACCATCGCCAACATCCCGTTAACGACCAAACCGTTAAAATTTATTTTTTAATCAACAAACAGATTCAAACAAGACCTTTGACTCCACATTCGCGACAAATTCGGTCTTTTATTTCCGACCGCATTTTCCGGATGAAAATCGTCTCCGGCCGCCAATTTAAAAGCCACGCCAAGTCCAACACGCATTCCCGCTGAACGCGAACGCTGAAGTGGCGTCGTTTTTGGAGCGTTCATTGCACCGCCCGTCGAAGCATACTCAAAGCTATTGAATTGATTTTGACTCTTATCAATCAGGGGCTAAACTTCCGGCCTCACAATCGCCGCGTGCCCGTAATTGCCCGGACAGCACTTTTCAGAGATTTGTTTTCCGAGATTCGTTTTTGATGCTTGAAGCCGTAAATCTGAGTTGCGTACGCGGCGAGCGTCGCCTGTTTGCCAATATCGGCTTTCGGCTGGCAGCCGGTGAAATGCTGTCCTTGCAGGGCAAGAATGGTTCCGGCAAAACCAGTCTGCTGCGCATGCTATGCGGCCTGACACCACCGGCCGACGGCCGGATTCTCTGGAATGAGCAGCCGATAGACCAACTCGGCGAGCCATTCCGAACCGTTCTCTGTCATCTCGGTCACCACAACGCGATCAAGGACGAACTCAGCCCGTTGGAAAACCTGTTGTTTTCGGCGAAGATGGGCAACAAAGCGCTTTCCGAAAGCGACGCGCTCGACGCCTTGCAGCAACTCGGCCTGAGTGGCCGGGAAGATCTGGCGTGCCGTTATCTTTCGCAAGGACAGAAACGACGCGCGGCTCTGGCCCGTCTGGTGCACGAAAAGCGTGCGTTGTGGATTCTCGACGAACCTTACGTCGCTCTCGACAGCGCTGCAGTCAGCCGGGTCGCCGAGTTGATCGGCGGCCATCTGCGACGCGGCGGACTAGCCGTGTTGACCACCCACCAGCCGGTCACCGTACCCGGCGCCACAGTACGGCAGTTGTCTCTGGACACTGACGGTTCCAACGGGCAAAGCACCGACTGGCGGCAGGCAGAGAGCAAGCGATGATGCTATTATTGCGCGCCGTCATCGGCCGTGACTTGCGACTGGCGATGCGGCGGCAGACCGATCTGGTCGCTGCGGTGTTCTTTTTCATCATCGTCGTCAGCCTGTTCCCCCTGGGTATCGGCCCGGAAGCCGAGCAGTTGCGCAAGTTGGCACCGGGAGTGCTCTGGGTTGCCGCGCTGCTGGCCACACTGCTTTCACTGCCCCGGCTGTTTGCCGACGATCACCGCGATGGCACGCTGGAACAATTGGTTTTGTTGCCGCAACCGCTGGCGATCGTCGTCCTGGGCAAGGTCGTCGCGCATTGGCTGGTCGCCGGGCTTCCGCTGGTGCTGTTGGCGCCGCTCCTGGGAATCCAGTTCGATTTGTCGAACGACGCGCTGGTCGTGCTCGTCCTGTCCCTGCTGATCGGCACGCCGGCGCTGTCGGGAATCGGCGCGATCGGCGCCGCTTTGACACTGGGTGTACGCGGCGGCGGCGTACTGCAGTCACTGCTGGTCCTGCCGCTGTATATTCCGGTATTGATCTTCGGCACTGGCGCCGTCGATGCCGCCGTTACCGGCATCGGGCCGCAAGCGCATTTATCATTGCTCGGTGCGCTGACACTCGGCGGCGTTTTTTTCGCGCCGTGGCCAACCGCCGCGGCACTGAAAGTGGCTTTGGAGTAAATGAGTCATCGTTTGATCAACTGGTTCCGTTACGCCAGTCCGCAAAGTTTCTATCCGCTCGCCGGCCGAATGATTCCCTGGTTCTGGTCGTTGGCGGCCATTTTCGGGGTCGCCGGACTGACGATCGGCTTTCTGCTGGCACCGACCGATGCGCAACAGGGCGAAGGTTACCGGATCATATTCCTGCATGTGCCAGCCTCGTGGATGTCGATGTTCGTCTATCTGGTGATGGCCTTCTGGGCGGCGCTCGGTCTGGCGTTCAATACCCGTCTGTCGGGAATGATGGCGTCGGCTCTGGCACCCACCGGCGCGTTATTCAGCTTCATTTCGCTATGGACCGGCGCGTTGTGGGGCAAGCCGATGTGGGGAACATGGTGGGTATGGGACGCGCGACTGACCTCCGAATTGATTCTGCTGTTTCTCTACATCGGCTTCATCGCCCTGCAGGCGGCGATCGACGACCCTCGACGTGCCGACAAGGCCGGCGCGATTCTCGCCCTGGTCGGGGTGGTGAACATTCCAATCATCTATTTCTCAGTCAAATGGTGGAACACCCTTCACCAGGGCGCCTCGGTCAGTCTGACCCGCTCACCGAGCATGGCGGCGCTGATGCTGTGGGGAATGCTGTTGTGCGCGCTGGCCTGCTGGATGTACACCATCGCCGTCGCTTTGACGCGGGCGCGGACGATCATGCTCGAGCGCGAACGGCATACCGAATGGGTGCACGCCCTGCTCACCGAAAAAAACTGATCGGCAAGGAGTAAACAATTCATGTACTGGCAGAGCGTGTCCGACTTTCTGGCCATGGGTCAGCACGGTCCGTATGTCTGGGGATCGGTACTGGTCACCGCGGCGCTGATGATCGGTGAACCGTTGCTGATCGTCCGCCATCGCAAAGCGGTGATCGCTCGTCTGCAACGGCAGTTTCGCGCCGATCAAGCCGACAGGCAACGAAGGACGAATGCCCTCGAGTCGTCCATCATGTCAGGGAGCAGGAATTGAAAGCGCGCCACCAGCGCATCGCGCTGATCCTGGCCGGTCTGGCCATCCTCGGCGCGGTCACCGCGCTGGTACTTTCGGCTTTCCAGAGCAATCTGGTCTTTTTCTTCACCCCGACGCAGGTCGCCAACGGCGAAGCGCCGAAGGGCAAAAGTTTCCGGATCGGCGGGCTGGTGAAGGACGGTTCGCTACGGCGGGAAGCCGACGGCGTCACCTTGCGTTTCGTGGTCACCGACACCGACCGTGAGATGACCGTCGCCTACAAAGGCATTCTGCCCGACCTGTTCCGCGAAGGAAAAGGCGTCGTCGCACAAGGCAAGCTCGGCGAGAACGGCTTGTTCACCGCCAGCGAGGTACTCGCCAAACACGACGAGAACTATATGCCGCCGGAAGCGGCCAAAGCCGTTGGCGACGCGCACCAACGCGCCGCCGCGGACAAGGCCCAGGCTGAAGCGGCCGCCAAAACGCTCAAGCCTTGAAACCCTTCTGACCCGTTGCCCAAGGATTGCCGCCGATGATTCCGGAACTCGGTCACTTTGCTCTGATTCTCGCGCTCTGCGTCGCCTTAATCCAGGGCAGCTTGCCGCTCTTCGGCGCGCACCGCCACCGTCTGGACTGGATCGCGCTCGCGCGGCCGGCCGCCGTCGCACAAACCCTGCTGCTGCTCGTCGCCTTCGCCTGCCTGACGCAGGCCTTTCTCGTCAATGACTTTTCGGTGATCTACGTCGCGCAGCATTCGAACACGCTGCTGCCGGTGCCCTATCGCGCCGCCGCCGTCTGGGGCGGACACGAAGGCTCATTGCTGCTGTGGGTGACGATGCTCGCCGGCTGGACGCTGGCGGTGGCCGGATTCTCCCGGCAACTCCCGGAACGGATGGTCGCCCGCGTGCTCGGCGTCCTCGGGCTGGTCAGCGCCGGCCTGCTGCTGTTCATCCTGCTGACCTCGAATCCGTTCGAACGCCTGCTGCCGGCGGCAGAACAAGGTCGTGACCTCAACCCCCTGCTCCAGGACCCCGGACTGATCTTTCATCCACCGATGCTGTACATGGGATATGTCGGTTTCTCGGTCGCCTTCGCCTTCGCCATCGCCGCGCTGCTGTCGGGCCAACTCGACGCCGCCTGGGCCCGTTGGTCACGACCGTGGACCACCGCCGCCTGGGTCTTTCTGACCCTCGGCATCGCTCTCGGTTCATGGTGGGCGTATTACGAACTCGGCTGGGGCGGCTGGTGGTTCTGGGACCCGGTCGAGAACGCCTCGTTCATGCCGTGGCTGATCGGCACGGCGTTGATCCACTCGCTGGCCGTCACCGAAAAACGCGGTAGTTTCAAGAACTGGACAGTGCTGTTGGCGATCTCGGCGTTCTCGCTGTCCCTGCTCGGCACCTTCCTGGTTCGCTCCGGCGTGCTGACCTCGGTGCATGCCTTTGCCACCGACCCGCGCCGCGGCATTTACATTCTGCTGTTCCTGGCGACGGTGATCGGCGGATCGCTGGCCCTGTTCGCCTGGCGGGCCCCGAAAGTCGGGCTCGGCGGACGTTTCGGCCTGCTGTCGCGCGAGTCGCTGCTGCTGACCAACAACGTGCTGTTGGTCGTCGCCTGCTCGTCGGTGCTGCTCGGCACGCTGTACCCGCTGCTGATCGACGCGCTCGGTCTGGGCAAACTGTCGGTTGGCCCCCCCTACTTCGACGCCGTCTTCGTTCCGTTGATGCTGCCCGCCGTTTTCCTGATCGGCGTCGCCCCGTTCGCCCGCTGGAAAAACGCCAGCGCCGGGGAATTGTCGCGCACCTTGCGCTGGGCCTTCCTGACGGCGGCACTCGTCGGCGGATTGGCACCGTTTTTGTACGGCGAATGGAAACCACTGGTCGCCTTGGGCCTGTTGCTGGCTTTGTGGATCGTCTTCAGCGCGGCGCTCAATTTCATCGACCGGGTCCAGAGCACCCGCGCCGGACTGGCCTTTTTCCACGCCGTCCGCCGCCAGCCGCGCAGCTTTTTCGGCATGCATCTGGCACATCTCGGCGTTGCGGTGTTCGTTATCGGCGTCACCGTCGTCAGCGCCTACCAATCCGAGAAAGATGTGCGCATGGCCATCGGCGACACCGTCACCGTCGCCGGGTACACCTTCAAACTCAACGGCGTCACACCGAATCAGGGGCCGAACTACCGGGCGATGGTCGGTGAGCTCGAACTGAGCCGTGAGGGACGGCTGTTGCGCAAGCTGTTCCCGGAAAAACGGAACTATGCTTCGTCAGCGATGCCGATGACCGAAGCGGCGATCGATTCCGGTCTGTGGCGTGACGTTTATGTCTCGCTTGGCGAGCCGATCGACCGCGACAATCCCGCCGGAGCGTGGGCGGTGCGCGTTTATTACAAACCGCTGGTGGACTGGATCTGGGGCGGCTGCCTGTTGATGGCGCTCGGCGGCGTGATCGCGCTCAGTGATCGGCGCTACCGGCGCTCGGCCAAAAATCCCGCCACCTCGCTGTTCAATCAAACACCGCAAAACGCTTGAGGAACCCGCGCATGAATCGCTTCGTCTGGCCCTTGCTCGGCTTTGCCGCTTTGCTGGTTCTGCTGGCGCTGGGGTTGCGGCTGAATCCGCGCGACGTGCCGTCGCCGCTGGTCGGCAAACCGGCCCCCGCGTTCTCCTTGCCGCAACTGCACGCCCCGGACACGAATTTTTCGCCATCGTCGATGCGCGGACGGGTATGGTTGCTCAACGTCTGGGCCTCGTGGTGCGTCTCCTGTCGTCAGGAACATCCGGTACTGGTCGAATTGGCCAAAAAGCAGACCCTGCCGCTGATCGGACTCAATTACAAGGAAGTGCGGGGCGACGGCAGCATCGACCTGACCAAATTGCCGCCGGGCAGTGAAAAACAACAAGTCGTCGAGCGCGCCAACACCTGGCTCGCCCAGCATGGCAACCCCTACACCCTGTCGATCCTCGACATCGACGGCCGGGTCGGCATCGATTACGGAGTGTATGGCGTGCCGGAGACGTACCTCATCGATCAGGCGGGTATCATCCGCCTCAAACACACCGGCCCGCTGACCGCCGAGGTCATCACCGGCAAGATCCTGCCGATGTTGGCGGAGTTGTCGAAATGAAGCGAACACTGCTGACGATGGCGTTCGTGCTGATCGGTGGCTGGCATGCACTGCTGGCGTTGGCCGGTGAGGCGGCACCGTTGGCCGCCGATGAATTGACGGAAAAGCGGCTGGTCGCCATTTCCTCCGAATTGCGCTGTTTGGTGTGCCAGAACGAGTCGCTGGCCGGTTCACAGGCTGATCTGGCCAACGACTTGCGCCGGGAAATCCGCCTGTTGATCAAAGCGGGCAAGAGCGACAGCGAAATCATGAGCTTCATGGTCGACCGCTACGGCGACTTCGTCCGTTATCGTCCGCCGCTCAAGAGCAGCACCCTGCTGTTGTGGTTCGGCCCGGGCGTTTTACTGTTCATCGGCCTGCTCGCGTTGTGGCGTCACCTGCGCCAACGTGACCGGCGAATCGGTGCACAGTCGCTGACCGCCAGCGAAGAGCAACAGGCTGAGGCTCTGTTGCGCGAGTCGAACCCGCGGAAAGGATCGTCATGACCGTGTTCATCGTCGTCGCGCTCCTGTTGCTGCTTGCGGTCATCGTCATCCTGGTCCGGCCGCTCTGGCGATTTCGGCCATCGGCCTCCGCCGACGAAGCACGGGCAGCGAATCTGGCGATTTTGCGTGACCAACTCGCTGAATTGGAACGCGAACGGCAAGCAGGCACGCTCGATGCCCAGGGTTTCGCCGAATCGTACAAGGAATTGCAGCGCCGTCTGCTCGACGAAGTGACCGTCCCCGGGGCGGCGAACTCAACGGACGCGTCGACCACCGATTCGACAGCGGCCGCGCATCCTCACGGTCGCCGGACCGCTTTCACCCTGATACTGCTCCTGCCCTTGCTGGCGCTGTTGGGTTATGCCTTGCTCGGCAACCCGCGCGCATTGGACCCGCTGCAACGGCAGACACGCATGTCGCCATCGCAAATCGAAGCCATGGTCGCCGGGCTGGAAGACAAACTGCGCCAGAATCCGAGCGACAGCCAGGGTTGGCTGATGCTGGCCCGTTCATACAAAGTGCTCGAAAAATACCCCGAGGCAGTAAAGGCTTACGAGCGTGCCAGTGATTTGGTGAACCAGGACGCCAATTTGCTCGCCGATTTCGCCGAGGCGGTCAGCCAGGCCCAGGGCGGCGGGTTGCAGGGCAAACCCGGCGAATTGATCGACCGGGCATTGAAGCTCGATCCCGACGCTCCACAAGCCTTGCTGCTCGCCGGCGCTGCGGCCCGGGAACGCCGTCAATTCGCCGCGGCGGCCGAGCATTGGAACCGTCTACTCGCTCAACTCGCTCCTGGCAGCGCCGAAGCCGAAGCGCTGTCCGCCGCCATCGCCCAGGCCCGCCAGTTGGCCACACGGACCACGGCACAGGCGCCGGCTGGCAAACCGTCATCCACGGCCGGCCCGCGCACCCTCGGTGGCGAAGTCAGCCTGAGCGGGAAACTGGTGGGGCAGGCACAACCTGGCGACACGTTGTACGTTTTTGCCCGCGCCGAAGACGGCCAGCGGATGCCGCTCGCCGCATTGCGTGCCACGGTCGGCGAACTGCCTTTACGCTTTCGCCTGGACGATTCGATGGCTCTGCCCGGCGGTAGAAAGCTTTCGGAATTTCACTCGGTGCAGGTCGAAGCGCGAATCGCCAAAGCCGGTGCGGCAAAAAGTTCGAGCGGCGATCTCTTCGGTCGTCTTTCCGGCGTCAAACTGGGCAGCAACCAGTTGCGGCTGGTCATCGACCAAGTGGAACCCTGACCGGCAACCTCGACCCGGAATCACCCGACGCAATGAGCCGGCGACCGCGATTTCCTCGATAGTTCCGGCACAGTCAATCGCCAGCCGCCGCATCGGGCCCCGTTTCCCGGCCCGCGGCCGGTGCGGGGGAATGCTGGGCAAGGAATTGCCGCAAGGTTTGTCCGATGTCGGCTTCGATCTGCCGCTGCAAACGCAGTCCGACGTCGCTCAGCGCCGCCTGCAACAAACCCGGCAAGACTTCGTTCAGACGTTGCTCGACCAGACGGGTCAGGGTGCCTGCGTCGACACCGGCGACGATTGCGTCGCCATCCGGCTCGGCAGCGACGTCGGTCAGTACCGGCAGATCGTCATCATCGAAGGAGCGGGCCAGGCGCGTGCGAATCCGTTCAGCATTTTGCGCGACATCGTAAGCAACGAAACTTCGTCGCCGACCCAAGCGGCGCGGGGATTCCGGCCGGTTTTCGTCCCTGTCGCCGTCAAGCTTCCGGTTTTGTGGATCAACGTCATTGATCGAGTCGGAATCATTGTTCACGCCGTTCCCTCCGACAGATCGAAATACTGAATTCCGTAACCACGGTCCTTGTAGTATTTGACCCTCTCACGAGCCGCCAGCCGCTCAGCGGCGTCCAGACCGACGACTTCGATCAGGCTGGTGAAACGGGAAAACCCTGGGGGCACCTGATTCGAGAAATTGAATAACCGTTCGTCGTGAATGATCGTCTCGAGGTCCCTGGCGATGACCACCGGCGTTTCGGCGGCCAAAGGTGAACCGGCGTCGACATGCGGAACGAAGCCGGTCGGCGGCTGTTGCCAGAGATGGCGGTCGAGCGCGGTCGCCATCTCGGCCTCCGGAGCATAGACGATCAAGGATTTGTTACGCGCCACCGCCTTGCCGATCAGCGCGGCGGTAGCCCCCAGGCGATCGACCGCATCGTGATAAAAAAAGATTTGCGTCAATTGAGTTTCCGACTCGACTTCATCAGGTAATGGAGCAGCAAGGGCACCGGCCGCCCGGTCGCCCCTTTGTCATTGCCCGATTTCCAGGCCGTACCGGCGATATCCAGATGCGCCCAGACGTATTTTTTGGTGAACCGGGAGAGGAAGCAGGCGGCGGAGATGCAGCCTCCCCAACGCCCGCCGACGTTGGCGATGTCGGCAAACGAGCTTTTCAACAGCTCCTGATAGTCGTCCCATAAGGGCATCTGCCAAGCGCGGTCGTGCGCTTCTTCGCCCGCGTTCAGCAATTCCCGGGCCAACGGCTCGCTGTTGGCGAACAGACCGGTGGCGACGTGGCCCAGCGCCACCACACAGGCACCGGTCAGCGTGGCGACGTCGATCACCGCTTCCGGCTGGAAACGCGCGGCGTAGGTCAGCGCGTCGCAGAGAATCAGCCGTCCTTCGGCGTCGGTATTGAGGATTTCGATGCTCTGCCCGGACATCGAGGTGACGATGTCGCCGGGACGCGTCGCCGCGCCCCCCGGCATGTTTTCCGCGCTGGGAACGATCACCGTCAGATTGATCGGCAATTTCATCAGCGCGGCGGCCTTGATGGTGCCGAGAACGCTAGCGGCACCACTCATGTCGTATTTCATTTCGTCCATGTCCGCCGCCGGCTTCAGCGAAATGCCGCCCGAATCGAAGGTGATGCCTTTGCCGACCAGCACCACCGGATTCTGATCGCTCTTGCCGCCACGGTAATGGAGAACGATCAGTCTCGGCGGCTGTCGGGAGCCCTTGGCCACCGCCAGCAGAGCCTGCATTCCCAGATTGTTCATCGCCTCGTGATCGAGAATCTCGATCTCCAGTTTGTGCTCGGCAGCCATCGTCTGCGCCGTCTCGGCGAGATAGCTGGGCGTACAGATATTGCCGGGCAAATTGGCGAGGTCCTTGGTCAAGGTCATCCCTTCAGCAATCGCCTGCCCCTGGCTCAGCGCTTCTTCGGCGATGGCCAGTTCATTACGCCGGTCGACGACAAAGGTCAGTTTGCGCAACGGTCGCCGCACTTTGTCCTTTTTGCTTTTGAACTGATCGAAGCGATAGACCGTTTCCTGAGCGATGATCGTCGCCTGCCTGACCCGCCAGGCGACACCGCGTTTCTTGACTGCCGTTTCGGTGAGAAAGACCGTGCCGTCGAAGGAGCCGGTTTCATTGAGCGTGCGCACTGCGCAGCGGATGGCGTCGCAATATTCCTTGTCGCCGAATTCTTTTTCCTTACCCAGGCCGACCAGCAGCACCCGGTCACACAAAGTGCCTGGAACGTTATGCAACAGCAACGTCGTTCCGGTTTTACCCTCCATGTCGCCACGACGGATGATGTCCGACAGATAATTGCGCGCGGCATTGTCCAGCAGCTCAGCTGCCAACGTCAGCTTGCGCGGTTCGAAAATACCGACGACGACGCAGGCGCTACGCTGCTTTTCAGGGCTACCGCTTTTTATGCTAAATTCCACACCCCTCTCCTCGAATTTCGCGTTCTTGTTTCATTTTTCAATTAAATCGTCAATGGACCCGTCGCTACCTCGCGGCCCATGCCGGGCGCCACCCGGGACGAGACAGTCAATGCCATTGGCGATCCAGATACGGAAACGCGCCAAAAACCGATTATCACTGCAGTATTTCGACAAAGTCAAAAAATGATCTTCCAGCGCGCCATCCGGCGCGAGCTCACGCACTCAGCCGCCGGCGTTTTCACGGCGCTGTTCGCGATCATGATCACGACGCAGTTGATCCGCCTGCTCAACGAAGCGGCTCAGGGCAGCATCGAACCAGCGGCGGTGGCGGCCCTGCTCGGCTTCGCGGCGCTCAATTATCTGGCGCACCTGCTGTCGCTGTCGGCGTTCGTCGCCATTCTGCTGACGCTCTCACGAAGTTACCGCGATTCGGAAATGGTGGTCTGGTTTTCGTCCGGTCTGTCGCTCACCGCCTGGATCCGGCCGGTGCTGAGCTTCGCTTTGCCGCTGGTGGCGATGGTCGCCGTACTGTCTTTCTTTCTCTCGCCCTGGGCCATCTCGCAAAGCGCGGATTTTCGGGGCAAGTTGAGCAATCGCAAGGATGCGGGTCAGGTTTCTCCCGGCGTTTTCCAGGAAACCTCGGCCGGCGACCGGGTGATTTTCGTCGAGGGACTGGCCGACGATACCAGTCAGGTGCATAACGTTTTCGTCAATGAAATCCGTCCAGATCGCCTGGGCGTGACCATGGCGCGGCAGGGGCACCAGGAATACGCTGAAAATGGCGACCGTTTCATCGTCCTGCGTGATGGCCGACGCTATGAATTTCCGCCCGCTTCCCAGGAGTTCAGAATCCTGGAATATGAGCGCTATGCGATTCGTCTCGAAACCAAGGAGTCCAGGCAGATCGAGCGGACGCCGAAAAACATGCCGACCCTGGATTTGCTGCCGATCGACCAGCCGCCGTACCGTGCTGAACTGATGTGGCGGATCAGCATGCCGATTTCCGCGGTCATCCTGGCGCTGCTGTCGATTCCCTTGTCGTTCGTCAATCCACGCGCCGGCCGTTCAGCGAACATGCTGCTGGCAATTCTGGTTTACCTGATCTACAACAATCTGCTGACCATTAGTCAGGGCTGGCTGGCCAGCGGCAAAATTTCCTTCGCCGTCGGTCTGCTGGCCGTGCATGTGCTGATGCTCGCCGTGCTGCCACTGCTGTTCTATCAGCGCATTGCCGTATCGACTTCTTTCTGGGGTTTGCGCCGATGAAAGTTTATCGACGCTATCTTGGCCGCGAGGTGACCAGCGCGATCTTGCTGGTCTTGTTGGCATTTCTGGCCTTGTTTGCATTTTTCGACACTCTTGGTGAAATCAAGAATGTCGGCCAGGGTAATTACCAGGTTCAGCACGCTTTTCTTTTCGTCCTTCTTCGCCTGCCCGGGCGAATTTATGAACTGATGCCGATCGCCGTGCTGATCGGGACGCTTTACGGGTTGTCGACGCTGGCCCGGCATTCCGAGATTACGGTCTTGCGTACCGCCGGTTTGTCGAGTACCTCGTTGTTGTTCGCGCTGTTCCAGGTTGCCAGCCTCTTCGCCGTGGCCACCTTGGTGATCGGCGAGTATGTCGCGCCGCCTGCCGAACGGGCCGCGCAGCAGTTGCGCCTCAAGGAACGCGGGGAACGCGGCAAAATCGCCGGACAGTCTCTTCGCTCGGGTCTGTGGGTCAAGGACGAGTCGAGTTTCATCAATGCCCGCGAAGTCCGTCCCGACTCCAGCCTGTACGGTATCCGCATCTTTCAATTCGACGACAGCGCCCGTTTGCGTTCGGTGATCGAGGCCGCCGAAGGTCATCCGGTGACTGCCGATAGCTGGCAGTTGACCGACGTGGTACAGACCGCTCTCGACGACGATCGGGCAACGATATCGAAAATTCCACAACTGGCTTGGCGTTCGGCACTCAATCCCGACATTCTCAGCGTGGTAACGGAGACACCGGACAGCATGTCCTTACGCCATCTGGCCACCTATACCAAGCATTTGGCGGATAACCATCAGGCCACCACCCGCTATGACATCGCCTTCTGGAAGAAAGTGATCTATCCGCTGGCCGCGCTGGTGATGGTTGCCTTGGCCTTGCCCTTTGCCACTGCGCATGACCGGGCGGAGGGCGTGGGGCTGAAGATTTTCACCGGGGTGATGGTCGGCATCTTTTTCCACATGCTCAATGGTCTGTTTGCCAACCTCGGTGCGATCAACAGTTGGTCACCGCTCCTCAGCGCGGCAACCCCGTCAGCCATCTTCCTGCTCGCCGCTGGCAGCCTGATGTGGTGGGTTGAAAGACGCTGAGGTTGTGAATAAATCTACTGCGCGGCCAATCTGCGGCGTTGCCCACTCGCGTACTCCTCGCCTATCCATTTGATATGCCTCGTCGTTCGCGCGCGCGCCTGACATCTTGGCCTGCTCGCAACGATTTTTCACAAACTCTCAGTCGAGCACCAACCGTGTTCCAGCCAATCGATCGTGCAGAAACCGGTGGTCACGGTCGACCATCGCCCAGACGATGCCCACCCCAACCAGGATCAGGCTCGGCCAGCACAAAAGGAAGCGCAACAGCGCCTGCGCGGGGCGCACCGGACGGCCATCCGCGCTGAGCAGACGAATACGCCAGGTTTTCATGGCCAACGTTTGCCCCCCATTGCTCCAATACCAGACGAAATAGAGCAACAAGACCAGAAAAAAATGCGCCTGCAAAACGACCGGCGTCGCCAGACGATGGAGAAAGGCGCCGATCAACACATGCGGCAGAACCAGCAATGCGGCCAGCACGCCGATCAGCAACAGCGCCTCATAGAACATGCTGGCCAGACAACGCGCAATGCCCGGCCGTCTGCATGACGGTGCCGCCGGGAGATCAACGTCTGGCATCCGCGTCAGCAGATGGTGCCACTTCGGCGGCAGAAGGCGACGACCCGCGAGTGTCCGTATGCTCGGCTGCGGACGCCGCCGGCTGGCTGACGGTGGGAGTCGGCGACAAGGCGGCAGCACCCGCCGTATTGGTCGCTGGGACGGCGGGCGCGGTCGCCGTGGGGACGGACACCGGTGGATTGGCGCGCGGTCTGGCCGCCACCGTGGCTTGCTCCTTGATCCGTTCTTTTTCTTCCGGTGGCAGGCTGGAGTATTCCTGCCATTTCTGCCGTAACGCTTCCTTCTTTTCGATCGGCAGCTTGTTCGTCGTCTTGAAATTCTCGCGTGCCAAACGACGTTGTTCAGGCGTCAGTTTTCCCCACTCCTGCATCTGGGACTGTATGCGTCGCTGCTCTTCCGGCGTCAGGCTGGCAAATCGCCGCGTGATGCCCAGCCATTTCTTCTGCCGATGAGCTTCCATCGCATCCCACTCGTCGCTCAACGGGGCAAGAATCACCCGTTGCTCGATGGTCAACTCGGTCCATTGCGGTTGGGGAGGGGTGATCAGCGCCGTCGGACGGGTGACGTCCGCCGGGATGGCCACCGGAAAGACGACAGCCAGGATCAGCGCGAGGCAGAGCTTTTTAACCATGCGGCAAAGCCTTTGTCGGTGAATGCCGCAATCGGCAGCTCATCCGCCAACAAGGCACTGTCAAGGACTTCGAGTTCGGCGATATCCTGTTCGGCGGACCAGTAAGTGTAACCCATGATGCCGACCGCAATGGCCAACGCCACCAGCACTTGCCGTAAATGCAGACTGTCCACATGGTGCTGAAAGAAACCGCCGACTCCCGCCAGCACTGATTGGCTGACGGCAACTCTCTGCCGGGACAAGGCCCGCTCCCTGATCGCGTCGAGACGCTTGACGGTGGACGGCGAAACATCGTGTGAACCACGATTGAGTTGCTGCCGAATCTTGTAAGCGAAATGCAGTTCGTTCATAACGAAATTCCTTTGTTTTTCAGCGCCGCCGCCAGGGTATGCGTGGCACGTGAGCAATGCGTTTTGACACTACCCTCCGAACAGCCCATTACCGCTGCCGTTTCCGCCACGTCCATATCTTCCCAGTAACGCAGCAAAAAGGCTTCTCGTTGACGAGTCGGCAACGCTTGAATTTCCTTTTCTATCATGCCGATGACCTGCGATTGCTCGAGTTGCCCCTGCGGATCCTGCGGAGCATTCGAGGCCGTCGCGGCGTCGATCGTTTCCAGCGGATCGTAGTCTTCGTCGTCGCTGGGCGACAACGCGGAAAGCAGCGTCGTCCATAGTGAACGGACTTTGCTGCGACGATAAAAATCGCGAATGGTGTTCTGCAGAATGCGCTGGAACAGCATCGGCCACTCGCCGGCCGGCCGGTCGCCGTATTTTTCGGCAAGCTTCATCATCGCGTCCTGCACGATATCGAGCGCGGACTCTTCGTGATGCACGGCAAACATCGCTTGTTTGAAAGCGCGCCGTTCGATGGCAATGAGGAAATCCGACAGTTCGCGTTGGCTGCCCAGAGCGAGAATCCTTGCTGAATAAAGGGGAAGCTGGTTTCCGAAGAGGTCGTTTTCCGAATATCTTGACCAATCGCGGCCCAAGCATTAACGTTGCATACTTTTTTTGAGCAATTTGCTTGCTGGGGCGACGGCAATGACGATGATGACCGGTGCGGAGATT
>JAVMKC010000030.1:0-6381 GCA_031732795.1 Accumulibacter sp. | reverse complement strand
GGCGTTATCAATGTGAGACGATGATGTCATCAATGTAAAGTTAGCGCTTATGGGCAAGCACCCCAGTCCGGCGCGGCATCAACGAAAACATGAATGGCCGGCTCCGGAGTTCTTGCCGAAAAAGAAGCGATTCGACTCCCTCCCCAAAAAGGAGGCCGTCTTTGCCATGCACAGGCTGAATCACCCCCTCCGAAATTGTCTCGAGTTCAGAACTCCATACGAAGTGTCGATGGGACAGCAACACTCGCCCCAGCAACCCGTTGCGCCGCAGCGACGAGCCCGTTCCGCATTTCAAAGACATCTCAAAAGGTTATCGCGATATATTCAGAGACCACCTCGAAATTGATAGGCAACGCGCCGACCAGTCCTTGAAAGCAGACGCGACGAGATTTCTCTGACACCCTTGAGAACTCATCGATTGCGTCGTTAAATTATCAAGGCGCTGAGCTTGTTGACCGCACGGATCGGCTGGCTTGGGATCGATGATCAGCCACAAGCCATCATCGCTTGGCGACCCGCGGCGCGGGCTTGCCCTGCCACGCACCACCGCCTTCCAAAGTCGGCAAAGCGGTATCGATTCCACCTCGGCAAAGGAATACCATGGTCATGACACACCTGTCGCTTGGTGATGCCTCGCTGATCACCGTCACTTTCCTGTTTACCGACATCGAAGGGTCGACCGGGTTGTGGGAACGCCAACCGGACGCCATGCGAAGCGCTTTGCAACGCCATAACGTCCTGCTGGCGCAAGCGATTTCGCGACATCACGGCTACGTCTTCAAAACGGTTGGCGACGCATTCTGTGTCACTTTCGACGACCCCGGGCACGCGGTGGCCGCGGCATTCGACATTCAACGCGGGCTGGCCAATGAACGCTGGCCCTTGTCCACCCCGTTGCGCGTCCGTGTGGCGCTGCATACCGGCGCGGCATATCTATGCGAAGGCGATTACTTCGGAACGACGGTCAATCGCTGTGCCCGACTGCTCGCCGTCACCCGCGGCGGGCAGACCTTGCTGACCTCGGCGACGCAGACGCTGCTGCGCGACCCCCTGCCGTCCGGTTGCCAGTTGCGCGACACCGGCATGCTGCGCCTGCGTGATCTGCCGCACCCGATCCACGTTTTCCAACTGATCCACCCCGGATTGTCGGCCGAACTGCAGCAAATCACCGAAGACGTCACCAAGCCGACTTCGCAACCGCTGGCCCGTCTGCGGCCGATCGACGTCTATGAAGTCCCCACCCTGCCGGCGGTGGTCATGCACGCCTTGCACGTTCTGCAGGACCCGGACAGCGACGCCAAAGCCGTTCAGCAAGTGATCAGCAACGACCCGGCCATTTCGGCAAAAATCCTCCGCGTCGCCAACTCGGCATTTTTCGGCCGTTCGCGCCGGGTCGGCACCATCGCCGAAGCGATCAATGTGCTCGGTTTCATCAACGTGCAGGGAATCCTGATCTCGGTCAGCGCTTTCGACGCCTTCCGCACCAAACGCCTCAATCTGCTCGACTTCTGGAAACACTCGATCGCCACCGCCACCGCCGCACGATTCCTCTCCCGCCACGTGCCCCTGCCCGCTGACCAAGCGTTCATGGCCGGTTTGCTGCACGACATCGGCAAACTCATTTTTGCCGTCCAGGCCGAAGGCGCGTACCAGCGGATGCTCGAATTACGCCAACAAACCCCGATGAGCAGTCTGCAGGCCGAACAGACGCTATTTGAATTCACCCATCCCGAAGTCGGCGCAATGGTCGCCGAGCGCTGGGACCTGCCGCCGCCGTACATTGCCGCCGTCGCCCACCACCACCACCCCGACGACGCCGGCGAACACCAGGCATTCGCCGCCTTGATCGGCCTGGCGAATGAAATGGCGCATCACGTCCAGGATGAAGTCAAACCCGGTGACGAACCGATCCCCGAACCGGACGATCAGTGCGCCGCCCTGCTGGCCCGCTTGTCACTCGAACCGAAGCGCTGGGACGACGGCCTGGAACATTTGCGCGCAGAGGAGAAGAATTTCGCGACTTTCATCGGTGCGATCCACTGAAAGCTTGCAAACAAATGGTCACGGGCAGGCCAGCATGTCAGACACGAGCGAGCAAGCAACGAGACTTGTTCAGTAGATCGATCGGCGAGGAGAGAGTGTGTCTGGTTCCCAAGGTCCACCTTCGGAGCCCGCTCTGGGAAGCTCCAGCTTCCTTTCCCGGCCTGATCTGATGCGCGAAGCCGCGGCCCGAAAGTTGGAATTTCAAAACATGGGGTTCCCAAGATGGACCTTGGAAACCAGAAAACCAGAAAAATCATGATAGGTAGTGAGGATCGAAGACCTGGTGGCTTGGGTGCGCGGTTTTGGTCTGGGATACTGAGGAGCCTGTCGAATCTGCGCGCGGCAGTGACATCCGCAACACACGTGAGGGTCGGGTATCATCGCCGGCGAGTCGTTTCGTCTGGTGATGAGCGGGGGAGTGAGTGGAGGCTGACTTGTTGCGCACATGCCGCCTGCGGGTGGCAATCGGCTATCTGCCCAGGCTGAACTGGTCGCTGCTGCGCACGGGTGTGCCGCTGGTCTGGCGGCTTTCGGTCGAAAATCGCGGTTCGGCGTCGGCGGCGGGCGGCGTCTTTCGGATCGAAGTGCCGGGGTTTCTGGACTCGGGGCCGATCGTCTTGCGCGAGCTGGCACCGGGCGAGACGCAGGAAATCGACGCCGCACGCCTGCCGTGGCTGCAGCGCGATTTCGAACGCGCGGCGCGGTTGTCCGGTGCGCAGGAAACCGCGCTGCGTCTGACGTTGCGGGCCAACGACGGACAATCCCTCGACAACCCGGTCGCCGTCGGATCGTGCCCGCTGACGTTGCTGCGCCCGGACGAATGGTTGCCAGGCTTGTGCCACGACGACGCGTGCGCGGCCTACACCCTTGATCCGTCGCTCGATCTGGCGCAGGCGACGATCGATTTTCCCGCCGGCGGAACGGTGCGGCCCAGCCGCGGCGAGGTGGCCTGGCAAGATCAGCCGCCGCTGCCGGCGGCGGTGGCGGCGCTGCTCTGCGCCGAGCATCCGCGGGTCGAGCTGATCAAGGACGAAGCGATGCGCATCCTCGGCGACGTGCTCGGCAACCCGCGCGCGTCGCTCGACGCGGCGGTCCGCGGCTCGCCCGCCGAGCGCCGGGCGGTCGTGCACTCGCTGTTCATGGCGCTGCACCGCGTCTACCGGGAAGTGCAGCACGATGTCGGGCGTCTGAGCCTGGAGCCGCGCAGCCAGCGGATACGCCGGCCCGAAGCGATCGGCCGTGGCGCGACCTGCGTCGACTTTTCGTTGTTGCTGTGCAGCGCGCTGGCTGCCTGCGGGCTGCACGCGCTGTTCGTGCTGACCGCCGGCGGTGCCGGCGTCGGGCATGCGCTGGTCGGCTGCCGGCTGGTCGATGGCGACCCGGATACCGCCGTGCTGCTCACCGACGCCGGCGCGTTGCTGCGCCAGGCCGACGCCGGCACGCTGTTGCTGGTCGACGTCACCGGCTTCGCGCTCGGCAATGACTTTCCGGCCGCATGCCGGGACGGCCGCGAGCGGCTTGCCGGCAAAGGCGCGCTGTGCTACGCGGTCGATCTCGCCGTCGCTATCGACCCGGCACGCGGCGCGATTCAGCCGCTCCCCTGGCCAGTGCCGCCGGTGGCAACACCCGATCTGATGCCGGCGGCCGCGCCAGCGCCACCGGCAGCGTCTGCCCGGCCGCTGCCGCCGGCAACGCCAGCCGTTCCGATCCCTCCGGCGAGTCTCTGGGAGCGCCTGAAAAGCCGGCTGTTCGACGGCCGTTACACGCGCCGCTATCGGCGCCGGATCGCCGATGAGATGGCGAAATTCACCTTCCTCGGCGTCAAGGCGCTGGCGCTGGAGAAAATCTACGTCGGGCTGCAGGTCGGCGACTACGCGCCGCGCGAGTTTCTAGCGGACGATCCTGCGGCATCCGTCGACGGCGCGGCGCCCGCCGTACCGCCGGCGGGAACACCGGTCGACGTGCCGACGGCCTTGTCGCTGTCGCCAACACTGCTGATCCTCGGCGACCCGGGGTCGGGAAAGACGACGCTGCTGCGCCATCTGGCTCTGCAACTCGCACGCCGCGACCCGTCGCTGGCCGAATTCGCCCGTGCGCGCGTGCCGCGCCGCGGCGCGCAGGCGCTGGCGCGCATCTGCCGCGTGCTTTCGGGCGCCAACGTCTTCTGGGCCGGTTTTTGGTGCAGCGTGGCCGCGCTGCTGACCTGGTTCGTCGAAGCGTTCTTCTCGCCGACGCCTTGGGTGGCGCTTTTCGCTGCGCTCACGCTGTTAGTCGGCTTGTTTTTATTGGTTTTTCCACTCTTTTCTCGTCGAGGCACGGCAATTGCCTCGCTGCTTGTCGCCGGCATCGTTCTCTGGGCCGGGTTTCTGCAACCCGGACTGGTCGGGCGCTGGCCGCTAGCACTGGTCGGCATCGCCTGGACGATTGCCCTGTTCCCGCACTGGGTCAGGCTGCTGCTGGCCGTTTTGCGCGCCGGCTTGCAGCGCGCGACACGCTATCCGCTGCCGATATACCTGACGCTGAACAACGCCAGCGCCGACGGCCGGCCGCTGCTCGCGCATCTGGCCGAAGCGCTGACGCTTGCCGGCGTTCCGGCGGCGGCCGACTTCCTGGCGCGCCAACTGGCGCGTGGCGAATGCGTGCTGCTGCTCGACGCGCTCGACGAGGTGGTCGAGCCGGGCGCGCATCGCCGCGTGCTCGCCGAAATCGCCCGCCTGCGCCAGAGCTGCGGCGCGCGGAACGGAATCATCGTCAGTTCGCGCATCGCCGGTTACCGGCAGGCGCTCGACGCCTTTCTGCCGCTCGAAGTGCAGCCTTTCGATGCCGCGCAGGTACGGCGTTTCGTCACCGCCTGGTTCGCTGCCGGCACCGGAGCGAACACGACGGCCGCGGCCGACGCCGCCGCCGCCGCCGGATTGACGGCAGCGCTGGAAAACAATCCGCGGCTCGCCCTGCTGGCGGCAAACCCCTTGCTGGTGTCGTTGATCAGCCTGCTCTACGAGAAGAACAAAGGGTTGCCAGCGCGGCGCGTCGACGTGTACGCGCAATGCGTCGAACTGCTCGGCGAACTCTGGGACCAGCGACGCGGCGTAGACCGTGCGGCGCGCTTTGGCCGCGAACAGAAACAGCGCGCGCTGATGACGCTGGCCGCCCACTTGCAGCGCCAAGGCGCGCGCGTCTTCGAAGTGGACGATCTGCGCGCGGCGCTTTCCCGAACCGATGGTACGTCGGCGAGCGCTATCGTCGGTGGCGCACCGGCGGGCATCGCCATCGGCGACGCCCAGGCGCTGCTCGACGAGATTCTCGCGCACAGCGGGCTGCTGCGTCGCAAATCGCGCTCGGCCTACGATTTCGTCCACCTCTCGTTCCAGGAATACTTTGCGGCGTGCGATTTCCTCGCCCGCGACGCCGGCGGCGAGTTGCTGGCGCAGCTCGGCCAAGCGTGGTGGCGCGAGGTGATCCGCCTGTACGTGGCGATGGCGCCGCCAGCGCCGCAACTGCTCGCCGCGCTGCGGCGTACCGATCTGTTGCTCGCCGCCGGCTGCCTGGCCGACGCGCGCGATCCGGGGACGGGCGAGTTCGCCGCCACCGCGCAGGCCATCGTCGCCGACTTGGCCGAACGCCTGCACGACGACGCGGCGGACCGACAGGCGGCGGCCGACGCACTCGCTGAACTGGCCGGCGGGCAAGCGAACGAGATTCTGCTGGCGGCGCTGGCCGACGCCGCCCCCCCGGACCTCGCCCGCTCGGCGCTGTTGGCGTTGGCCCGTGCCGGCGACCCGGCGACGCAGCAGACGCTGTTCGCCGATTTCGGGCAAACGCTGCGCCTGCTGCACGCCGGTCTGCCTGGAGCGGGCGTCGGGCAGCGCCCGCGCATCCTGGCGCTGCTCGAAACGCTCGGCCAGCCGCTGGCCTACGTTCCCGCCGGCGATTTCTGGATGGGCAGCGACGATGGCTTTGCCGATGAAAAACCGCGCCATCGCTTGCGTTTGTCCGCGTACTGGATCGACCGCTACCCGGTGAGCAACGCGCAGTATGCAGCTTTCGTCGACGCCACCGGCTACCGCGCGCAAGGCCCATGGCGCGAGGCGTTCCGCCCGGGGATGGCGCGGCACCCGGTGGTCAATGTCACCTGGAACGACGCGCTCGCCTACGCCGAATGGTGCGGTAAACATTTGCCGAGCGAAGCGCAGTGGGAGAAAGCGGCGCGCGGCGGCGATGACCGCGTCTGGCCGTGGGGCAACGTCTGGGATGGCAACCGCTGCAACGTGACGCTGCGGGGAACGGTAATCCCCCCGGAAATTAGCGGCAGTTAAAAGTAGAATTTTCTCCCAAGTA
>JAVMKC010000029.1:0-35682 GCA_031732795.1 Accumulibacter sp. | reverse complement strand
GTTGCCACCACTAGGACCTGAACCTAGCGCGTCTACCAATTTCGCCACCTGGGCATTTCCAGCGAAGTCCGAATTCTATAGGAAGCCAAATAAATGTCAAACAACAGGCTGTCGGCGGTGCGTCTGGCCGATCCATATTTCGAACGCGAAAGGAAACGCTATGATCTGCCATTGCCTTCACGCGAATACATTCTGCAGACCGTCGAAGAACAGGGTAAACCGGTCAGTTTTGAGACACTGTGCGCGCTGCTCGACGTCCAGCCGGCCGAGGAGGATCTCTTTGAACGGCGTCTGCGGGCCATGGAGCGTGAAGCGCAATTGATGCGCAACCGCAAAGCGGCGTACATCGTTCCCGAACGGGCCAGTCTGATCGCTGGACGGGTCGAGGGGCACCCGGATGGCTATGGCTTTCTGGTTCCCGACGATGGCAGCGACGATCTGATTCTCGAAGCGCGGCAGATGAGCAAGGTCTTACACCACGACCGCGCGCTGGTGCGGGTGGTCGGCGTGGACCGTAAGGGGCGTCGCGAGGCGGTAATCGTCGAAGTTCTGCAACGGGCGAACCGCACCGTCGTCGGGCGGGTGTTGATCGAGCACGGCATCGCGCTGGTGGTGCCGGAGAATCGGCGGATCAATCAGGATATCCTGATCGCGCCAACCGAAGGCGTTTCGGTGCGGGCCGGCGAAGTGGTCAACGTCGAGATCATCGAGCAACCCGACCGGCACGCCAAACCGATCGGGCGAATCGTCGAAGTGCTCGGTAATTATGCCGATCCCGGCATGGAGATCGAGATTGCTTTGCGCAAGCATCAACTGCCCTTCGAATTTTCGACGGCAGCGCTGGCCGAGACAGAAGCGTTGCCGGCCGATGTCGCCGCGCAGGACTGGCGCGGTGCCGCCGATCTGCGCGAGCTGCCGCTGGTGACCATCGACGGTGAAACGGCGCGTGATTTCGACGACGCCGTTTTTGCCGAAGCCCGTGGCGACGGCTGGCGGCTGGTGGTGGCCATCGCCGACGTCAGTCACTATGTTCAACCGGAATCGGCGCTCGATCGTGACGCCCGCGATCGCGGCAATTCGGTCTATTTCCCGAGACGGGTGATTCCGATGCTGCCGGAAAAGCTGTCCAACGGGCTTTGCTCGCTGAATCCCGACGTCGACCGCTTGGCAATGGTCTGCGAGATGCAAATCGCCGGCAATGGCGAAATCAGCGCCTATGCTTTTCAGCATGCCGTTTTCCGTTCACGCGCCCGGCTGACTTACAAGCAGGTATGGGACTGGTTGAGCGGCGTCGAGGCACCGGTCGCCGATCGCCACCGGCAATTGCTGCCGCACCTGCAAGCGCTCGAATCGGTGTATCGCACCCTGCGCGTGGCCCGCGAGCAACGCGGCGCCATCGATTTCGAAACCATCGAAACGGTGATGCTGTTCAACGACCAGGGAAAGATCGCCAACATCGTTCCGGCGCAGCGTAACGACGCGCATCGGCTGATCGAGGAATGCATGCTGGCGGCGAACGTCTGCGCTTCCGATTTTCTGCAGACCCAAAAGCAGCCCTGCCTGTACCGCATCCATGAAGGACCGACCCCGGAAAAGCTCGAGAACCTGCGCAATTTCCTCAAAGAGTTCGGCATCATCCTCGGCGGTGGTGACGACCCCAAGGCCAAGGACTACGCCAAACTGCTCGAGGCGATCAAGACGCGCCCGGATGCCCAGTTGCTGCAGACGGCGATGCTGCGTTCGCTGCGTCAGGCGGTCTACAGTCCCGACAATGTCGGACACTTCGGGTTGTCCTACGACCATTACACACACTTCACCTCGCCGATCCGCCGTTATCCCGATTTGCTGGTCCACCGGGCGATCAAGGCGGCGTTGGTCGGGCAGGGGTATACGCCAGGGAACTGGCAGGAACTCGGTCAGCATTGTTCGATGACCGAACGTCGTGCCGACGAAGCCACCCGCGATGTGACCAACTGGCTGAAGTGTTACTACATGCGCGACCGGATCGGCGAAATTTTTGCCGGAACGATCGCTTCGGTCGTTTCCTTCGGCATTTTCGTCGCACTCGATACCGTCTATGTCGAAGGACTGATCCACGTTTCCGAGCTCGGCGAGGAATACTTCCAGTTTGACAATCTCCGCCACCAGATGGTCGGCGAACGCACCGGCCGCCGCTTCCGCCTCGGCGATCGATTGCAGGTGCAACTGGTACGCGCCGATCTGGAAAGCGGCCGGATCGACTTCGTTCTCGCACCCCGATCATGAGTCTGCGTCGCCAGTCTCAGGACGTTCCGCCTGGATCGGCGGATTCGTCCGCCGACGCCGAGCAGGTGCTGCGGCAAGTGTTGCAGGTCGTCGGCACGCTGGTTGCGGAAATGCGTCCGGGACGGCAGACGGACATCCGGCCGAACAGTCAACTCGGCCGCGATCTTGGTCTCGACAGTCTGGCGCGGGTCGAGTTGCTGTTGCGCCTGGGCAGCGAGTTCGGCAAGTCCCTGCCCGAAGCGGCACTCACCGACGCGCAGACGCCGCTGGATCTCTGGCGTCATCTGGTCGCCGCCGATCACTCGTCAGCCCTGCGGCTGATGCCGGAAATCGTCCAGGCCGACCGTCTGCAAAGCCTACCGGACGACGCCACGACGCTAGTCGAGGTTATTGAATGGCACGCTGGAAGGCATCCCGATCGTCCGCACGTGTTGCTCTACGGCGAAAACCAGAGCGGCGAGTTCGGCCAGACGCTGACACTCAGTTACGGTGAGTTGCTGACCCTGGCGCGACGCCTGGCCACCGGCCTGGTTTCCCGCGGTTTGACGCCGCGTCAGACCGTGGCGCTGATGCTGCCGACCAGCCGCGATTATCTGGTCGGATTTTTCGCGGTGCTGCTGGCCGGCGGGATACCTTTGCCGATTTATCCGCCGGCGCGTCTGACGCAAATCGACGACCATCTGCGCCGGCATGCGCGGATTCTGCGCAACGCCGAAGCGTCACTGCTGATTACCGTGCCGCAGGGCAAGGCGACGGCGGCCATGCTGCGCGCCGAGGTATCGACGCTACGCGAGGTGCTCACCTGCGCCGAACTGGATGCCGAACCGATCGAACTGCTCTACCGTTGCACCGCCGAGGATCTCGCCTTTCTGCAATACACTTCCGGCAGCACCGGCGACCCCAAGGGCGTGATGCTCAGTCACGCCAATTTGCTGGCCAATTTGCGGGCAATGGGCGAGGCGATCGAAGTCGGCAGTGACGATGTCTTCGTTTCGTGGCTGCCTCTTTACCACGACATGGGCTTGATCGGCGCCTGGTTCGGGTCTTTGTACTTCGGAATGCGGCTGGTGCTGATGTCGCCTTTCAGCTTTTTGACCCGGCCGGCACGCTGGCTGCAGATGATTTCGCAGCATCGGGCGACGATTTCGGCGGCACCGAATTTCGCTTACGAAATGTGCGCGAACAAAGTATCGGACGCCGATCTGGCCGAGGTGCGATTGTCTTCCTGGCGACTGGCATTGAATGGCGCCGAACCGGTCAGCCCGGCAACGCTGGACGTCTTCGCCCGACGTTATGCTCCCTACGGCTTGGCGACCGAGGCGATCACACCGGTATACGGTCTGGCCGAATGCTCGGTAGGCTTGGCGTTTCCGCCACTGCAACGCGGGCCGCGCATCGACTGGATCGATCGACAGGCCCTGGCCGGCCGGCAGACCGCGCAACCAGTGTCTGGTGATATCAACGGGGCGGTCGCCGTGCCGTCATGCGGCCGCGTGCTGCCACGGCATCGTTTGCGGATCGTCGATGACAATGATCTGCCGCTTGGCGAGCGACAGATCGGACGGCTGCAATTCCAGGGGCCTTCGGCGACCACCGGTTATTATCGAAATCAAGAGGCGACCCAGGCTCTGTTTCATGGCGATTGGCTCGATTCCGGCGACTTCGCTTATTTGTTCGACGGTGAAATCTATCTCACCGGGCGGGTCAAAGACTTGATCATCCGGGGCGGCCGCAAACTGTATCCATACGAACTCGAAAAAGCGGTCGGCACCCTGCCGGGGATCCGTCAAGGTTGTGTCGCGGTATTTGCCAGCGCCGACCGTTTCGGGGTCGCCGAGCGGCTGGTGGTGGCGGCGGAAACACGAGAAAGCGACCCGACGATCCGCCAGCAACTCCGCCAACAGATCAACCAACTGGCCCTCGCGGTCGTCGACTCGCCGGTGGACGAAGTCGTTCTCGCTCCGCTGAACGCGGTGCTCAAAACCTCCAGCGGCAAAATCCGTCGCAACGCCATGCGCGAGCTTTTCGAAAGCGGACGGCTGGTGGACACGGCCACACCTCCCGGTCAGGCGCCGCGTTTACGGCTGGCACTGGCCACCGCCAGAGGCTGGCTGGTGAATACCGGGCGTCTGCTCGGCGGCTATCTTTATGCCGGCTGGTGCTGGACGGTACTGCTGATCATCGGTTTGCCGATTGCGGGACTGATCATTCTGCTGGGATCGCTCATCACACATCATCTGGCACATCATCTGGTGCACCACGCGGCGCGATGGGCTCTGGCACTGACTGGATTACGGGTCGACGTTTCCCGGTCAGCAAACCGGCCGTTGTTACCGGACCAATCCCATTTATTGCTGGTCAACCACTGCAGTTATCTCGACGGCCTGGTCCTGTGCGCGGCGTTACCGCCCGCCGGACGCCACCGCTTCGTCGCCAAACGGGAATTCGTTGAACAACCGTTGATCCATCGCTTTCTACAGGCGTTGGGAACACTGTTCGTCGAACGTTTCGTCGCGACCAAAGGGGCCGAAGACGTTGCCGAAATCGTTGCCGCTCTGCAACGAGGAGACAAGATCGTGCTCTTCCCGGAAGGAACCTTCTCCCGTGAAGCCGGCTTGAAACCGTTCCGAATGGGAGCGTTCGTCGCCGCGGCACGGGCTGGCGTCCCGGTGGTCGTGGCCGGTCTGCGGGGGACGCGACAGGTGCTGCGCGACCAGAACTGGCTGCCGCGTCACGGCAAAATCAGCTTGACCATCGGCGCCGTGCTCAGTCCGACCGGCAACGACTGGCAGGCAGCGGTCGCGCTGCGCGACGCAACACGGCGCGAGATGCTGCGTTTGTCCGGCGAACACGATCTCGATCGATAAGCAGAAACAAGCCCGACCAAAAAGAAACGCGGAGCCCGTAGCTCCGCGTTTCAGTTGGGGGTCCCCGCGAGTGCCGTCAGGCCGGCATCCTGAACCTGGGTTCAGAGGGGTCACTTTCCTTCCGCATCAGGTACACCCGTAAAGGGCGCACACAACAGCGGTTTCCATGGTCCGCGACCGATGCCAATCAGCATTGGTTCAAGGAATCTATGACCTTAACAAACACCGCAGGGAACGCTCTCGGAGAAATCGTCACTCTTGGCAGGTTCAACTGTCGGCCAATTGACCGGCTTGCAGTACCGCCGCAAGTTCCGCCTCCATATGGGAAATTCTACCTCTTACCGATGCAAAGTCCACCACTATTTCGGCGGATTCAATTTTTTCATGTGTTTCGTGCGGCGATTTATTTTGAGCCAAAAATTCGTGGGCAATATTCAATGCGGTCATCACCGCCAAGCGTTCCGGCTGGTTGTTACGGGATTTTTCGGCAAGAGCACGCATCCGGGCATCAACGATTGCGGCGGCCTCGAGCAGGGCCTCACGATGTTCCGGTTCGCAGGCGACGCGGTATTCCTTGCCAAGCAAATGGATATCGAGAAAGTTGGATTCTTTGGACATCGGATCGGTCGGAAGGGTCAGTTCTTGGCTTCGGGAATCTGCTGGATCAGCAGCTCCAAACGGGCGCAAGCGGCGGTCATGCGTTCGGTCAACTGTTGAGTATCGGCATGAGCAGCGACCAGTTGTTCGCGAAGGGTGTCGTTCTCGGTCCGCAAGCGGGAACAGAGAGCGACGACCTCGGCGACCCTGGATTCAAGGGCGTTGAGTTCATCGGTCATGGGCGGACTATAGATTCAATAACCTTGTACGGTCAAGGCGTAACAACCGATTTGTAAGCGCGAGTTAGAAATGTCCACTGCAATGAAGAACGGAAATTCCGGTGTTGGAATGGATCGAGATAAACGAGGAAGATCAGCACCGCCGGTCTCCAAACCCTGGTCCCGCAAGCCAAAAGGCGGATAGAACAGTTCTTTCAGACCTTGCAGGAGCAACCGGTCAAAGCCTTGCGGTTGGCCGACATCAGTCATCAGACGGCAGCCAATGTCTTCTTCCCCGAATATCCGGCCAGCCACAACGCCCGTTTCGCTGGCTTGTCCGAAACCGCAGAAGACGTTCATGTTGCCTATCGTCCCTCTGGACTGGCGCAGATCTGCGCGATTTACCACCGCCACACGCTCTCGAAAAACTTGCTCCTGTCGTTCAAGCGACAGCGTCACATCCTCCAGACGGACGGCTCGTCGCACCATGCACGGCGGGAAAACCCGGGGATCGTCGTCTATCCTGGTCCGCGCATCGAACTGCTGCACGGCGAGGAAATTTTGCCCTGCAAGGTTTTCGACCCGGCCCGCCCCGAACCTCCCCTGGCACCGCGATCCTACGCCGCGGCTTTCAGGGGCGTGTTAATTGGCCAGATCCTGAAAGCCAACACCCGCCGCACCCACACCGGGCATCTCTACTTTGCTTTCACACAATCACTTCAAAACGATCAACTTGAATCGATTGACCATCGTCACCCCGAGGTCTTCGATACAATGAACCGATCTTGGTTGCTCACTCGTAACAATCGCCAGTCGCATTCTTTAGCCAAGGCCCGCGCCATGATGAGATCAACAGGAGCCGGTCGCCTCTTCCACCTATGAAAGGAATCGTTCGATGATTAAACGCACACTGGGCCAGAGTGGCTTGTCAGTTTCAGCAATCGGACTGGGCTGCATGGGAATGAGTTTCGCTTATGGCCCCGCACCGGATAAAAAATCGATGATCGCCTTGCTGCACGCGGCGGTCGAACGTGGCGTCACTTTCTTCGATACCGCCGAGGTGTATGGCCCCTTTGCCAATGAAGAATTGCTTGGTGAAGCACTGGCGCCTTATCGCGGACAAGTGATCATCGCCACCAAATTCGGTTTCAAGCTGGACCCTAATGGTGGTCCGAAATGGTCAGGACTGGATAGTCGCCCCGAACATCTCAAGGCGGTGGCCGAAGCTTCGTTGAAACGTCTCCGGATCGAGGTGATCGATCTGTTCTACCAACATCGTGTTGATCCAGAAGTGCCGATCGAAGACGTAGCCGGTGCGGTGCAGGATTTGATCCGTGAGGGAAAGGTTCGGCATTTCGGCTTGTCCGAGGCGGGTGTCGGGACAATTCGTCGGGCACACGCAGTCCAGCCGGTGACGGCCGTGCAAAGTGAATATTCGCTATGGTGGCGTTCTCCAGAAACGGAGTTGCTGCCGACGCTCGAAGAACTGGGTATCGGCTTCGTTCCCTACAGTCCACTCGGCCGGGGTTTTCTGACCGGCAAGATCGATTCGCACACCGCTTTCGACGAGTCGGATTTCCGCCAGGGATTGCCGCGCTTCACGCCGGAGGCCCGGCAGGCGAATCAGGTGGTGGTCGACGTATTGTCTCGGCTGGCGACCCAGAAAAATGCCACCCCGGCACAGATCGCTCTGGCTTGGTTATTGGCGAAAAAACCCTGGCTGGTACCCATTCCCGGCACCCGTCGTCTCGATCGACTCGACGAGAATCTGGCAGCGGCAACGATCATTCTCAATGCCGAAGAACTGGCAGAAATCGATCGTTCGGTCTCGGAAATCAGCGTGCAAGGCAATCGCTATTCAGACGCTCTCGAACGCCTGACCGGTCGATGACGCCCGGCGCAATCGGAGGGCTCAGTGAAGGAAGCGCAGGTTTCGACCGTTCAGCGCAACCCATCTCTCGTTCCTGTCCGGGCGCGTCAGCCGCCGCTCGAAGGAGCAAGGTCACGGTCACGATCACGGCTTATCCTGCGGTCAGGAATTCTGGAGCAGCCCTCTGCCGAGTCTCTGCTTCAGGCAAAATGATGAGCGTCACCAGCGGCACATACCAGTGTTCCACTCGCATCCTCTCCGCGAATCCGGGTGCGGATTGCTTTTTATATCGGCGAACCAAGGTATCAAGTCTCGCTTCGACAAGCCGGCCCTCAGGCATCTTGAATTTTTTGGCCAACGCGCCAATCGACAACTCCGATGAGGGCACTCTGATTTCAACCCGTTTAGTGTGGAAAATTTGCAGTTTCTCACCGTGCGTCAAGTCTGCGAGAACGCGGTGGATGCGGTGCTGCTCCTCCAAACGCCCGGCGTAGCCAAGATCGACGTCGGCCAACCCCAAAGTAAAGTATTTGAGTGCCAAGGCCTCAGGTCTGGTCACGGTCGCCGCCAGCGGGAAACGAATCACGCCATTGCCGTTGATTCCCTCGGAAAATGGATTCGACGCCGAGGCGGATTGACAAAGGATGAGATTTTCCCTGGCTCGCGTCATGCCAACATAGTACAGGCGCCGCTCATCGTCGCTGGAACTGGTCCAATCCAGGCCGTCCAGAATGACGACATGCTTGAATTCTCTTCCTTTGGCTGAATGCACGGTGGAAAGCGTCAGCCTTCCGCGGTCCGATCTCACCGCATCCGCGCCAAACTCATGGAGTTCATCGGTAATAGTGCTGCTTGGCAGCGGAATATCCCCCCAGATACAGAACAATTCCTCGACAAACAGCCCCAGCAGATTCAGCCAAGGATTGTCATGGTACTGACCCGCGAACCGCATTTCGAACCAGCGCATCAAACCACGGGACCTGAGACGCCGATGCGGCTTCGATCGCAACATGTCCAGCAACAGACAGGCTTCCCGAGTTTGGAAAAAGCGCGGGCCGGAACTCTCCTTATCTGAAATGCCATAGCCGACATTGTTTTGATGACACCAGGCTCGGAATGGATCCAGGGTCGCACGATTCCTGGCCAGCACCGCAAAATCCCCCCAATCGCTGTCGGCCGCCAAGGACTTCAGGCGTAACAGTTCCTGCATGACCACCACGGCCTGACCCACCCGATCAGGAGGGACAGCGCGTATTTGCGTACGCCCTTGCACGATCGGATCCCATCGCTGCCATGGCCCGCCAGCGGGGTCGCTCTTCCTGGCGTGGTTTATGTGAATCGGGCGATCGATCTTCAGACGATGTGGATGCGGAGCAATCAGGGCATTGGCTGCGGCAATGATGTTCGCGCTCGAGCGATAGTTTTCCAGCAAGTAGTCAATCTTTGCCTGATAGTCCGTCTGAAAGCGATGGATGAACTCGTTGCTCGTACCTCGGAAGGTGTAAATGTTTTGATCGTCATCCCCGACCGCCAACAGGGTCAGGCGTGCATCTTTATCAGCCGTCTGCCGGCCGGCCAGTGCGCTGATCAGATCATATTGACGCTGATCGATATCTTGATATTCATCGACCAGAATATAGCGATAGCCCGCCAATAGACGTTCGCGCAGTTCGTCGCCATCACTCGTCTCCAAATCTGATTTGCCTTGCAACAAAGCAATCGCCTTATCGAGTACGCCGTCAAGGCTGATCGATGACGTTTCAGCGGTCACTTGCACTTGCTCAGCCAGATTCGCGAAACTCGTCCCGGTCAATCGACATGCCAACGCGTGATAGGTCAACACCGTCACCGCACCGGCATCGGAATGGATCAAATTTCTCAGACGCTGGCGAATTTCCCAGGCCGCCCCGCGATTGAATGTGAGAACGATTATGCTGCCCGGCGGCTCGCGCAGGACACGAACGAGATAAGCCACGCGGTGGACAATGACTCTGGTTTTCCCGGAACCCGGCCCCGCAAGAATCAGACGATTCGTATCCGTCTTATCAGAAACCAGACGCTGCTGAATCGGATGACGAAGAGATTCAACGATCCGCCGGTAGGATTCTTCGGTCGTTGCCTGATCGAGAATTTCTTTTCTGCCGGCGAAGTAACGGCGGATGAAGTCGAGCTTTGACAGGGAAAAGTAGGCCAGCACGAAATTCAGCGCTTCGGAGAGCTTCTTCAACCCGAGTTTCGCGTATTCGTGGACGACGTGAATCTGAAAGTTTTTCTCGTTGTAATGCTCTTTCAGTGGTTCGAAGTCGGCGTTCGTAAACCCGCGGCGCTCTTCCGAGAAAATCCGAATGGTCATCGCCGAGCGAAAAATGGCTTTCCCCCGATCAAGAATCAAGACACCATTGTCATGGAGATAAAGCAAGCCCGCATCGATCGCCGTCAGGTCGTCTTTTACCTGAGGGCCAAGCTCGAGATCGGATTTGAGCGCATCAGCCAGTTCACCCATCTTGCATTCGACCCGCAAGTCGACACCGCGCACTTTCTCGTCGAGCTTCCGTAACAGAAACTGTAGAAGCACACCGGCGACGGCACGCCGTTTTTCGGCAATTTCGCGGATGTTGGCCCACGATCTGAGCAGACGGACTTTCAGGAGTTCCCGACGAACCAGCTTGACAGTGATTGAAGCCCGGCGCCCCTTCTCTCCCTCGCCAAATGGCCGGGCGAGAGAATGGAGAACCTTCATCAGATCGGCGGGAATGAAATCGATGCCCGATTGATTTTTCAGTCCCTGACAGAGCTCTCGCTGATTGACATCCTGCCATTCCCCGTTATCGGCGTCCGGCGCCAGTTCGGGCAGCAATTGAAGAATCGCTTTCTCCATGGCGACCAAACGAAGCAAACGCTCCTGGGCTGCGTCCTTGACCCCTTTGCGGAGTAAAACCGTGAACGACAAATCGTTGCTGAGCACCCCCAGCCGCTCCAGTTGATGAAGCATACGGATCACTTCATTACTGCTCGCTCCGAGGGCCACCATCAGGTCATCGGTACTGATTCCCTCGTCATCCCGGGTATTGATCAGCGCCGAAACGAGATTGCGGTATTTGCCAAGCAGATCCTCTGAAAGATCGACCCGACGCAGTCGCTTCTCCGCCTCCTCCAAGTTCGGCACCTTGAGGCTGCCAGGGAAGACTCGGGTGTGATTTTCATTACGTTCGAGAAAGCGGGAACGCTCCAGCCATGACACGGCCGTCCGCACTTTGGTATCCGCATCCAGACTCGCGGCCTCGATACTGGTTTCCAACTCGTCATCGGACAGAATCTCCCCGGGCGTCACGACGACTTCGGCGTTCCTGGTTTTGCCGGCGTATCGACGCAGGGTTCTCAGAATACCGGCGATGTCCTGGCGGGACAACCTCGATCGAGCGGACAGGCTGAACTGATTCTCGACATCCTGTTCGTCGTAGAGCAAGACGCAGCGCGCGTCCTGGCGATCACGCCCCGCCCGTCCAGCCTCCTGAAGATAATTTTCCAGAGAGCCGGGAATTTCGGCGTGGATCACGATCCGCACGTCGGGCTTATCCACCCCCATTCCAAAGGCGTTGGTCGCCACGATGACTTTCAAGTCACCTTTAATGAACGCCTGTTGAATATCCGCTTTGACCCCGGCTTCCAGCCCGGCATGAAAATTCGCACAAGCCCAGCCCATGTCTTTGAGAAACCCGGCCAGATCTTCGGCTCTCTTGCGAGCAGAAGTAAATACGATGGCACCGTCCTCGCGCCCGGTTTTGGCGGGGTCGCCGAATTCCTTTTCCAGCAGACGATGGACCAGGGCTGGCTTTTCAGGTTTGCTGACCGCCATGACCTCATAGTGGAGATTGTTCCGTTCATGCCCGCCGTCGAGAACTTTCAGCTCTATGCCGAGAGACTCTTGAAAATGGTGACGAATGTCATCGATCACCTCGCGCTTGGCTGTAGCCGTAAAGCAACTTATGGGTGCCACATCGTGAGATTGACGACCGTAACGTTCACGGATGAACCGCGAAACATGCCAATAGTCAGGTCTGAAATCGTTGCCCCATTTCGATAAACAGTGGGCTTCATCGAGCACCCAGGTGCCAATCCGACGATGCCGAATCGCTTCGACAAACACATGATTGCGAAACTGTTCCGGGGAAACGAGCAAGATTCCGACATCACCCAAACGGACTTTTTCGAGAACCTCGTGCCGTTCCGGCATCGTGAGCATCCCATTGAAGGTTGCAGCACTGTAGATCCCGGCTTTGACCAGGTTATCGACCTGATCCTTCATTAAAGACTGGAGCGGTGAAACGACAATCGTCAAACTGCCATTACGCCAATAACGCGAGAGCGCGGGTAACTGATAGCAAATCGACTTGCCGCCACCAGTCGGCAGAATGGCCAGAAGACTCTCTCCTGCGTATCCAGATCTGACGATATCCTCCTGCAGCGACCCTCCGTCGGCGTTCTTCGGTTCGGGCCTGAAGCTGGCAAATCCGAAGTACCGATCCAGCTCATGAAACGGATTCAGGTAAAGCGCGCAATAAGGGCATTGATGATCATCACAGGGGGTTTCGCGAAGCTGCTGAATGAACGCTGTCGTTGCCGGGTATTGAAGTCTTACCCAGGGAGGCAGTACGGAATTTCCACCACTGACACGCAGCCAAGCCAAGACATACGAGAAGGCCAGCCCGGCATCGACGTCTTGCAAGGATTGGTTGAGCAACGGTTCGAGATGTCGAGGACAAACCTTTCCCTGCGTCAGCCGGACAGCCGCATCTTTGACCGCCGATGCCTTGGGCGGCATCGCGCCGCGCAGTTTGGCGAAAAAGCTGCCTACACCACCCTTGCTTCCCCTGGTCAAGAAATAGTGGTGGCAAGCCAGTTCGTCGGGCGACGTTTGATGGAGATGTTCGAAAGCCGCGTACTGATCTTGCCAAAGCCTCAGCGATAGCTGCGCATCCTTCAAGGGATTATTGCGCGCATCACGCACCAATTTATAGTCTTTGACGAGGCTGTGATACGGATTCGCCGGAAACGCAATCGGCGACAAGGCCAACGTATCGACCGCTGGTAGCTGATTCAGTCTGAGACTTGGAAATCGTGTCGCCAGTGCTGGCAAGTCATGACGAACGACATTGTGTCCGAGAACAAAAGCAGCGCCCTCCGTCAGAGCGTCGATCTTTTCCAGGGCAAGTGGAATCTGTTTGCCCTGCAAGACGACAGAGGCCTGCGTATCAGCTCGCCATGCGGCAAACTTATGGATATCCAGCGCATTATCGATTGCGGTCTCGATGTCCAGACAGAGGCATTTCGGCGCAAACGCAAAACGAGTCATGCTGAATATCTACGTTAAAGCGTCATATTGAAACACGACCTCATGACGGGTTCAACATTGCTCCAAAAACTGACGTTTCAGGAAATCGAATTCTGCGTTTCTGTGCGTATCGCCGTTGATTTGTACATATGCCTCAAGTGTTGATTTTTCCCGGATGCCGTGGCGCTGCATCAAGCGCCGTACGCGCTCGCCCAGCCTTCACCTGCCGCACCGCCTCTTGCGTGAACTCCAGCGTGTACTTCCCGCGGTTGATTTGCTCGTTCATCTTTCTTTCCTTCCCGGCATTTTCCGGGCTTGAGCTCTGCACTCCGAAATTCGGGGGCAACCTCAGAGGTTGTGAATAAAGCTACTGCGAAGCCAATCTGCGTCGTTGCCCACTCGCTCACTCATCGCTTATCAAGCTGATATATCGCCTTTTTCTCGCTCACGCCTAGCATCCTGGCCTGCTCATAAGAATTTCTTCACAACCTCTCAGTGGCCGCTTTGCGTCTGGGCTTCTTATGCAATAATCGTTTCGTGTAGAAAGAACCCGATGGAAGAAGAGGAATTCAGGTGTCCAGAAACCGCGGTTTCGCCGCGCCAGAGGGCGAATTCGATCAATTGGCGACGAGTATCGATTTCTCCCTCCCTTTCGTACCCGAGTCACTGACGCAGCTCTACTACACGCCCGCACTAGCGCGATTGAGTCCCGCGCAACGTCTGCGTTATAACCAGCTCTACGCTGCGCATGTCAATGAGCAGTTCATCTTCTTCGAACACGAAATCGGAAATGCCATTGCTCGTGCATTGCTGAGGCCTGGCGCCGTGAAACAGCCGTCACTGCGAAACCGGCTTCAAGTAATGGTTGACGACGAAGAGCGGCATCAATGCATGTTCGAATCGATCAACCGACGAGCCATTCCAGAACTTTATGCAAACGGACGCCATTTCTTCATTCGACCATCGGCAATCGCGCGCTTCTTGCTGAAGACCATCGTCGCGCATCCGAAAACATTGACGTTCGTCATCTGGCTCGCATTTTTTCTCGAGGAAGCGTCGGCGGAGTTCTCAAAAGCCGTCATCAAGTCTGCACAGGAAGGAGTTGTCATCGAGCCCAACTTCTTGGCCGTGCACTTGCGGCATCTGCGCGATGAGGTTCATCACATCAAACTGTACCCGGAGATCGTCCGCTCCGTGGTCGCCAACAGCTCTGCGCTGGCCCGAAAAATCAACGGCATGATGTTGGCCCGACTGATGCGCGAGTTCCTCGCCCCGAAGAGATCGGGTATTGCTGTCATTGATCGCCTGGTTATCGAGTTTCCTGACTTGAATTCAATGCATGGCGATCTCCGTCGTGATGTGCGCTCGCTTGCCGGCTCTCCAGACTTCTATGATGCCTTCTTCGCGGTCACCAAGCTCCCGTTCTTGCACCGCATGTTCGAGGAGTTTCCCGAGTTCTCATGGTCGGCCGCCCAGGCCGCGGCTCAGTACAGGTGATTGGCGATGACCGATGCGACAGCTATCGACACCATCCGGGATCGGGATCGAAGCAATTCAGCGGCATCTGCATACCAGTCGCAGATTCTCCGTGTCCGGGAACTCGACGAGACCCGGATCGCCGAGATGGCGGCGCTGTACCTGGATAACTATGCTGGCAGCAATGAGGCGCTGTTCCGCGCCGATCTGATGGAAAAGGACCATGCGCTGCTGGTGTTCAGCAGCGGTTTACTCGTCGGTTTCACCACGATCAAGTACTTTGGAGTCGAGTGGCAGAAGAGACCTACGGGAATAATCTTTTCCGGGGACACGATCGTCGATCCGCGTCATTGGGGCCAGCGCGAACTGGCCTTTGCATGGCTCGAGCACGTCGGCGGCATCAAGGCCGCGGCGCCTGAAAGCCCTTTGTACTGGTTTCTGCTGGTCAAGGGACATCGCACCTATCGTTACCTGTCGGTCTTCGCCCGCCGCTTCTACCCTTGCTGGCAAGACAGCGACGGCGAGTCGCTGAAACCGCTGGCGGATTTTCTCGCGAATGCTCGCTACGGGGACGACTACAACCCGCAAACGGGCGTCGTCGAGTTCGTCGAATCTCGCGGCCATCTGCGCTTGGCAATCGCGCGTCCGGAGCGCGACGAACTCGAGCGTCAGGATGTCCGCTTCTTTCTCACGCGCAACCCGGGTTATCTTCAGGGGAACGAACTGGTCTGCGTCTGCGAGCTTGCCGTCGGCAACCTGAAACCAATGGCGGCGCGTTTCTTCCAGCGCGCTCCCGCGATACGGCGATGAACGCGACATCGGTCTCGCCTGCGCCTGCACGACGTCCGGCAGTTGCACCGGACGTCGGTGTTGCCTGGCTGACCGAATTGCTGGCAATCAATCAGCCGACCGCGTACCTGCGTAGCCATGGCAGTCCGCTCACACTCGAGGCCTTTCGTGCACAAGTGCCGTTCTGCCAGTACGAAAGCCTGGAACCCTGGTTGCAGCGCATCGCCGACGGCGAGAGCGACGTCTTGTTCCGCGGTCGCCCCTGCGCCTACGAGAGAACCGGTGGCAGCACAGGTGGCAGCAAACTGATCCCCTACTCCACCGCCGGTATTGCTGATTTTCGGCGGGCCGTGTCACCTTGGCTCGCGGCAACGCTGGAGCGTCACGCAATCACCGGGAGCGTTTATTTCTCGATCAGCCCGGTCGCCCGCGTGGCCGAAAGGATCGCTGGCATTCCGGTCGGACTGCCAGACGCGGCGTATCTCGACGAGGCAATGTGCCAGGTTCTGATGACACGAAGCGCCGTACCGCATGCCGTCTCCGAGATTGCCGAACTCGCCACTTGGCGCCACACGACGTTGAAACACCTTCTCCGCGCCTCGGACCTCGAGCTCATTTCGGTCTGGAGCCCGACTTTCCTGCTCTCGCTGCTTGAAGATCACGTGGGAATCGCCGCCTGGCCCCGCTTGAAGGTGATCAGTTGTTGGGCTGACGGGTCGTCTCGGCCCTACGCCGCCGAACTCGCGGCCCGTTTTCCCGGCGTCGCCATTGAACCGAAGGGATTGATCTCGACCGAAGCCGTCGTTACCGTTCCCAACGCAGATGGCGAACCGGAACTCGCCACCAGCGGATTCTTCGAGTTTCTGCGCGACGGCCACGCTTTTCTCTCGCACGAGCTTGAGAAAGGCGGCGATTACGAAGTCGTCGTCACCACGGCGAGCGGGCTTTACCGTTATCGAAGCGGCGATATCGTTTGCTGCCGCGGCCATGCAACGTCCGGTCGGCCCATTCTCGGATTCGTCGGTCGTTCCGGCCTGCACTGCGACCTTGTTGGTGAGAAATTGAGCGAGGCGTTCGTCGCGACCGCGCTTTCCGCCCTTCCAGGCTTTTCGCTGTTGATCCCCGACGCACGGCGACGTGCTTACGTTCTCATCCGCGAAAGCGAAACCTCACTCGAGGAGTTGGCCCGACTGGACACGGCATTGTCCCACAACCCCCAATACGCCTATGCACGAAAGCTCGCCCAATTGTCGCCTCCGAGCGCGTTGCGAGTGCCAAGCGCCTGGGCAGTCTACGAGAAAACCATGCTGACACGCGGCGCCAGGCTCGGCGACATCAAGCTGACTACACTGCGTCCCGAGCCATTCTGGCTGGACGTTTTCGAACGGGAGCGTCAATGAAGATCGCACTGATATCGCCGAAAGGTCCGTTGTACCGTCACCGCGGCGGCATCTTCAAGAAGTCGCTGCGTTACCAGCCGCTGACCTTGACCACGCTCGCCGCCTTGGTGCCGCCGGAGCTCGGCGCCGAGATCACGCTCTACGACGAAGGGATCATCGAGCTGCCGAGCCAGATCGACGCCGAGCTGATCGGCATGACCGTGATCACAGGTACGGCACCACGCGCCTACGAACTCGCGGCACACTTCCGTGCCCGCGGCAAGATCGTCGTACTCGGGGGGCCTCACGTCACGCTGCTCCCGAATGAAGCGGCAAAGCATGCCGATTCGATCTGCGTTGGCTATGCCGAGGACAGCTGGCCGCGGCTTCTGCGTGACTTCGCCGCCGGCTGCCTGCAGCCCGCCTACCACCAAGGTGCTGACTTCACGCTCAACCGACCGGAAATGCCTTTCGCTCGACGCGACCTCTTCGATTCGCGCAGTTTCCTGACCCAGGCGGTTTTCGAAGCGACACGGTCCTGCGCCCACGATTGCGAGTTTTGCGTCGCACCCGCCGCCTGGGGGCGCAAACAGTATCAGAAGCCCATCGATTGGGTCATCCGCGACATCCAGCAATTCGGACAGAAAAAAATCCTGTTCGTCGACCTCAACCTGATCTCGGACAAGAAGTACGCTCGCGAGTTATTCACCCGCCTGATCCCGCTCAAGATCGAGTGGTTTGGCCTGTCAACGGTGCTCATCGGACACGATCGAGAATTCATGGAACTGGCCGCCCGGAGCGGCTGCAAAGGGCTTCTGCTCGGTCTCGAGACAGTGACACCGGAAAGCTTGCGCGATTCCAGAAAGCGTTTCAATGCCTCGGTTGATTTCCGAACGGTGATCGATGATCTGCATCGACTGGAGATCGCGATTCAGGGATGCTTCGTCTTCGGCCTCGATCACGATACGACGGATGTTTTCGACGCCACCGTGGAGATCGCCATCGAAGCCGGCATCGACCTGCCACGCTACGCCGTATTGACGCCTTTCCCGGGAACGCCCCTGCACACCCGACTCGATCGCGAAGGGCGGATACTGACCCGCGACTGGACACTTTACGACGCTCAGCACGTGGTCTTCCAGCCGCGCAACATGTCGGTACGCGAACTCGCCGAAGGCCATGAACGAGCCTGGAAGCAAACCTACCGCTGGTCTTCCATCGGCCGACGACTGTGGCGGGCCGGAAACCTGCGGCCGTTGGCGTTGACGGCCAATGCCGGGTATCGCTTCTATGCGCACAACCTTCACCGCTTCTACAACTGCGATTGGCCCATCGACATCATGAATCGACCGCAAGTCTCGCCCGAGATCGCAGGCACCGCCAGGATCGTATGCGGCTGACTCTGATCCAGCCCGCGATCGGCCACCGTATCGGAGAGTCCTACATCCGCTCCTGGCAGATGGAGCCGTTGCCGATTGCCACGCTCGCCGGCCTGACGCCAAAAAGCGTCGAACTGACGTTTTTCGATGACCGCATGGAGACGATCGACTACGACCGTTCCTGCGACGCAGTCGCCATGCCGGTCGAGACTTACACGGCCCGACGAGCGTACCAGATCGCCGACGAGTATCGCCGGCGCGGCGTACCGGTGGTGGTCGGTGGCTTCCACCCGAGCGCCCTGCCCGATGAAGCGCAACGTTTTGCCGATTCGGTCGTCGTCGGCGAGGCTGAAGGCATCTGGGCCGAAGTACTCGACGACTTGGCGTACCACACGCTACGTCCGCGCTATATCGCCGAGCGAGGCCCCCTCGCAGCGATCCGCGTCGACCGCTCCCTGTTTGCCGACCGTCGTTACCTGCCCATCGGGCTGGTCGAGACTGGACGTGGCTGCCGTTTTCCCTGCGAGTTCTGCTCGATCCAATCGTTCTTCGGTCGCAGCCACCGCAACCGCCCGATCGCCAGTGTCATCGACGAACTGCGTGCGCTGAAGAGCCAGAAACGCCTGTTCTTTTTCGTTGACGACAATTTTGCCGGCGACCTCAAAGCCGGCAAGGAACTGCTGCCCGAACTTGCCCGCCTCGACATCCGGTGGATCACCCAGATCAGCATCAATGCCGCCCACGACGAGGAGTTCCTGTCACTATTGGCGAAAAGTGGCTGCAAGGGTGTGCTGATCGGCTTCGAATCACTGAATGCCGACAATCTGCGGCAGATGAACAAGCGTTTCAACCTGATGAAAGGCGGCTATCACGTCGCCCTCGCCAACTTGCGCAGGAACGGCATCGCGGTCTACGGCACCTTCGTCTTCGGCTACGACAACGATGTCGCGTCGTCCTTCGACGCCGCCGTGGACTTGGCGATTTCGGAAAACATGTATATCGCGGCGTTCAACCACATGACACCGTTCCCGGGCACTCCACTCTACCGCCGGCTGCACGAAGAAGGCCGCCTGCGTTACGAGGCCTGGTGGCTGGATCCCGTGTATCGTTACAACGAGGTGCCGTTCCGGCCGCAAAAGCTGAAGCCAGAGGAAATCACTGAGGGCTGCCTGACGGCCCGCCGCCGCTTCTATGGCTGGCCGAGCATCCTGAAACGGGCGCTGGGCAACCGTAGTGACTTCTTCATGCTACGCAACTACCTGCCGATCAATCTGATGCATCGTCAGGACGTGTCACGGCGCAACGGCTATCCCCTCGGCGACGAAACCTGGTCCGGCCGGATAGCCGAGTCGACATGATCCGCTTCACAATCGCGACCCAGGATGATGACGTCGAGCTGCGCGCGCTGCTGCGTGAAAACAGCATGGCCTCCTGGGTGACGATGGCCGTCGAACGCGAACCCTCGTTTTTCGCGGGAATGAACCGCTTCGGCCGCGACATGGCGATGATCGCGCGTGACGGTGATCGCGCCGTCGGCATGTACGTGCGTTCCGAACATCCGGTCCATCTCAACGGCCATCCGGCACGAATCGGCTACCTCGGTGCGCTACGGATCGACGCCGGGTATCGACGGCGTGTTCGGGCGCTGCGCGACGGTTATGCCGCGGCTTTTGCAGCCGATGAAAGCGGGGTTGCCGAGTTCTGTTATACCTGCATCGCTTCCGAAAACCGGGCGGCCCGACGCCTGCTCGAAGCGAACCTGAAAGGCTTGCCGAAGTACGTCGCGGCGGGCCAGGTGATCGCGCTGGCCATGTCGAGCGCTCGGGGAAAGGAGATAGGCCACTGGCTCCCGATGCGTCAGGATGAAGGCGCAGCAGTTTGCGCCTGGCACAACACCATCGCCGCGTCACGCCAGTTCTCACCGGAACTGAACCCGATGACCCTGAATGCGACCGGCGCCGATTTCTTCGTCTGCCACGACGAGGCCGGCGAACCTGCGGCATGCATGGCCCTGTGGAACCAGAACTCCTACAAGCAGGTGGTCGCCCGCGCTTACCGCCAACCGCTCGCCACATTGCGACCGCTCTACAACGTGGTCGCGGCAGCACGCCGACAAGTCATGCTGCCACGCCCTGGCCAGGCAGTGGACCAGACATATCTGGCGTTTTTTGCCGCCGACGCGGAGCGTGCCCCACCGATGCAGGAGCTCGTTGCCGACGCACTCGCGAAGTGCAGCACGCCGGTGCTGACGATGGGCCTCTCCGACCGCGATCCGGACCTGCAAAATATCATCGTCCGCTTCCGCCCCTCGTCCTATGCCATGACGGTTTACACCGTCTGCTACGCCGACCTGCCCGGCCTCGACGGTCGACCGGTGCAACCCGAGATCGCCGTACTGTGACGCGGCAATCGGCATTCCCGCGAATACTTCGCTGTCGCGAGGACCGACGAACCCTGGTGCTGGTCGCGTTTACCACCGCGGCGCTGGTCCTGCCCCATGTCCTGGCGCTCGGTCCGCTGTCGACCGCCTCTTGGGTCGCGATCGCGGCTGTGCTTTGCTTCGTCGCCAACATTGCCAACCACAACCACATGCACCATGCGACGTTTCACCTCCGTGTCTTCAACCAGGCCTTCAACCTCGTGCTCACGATCTGCCGAGGCCATACGGCAAGCGGCATCATCGTGCCCCACCAACTCAATCACCACGTCGAATCCGGCGGGCCACGCGACTGGATCCGTCCGCAGCTCGCGGGTCGGGGAATCGGCTGGGTCCGCCTGATCCGCTTCATCCTCGCCGCCAGCATCAACATGCTCATCGCACGGCGGCACCCCGGCGCGCCGCGACTGGGGCCACGTGCCGAACAAAGCCGCCGTCGGGAACAGCGGGTGCTCGCGACCTTCATCCTGCTCGGGGTGCTGGCGGACTGGCAAGTGTTTCTGGTGTTCGACGTTGTGCCCTGGGCTCTGGGCCTGGCGATGCTGGTCGGCATCAACCTCTTGCAGCACGATGCCTGCCTCCCCGGTCGCGTACCAGGCGGTTCGCGCGATTTCGTGGGACGGGTCGGCAATTGGCTGTGCCTCAACAATGGATATCACACGGCGCACCACCTGTCCCCGTCGACCCACTGGAGCCGCTTGCCGGACCTGCACGCGAAGATCGCCGCGCGGGTACGCGCGCAACGGCTCGAATACTCTTCCGTCCTCGCGTTTCTTTGGCGATTCGGCTGGTCGAGAATACCCTCGGTCCGGAGCGACTGAATGGCCCGGCACTACATCTCGCCACCGGTCGATGAAGTGCGCCTCGCACAGGAAGTCGCTCCGTTGGTCCGAAGCTTCGACGGGACCGTTCCGAGTGTCGAGGAGCTGATCGAATTGACGCGGAAGCATGGACTCGACGTATCGACGATGGCGCTCTACGAGGCATTGCGCACGGCACCCGCCAACGCCGAATTCTTGTCCAGAATCAATGCCGAGCCCATTGTTAGCGCAGCGACTCCGACCAAGGCCAAGCTCCTGGTAGTTCCCGCACTCTTTTACCAGCACTACCCGGAAATCGGTGGCGATGCAGCGCTGTCCATCGGCATCGCGAGAGCGTGCGGCTTCGAAGTGGAAACGATCCCCGTCAAGAGCTTGGGAACCGTCACCGAGAACGCGCGCATCATCCACGATCACCTCAAGTGCGAACACGCCGACCGGGTCTGGTTGCTCACCGCCAGCAAGGGCGCTTCCGACTTCCGCGCCTACCTGCAGAACTACGCGGGTGCCCCAGCAATCGACCGAATCGCCGGTTGGATCAATGTCTGCGGCCTGGTCGAGGGTTGCGACATCGCCGACTACGACATCGCCACACCGGCGCGACGACTCAAATTCCAGGCCATCTGCCGCACATTCGGCGCCCGCTTCGATCTCCTGCGTGAACTCTCGACGACCCACGACTACTGGCGTGAGCCATTGCGGCTGCCACCGCACATGAAGGTGTTCAACCTTTCCGCAATTCCCTTGCCCAGTCATATCCACAAGGTACTGATCAACCGGTACCGGGCGATCAGTGACCGCGGCCCGAACGACGGGATGGTCGCCTGTCGCCGCACCGTGATCGATACCGGGTTGACGATTCCTTTCCTCGGCTACGACCATTTTTTTCGGGGTCCGAACATTGCACCAATGCTCTATCGCTTTTTTGCCTACCTCGGGCGGCAATAGCGCATGGACCTGCGAACGGCCGCGTTTGCGAGCGCGCTGGTCCTGGCGGCTCCGGCACTCGCCGGCGAAGAGCGCGCAATCCACGAGCTCTTCGCCAATGTCGAGCGCGCGGTTCGCGAACGCGACAGGACGACTCTGATCGATAGTGCAACCGAAAGCCACCTGATGATCTCGAAGAATGGAGAAACCGTTGTCGGAAAGGCCGCACTGGCTGCCTACCTCGACAAGATGATCGGCTACGCACCGTCGATCAAGTCCTTGCAATCGACTGTCGAAATATCCCCGGAGATCCTGTTGCATGGCGGGACGGCCATTGCGCATGGCCGCTCCCGGGATCACTACGCGTTCACCGATGGCCTCGACCTGGACCTGACCACCTACTGGACGGCCACCCTGACGCACGATGCGCAACGATGGCGAATCGCGGCCGTCCACTACTCGTTCAATCTCTTTGACAACGGAATGCTCGACACGGCTCGCCGGGGAATGTTCCTGGCAGCGGCGGTCGGTGCATTGGCCGGCTTCATCGTCGGATTGCTATTTTTCCGGCGCCGGCATATATAGTCATTCTGGATATCGACCGGAGTGGCCCGCTTGCAGGTTCAAGCACCACACCCCCCAGGAGATGAAACAGATGCGAAACCTGATGCATTACTGCCTCTCGGCCCTGTTGTTCCTGAGCACAGCCGTCGTCTGGGCGGCAACCGTGCCCCCTCTTGATCCGGCCGGGGGGCGAGTCGAGGATCGACAAGCCCTGCGCATCTTGCTCGACCGGATCGAAAAGGCCACCGATTCGCTCGACATCGATGGTGCCACGGCACTGATGCACCCCGACGTCATCGTGACTTGGCAGAACGGCGAGGTGTCGAAAGGTAACGAGCAAGTTCGCGCCTATTACAACCGCATGATCAAGGGTACGACGCCGATCGTGAAAGCCTACAACGTCAAGGCGACACTGGGCGGCCCGGCGGTGTTCCATGGCGAGAGCGCGATCGCATGGGGAACGACCGTCGAAAGCTACGAATTGTCCGACGGCATGAAGTTCACGCTCAATGCCAACTGGAGCACGACCATCGTCAAGAAGGACGGCGAATGGAAGATCGCGGCGCTGCACTTCTCGACCAATTTGTTCGACAACCCGCTCCTCAACAACGCCGAGCGGCTTGTCTGGATTGCCGGGCTGGCCGGCCTCTGCGCCGGCGCGCTGGCCGCCTGGCTGCTGTTGAGGTTGTCGCGCAAGTCGACGTAGACAGCCGCGCCCACCACGGAACGACAAGGTGATCCAGAATCGTCTCAACATCGGGCTGATCACGATTGTCTATGCGATCGCGCTGCTCCTGCTCTGGTTGGGATCGCGTGTCGAACTCTGGCTGACGCTACTCATCGGAGTGATCTTTTCCTTTGTCCTGCTGACCAACTACGCGTTGATCCATGAAGCCGCACACGACAATCTGAACTCGGATCCGGTCTGGAACCGCTGGCTCGGGGTACTCGTCTGCTTCCTGTTTCCCGTACCCTTTTCGATGATCAAGGTCACGCATACGGTTCATCACTGCTGCAACCGGACAGACCATGAGATGTTCGACTTGTACTACCCGGGGGATCACCTGCTGATCAAGTGGGGGCAATGGTATGGCCTCCTCGCCGGCTTGTTCTGGCCCTGGATTCCGATCGGCGCCCTGGTGCTGGCAACTTTCCCCAAGCTCTTGCGGATGGGACCTTACCGGCGGGCGCGAACCACCGCCGTCCTGTTCGACGATTTCGCCGAGCACGGGGTCGGGCGCGTCCGCATCGAGGTCGTGCTGGCCCTGGCATTCTGGCTTGCGCTATTCGCTCTTCTCGACCTGTCGTGGCAGCACGTTCTGGTCATGTACGCCTGCTTTGCCTTCAACTGGTCGACGCGGCAATACATCACCCACGCCTTCACCGAGCGGCACGTCATCAACGGCGCCCTGAACCTGCGGGTCAGTCCGGCCATGTCGTGGATACTGCTCAAAGGGAACTGGGACCTGGTGCATCACCAGAAGCCCTGGCTGCCATGGACTGAACTCGAACGCAACGGCAACGGCGCGTACTCACCGGTCGGCATCTGGCAGCAGTACCTGCGCATGTGGCGCGGGCCGGTACCGGCGACCACGCCCTCACCACAACGCCTCAAGGCCGAACCGAGACCTGATTAGACGGTCGCCAGCGTCGGTCGATCGCCCCCGCGGCCCAGGCCAGCGCGAGACCACCGGCAATATCGGCGAGGTGGTGCTGATGCACGAGCAGTACCGATGCGCAGATGGCCAGGAACCAGAGGCCTCCAAGCAGCCGAAGGTGCGTCGCTGCGACACGACCCGAGAGCGCGCAGAACACGAGGGTGCTGTAGGCGATGTGCAAGGACGGCATGGAGTTGAACGCACCGTCGACTTGCCACAGGGCGGAGAACACCGCGTGGAAGGCGCCCTCCGGGGGAATACGCGCAAAGCCGCTACGAACCGGAATGGCGACGAACAGCAAGCCGGCCACCAGCGTCGCCAGTGCGAAACGCCGACCGAGGGCGCGCAGCCCGTCGATGCTGCAAACAAAGGGTGGCAGCCAGAACAACAGGGCAATGGAAAAGTAGATCAGGATCGCCGACGGGATCAGCGGGATCGTCAGTTCCCAGGCGAAATGCAAGGTCACGTCCCGTCCCGAGTGGGTAGCGATCCAATTGGAACCACCATAGACCGCCGTGAACAGCAAGGTCAGCAGGGCATACAGCCGCAGGAAGACGGTCCATCGCGCGCGGTCCGGCCACGCCCACGCCAGCGGTGTCGTCACCGGCTCCGCCATCGTATCGAGTGCCATGTAACATCCTCGCTTGCATTACACGCCGACCCGACCTCCCGTCGCGCCATGTCTTCGGCCAGCCGCCGGTCGATCCATCCATGCAGCAGATCAAAGCCACGGGCCAGAAGCTGATGGTCGTTCACCGAGGCTCTCTGAAAATCGAGTAGCGCGTTGCGTTGGGACGCTGAATATCGGAGCAATCCCGAATAGAACGTTGCCGCATTGAGCGCGACACGATTTTCAATCAGCTTCCGGTTCAATCGGCGAACATGGCGACCGACATCGGCGGCGGACATGCTGGAATGATGCCAGTAGGGGGCCACGGTTCTCGGATTGGAATCCACGTGCAGCCCAAAACGTTCCCGGTTGGCATCGTTGAGGACGGGCACCCCGGCGACACGGGTACTGAAGATGGCCAGGAAATAGAAATCCGGCGGGTGGTTGCGCAGAAAGTGGTACGTGGTGGCGAGGCTCGTTTCGGTCTCGCCGGGAAAGCCGACCACCAGCGAGACCACGCTCGTCAGTCCAAGCGACCGGCAATTGTCGAGCGCCATGGCGTTTTCCTCGACGTTGCACTGCTTGTTCATGTTGAACAAGATCTGCGGGTCGCCGGACTCGATGCCGATCTGAACCTGATGCGCTCCTGCGTCCCGCATCATGACCACAACGTCGCGATCGGCAAGATCGCTGGCGCGAGCATAGCAGATCCACTTGACTCCGATTTTTCGGCGGACGAGTTCATCGCAGAGTGCCGCGAGGCGACGACGCGGGAGGGTGAACAAGGAATCGAGGCATGAGATGAACTCTACCCCGAGTCCGTCGCGATAGCGCTCCCAGTCATCGGCGATCTTGCGGGCACTCTTGTAGCGAAATTTCTCGTCATCGAAGAGATAGGGGTAGTTGCAGAAATTGCAGCGGTAAGGACAACCGCGGACGCTCTCGTAGTGCACGAGCGGAAAGCGACAACCGTGATCGCGAGCGGCCCCGAGCCAATCCGGAGTGGTCAGGGCATCGAGCGAACGAGTCGCCGGTACCCCACTGCGTAGAACGACCGAATGTCGCCGCCGCTCGATACTTGCCGGTGGTGGCGCGGTCAACGTCCGGAACCCGGAGCGGAGATAAGCGACAAGGATCGGCACGAGAATTTCGCCGTAGCCGACGGCAAGAATGTCGACCCCGGGTATGCCATCGCCCTTCTCCGCAAGGATGGACGCCAGCGCTCCCCCGAGGACAATCCGATTGTGGGCGCGAGTGATCCTTTGCAAGACCGGCTCGACCTCGCCCAGATCGCGCAACAAGGTTGTCGACAGGAAGACCAGCGAACTGACCGCGAGCTTGGCTCGTATCGACCGGTCGTTGCGAAAGACATCGTCGACCGTGGCAATTTCGTAAGCAGTTCCCTCTGCCCGAAGCAATGTCGTCAGCACGACTTCGGTCAGTTCTGGAACATTCAGGTTTTCGATACGGGACAAGTACTCTCGGGCCTCTGCGGCCAGGCGTCGACCGGCAACGAGGCGATGCCAGCCGGCCTGCACGATGGATTCTCCGATGATCGCCTTGGACTTCAAGTCCAGCCAGGCGGACTCCGAGGCACGCCACTGGGTCGCCTGCTTGCGCAGCGCACGCCAGAGCGATGACTCCTTTTCGTTGAGGAGACCGCCGGTGATGACCAGAACGGTTGCCGAATTTTCCAGAACGGCGGCCATCAGTCGATCCGCCTCAACAGGGGACCGCCGGAAGGGACGATGATCACGAGCTTGCGCACAGGCAAGATTCTCGCTGGATCGGCCAACGCGAAGCGGCCATGGCGAAGAAGGCTGCCGAGCAACAGCACCATCTGCAGCAAGGCCATCGGCATGCCGGCACACACCCGCTCGCCCAGCCCGAACGGAAAGTAGGCGTGTCGATAGTGGAATGAATCGACAAGAAAGCGTTCGGGCAAAAACTCGTCCGCGCGTTCGAACACCTGCGGATTTCGATGCGCCAGATACATGCATGGCAGCACCCGCGTATCACGAGGAACCGCATGCGTGCCGACCCGCGTATCTGCGATGGCATGTCGGGTCAAGTGGACCACCACCGGGCAGAGTCGCATGGATTCATCGATAGCCGCTCGCAAAAAAGGAAATGATTCAGGCGGCCCATCGCCAACCGTCTCGACCTCCAGTTGCGCGCGTTCGCTTGCTGCCTCATCGCCAAGCAGGTGGGTCAGCGTCCAGGCGAGGCTTGCCGCGGTCGTGTCATGACCGAAAAGCAGGAAGGTCACCGTTTCCGAAACGATCTCGTCATCGCTCAACGGCGCCCCACGCTCGGGCGAGGCGTGGGCGATCTGCGAGAAGACGGAGCCGTCCGGGGAATGCCGGACTTCGAGCAGTCGCTGCCGGATGAACGCATGAACCCGCGCACGATTGGCAAGGAATCGTCCCCAAGGCGACAGACGCCCGAGATTGACATGAAAGATTTTCAAGAACAGGATCGCCGCCTGTCTGAACGAAGATTTCCATGCATCAATCAACTGGAATGCTTCGCGGTGGCGCTTCTCGGGCATCTCACCAAAGATCAGTTCGATGATGGCATGCAGCGTGATGCCGGTCAGGAACTCGCCGGCATTGACGACTTCGCTCCGGTTGATTTGTGGAATCAGCGCATCGGCCCATTTGCGGGTGACCCGGTCGATTGTTGCCGCATTGCCCGAGAAGAAGTGCGGCAGCAGAACGCCACGGTGAATGCGATGCCGTTCGCCTTCGAGCGCTATCAGGCTGTGCTCGCCCACGACAGGCCTCAACGCCTCCGTTCCCCGCCCACCGATGAGAACGGGATTCCGGGCAATCTCGCCGATCAACTTGGGATCTCCAGTCACCAAGCACGACCCCATGACGGGCAAGCGAGTTGTAAATGTCATGCAGCCCTTGGCGAGCGCTCCGTCGAGAACACCATAAGGCGACCGCATCCACTGCACTGGACTGATGGCGAGATGGGGAATCATTCGCGACATTGTGCCCGCGTCCGTCAGCAAATTAAACATTGCGTGAATGGTCCGTCGTCTCGTCCTATCAGGAGCGCAAACAACCGGAGAGCGGAGATCGGAATTGAATACCTCGACGTCAGCTCTGGTCAAAGAGCGGAAAGTTTTCAGCGATCGTGCAATGAAAAGAGGGAGCCAAATGCTCCCTCTTTCCCAAAACTCGTTTTACGGTTTTTTTATCCTGCAATACCCGCGATCGCTCAAGCGCCGTAATTGCTTTCCGCAAAACGCCAATTGGCCAAATGGTTGAGGAAAGTCTCGACAAATTTCGGGCGTAGATTGCGGTAGTCGATGTAGTAGGCATGCTCCCACACGTCCACGCAGAGCAACGGCGTATCACCGGTGGTCAGCGGGGTGCCGGCTGCGCCCATATTCACGATGTCTACCGAGCCGTCGGCTTTCTTCACCAGCCAAGTCCACCCCGAACCGAAATTGCCGACCGCCGAGGCCTGAAAAGCTTTGGCGAAGTCGGCGTGGGATCCCCATTTGGCGTCGATGGCCGCCGCCAGGGCGCCGGTTGGTGCGCCACCGCCGTTCGGCTGCAGGCAATTCCAGAAGAAAGTGTGGTTCCAGACCTGTGCGGCATTGTTATACACCCCGCCGGCAGGCGCTTTTTTGACGATTTGCTCGAGGTCGAGATTTTCGTATTCGCTGCCCTTGATCAGGTTGTTGAGATTGGTGACGTACGCTTGATGATGTTTGCCGTGATGGTATTCGAGGGTTTCCTTCGACATATGTGGCGCCAAAGCGTCGATGGCAAAAGGAAGAGGCGGTAACTGATGTTCCATTCAATGTTCTCCGTATGTTTTTGAAAGACAAGACGAGGAGCGGCGGGAGGCTTTGCCCACCTCGTGGAAAGTTCGTCAGATTGCAGGCTGCGGATTTTATGCGCCGGACCGGGGTCTGGCAACGTCGGCGGCCACCACGGGCAATTCGTCGTCGGTAGTCGTCAACACGCTGGCCTGGGCTTGGCCGCGCTCGAAGAAGACAGCGATTCGTTGCAGAGGTTCAAGCGCATTGCTGTCGCGAATGATCGCGCCATGCTCGTCGGTGACAATGCTGTAGCCGCGAGTCAGTACCGCCCGGGGATCGAGGTGTGACAGCGCCTCCGCCAGACGCGCCAAATCGCCGGATTTGTTGGCCAGCGCTTGATCCCCCACCTGACACAGGCGTTTGCGCAGATACTCGAGCTGATCGCGCTGACGGAGCAGCGACGGTCGCACCTGCCGCAGGCGCAGCGCCCATTCCGTCAGACGGCGGTCGGCGTCTACGGCCATCCGCCGCCCTGAGAGAGCGAGTTGCCGTCGCAGTTGATGCAAACGCTGACGGTGAGCGGTGAGGTAATGCGCGGGCGCCTGCAGACGACGCGCCAAGCCGTCGATCTGCTGGCCACGCTGGTTGAGTTGCTGCCAGCATTGTCGTCGCAGAGCTGTTCGACGCTGATTCAGTTCCGCCAACAGCTGGCGGCGTTCGGGGGCGGCGATTTCAGCGGCAGCGGTGGGCGTCGGCGCGCGCCGGTCGGCGACGAAGTCGGCAATGGTGAAATCGGTTTCATGGCCGATGCCGCTGATTACCGGACGCGAACAGGCGCGGATCGTTCGTGCCAGGATTTCATCGTTGAATGCCCACAGGTCTTCCAGACTGCCCCCGCCACGGCAAATGAGCAGCACATCGCATTCGTTTCGCGAATCTGCCCGGCGGATGGCTTCGGCGATCTGCGCGGCAGCGCCCTGGCCTTGCACCGGTGTCGGATAAATGATCACCGCAACGTGGCTGGCCCGACGGCGCAGCGTGGTCAGCACGTCGCGCAGCGCCGCCGCCTGCGGCGAGGTAACGATACCGATCCGCCGCGGAAATGCGCGCAAGGAGCGCTTGGTCTCGGCAGCGAACAGTCCTTCAGCCGCCAGTTTGTCCTTGAGACGCAAGAATTGTTCGTAAAGATTGCCGATGCCCGCCTGCCGGGCACTGTCGATCGTCAGTTGGAAATCGCCGCGCGCTTCGTAAAGAGTGACCTGCGCCCGCACTTCCAGATGTTGACCATTGGCCAGCCGCCAGCCGAGCAACTGCGCGCGATGACGGAACATCGCGCAGCGCACCTGCGCGGCATGGTCCTTGAGCGAAAAATAGACGTGGCCGGAAGCGGCGTACGTCAGATTGGACACTTCGCCGGTAATCCAACACAACGGGAATACCGCTTCCAACCGTTCGCGAGCCAGGCGGTTGAGCAATGTCACCGAGATGACCGGCGGCAGGGCGGCGAGCGAATCGTTGTCTGGAGCATCGAACATTAGCGGATTTTACCCCGCAGTGACTCTGCCGTTCTCCCTCTGTCGTCCCTGAGCTGCCTATTTTGACAGCAGGGGAAGCGAAACACTGGGTACAACCGGGTTTGGCGATTCAACTCACAGGCTGAAGGCAGGTTTATCCACAGCTTTTGTGGATAGACAGCGCCCCCTTGTGTGGCTGATCCCATTTTGTTCAAACCGGGGCTCTTGACACCGGCAGCGATCGAATTCGTCCGCTGATCCCAGCATTCACAGTTCATCGACCGACCGCCCACACGTCAATTCCCCAACGCAGGGCTTGCTCACCAAACGCCAGCCCTGCCGTCGAGCATGCCGCCCGAATAGGCGGAAACTTGCGAAAGGGATGCGGGACTTGCCGCAAACCGTGCCGCAGGCTAAAGTGCCTGCCTTTGGAAAAACTGCTGAGGTAGAACGTGTTTTCGATCATTCAAGCGGCTGGCTGGCCGATTTGGCCGTTGTTGCTGGCGTCGATCATCGCCGTGACCTTGATCATCGAACGACTGGTCGCTTTGCGCCGTACCAAGGTCGTTCCGGCGGGGCTATTGCCGCGGGTGATTGGCGAATATCGTCAGGGCGGGGTCAACGCGGCGATGGTTGGCGACCTGGAATCACATTCGCCGCTCGGCCGAGTCCTTGCCGCCGGCTTGCGCAATATCGGCAGCTCGCGTGAAATCATGAAAGAGTCGATCGAAGAAGCCGGCAGTTTTGTCTCGCATGAATTGGAAAGATACCTGACCACTCTGGGAACCATTGCCGCGATCAGCCCGCTAATGGGCCTGTTCGGCACCGTGGTCGGAATGATCGAGCTGTTCGGTTCGCAGGCGCCGACCGGCGGCAATCCGCTGCAACTGGCGCATGGTATTTCGGTTGCGCTTTACAACACTGGTTTCGGGTTGTTGATCGCCATTCCCAGCATGATCTTCTGGCGGCATTTCCGGGCGGTGATCGACGGCTTCGTGGTCGACATGCAGCAGCAAGCCTTGCGGCTAGTCGAAGTGCTGCACGGCGAACGGCGCGCTTGAGAGGCGTTCGATGAACTTTCGCCGAGGCCGCGGCCGGGATGAGCCGGAAATCAATCTGATTCCATTGATTGATGTGCTGCTGGTGATCATCATTTTCCTGATGATGACCACCACCTACGCCAAATACTCTGGACTGGAAATCAATCTGCCCACGGCGGATGTCAACAAGCAAGACGAGCAGCCGAATGAAATCAACGTGGCGGTCACCGCCAATGGCCAGGTGTCGGTCAATAATTCGTCGTTGACCTCCCACACCGTCGCCGCCATCGCCGAAGCACTGCAGCGCGCCGCAGGCACGGCCAAGGAACCGCTGATCGTCATCAACGCCGACGCCAAGGCGACGCATCAAAGCGTCATCGACGTGATGCAGGCGGCACAAACGGCAGGTTATCCGCGCATTTCCTTCGCCACTCAATCACCCCACTGATGCCTTTGGCGGAGTGGGCGCGGCGGCTACCGGAGCGGTGGTATCGACCCGGACTGGCGTTGCCCCTTTGGCCCTTGCTGCCGTTGTCGTGGCTGTTTGGAGCGATCGGCGCCTGGCGTCGTTGGGCCTATCGCCGGCATCTCTTGCCGTCGTATCGCTTGCCGGTACCGGTGATCGTCGTCGGCAACCTCACCGTCGGCGGCAGCGGCAAGACACCGCTGGTGCTCTGGCTGGTCGAAGAATTGCGTCAGGCCGGTTGGCAACCCGGCATCATCAGTCGTGGCTATGGCAGCGATCGGAACGAGGTGCGGCCGGTCGTCACGCGCTCCACCGCGGCCGAGGTCGGCGACGAACCGCTGCTGCTCGCGCGCCGCGCAGGCGTACCGGTTTTTGTCGGCCGCGACCGGGTGGCCGCCGGACGCGCGTTGCTGGCGGCGCATCCGCACTGTAATCTGCTGCTCTCTGACGACGGCTTGCAGCATTACCGGCTGCAGCGCGATGGCGAAGTGGTGCTTTTCGATGGTCGCGGGGTCGGCAATGGTCGCCTGCTACCCGCCGGACCGTTGCGCGAACCGTTACGGCGTCTGGCGACGGTCTCGGCCGTGGTCTGGAACGGCATCCCCGATGCACGACTGAAGGACCAGGCAAACACCTTGCCGCAATTCACCATGACGCTGAACAGCCGGCGTTTCGTGGCCGTCAGCCGCCGGGAGGCGAACTGTGACGCCGACAGCCTGCAAGGACGCCGTTTGTACGCCGTCGCCGGCATTGGCGATCCGAGCCGCTTTTTTCGGCAACTGACCGCCTTGGGGCTGGCTTTCGAAGCACATCCGTTTCCGGATCATCATCGTTATCGGGCGACCGACCTTGACTTTAGCCACGACGGTGTCCTGCTGATGACCGAAAAAGATGCGGTAAAATGCGAAACGATTGTCACTGGCGAGGCGTGGGCCTTGCCGGTCGATGCCGAGATCGGCGCCGTCACCGGGCGCAGCGATCTGATCGAGACCCTTTTGGAGATTCTCCATGGACGCCCGTCTGCTTGATATTCTCGTCTGCCCGACGTGCAAGGCCAATCTGGAGTACCGCAAGGCCCAGTCGGAGCTGGTCTGCAAACCGTGCCGATGTGCCTTCCCGATTCGCGACGGCATTCCGATCATGCTCGAGGACGAAGCACGTCAGCTGACCGCCGGCGAAGTCTGATGAACGGCGAAACGCCCCCGTTCAAGATCGTCATTCCCGCACGTTACGCCTCGACCCGCCTGCCCGCCAAACCGCTGCTCGACCTGGGCGGCAAACCGATGGTGGTTCGTGTCGCCGAACGAGCCGCGTTATCGGGAGCCGAGGAAATCCTGATCGCCACCGATCATGTGGACGTTCTCGCCGCCGCCCGCAAACATGGCTTCACCGCCATGCTGACCCGCACCGACCATCCCAGCGGTACCGATCGGCTCGCCGAGGTCGTCGAAAAAGCAGGCTGGAACAACGAGGCGCTGGTGGTCAATGTTCAAGGCGACGAACCGTTGATCGAGCCGCGATTGATCCGGCAAATTGCCGGACGATTGGCCGACAGCGGAGCGGCAATCGCCACGGCAGCACACCCGTTGACGGACGCTGGCGAGTTCAATAATCCCAATATCGTCAAGGTGGTCCTCAATACGAATGGCGATGCGCTTTATTTTTCCCGGGCGCCGATTCCTTATCCGCGTGATCATTTTGCCCGTCCCGAAAATCGACAAACGCTGCCAATCGATTTCGTCGCTTACCGGCATATCGGTGTTTATGGCTATCGCGCCAGTTTTCTGCGCCACTACGGCGGACTGACTCCGTCACCACAGGAATCTGCCGAGTGTCTCGAACAATTGCGCGCACTGTGGCACGGTTTTCGAATCAGTGTACTGGTGGTCGATTATCCGCCGATTTCAGGCGTCGATACGCCAGATGACGCACGACGTATGCAAGAACGGTACGAAAAGGTTTGACCGTCATCGGATTTGAGGGTAAGTTTCGGCCTGTTGGCCAAGACAGCGTGCTGTACCGGCCATGACGGATTAATTTAACCAATTGAATTAAAATACATTTATTAATCTCGTTTTGATTATATCCGAAAGAAGACCATGAGGCTGATATTGCTGGGCGCGCCCGGAGCGGGCAAAGGAACACAGGCTCAATTCATCTGTCAGAAATTCGGCATTCCACAAATTTCCACCGGCGACATGCTGCGCGCCGCTGTCAAAGCGGGGACCCCACTGGGGATCGAAGCCAAGAAAGTCATGGATGCCGGAGGACTGGTTTCTGACGAAATCATCATCGGCTTGGTTAGCGAGCGTCTCAAAGCCGATGATTGCCGTAAAGGTTATTTATTCGATGGTTTTCCACGCACGCTGCCGCAGGCGGAAGCGATGAAAAATGCCGAAGTGGCCATCGATTATGTCCTCGAGATCGACGTCGCCGACCAAGAGATCATCGATCGGATGAGCGGTCGCCGGGTCCATCCGGGCTCGGGACGCGTCTATCACGTTCGCTTCAACCCCCCAAAAGTCGCCGATCACGACGATGAAACCGGTGAAGCCTTGATTCAGCGCGACGACGACCGCGAAGAGACGGTCAAAAAACGCCTGCAGATATACCATTCACAAACCAAGCCCTTACTGGCGTATTACCATTCCTGGGCGGACACCGGTGATCCCGCAGCGCCCAAATGCCGGCGCATTTCCGGAGTCGGCACGGTCGATACCATTCGACAGGCCGCCTTTGACGCCCTGCAATAATCTCAACGGAATCGTTGGTCCAACAGAGGCGACCTTTTTCTGTCGTCAATTTTTTTGCATTTCTGATGAGGTGGTCGCCGCAACAATCCACGTAATCCTGGACGAGAGTCCGTAATGACATGGCGCCGGGAGGTTTTGTGCCTTGGCTCAAAGCCGGCCCGTTTCGATGGTCAGGGAACAATGTTCTGCAGTTGGTTTGTTCCGTTGTCCAGTGGTAGGTCGGCCCGGAAATCTCTCTGGAAAAACCGGGCAACTTTATAAGAGGGAGGTTGTTTATGTCGTCAGGTCTGATGTTCGCACTGGTATGTGCGGTCATTGCGGTGCTTTACGGCGCTGCGATGACAAAATGGATACTCTCGTTGCCTGCGGGCAATCCACGAATGCAAGAGATTGCCAAAGCCATTCAGGAAGGCGCATCGGCTTACCTCGCCAAGCAATATACGACCATCGGTCTGGTCGGCGCGGTGTTGTTCGTACTGATCTGGTTCGCCTTGGGCAAGCTGATGGCCTTTGGTTTCCTGATCGGCGCCGTCCTGTCCGGCGCCACCGGCTTCATCGGCATGAACGTCTCGGTCCGCGCCAATGTGCGCACCGCCGAAGCCGCGCGCAGCGGGATCTCCGCCGCACTGGACGTGGCTTTCAAAGGCGGCGCGATCACCGGCATGCTGGTCGTCGGTCTCGGCCTGCTCGGTGTCGCCGGCTACTATGCCCTGCTCCGCGGCTCTGGCGGCGATTTCCAGCATTCGGTCGAACCACTGGTCGGTCTGGCCTTCGGCGGCTCGCTGATCTCGATCTTCGCCCGTCTTGGCGGCGGCATCTTCACCAAAGGTGCTGACGTCGGTGCGGACTTGGTCGGCAAGGTCGAAGCCGGTATTCCGGAAGACGACCCGCGCAACCCGGCGGTGATCGCCGACAACGTCGGCGACAACGTCGGCGACTGCG
>JAVMKC010000028.1:36461-36607 GCA_031732795.1 Accumulibacter sp. | reverse complement strand
GCGTTATCAATGTGAGACGATGATGTCATCAATGTAAAGTTAGCGCTTATGGCCTCTCTGGGAGAGCGCCCAGCAACTCTGGCCGACCCTTTTCACCTGATTTTCAACCGATCGACGAAGCCGACCGATGACCTCCCCTTTGCCCA
>JAVMKC010000028.1:0-36361 GCA_031732795.1 Accumulibacter sp. | reverse complement strand
ACTCCCCTTTGCCCAACTCCCCTTTGCCCAACTCCCCTTTGCCCAACTCCCCTTTGCCCAACTCCCCTTTACCTAACTCCCCTTTCGCCACCCTGCGCGCCGACACCATCCAGGAACTTCCGGAATCCGCCGGTGAGGCGCCAGCCTGGCACCAATGGTCGGCACCTGAAATCCATGCCCTGACGCTGGCTTACGCCGCGCGCCGGCCGCTGCTCGTCCGTGGCGAGCCGGGCACCGGCAAGACGCAACTGGCGCGCGCCGCGGCGGCGGCGCTCGGCTGGAAGCTGCACGCCGAAACGATCCACCCGCGCTTCGAACCCGCCGAACTGCTCGCCCGTTTCGACGCCGTCCGCCGGCTGGCCGACGCGCAGGCCGGCGCCCTCGCCCGGCAGGCGCCCGACCGGCGCGGCGAGCCGGACGCTGGCGTCGTGCCGGATCGGACCGCCGACGACCCGCTGGCCGACGAAACGCGCTACTGGCGGCCCGGCGTGTTGTGGAAAGCCTTCGGATGGGAGTCGGCGCTGCGTTTTCTGCCGCCGGACGAGCGCCTCGCCGGCGCGCCGCCAACCGCCGGGCACGTGGTGCTGATCGACGAAATCGACAAGGCCGACAGCGACCTGCCGAACAGCCTGCTCGAAGTGCTCGGCCAGCGCTGTTTCCGCATCGAGCCGCTGGGACAAGCGATCGGCGGCCCGCAGGTACAAGCGCCGCTGATCCTGATCACCACCAACGAAGAGCGCGAACTGCCGGCGGCGTTCCTGCGCCGCTGCATCGTCCTCACCCAGCAGCCGGACCCCGGGCTCAGCTACCGCGACTGGCTGATCAAGCGCGGCGCGGCGCACTTCTCGGCGCAGCCGGCGGCCGACCCGCCGCGTAGCGAGCGGATCGCCCGCCAGGTACTGGAAAAGGCCGCCGACCAACTGGTCAACGACCGGCGGCAGGTCGAAAACGCCAACCAGCCGCCACCCGGTCTGGCCGAATACCTCGACCTGCTCTACGCGCTGCACGAACTCTTCCCCGGCCAGGCCGAGACCCAGGAGCAGTGGATCGACCGCCTGTCGGAATACGGCTACCTCAAGCACGGCGTCGGCCGTTCGTCGCGGACGGCCTCATCGGACAGCCACGACGGCCAGCCGTCGCGGAGCACCGCGGCATGAGCGCTCGCGGCCTGGCCGGCCGCGCCGACCTGCTGCGCGCCGCGGTCACCATCGCCGTTAGCGATACGCGGCGGACGGACGACGAGGAAGCGCTCCACGCCGATCTGGCGCCCTACGCCCGCCTGCTCCACTTCACCCGGCAGCCGTCAGCGCCGCCGCCCCTGCCAGCGCTGCCGCCTCTTGAACGTCCGCCGAGCGACGAAACGCCACCCGGCGAAGACGACGCCGATACCAGCCGCCCGCCGGCGAGGACGCAAGCCGACGTCCGCCCGCCGCCGCTCTCGGCAGCGCATTTCGCCCTCGTCGCCTATCACGTCGACGCCGAAACAGAACCGGCCGGCGAAACGCCCCAGCCGCTGACCTGGCAAGACTGCCAGCCGCGGCAGACCGGCCGCGCGCCGCACGCGCCGCTCGTCCGCCGCAACCGTCTGTGGCCGGCGCTGCAGCGCTCGCTGGCCGTGCCGCGGCCCGGCGCGCCGGACGTGCCGGCGCTGGTCGGCGAACTGGCGCGCGGGCGCTCGCCGCAGCGGCTGCCGCGGCAGCGCGTGCACGGCTGGAGCGGCGAAATCCACGTCATCATCGACCTGGCGCAGCGGCTGCTGCCCTACGACGACGACTACCGCGCGCTGTTCGCCGAAGTCCGCCGGCGCCAGGGCCGCGACGGGCTGCGGCGCTGGCTGACCGACGATTCGCCGTTCGCGGTGCGCGCCGTCGATGTCATCGGCCACCGCTCGCCGAGCACGGCGCGCGGCCGATCGCCTGGCTGCCGATGTCGCCGGCGTTGGTGCCGGCCGAAGCGCTGCGCCATAGCACGCTGCACTGCCTGACCGACGCGCACGCCCGGCGCGCGTTGCGCCCGCGCCGGGCGACGCGCGCGACAACCAGGGAAACCGGAAACGCCGCGGCAACGCCGGCCGCGCCCTCGGCCGAGGAACGACCACCGGCGCAGCCCCTGGATTCGGCGGCTGTGGCCGATTCGCTCTCCCTCGCGGACCACAAGCCGCCAGCCAACCCGCGGACCGACCCGGTTCACCAGCGCGAACTCCAGAGCAGCGCGCCGCCGGCCGGAAACGCCGTCGCCACCGCCGTTACCACCGCCACCCCGCCGCCCTCGCCGACCCTCGCCGAAGCGGCCGAGCGCCATCCCCTGCTGCCAGCGCTGCTCGCCCGATTGGCCTGTTGCGTGCGCGTCGAACCCGGCCTGCTGCGCGCCCTGCGCCGGCTCGACGCCGCCAGCGCCGCCGAACCCGGACTGGAAGCGCTGCTCTGGGCCTACGCGCCGGTGGTCGCCGCCGGCAGCCGCTTCTGCGAAATCGCCGCCCCCTGGCGCGGCGACTGCCAGGCGGCCTTCTCCCGGCTCGCCGCCGGCGAACAGCGCCAGATCCTGCGCCGCGTCCTCGAAGCGCACGCCTGGCGCGGCCGCGCCACCGAAAGCGCCAAAATCCTGCTCTGGCACGCGCACGCCAAACCAGCCGCCGCCGACCCGGAGGCCATCGCCCGGCTCGGCGAGGCACGCGGCTGGTTCCGGCGTTTCAAGGTCAGCGCGCCGGCGGCGATCGGCGACCCGGCCGGCTACGCCCAGGATCTCTTCGCCCGTCACGGCGGCGACCACGCCTGGCTGGCGGCCCACTCCGCCGAACTGGCGCCGCTGTGGGCGCGGACCGGCAGCGACGAGATCCCGGCCGGATTGCGGGCAGCAGACGTCATCGCCGCCCGTGGTTCGGGGGGGACGTCCGTGCTCGGCACCTGGCGGCTGCAGCAGCAGAACGACCGCTTCGTGCTGGAGCCGGCCGTCCGTCCGGCGCCGCCGGGCCGCTGGCCGACGGTGCACCTCGCCGGCGGCGCCGTCTGCCGGTGGCTGACCGACGCCGGCTGGCGGCAACGCTGGCTGGCACCGGCCGCCACACCCATGCCCTTGCCAGACGCGCACGCCGCCGAAGTGCGCCAAATCGCCTTGCACAGCGGCCGCCGGCGCTACCACTTCGCCCGTCAGGACCGCCCGCCATGGGCCAGGGAACTGGGACGCGACGGGTACGGGCTCTACCTCGACGTCGATTTCAGTAGCGACGACCGCGGCATCGTGCAGCGTTTCCGCTGGATCGAGCCCGGCGAGTTCTGGATGGGCTCGCCGGAGGATGAGGCCAAACGCGATGATCACGAAGGCCCGCGCCACCGCGTGCGTTTGACTCAAGGCTTCTGGCTCGCCGACACCGCCTGCACACAGGCTTTGTGGCGGGCGGTGATGGGCAGCAAGAATCCGCGCCGGTTTCAGGACGACGAGCGCAACCCGGTCGAAAAGGTGTCGTGGGACGATGCCGAGGCGTTCCTGCAACGCATCACCTCTCGCCTGCCGGGGATGCGGGCCGGGCTGCCGAGCGAAGCCGAATGGGAATACGCCTGCCGCGCGGGCAGCGACACGCCGTTCAATTCTGGGACGACGATCAGCGCGCAGCAGGCCAACTACGATGGAAACTTTCCTTATGCGGGCGGCGAAAAGGGTGCGTACTGGAAGAAGACCGTGCCGGTGAAAACGTTTTCCCCGAACGCCTGGGGTTTATACGAGATGCACGGCAACGTCTGGGAGTGGTGTGCCGACGGCCGGCGGCCTTATGACGGCGAGCCACAGGAGAACCCCCGGGGTCCGGAGAACCCCGCTACTCCCCGCGTCGTGCGCGGCGGCTCCTGGTACAACGAGGCCAGGAGGCTGCGCTCCGCGTATCGCAACCAGGGGCATCGCGTCCACCGCCTCGTCGACCAGGGGTTTCGCTTTGTCCTGAGGTCCACCAGCCCGGAACCGGCAGCGGGCGCGGAGCGCCTGTCACCGGGCGACGGGGTCGCGCGGGACGCGTGACCCCGTCGATTTTTTCAAGCGCCTCCTGAGAGGCGATTTTTTGAGTTTTTCAGGTTCCCCGAAAGTCGCCTCGTGATACCGAACCCGTGAACCAACCCGCTTTCTGCCTGACGCGTGAATCAAAGCCCCCTGGCCCCTGTGGCCGCCGAAACCGCGTCGACGAAAGCGCGGAAACTCGGCGAGGTGTTGCGTTGCGGCTGCAAATGCCGGGCCACCGCTCGCGCGCATTCCAGCTTGCGCAAGCCGGTTTTGAAGTAGCCGGCTCGCTGCAAGATGCGCTCCAATGTTTCCCAGGTGCCGCCGCGAAGGCCATCCGGATCACGATACGCCTTCCGGGGAATCGTCGCCGGCACACCCGGATACGCCGCCCGCACGGCCGCCCAATCGCCGAAGAACCAGGCTTCCAGTTCTTCGACGGCGATGCAGTTGACCACTTGAAAGCGCTGGCCGGCGCCGGCGCGGGTTTTGCTCAGCAAACCGGCCGTCGCCGCCATGTTCTCCAATTTCTGCTTGAGCGCCCGACAGTCTTCATCGTCGCGGTCGACCAGCACCAGAATCGCCCAGTTCGCCGGCAACCACGCGCGGTAGCCACGCAGGCGAGCCGGCAGATTTTTGAGCAAGTCGTCCTTGCATTGGAAACGTCTGATTTCGAAGCCGGTATCGGTGTCGGCAAGCAGCCCCGGCAGTACGTGGTCGAGCATCACTTCCATCGACGCTCTTCGACGAAGACGATCAGTTTTTCGAGCATCAGGCGCCCCCTGGCACGGGACGCCGCCGCGCGCCGTGATCGATCAGTGGATCCCCCAGGCCGAAATGTCCTTCCATCCACAAATGCCCGAGCGATGCGCCGGCGCTGATCAATTCCGGAATGCCCGCAATGTCGTCCGCGCGTACCGCCTGGGTGTAGCCCTGCTCGTCGCGGTAGAGCACGCGCGCTTCTTTGGCGCGCATGGCGTTCAGCAAAAGGGGCGAATGGCTGGTGATCAGCAACTGCGCGCGTTCCGAAGCGGCACGACACTCCTCCGCTAATTCCGGCAACAGCCGCGGGTGCAGGAAGTTTTCCGGTTCTTCGATGCCGATGAACCGCGGCGGTTCGGGATCGTAGAGAACCGCCAGATAGGCCAGCATCTTCATCGTGCCATCGGAAGCGAACTTGGCCAGCACCGGCTGTTCGAACGGCGCATCCTTGATCTGCATCAGCAAGCGGCCGTCCGGCATCGGTTCGGCATCGACCCGCTCCAAGCGGGGAATGCGCTGCCGCAGCACCGCAAAAATCCGCTCCAGACGCTCCGGGTGCTGCTCTTTCAGATACTGGATCACATTCGGCAGATTTTCGCCGTTCTTGCTCAAACGTTCCTGCGGGCCGGCCTCCGGTTGATTTCGCGTCTGGTCGATCGACAGGTAGGAGACGTACCAGTCGGTGATGAACTCGCGTAATGCCGCCACCCGCGGGTGTTCGGTGAATTGCCCCAGGGTATTGACGGCAATCAGGTCGGGGGAGCGCAAATTGGTATCGACCCGTACATCGTCGGAATCCGGCGCGTCACCGCTGGCCGCCTTGCCGGCCCCGCGTTTGAATTCGAGAAAACGGAACGGCTGGCCTTTGGTTCCGCGTCGCCACTGCAGCCATTCCTCGACGACTTCCGGACCTTTCGCGCCTTCGTCGATGGCCAGGTGATAGGTGATGATCGGTGTTTTGGGCCGTTCGCGATATTTCAGTTCAAAAACGATCGGTCCGGTACTGCCGCGGGATTTCAATTCCTTGCCGCGACCCCGTCGATCCCAGGCATAACGCAGACCGAACTGGAAACACTCGGACAAGAAATTGAAGACATCGAAAACCGTCGATTTGCCGCTGCCATTGGCCCCCAACAGCACGGTCATCGGGGTGAGCTTGTCCAGTTCCAGCTTGCGCAGCGCCCGGTAGTTTTCCACGCACAAGGATTCGACGCGGGGAATTCCCGGCGGTGTGAGACGACGAGTAGTGTTCATGTCTTGTCCTGTGTTTTCGTCGGATCGCTGCCGCGGTCTGGCCTCCCCGGATCAAATCGTGCGCGACAACGCGCTTTGAGCTTAGCGCAGGAAGGCGTTGTTTGGCCAGCGTCATTGCCCGGCCCGCCGCGGGTCATTATCGGGCCGCCCGTCCTGGCTGGAGATTCGCAAGAGGGGGAGTTGATCCCGATTTTGCCGATTTTAGTTTTTAGCACGACGGCTCAAATTTGAACGACAACACCTCATCCCCATACGCGGTACTGCGGTTCAAACTTGAGCCGACCCAGGGAAAGCGTGCTATTCGAACTGATCGCGCGAACCGTTCTGCTCCCAAACGGCCCGCGCGCGGGGTCACGCCGGATTCAACGCTTGACCCAGCGCTCCGATCCGGCGGTGGTGTTTTGCTGCCGTGAACCGGCAAGGACGCGCCTCACGACCTCACCAAAATCCAGGATAATCACCGCCCATGGGCTACAGCACTGTTTTGCGCGACGCCGTGCCGCTTGACGCCGTCCGGCGCGCACTGGTCATCAAATTGCGACACCACGGCGACGTGCTCCTCAGCTCGCCGGTTTTTTCGGTGCTCAAAACGCATGCGCCGCAGGTCGAGATCGACGCGCTGGTTTATGCCGACACCGTGGAGATGTTGAGCTTGCATCCGGCGATCAGTCAGGTCCATGGCATCGACCGGCAATGGAAGAAACTCGGCGTCACGGCACAGGCCCGCGCCGAGCTGGCGCTTTTCCAGACCTTGAAAGCGCGGACTTACGATCTGGTGATCCATCTGACCGAGCATTGGCGCGGGGCTTGGCTGTGTCGTCTGCTCAAACCACGCTGGTCGGTCGGGCCGGCGGTCAACGGGCGCGGCAGGCGTTGGCGCGAAAGCTTCAGTCATCTCCAGGTCGCGCCGCGTAATGCCTTGCGGCACACGGTGGAAAGCAATCTCGACGCGCTGCGCCGGATCGGCATCCAAGCACGGTCTGACGAACGACGGACATCGATGATCGCCGGCCCGGCCGCCGAGGCCAGCGTCGGCCGACATCTGCAAAACCTGGGTTTGACCAGCGGCGGTTTCATTCATATTCACCCGGCTTCCCGCTGGCTGTTCAAGTGCTGGACGGTCGACGGGATGGCCGGCTTGATCGACCGCTTGCAACGGCAGGATTGGCCCGTCGTGTTGACCGCCGCGCCCAATGACGACGAAACCGCCTTGGTCGACGCCATTCGATCCCGCCTCGAACAGCCGGCGCACAGCCTGGCCGGCCGGCTGTCGCTGAAAGAGTTGGCGGCATTGACCCAAGCGGCCCGGCTGTTCATCGGTGTCGATTCAGCGCCGATGCATATCGCCGCCGCCGTCGGCACGCCGGTGATCGCCTTGTTCGGCCCCTCCGGCGACCAACAGTGGGGACCATGGGGCGTTCCCGTGCGGGTGATCACCAGCCGTCGTCATCCGTGCCGCCCCTGCGGCATCGATGGTTGCGGCGGAGGTAAGATCAGCGATTGTCTGACGTCATTGACCGTCGACGACGTCTGGGCGGCGGCGCTCGAACTGCTGGCACGCTGAGAGGTGAAGAAATTGTCGCGAGCAGGCCAAGATGCCAGGAACCTGTCGGACTTGAGGCTGATCGACTGCGCCGGTGGGAAGCGGTCCATTTTTCCCCGATTTCTCGTCGCATAGATCCACTATGCGCCTCGAAACCGGAAAAAACTGCCCTCGCTTTCTCGGCTCGCAACGATCGCTCAAGTCCGACAGGCTGCTCGGCAAGAGCGAGCGAACGACGAGACATATCAAGTAAATAGCCGAGGAGTGAGCGAGTGAGCAACGACGCAGATGGGCCGCGCAGTAAATTTATTCACAAGCTCTGGCCTCAGTGAAGATCGCCATCGTTCGGCAACGCTACAACCCGTTCGGCGGTGCGGAACGCTTCGTCGAACGGGCGCTGGCCGCTTTGCGCGGTGAGGGCGCCGAAGTGACGCTGATCACCCGCGACTGGTCCGGCGCTCCCGCCGAAGGCTTTCGGCAGATCATCTGCAACCCGCCCTACTCCCGGCTGCTCGGCGGCCGCGCCGCCCGCGACCGCAGCTTTGCCGTCTGCGCCGCGCGCGAAATGGCCCGCGGCGGCTTCGACATCACGCAATCGCACGAGCGAATTCCCGGCTGCATGATTTTCCGCGCCGGCGACGGGGTACATGCCGCCTGGCTCGAGCACCGTTCGCGGATCATTCCGCTGTCACAACGTCTGGCGCAACGGACCTCGCCCTACCACCGCCACGTGTTGGCCGCCGAACGCACCATGCTGACGCATCCGGCGCTGAAAACGGTGATCTGCAATTCAGAACTGGTGGCCGAGGAGATGGTCCGCTACTACCACCTGCCGCGCAGCCGGCTGACCGTGATCTACAACGGTGTCGATACCGCCATGTTCACCCCGGATCTGGCCGCTGAACATCGCCTGGCAACCCGCAAAACGCTCGGCGTGGCTGACGATACTCCGCTGTTGCTCTTCGTCGGCAGCGGTTTCGAACGCAAAGGCGTGCCGCAATTGCTGCGGGCAGCGGCGGCAATGCGACGATCCGAGACCCGGCTGGTCATCGTCGGCGCCGACCGCAAACTGGCCGCCATGCGCAAGCTGGCCGCGAAACTCCGTATCGAGGGTCGCGTGCATTTCACGGGACCGGCGCAGGACGTGCGCCCATGGTACGGCGCGGCCGACGGCTTCGTCCTGCCGACCTTTTACGATCCTTGCCCGAATGCCGCGCTCGAAGCCCTGGCCTGCGGCCTGCCGATCGTCACTTCGATCAATTGCGGCGCTCGCGAATGGCTGCGCAACGACGAAAACGGTTGGCTCGTCGATCCCGCCGATATCGAGCAGCTCAGCGTCCGTCTCGACGATCTGGCCGGGCTAGCTGGCGACCCTCGGCCGCGCGCAGCCGCCCGCGCGGTTGCCGAACCGCTGACCCTGTCGGCGATGGCCGAGCGTCTGTTGGGCCTTTATCGGTCGCTGGGGCAGAATCAGTCTGGACGATCATGAATCGGCCCGCCGTAGCGGGATGAGAAACGGGTTCCGCCCACGCCACCGGGCAACCATAAAACAAACAATCAATTCAATAGATTAAATCAAAAAATTTGTCGGCGCGAAATCCATGGCGGCGGTGGATTATAATTCGCCGTTTCGCGAACGATAATGTCCGCTGCCTCCTCTTCAAACAGCCGAGAACTTTATTTTCGTCTGTTGTCCTATGTCAAACCGTACTGGCGCGTGTTGGTCGCCGGTCTGGTCGCGACTTCGCTGGCTGCGGCGACTGAACCGCTGTTTCCCGCCCTGCTCAAACCGTTCCTGGACAGCGGCTTTGCCACGGATTCCACCTACTCGCCGCTGATGGTCGCCGGCATGATCGTCAGCATCTTTCTGGTTCGCGGCATCCTGGGTTTTTTGGCGTCGTACGCCATGTCGTGGGTACAGAACCGGGTGATCACCGATTTTCGCCAGGCGCTGTTCAACAAGCTTCTGCAACTGCCGACCCGCTATTTCGACCAGAACCCCTCTTCGACCTTGATTTCAAAGGTCACTTACGATGTTGCCAATATCGCTTCCGCGTCCACCTCGGTCGGTACGGTCCTCATCCGCGACACGTTGACCCTGGTCGGCCTGCTGGCCTGGCTGTTTTATTTGAACTGGTTGCTGACCGTGATCACCCTGCTCGTCGCTCCGGCGATCAGCGTATTCACCCGAATTTTCGCCAAGCGTTTGCGCCAGATGAGCCAGGCGGCGCAACAAGGGATGGCCGAAATGACCGAAACGCTGCAGGAAGGAATCAGTTGCCAGAAGATCATCAAGGTTTTCGGCGGCGAACAGCAGGAGGAAGAGCGCTTCGCCCGGGTCAACCACGCGCTGCGCGGCTTCGCGATGCGGCAAGGCATCGCCGCGGCGGCCACCACGCCGGTGATTCACCTGATTTCTTCGATCGCCGTCGGCATCGTGGTCTATATCGCCATGCGTCAGTCGCAGGCTGGCGACACCACGGTCGGCAGCTTCGTTTCCTTCATCACCGCCATGTTGATGCTGCTGGCGCCGATCAAGCACCTGGCCAACATCAATGCGCCGCTGCAAACCGGGCTTGCCGCCGCGGAAAGCATTTTCCGCACCTTGGACGAACAACCGGAAGTCGACCGTGGCACGGTCATCCTGCCGCGGGTGACTGGCCATCTGCGCTTCGAGGATGTCCGTCTGCGATACCCAGGCAGCGATCACGACGCCCTGGACGGTCTGACACTGGACATCGCTCCGGGTGAAACGGTAGCGCTCGTCGGTACGTCCGGCGGTGGGAAAACGACCCTGGCCAACCTGATTCCGCGTTTCTACAACCCGACCTCCGGCCGCATCCTGCTCGATGGACACGACCTGCAAGATGTCACCCTGAGCAGCCTGCGCGCCCAGATCGCTCTCGTTTCCCAGGATATCGTCCTGTTCAACGACACGGTGGCCGCCAACATTGCTTATGGCATTTCACGCGCCGCCTCGCGCGAAGAAATCGAAAAAGCCGCCGCCGGCGCGCAGGCCTTGGAATTCATCCGCGCCCTGCCGGCGGGCTTCGAGACCCTGATCGGCGAAAACGGTTCGCGGCTTTCCGGCGGTCAGCGACAGCGGCTGGCGATTGCCCGAGCGATCCTCAAGAATGCACCGATTCTGATCCTCGACGAAGCCACTTCGGCACTGGACAATGAATCCGAGCGGCAAGTTCAGGAGGCGCTCGACGTCTTGATGCGCGACCGGACCACGCTGGTCATCGCCCACCGTTTGTCGACCATCGAAGCTGCCGACCGGATCATCGTCCTGCAACACGGGAAAATCGTCGAGTCGGGAACGCATCACGACCTGGTGAGCCGGGACGGCATTTACGCGCAGTTGCACAAACTGCAGTTTTCGGAACGGTCACCGACATGAACACGGCGAACAGCCGGCCTTTGCGTCTCGTGCATACCGAAGCCTCCTGCGGCTGGGGGGGGCAGGAAATCCGCATTCTCGAAGAAGCACGCGGTCTGATCGCGCGCGGTCACGACGTCTGCCTGCTGTGCCCGCCCGAGGCGCGCATTCATGCCGAAGCTCCGCGCTTCGATGTGCCGGCCTACCCCTTGCCGATCGGCCGCAAACGACTCGCCGGTATGCTCGCGCTACGCCAGTGGTTGGCACAACAGCGGCCCGAGGTGATCAACACGCACAGTTCGACGGACAGTTGGCTGAGCGGATTGGCCTGCGCCACGCTGGCCAATCCGCCGTCGATCGTGCGTACCCGTCACATTTCGGCGCCCATCGCCGTCAATGTCGCCTCGCGCTGGCTGTATCGCCAATCGGCACGGCATATCGTCACCACCGGCGAAGCGTTGCGGCAAACCTTGATCGACGATTTCAAGTTGTCGCCGGACGCGGTCACCTCGGTGCCAACCGGCATCGATACGCAGCGCTTCACTCCCGGCGACAAGGTGGCGGCGCGTCAGGCGCTCGGTCTCGAGGCAAAGGTCAATTACCTGGGCATCGTGGCCACCTTGCGCAGTTGGAAGGGCCATCTCGACCTGCTCGACGCCTTCGCCGCGCTCGATTTGCCGAACTGGCACTTGCTGATCGTCGGCGAAGGACCGATGCGCGACAACATCGTCGCCAAAATCAGCGCCTTGCGCCTTGACGACCGCGTCCGGCTGGTCGGCCAGCGCAACGACCCGGAAAACTGGCTGCGCGCATTCGACATCTTCTGCTTGCCGTCCTACGCCAACGAAGGGGTGCCGCAAGCGGTGATTCAAGCGATGTTGAGCGGGCTGCCGATCGTCACCACGCCTGTCGGCGCGATTCTCGAAGCGGTGAGCGATGACCGTACCGCGCTCATCGCGCCGCCGCGGGATGCGGCCGCCCTGAAAGAAGCTTTATGCCGGGTAATGAGCAACCCCGTGTTGGCGCAGCGCATCGGCAAAGCGGCGCGCGCCTACGCCGTCAGTCATTTCGCGCGCGAAGGCATGCTGGACCGCATGGAGGCCATATTTTGGAAAGCACGTCATGAACATGCCTGACTGGACTTCATTTTCCGACGATCCGAACAACCCTCGCGCCAAGGCAGCCGTTCGCGCATGGCTTCCTGGTGCCCGCCGTATTCACCCCGACATCGATATCTCGTCATTCATTGAACAATTGGTCCGCGGCAAAAGAGTGTTGGATATTGGCGTCGTTTCGCACAGCGCCCGATATTTCGATCAACCAGGATGGCGTCATGGCCGCATCGCAGCGGCGGCCGGATACTGTTTGGGAATCGATATTCTCGAACCGCTGGTCGAGGAATTGAGGGCCAAAGGATTCAATATCCGCTGCGTCGATGCCACTTCTCAGGCAGATCTCGGCGAGCGTTTCGAGATCGTTTTCATCGGCGATGTCCTCGAACACGTCAACAACCCCGTCGATCTGCTCGCTTTTGCCGGCCGCCACCTCACCCCCGGAGGCCGGCTCTACGCCACGACCCCCAATCCATTCAGTCGAAAGTTTTTCCGCCAGTTTAGAAAAAGCAATGGCTTGCTGGCCGTCAACCTGGATCACGTGGCCTGGATCACGCCGACGCTGGCCATGGAAATTGCTCGTCGGGCCGCGATGACCCTGGAAGCCTATCATCTGGTCAAACGATTCTCGCCGCTGACCAGGCGGATCAAGTCGGTGGCGTGGTTTTTCGAACCACCCGAATATAGTTTCCCCGACTATGTGTATGAATTTTCCAATCGTGGCGATTGATTCGGCCCAGTGAACTCTCCGCTCCTGTTCGTCAGCATTGTCTCCGGGTGGTTCAACGCTTGACCAAAGGCCATCGAAAAGCAGATCGCGTCGAGATTTTGATGAACCAAATCAATACGATGCCACAACGCATCCTGTACATTAACGTTTCGCGGATCGGTGACACACTGTTGGTCACGCCTGCGATCAGGGCCGTGGCCCGGGCCTATCCAAACGCGAAAATCACTTTTCTGGGACATCCGCGACGGGCGGAAATATTGCGCCACCTGACCTTCGTCTCCACCGTAGGAACGATTACCAAACACAGAGCGCCATGGTTGGACCGGCTGGCCGGTAAAAAATTTGATCTGGCTTTTGTCTGCGGGCACGACGCGCCGATCATCAGGTATGCACTGCGCGTATCCCGCAAAGTCATTGCTTTCCGGCAGCCCGACGCCTCGTTGAACGAAAAGCTTTTCCAAATCGTCGAACAGCCGCCGTTCCAGACGGAACACGCCGTCAGAATCCAGTTGCGTTTGCCGGGTGCTTTAGGCATCGCTCCGGCGGGTTTGCATCTCGCCTACTGTGTCAGCAGCGATGAAATCACCTGGGCCCGTCAGCAACTCAAGAAGGCGCTGCCACCTGGCACATTCCCGCTGATCGGTCTGCAAGTGGCGAGTTTTCCGACCAAAGCGTATCGCGACTGGCCTCTCGAACATTTTGCCGCGCTCACCGATCGCATTCGCGATGCTTGGCCACACGCTCACTTCCTGATCTTCGGCGGCTCGTTGGAAAAAAAACGCACCGCGGAATTGACCGGCTATCTTGGGCAAGCCTCGACGCTTTACGCAGGGCGTCTGACGCTCAGACAAACGGCCTCGCTGATGAACGAGCTGGATCTGTACGTCGGCGTCGATACCGGGCCAACCCATATCATGGGGGCCTTGCACCGGCCGCTGGTCGCCCTGTATCACGGCTACTCACCGAGCCGGGTGCTTGCGCCGCTCGATCACCCGTGCGCCTATATCGTCGATCACCCGCTTGCCGATCTGGGCGCGACTCCCGAAACACCGATGAGTGACATCACGGTCGACCGCGTCTGGCAGACTGTCGAACAGGCGTTGGCCGAGCATCCTCCCCGACTACGGTGAAATTCGCGCTGGTAACCACCAATCTACGCGGCGGCGGCGCCGAGAAGGCGATGCTCAAGTTCGCCACCTTGCTCGCCAGTCGCGATCATGAAACGCATCTGGTATTGCTCGAACACCGTATCGAGCACGACTTGCCGGCCGATGTCCGCCTGAGCGCCCTGACCCGTCCAGGGCAGGAAGCCAGCAAGGGTTTGCTCGGCAAGCATCTGCTCGCCTGGCGTCTGCGGCACTTGATGACTGCGCTTGCCGGAACCCGGCCATTCGATCTGATCCTCAGCACGCTGCCCTTTGCCGATGAAGTCTGCAAGCGAGCTCGCTTACCGCGCCTGTGGCACAGGGTCGCCAATACGCTGTCCGCAGAAATCGATCGTCTCGCCGAACGCGATCGGCAAAAGGCCGCGCGACGACAGGCCAAATACCGCCATCTTTATCACCGATCGCGCTTGATCGCCGTTTCCGATGGGGTAGCTCTGGATCTTCAAAGTCTGAAAATCAACGCCTTGCGTATCGAACGCCTGTACAACCCGTTCGATGTCGATGCCATCCGCAACGCCGCCACGGCATCGGCGGCACTGCCTTCCGGGCCGTTTGTCGTCCATGTCGGGCGATTTTCACCACAGAAGCGGCATGATCTGTTGTTTGCCGCTTTCCGCCAATTGCCGCCAACGCGCCAACTCGTTCTGTTGTGCCATGATCAGCCGGAGTTGCGATCCATGATCGTCGATCACGGTTTGGAAAATCGCGTCGTCGTCGCCGGTTTTCAAACCAACCCTTACCCGTGGATCGCCGCTGCCGACTTGCTGGTTCTTTGTTCCGACCATGAAGGGATGCCCAACGTGCTGGTCGAAGCCCTGCTGCTCGGCACACCAGTGGTCAGCACCGATTGCCCGTCAGGACCGGACGAAATTCTGCAACACGGCCGTTTCGGCCGGCTGGTGCCGTGCAACGACGCACCGGCACTGACCCGCGCCATCAGCGATGCGCTCACCGGGCCCAGACGGGTGGATTCTTTCGATCCGGCACCGTTCCTGCCCGCCGCGGCTGTCGAACGACTTGAGCAGCTGGCGCGGGAGAACGACTGACATGTGTGGCATTCTCGGTCTGATCGATACCCCCTGGCACGACAGCGCACATCGCGCGCTGGCCGCGCTGACCAAACGCGGCCCGGACGAACAATCATTCACGGACAGCGGGCAGGCGTTTTTCGGTCACACCCGGCTATCGGTGATCGATCTCGCCACCGGCGCGCAACCGATGCTGACCTCCGACGGCCGCTACACGCTGGTATTCAATGGCGAAATTTACAATTTCCGCGAACTGCGTCGCGAATTGGCAGCACAAGGCGTCGTTTTCGCCACCCGTTCCGACAGTGAAGTGCTGTTGCACGGCTACATCGCCTGGGGCCGGGAGTTGCTGCCTCGTCTCGACGGCATGTTTGCCTTCGCCGTTTGGGATCGCGACAGCCGCCGGCTGTTCGCCGCCCGCGATCGTCTCGGCATCAAACCCTTCTTCTACTCGACATTCCGCGGCCTGGCTTTCGCATCGACACTGGCACCGTTCTTTCATCTGGCCGCTTTTCCTCGTCGTCTGGATTATCAGGCGCTACGCGACTACTTGGCGTTTCAGACCTGTCTGGCACCGCAAACGTTGCTGACCGACGTCCGCCAACTGCTGCCGGGTCATTGGCTGAGCTACGACGCCAACCAGCGCCGGCTCGACAGCGATGCGTGGTGGACGATCCCGGCACCGGAAACGCATTGTCCACCTCCTGACGATCTCGCCGCACTGGTCGACCGCGCGTTGCGCGAAAGCGTGCGTCGGCAACTCGTCGCCGACGTGCCACTCGGGGCGTTTCTCTCGGGAGGGATCGATTCGAGTCTGGTCGTCCGTTACATGGCCGAAATCGGCGCCTCGCCACTGAAAACCTTCTCGATGCGTTTCGCCGAAGAAGGATACGACGAAACCGGAGCGGCGCTGGCCGTCGCCCGGGCTTTCGGCACCGATCACTGCGTACTCGACGCGCCGGCAATCGATGGCGACACCTTTGTGCAGGCTATCGCCGACCTCGATCAACCTTTGGCCGACCCGGCCTACGTGATGACCTGGGAACTGTCGCGGCAGACGCGCCGGCACGTCACCGTCGCGCTTTCAGGCGACGGCGGAGACGAACTATTCGCCGGCTACCCGCGGTTCGCCGACGAGGAAGCACGCTTTCCACAACGCTTTGGCCAAAAACTTCTGCGCCGACTGATCGATCTCGGCATCGCCCCCGGTGCGCTGACCCGCCGGAGTCTGTGGGGACAGGAACTGTTACTTTATCGACACGTCGAACTCGGCCCGTGGCCAGGTTCACGGAAAAGTCTGGCCACCTATCTCACCCCTACGACGCTGCACGATGCGCAACCCGAACACACTCTGGCACGTTGGCGGCAACTGGCAACCGGCTTCGGCGCCGGAATGGACACCGCCAGTCTGATGCGCGCCGACTTATGGTCGTACCTCTCGGAAAATTGTCTGCACAAGACCGATCGTGCCAGCATGGCACACAGTCTCGAAATCCGGGTGCCGCTGCTCGGCCAGCCGGTTCTCGATGCCGTGCAGCATTTGCCGGCCACGGCGCATTACGATATCGATGGCGGCAAAGCCATCCTGCGCCGTATCGCTCGTCGCACGTTGCCGACCGCGGTATGGAATCGGGCAAAACACGGCTTTTCGGTGCCGCTGCAAAGCTATTTCAATGGCGCCTGGCAAGGACCATGTTCAGCGGTCATCGCCGACTGTGCGCGAATCGCCCCGTTTCTCGAAGCCTCCGCCGTCTCCCGGTTATGGCAGCAGGCCAAGGAGGGAAAAGCGTCCCGGCGACTCGCTTACACCTTGGTGGTCCTGCTATTGTGGCTGGACGGCAAACGATTCACCGATCACTGATCAAATTGATATCGGGAAAACAAAGCCATGCGTTTTTGGCAACAAATCATCTTTTCGTTACGCGCCCGTCTCAGCGGCGGCAGTCGCATATCGTCAGCCGCCTACCTCAAAGAGGTGGATAACATTCGCCTGGGCAGAAAATGCAAGATTCATGCCGACGCCTCGATCGACGCCAGTCGCAGTGCAGGAGTCGTTCTCGGCGACCAGGTGACATTGAACCGTTATGCCTACATTCAAGGAGGCGACGGCGGTGTCCGGCTCGGCAACCATGTGGAGATCAATAATTTTTCGATCGTCAATGGCACCGGCGGTGTCGACATCGGCGACGAAACCCTGATTGGACCCGGCGTGCGCATCATCTCCTACCAGCACCGCTTCGTTACCGGAACGCCTATTCGTTTACAGGCTTCAGAAAAAAAACCGATCCGAATCGGCAGGGATTGCTGGATCGGCGCCAATGCCGTGATCCTGGCCGGGGTCCGCATCGGCGACGGGGCGATCATCGGCGCCAGCGCAGTCGTCACCCGCGATGTGCCGGACCACGCCATCGCCACCGGAATTCCGGCCACGATCAAAAAATTTCGCCAAGGAACCAACCGATGAGACTACGCCAAGGCGGCAAAACCGAAAAACGCCTGAAAAAGCTGCTGTGGCGCTGGCAACGTCCAGCGTGGGCGGAAAATCAGGGGATCTGGCTGCCTTGCTGTCAGCCCGGCATCTCCGCGGGAATCGCCCGCCAGATTTTTTTCGGGGAATATGAAAGCAAGGAAATCGACATCGTCTCACAAAAAATCGCAGACCATGACATAGTCATTGAAGTCGGCGCCGGCCTGGGCTTTCTGTCCGCATACTGCGCGAAACGAATCGGCAGCACGCAGATCCATTCATTCGAAGCCAACCCGGCGTTGATGCCGCTGATCACGGCAACCTATGAAAAAAATTCGGTTTCTCCGGCAATCAACAACATTTTGCTGGGCCGGGGCGCGGGAAAGTGCGATTTTTATGTCGAAGACGATTTCTGGGCGTCGTCAACCTCGCCGAGAAGTGCGGATGCCACGGTCATCCAAGTCGTTCAACAGGATCTCAACGAGACGTTTTACCGATTGTCACCAACCTTTCTGATCGTCGACATCGAAGGTGGCGAGGGGGAGTTCTTCGCCTACGCGGAACTATCCGGCATCAAGAAAATCTGCCTTGAGACGCATCCGGACGTCTTGGGAAATGAGGGTATCAGTCAAATATTTTCCCGTTTATTTTCAGCAGGGTTTGTTCTCGATTTTTCCTGCATCCGAAAAAATGTCTTCTTCTTTTACCGCCCTTGAACATCATCCATCATGCGCCTCCTCCGTGATCATTTGATCATCAATCACCGAGGTTTCGTCAAACCGGTGAGAAACGCTCTGATGACCATGGGATTATCGATCGTAGACGAAGCATGGCAGCCGTCAGAAGAACTGCTGAGCAGATCGCTCGCCTGCCATGTCTGGTTTTATGATTGCCTCCGCCATCCATGGAAAATATTCCGGCTGAAGCAGCGTTTGCAACGCCATGGGGTGCCATTGCTGGCCTGGAATCGCGATGCCCCGCATTACTTGAATCGTCGGCCATGGCGCCTGGATTTGCTCGATCGTTTCAAATTGCTTGATATTTATGCCTCCCACAGCCTGATCGACCGTCGGCGGTTTGCCCCGACCGTGCTCTACCTCCCCAATGCCGCCGATCAGGAAAGCTATCACCTGGCGGGGGAGACTGAGATCGTTTTCAATCGGCTGCGCAATCCCGATACCTACCGGTACGATGTGTCATTCTTTGGTGGCATGACCGGCGCGCGTTACAAGGAAGATGAAGACCGGGAACGTTTCTTCGCCGCGTTGAGTCAGCGATTGTCGGCTCTTGGCCTCCGTTTCATTTTTTGCGAGGCGGCAGAAATGAGTGTTTCGGAGCAGATTCGATTGATCCAGGAATCCCGGATCAATTTGAATTACGGTGCCCGCTGTGAGTACAGGGCATCGCGGGCTTCCGGCCTTCCCGAACGCTGTTATGGCATCCCCGCGTGCGGCGGTTTTTTGTTATGCGACCGGCGCACCCATGCCCGCGACGATTTCACCCCAGGAATAAACTGGGCGGAATTCGACGGGCTCGACGATTGTGTCGACAAAATCGTCTATTGGCTGGCTCATTTCGAACTGGCGCGCGACTTGGCCGAACGTTGTCATCGCCATGTGATGACGCAGCATACCTATGCCCACCGCGCACAGACTCTTCACCAGGCACTGCTGGATTGGCACCGGCAACACAAGGACGCCACATGACCACCGCCCCCTTGCTGTCCGTCGTTCTACCGGTCTATAACGTCGCCCCTTACCTCCCGGCGTGTCTGGACAGCCTCGCCGCGCAGACCCGGCCGATCGACGAATTGATTGCCGTCGATGATGGCTCGACCGACGCTTGTCCCGAAATTCTTCACGCTTATCGCGACAAGCTCCCGACCATGCGCATCATTCGGCAGGAAAACGGCGGTCTTTCCGCCGCCCGGAATACTGGCCTCCGCGCAGCGAGTGGAGTCTGGCTGGCTTTTGTCGATTCGGACGATTTTGTCGCTCCGCAGATGTATTCCCGAATGCTGACCGCGGCGCAGGACAACGATCTCGACCTGCTCCTGTGCAACGCCATGTACCATTTTGAAGGTCGCGAGTCCGACCGGCCGATTTATCCTCCCCTGCCAGCATCCGGGGTGGTTTCCGGCAAGGCGTGGTTGCAAAACCGTCTGACGAACGACCGGATTCTGCATATGGTGTGGATGCATCTGTACCGCCGGGATTTCCTGGAAAAAAATGGTTTCACCTTCGTGCCGCGGCTGATTCACGAAGATGTCATCTGGACCACCCGGGTGCTGCTTGCTGCAACACGTCTGGCTTATCTTGATGATCCCCTGTACTTTTATCGCATCCCGATCCGCCGTTTCACCGAAGAACAAGCGCGATTGCGTCTGGAGGCGATCATCCGCAGCAGCATCATCAACGCCGAGACGCTGCTCGACCTCAGCACCACGCTGACCGATACGCCGACGCTTCGCTCGCTGTTGCAGCATCAGGCGGTCGACGGCGCCTTCTCGATTTTTCACAAAATCGAAAAAATCTCGTCGCCAAGCTGGCGACAGGCACGCTACCAGGAAGTCAGCCAAAGCCACTTGTTGCCTTTGCTGTGGCGGAATGCGCAAAGTTGGCCGCAACGTCGACGGATCGTGCGCCACGCACTGAAAACCCTGTTCAAGAAATGACCGTCAATCCGCCAGAAACCAGCCGCCGAACACCGGTGCGCACGGCACCAGCCGCTCGGCGGCGTGGGGGGCGTGGCCCGCTGAATCGTGACGCCCGACAGGCAACAGCGCACGATCCAGAATTCTTTTCAGAGCGCCCGATCCGGAAACCTCGTCGGCAATGATGGTTCGTGGAAAATCGATGCCACTGACAACGGACCTTCAGGCATGCAACTGACACAAATCAATTTGCAGCCCTACTTCGGCGGCGGCGAAGTCTATACCGCTTTTCTGTCACGCGCTTTGGCGGCATTAGGGGTCAAGACGCGTTTGCTGGCTCATCCGCAGGCAACGTTCTGGAAGACGCTGGATCTTCCAGAAACGATTCAAATCGAGAGGGTCCCGGAAGCACGCCGTCTGCCCGACTGGATCGGTGCCGAAGACCACTGGCTGCTCAGTCACGGCCCGATGCCGGCTTCTTTACTGGCGGTGGACAAACCGGCCGACTGTCTGATCACCGCCATCGCGCACATGCCGGTACAAGGCCGCAATCCAAGCGTTTTTTCGGGTCATCGGATGGTCTTTCCCGTGTCGGCGTGGGTAAAGGACGGATTGCTCGCGGCAGGAATTCCCACCTGGCCTCAGCCGTTGTACGGTTTGGCCAATCTCGACCCGCTGGTGGCCAAAAAAGATCAACCGATTTTCAAAACCTCCCGTTACGACTGGGATCGTCGAAAATTCCGGGACCGGATCGGCAAGAGCCTCGAACCACTGATGGCGCCTTTCCTGCCACGACGCGAGATGCATCGGCGTCCTGGTCTTACTCTGGGCATCGTTTCCCGACTGACCCCGATCAAGCAATTCCCACGCTTATTTTCGATATTGGCGCCGATTCTTGCCCGGCACCCGCAAATCAATCTGGAGATCTTCGGCAGCGGCGGCTATGCCTCGGTCCGCGATCTGAGCCGTTCTTTGCAGCCGATGGACAAGCAAGCGCGATTCTGGGGCCACCAGCAAAACGTTTATGCCGTCTATGTACAACTCGATTATCTGATGAGCGGCCTGCCAGAAAAGGAAGCTTTGGGACTGAACATCATCGAAGCCCAGGCCTGCAACCTGCCGGTCCTGGCGCCGTTGGCCCCGCCATTCACCGAGACCATCGCCGAAGGACTGACGGGCCATTTCTACCGGGACCCGCGCCAGGATGACGGTATGGATTTTTCGCGACTGATCGATGAACTGCTGCATGCGGACACCCGCATACAACCGGCACTGGCACAAGATCATTTGCGAAAATTCTCCTTCGAAGCGTTTGTCGAGCGTTTACGCCCTGTCGTTCGCTGGGCAAAGGATGCGCAGTGATCCTTTCAAGTTCGGGCTATCGGACCGGAAGAGTCATGCTGGCGACCATTTCGTCGAAAACCGGCAGGGATGGCTGCTGCACCAGACCGCATTCATCTTCCGGCAGATCCAGGCGATGAATAAGATATGACGACCGTTCCCCCCCGTTCGATCCTGGTCATTCGTCGCGACAACATTGGCGACCTGCTGTGTACGACACCGCTGTTTCATGCCTTGCGACGTCACTATCCCGAATCCCGCATCGTCGCGCTGGTCAACAGCTATAACGCACCCGCATTGCAAGGCAACACCGACGTCGATCAAGTCCTGGTCTATGAAAAAGCCAAACATCGCGCGCCTGACCGTTCTCTTTGGCGCTGGCTGTGCGGCCGGTGGCGCGTATACCGCACCTTGCGTTCCGGAAACTTTGATCTGGTGTTGCTGGCCACCCCGGCTTTCTCCGCCAGCGCCCTGAGGTTCGCCTTGATGACCGGCGCTCGAAAAATCGTCGGCTATCAGCTGCCGGCCGGCAAGCCGGACTGGATCAGCCTGCCTCCCGCGGCCGCTGGACTCCACGAGGTTGAGATCGTTTTTGGGCTGTTGCGTCCGCTCGGCATTGACGACATACCTGCCGCCACGTCGTTGACGCCCGACACCGCCACGCGGCAACGATTGGAAGCCGCTCTATCGTTGGCGGATAACCGACAACCGCGCATCGGCATCCACATCAGCGCCCGAAAACCACGGCAGCGCTGGCCGATCGAAAGATTCGAGGAATTGTCCCGGCGCCTGGTCGCCGGAGAGGCAAATCACCTGCTGATATTCTGGGCGCCCGGCAGCGGAACGAACGCCACGCATCCGGGAGACGACGATAAGGCGCGTTGGCTGGCCACGCGCCTGCACGGACTACCGGTCAGTTTTGTCCGCACCAGCCGACTCGAAGAATTGATCGCCGGTCTTTCCTTATGCCACCGGGTGATCTGTGCCGATGGTGGAGCGATGCACATCGCCGCCGCCCTGCGCAAGCCGCTGGTCTGCCTGTTCGGGAATTCGGATGCCACGCGCTGGCATCCGTGGGGTGTTCCGCACCTGGTTTTGCAAAGTGCCGAGCAGAATGTCGCGGACATTTCCGTCGAGCAGGTGCTGGCCGCCGACCAGCAACTTATTGCTGATACCGGCCGACATTCATGACAGATACCCCCTCAGGGTATGGATCACCGATACGGATGACCTGAGATGCGTGGAAAAAATGCTCACCAGCCGGCCAAGACGCCAGGCGCGAGCGAGTTACTCCAGCCCTGAAAACGTTACAATCCAGACACGGGCAAGGTGGTCAGGATGCGGCATCAAGCACCAAACGCAGAACAGCCAAGTTTAAAAAAATGAATATTATCAATTAAATATGACTATCTCCGCGCCCGGCTCGCTATTCCGATTTCCCGCGTAGTCATTCATCCGACGTTCTCTGATCACCGCTTCTGCCTGGGAGCCACTGATGTTAGGTCACCTGTATATCGTCGTCGCCCCCTCGGGCGCCGGCAAGACGACCCTGGTTCGGCTGCTTCTTGAAAACGATCCAGGAATCCGGGTCTCCATCTCGCATACCACACGCGAGCCGCGTGTCGGCGAAAGAGACGGCATCGAATATCATTTCACCGATACGGTCTCGTTTCAGGAAAAGGTCACCAACGGGGATTTCATCGAGTGGGCCGAAGTCCATGGCAATTTTTACGGCACCGCGCGTAGCGGCATCACCGCCGCCATGGAAGCCGGTCAGGATGTCTTGCTGGAAATCGATTGGCAAGGTGCGCGGCAAGTCCGAACACTCTTTCCCGAAGCCATCGGCGTATTCATTCTGCCGCCGTCGATGGCTGTTCTGGAAAGCCGTCTGCGCAACCGAGCCACCGACAGCGCGCAGACCATCGCCCGACGACTGGCCGCGGCACGCGAGGAAATGCGTCATGTCGCTGAATTCGATTATGTTATCATCAACGATCACCTGCCTCGTGCGTTGAATGATTTGCTGGCCGTGGTTCAAGCATCACGCCTCCGTTATGATTCACAACGCCAGCGCCATTCGATCCTGTTTTCGACCTTGCTTTGATTGCCCTGGAGATTTTTATGGCCCGAGTCACCGTAGACGATTGCCTTGCCCGAATCCCCAATCGCTTCCAGATGACCCTGGCAGCCACCTACCGCGCGCGTCAGATCACCGCCGGCGCCTCACCCCTGATCGACGCCGGACGGGACAAGCCAACGGTCATCGCCCTGCGCGAAATCGCCGGTGGCAGAGTGGGACTGGAGTTGCTCAACCGCGGGCAGACCTGAGCCCCCTGAGCCCGAGCTCCCTGAGTCCAACTCCGAGTCTGCCCTATTCCCCAATCGCCATGGACCCGACCGTGCAAGCAACCAGCGGCACCGGGAAGTTGGCAACTCTTGACCTCACCGAGCGTCTTCCAGACTCGCCGGATTTTGAAGACGACCCGCAGGTCCAGGCTTTTTTCGATTCCCTGACCTACCTGCTCCCCGAAGAAGTCCGCCAAGTTCGCGAAGCCTATCGTTTCAGCGAACAAGCGCATCGGGGACAGCGCCGGCTTTCCGGCGAGCCCTACGTCACCCACCCCCTGGCGGTAGCCACGGCGCTGTCCGAATGGCAAATGGACGTCGAGGGCATCGTCGCCGCCCTGCTCCACGACGTCATGGAAGACACCGCGGTCGGCAAGATGGAGATCACCGAGCGCTTCGGCAAACCGGTGGCCGACCTGGTCGACGGCCTCTCCAAACTCGACAAGATCGAATTTCAATCCCACGAGGAAGCGCAGGCGGAAAATTTCCGCAAGATGTTGATGGCCATGGCCCGTGATCTGCGCGTGGTGCTGATCAAACTGGCCGACCGTCATCACAATCTGCAGACCATGTCCGCGGTCCGTCCGGACAAGCGTCGGCGCATCGCCCGAGAAACGTTGGAGATTTATGCCCCGATCGCCAACCGTCTCGGTTTGAACAAATTGTTCAGTGAACTGCAGGATCTGTCATTCGAATTGATCTATCCGATGCGCGCGCGCGTCCTGGCGCGGGCCTTGAAATCGGCGCGCGGCAACCGTCGGGAACTGCTGTCCAGGATTCTCGAAGGACTGGAGAGTAAACTGAGCCGCGATGGCATTGCCGCGCAGGTCTTCGGCCGCGAGAAAAGCCTGTACTCGATTTACCGGAAGATGCTCGACAAGCATTTGTCCTTCTCGCAGGTGCTCGACATTTACGGCTTTCGTGTGCTGGTCAAGGACGTGCCGACCGCTTATCTGACGCTCGGTTCGCTGCACGGTCTCTACAAACCGGTACCCGGCAAATTCAAGGACTATATCGCCATTCCCAAGCAGAATGGCTACCAGTCTCTGCATACCACCTTGATCGGGCCGCACGGCACGCCGTTCGAATTGCAGATCCGTACCGAGAGCATGGACAATCTGGCGCAGGAAGGGATCGCTTCGCATTGGCTGTACAAGGACAGCGAAGCGTTCAGCGCCGATCTGCAGCAGAAAACCACCTCCTGGTTCCATTCCTTGCTCGATCTGCAGAGCTCGGCCGGCGACTCCTCCGAGTTTTTCGAGCATGTCAAGGTCGATCTCTTCCCGCACGAAATCTACGTCTTCACGCCAAAAGGACGGATCATCGCCCTGCCCCGCGGCGCCACGCCGATCGACTTGGCTTACGCGGTACACACCGACATCGGCAATCACTGCGTGGCGGCGAAAATCAATTTCAATCTGATGCCGTTGAACACCGAGCTCACCAACGGCGACCGGGTCGAAATCGTCACCGCTGCCGACGCCCATCCCGAACCGAGCTGGTTGAGCGATGTCAAGACCGGACGGGCGCGCAGCAAAATCCGGCACTTTTTGAAAACGTCCCATCATGACGAGTCGACGGCCCTCGGCGAGAAAATGCTCGACCAGGAACTGCGCGCCCTGGGAGTCGCCGCCTCTGAAGTACCAGTATCGAGTTGGAAAAACGTCCTGCGCGACTCGGGCAACAAACTGATCAAGGAAGTCTATACCGACATCGGCCTGGGCTTTCGTCTGGCGGGCGTCGTCGCCCGGCGCCTATTGGCACGCGAGGAAGCGTCGCCGCCAGTCCCTGAAAAAGCGCCCGCGTCGCTGGTCATCCGGGGAACCGAAGGCATGGCCGTTCAGTTCGCACCGTGCTGCCAACCGATTCCGGGCGACCCGATCATCGGTTCGATCTGGAAAGGCAAGGGCTTGGTGATCCACACCCAGGACTGCGCAGCGATCCGCAAGGTACGCGCCGCCAAACCGACGAAGTGGATCGCCGTCGAATGGGAACCAGAACCCGACAAACTGTTCAGCGTCCGCCTGCGGATGATGGTGCATAACACGGTTGGCGCGCTGGGCCGCATCGCCACCGAGATCTCGCTCTCCGGAACCAATATCCAGCACGTCAATATGGAAGACAAACAGCCCGGGTTATACACCGCCTTGCATGTCACGGTGCAAGTGGCCAGCCGGACTTCGCTGGCCCGTTTGATGCGCCGGTTGCGCCGAATTCCCGAAGTCGTCCGCATTGCGCGCGAACAAGGGCTGTCTGCTTGAACATCGTGGTTCTCGGCGCCGGAGTGATCGGCGTCACCAGCGCGTGGTACCTGACACAAGCCGGACATCAAGTCACCGTCGTCGATCGGCAACCCGCCGCTGCCCTCGAAACCAGTTTCGCCAACGGCGGCCAGATTTCCGTTTCGCACGCCGAGCCGTGGGCCAATCCGCATGCCCCGCTGCGGGCACTGGCCTGGCTGCCCCGCGAAGATGCGCCTTTGCTTTTTCGTCTGCGCCGCGATGCGGCCTTGTTCGACTGGAGTTGGCGCTTTCTCCGCGAATGCACCCCGCGGCGAACGCGATTGAATATTCAACGGATTCTCAGCCTCGCCCTCTATAGCCGTCGGCAATTGCGCGCTTTGCGCCAAGCCACCGGTTTGACCTACGACCATCTCGAACGCGGCATTCTGCACGTGTACACCGATCCTCGCGAGTTCGCGATGGCCATCCGCGCAGCGGCGGTAATGCGCGAATTCGGTTGCGAGCGGCAGACGGTTTCGGTCGATGAGTGCCTGGCGATCGAACCCGCCTTGACTCCAGCCCGTTCGTTGTTGGTCGGCGGAGACTACAACCGCGAGGATGAATCCGGCGACGCGCATCTGTTCACCCAACGTCTGGCCACGCTGTGCGCCAGCCACGGCGTCGTCTTTCGTTACGGCCAGAACATCGAACGATTGCAACTGCGCAAAGGCCAAATCGACCGCGTCATCACAGCCTCCGGCGAGGATATTCAGGGGGACATTTACGTCGCCGCACTCGGCAGCTACACCCCGCTGCTGCTTCGTCCGCTCGGCTTGCGTCTGCCGGTCTATCCGGCGAAAGGCTATTCGGCGACGGTTGTGTTGGCCGACGACAGCAGCGCGCCACAGGTCAGCCTGACCGACGACGGCCACAAGCTGGTTTTTTCACGCCTCGGGCAACGTCTGCGTATCGCCGGAACCGCCGAATTCAACGGCTACAACACTGAATTGAATCCCATCCGCTGCCAAGCGCTGATCCGCCGGGCCAGCCAACTGTTTCCCGAGTTGCGACCAGCGGAACCTCCGGCCTTCTGGTGCGGACTGCGTCCGGCCACCCCGTCGAACGTCCCGTTGATCGGCCGCTCATCGATCGCCAATCTCTATCTCAATACCGGGCACGGCACCTTGGGCTGGACGATGTCCTGCGGTTCGGGCGCCGCCCTGGCCGATCTCATCAGCGGCCGCACACCGGAACCGGAATTCACTTTTGCAGGCCATTCTTGACTCTCATGGAAACCGTCATCTACCAAGTACGCGAGCAGATCGCCACTCTGACGCTCAACCGTCCGCAATCGTTGAACGCGCTCAACGAATCGATGATCAACGACCTCGGCGAGGCCACCACCCGGGCCATGAACGATCCAACGGTCCGTGCCGTCCTGATCAATGGCGCTGGCCAACACTTCATGGCCGGCGGCGATCTGCTCTGGTTCCGGGAACAGTTGTCGCTGGCGCCCGCTGAACGTCTGGCCCGTTTCGATTCGATCATCGCCGCCGTGCAAGCCTCGATCCAGCGGCTGAAAGACATGCCCAAGCCCGTCGTCGGCGCGGTGCAAGGCGCCGTTGCCGGTTTCGGCATGTCATTGATGCTGGCTTGTGATCTGGTCATCGCCACCGAAGACGCCTATTTCACACTCGCCTACAGCAACATTGCCCTGTCTCCCGACGGCGGGTCGACCTGGTCGTTGCCGCGGCAGCTTGGTTTGAAGCAAGCGATGGAGATCGCTCTACTCGGTGACCGGCTGACGGCAGGCCGGGCCTTGGAACTGGGGCTGATCAATCGCCTGGTCAGCGCCGACACCCTGGCCGACGAATCGCTGGCCCTCGCCAGACGCCTGGCAGCCGGCCCGGCGTTGGCGCTGGCCCGCACCAAGCGTCTGCTCAACCAGTCGCTGGACCACTCGCTGGCCAGCCAGTTGCTGGCCGAGCAACGGGCTTTCGCCGCCTGCGGCGCCGAAACCGACTTCGACGAGGGACTGGCGGCTTTCTTCGCGCGACGCAAACCGGTTTATACCGCCACCATCACCGGTAATGCTGATTGACAGCCACTGCCACCTCGACGCCGCTCCATTCGACGCCGATCGGGACGACGTCGTCGCCGCGGCACGTGCCGTCGGCGTGCGGCAACTGCTCATCCCGGCGGTTGATCGCGCCAGTTTCGCCAGGGTCGGTGCGTGTTGCGCCCGTTACGCCGGCTGCCACCCGGCGTACGGCATCCACCCGCTGTTCGCCGCCGACGCCGAAGACAGCGATCTGCAGGTACTCGAAGACTGTTTGACCGGCACCGTGCAACCAACACCGGCGGCGGTGGCGATCGGCGAAATCGGCCTGGATTGGTACTTCGAAAGCACCGATTTTTCCCGGCAGGAACGCTTTTTCGTCGAACAATTGAAAATCGCCCGAAAATTCGATCTTCCAGTTCTTGTGCATAGCCGTCGCGCCGTTGACGCGGTCCTCAAACACTTGCGACGCATTCGCGTCCGCGGCGGTATCGCGCATGCTTTCAACGGCAGCGCTCAGCAGGCGGCTGAATTCATCAAACTAGGCTTCAAGCTCGGTTTCGGCGGCGCCCTGACTTTTCCGGGATCGACGCGCATCCGCCACTTGGCCACCACGCTGCCACTGGAAGCCATCGTTCTGGAAACCGATGCACCGGATATACCCCCGGTCTGGCTGAATGGCTCCCGCAACACGCCAGCATCATTGAAAGCGATCAATGATATGCTTTCGGAATTACGAGGCATGACGTCCGAAACGTTGGCGGAAGCCACTACCCATAATATGGCCACCCTGCTGCCGCAGTTGCGTTCGGGTGACTGATCGGTTAGGGTACGCCCTGAAAGTTATCCGTCACCCGCGAAAAAACGGCTCCTGTCGCACCAGGCAGGCAAAGCGTGTCGTATTGGCCCGCTCTGAACGACATAAGAAAAAGTGATCCGCCGGGCCGTTCTTTCAGACTCCCAAGATACCTGCCGAACGCAATGCTTGGCCGCCAATAAATGAAAAATAGCTACGATTCGCCTGTCGCCGCCTGCGCGGTGGTCAGTAAAAGCAAGCCCGAGATCCCTCATTATCTGCAAGCGCATTACTGGTGGGCATACGTCCATCCGCAGGCGGTGCAGGTCTTCGAGCGGCAATGGCTGGTCAATCTGATTCTCTGGGGCAATTACAAGCGGCTGTGCAATGCCCTGCTCGCTGATTACGGCCATCAATTGCCGGGGCGGACCCTGCAGATCGCCTGTGCCTACGGCGACCTGACCGCTCGGCTGGTAGGCTGCGTCAGCCCCGATGGTCTGCTGGAAGTGATCGACATCCTGCCGATCCAACTGGAAAATCTGGCCAGCAAACTGCCACCGGGAGCGCCCATCAAACTGCATTGCATGGACTCGGCGGCGCTGACTTTCGACGATCGAAGCTTCGATCGTGCCCTGCTGTTTTTCCTGCTGCACGAGCAACCGCAGGCTGTGCGTGAAAAAACGCTCGCCGAAGCCCTGCGGGTAATTCGGCCCGGCGGGACATTGACCATCGTCGATTACGCGCCGCCAAGCCGGTTCAATCCTCTGCGATATCTCTGGAAACCGCTCCTCGACCGCCTGGAGCCTTTTGCCAACGATCTGTTCAATGAAGAGATTCTGGCATGGCTGCCGAAGACTGGCAGCTTCGAGATCATTGATAAGAAGAAATTTTTTGGTGGAATGTATCAAATGTTGACTCTCCGCGTCGCCGAAACGAAACATCTGCGGCACGCGGAACAGTGATTCATCGATTCGTCGGCAAGCCTCGGCAAGCCGTTTTACGAAGACGTTAGACAAGTCGATCGCCATCCGGCGCCAGCCGGTGCGAGAAAGGAGCCCTAGTGGAGACATATAAAGCTGACGTAGTCATCGTCGGCGGCGGTGGTGCCGGTCTGCGAGCAGCCATTGCCGTCGCCGAGTTCGATCCAACCCTACGGATCGCGTTGGTATCAAAGGTCTATCCGATGCGCAGCCATACCGTGGCTGCGGAAGGCGGTTCGGCAGGCGTCAAGCTGCCGACCGATAAATTCGACTACCACTTCAACGACACCGTTACCGGTGGTGACTGGTTGTGTGAGCAAGATGTGGTCGAGTATTTCGTCTCTCAATGCCCGGAGGAATTGACCCAACTCGAGCATTGGGGTTGTCCGTGGAGCCGTACGCCCGACGGGCACGTCAATGTCCGTGCCTTTGGCGGCATGAAGATCGAACGCACCTGGTTCGCCGCCGACAAGACCGGCTTTCACATGTTGCACACCCTCTTCCAGACCTCGATCAAGTACCCGTCGATCAAGCGCTTCGACGAGCACTTCTGCGTCGATCTGATCGTCGCGGACGGTCGGACGCAAGGCGTGGTGAGTATCGAAATCGCCTCCGGGCAATTGACGCTGATCGAGGCCCGTTCAGTGGTCATCGCCACCGGCGGTGCTGGACGGGTGTTCCGCGAAAATACCAACGGCGGCGTCGTCACCGGCGACGGCATGGCCTTGGCCTATCGGCACGGCGTACCGCTGCGCGACATGGAATTCGTGCAATACCACCCGACCTGCATGCCGGGAACCGGGCTGTTATTCACCGAAGCCTGTCGCGGCGAGGGCGGCTTCCTGGTCAACAAGGACGGTTACCGCTACCTGCAGGACTACGGACTCGGCCCCGCCGAACCTTCGCCGCGCAACAAGGCGATGGAACTCGGCCCGCGCGACCGGCTCAGCCAGGCGTTCTGGTACGAGCAGCAGAAAGGCCGCACCATCGAAGGCCCGCACGGCTCGGTGGTTCATCTCGACTTGCGCCACCTCGGCGAAGCCAAGCTGCGCGAGCGGCTGCCGCAGATTTACGAACTCGCCGAGCAGTTTCTCGGTGTCGACCCGGCGCGGGCGCCGATTCCCGTCCGGCCGGCGGTCCACTACACGATGGGCGGCATACTGGTCGACGGCAAATGCGCCGCACCATTGCCGGGACTTTACGCCGCCGGTGAATGCTCGAGCGTCGGCATTCACGGTGCCAACCGGCTCGGCTCCAACTCGCTCTCCGAATTGTGCGTTTTCGGCAAGGTGGCCGGCGTCGAAGCCGCCCGCTACGCCAAATCGGTCGCTCCCGGCAATTCGGCCAACCTGCTCAAACAGGCACAGGCCGTCGAGCAGCGCGTCGTCGGTCTGGTCCGCAAATCGGGGGGTACCGAACGTATCGCCACGCTGCGCCGCGAAATGGCGCAAACCATGGAAGACGGCTGCGGCATTTATCGTCTGGCCGAAAGCATGCAAAAAACCTGCGACAAGCTCGACGAACTCAAGCAGCGTTTCAAGAACGTGCATATCGAAGACAAATCCAGCGTCTGGAATACCGAGTGGCTGCTGGCCATCGAACTCGAATACCAGATCGACGTCGCCCAGGCCATGGCTTACTCGGCCATCAATCGCCGCGAATCACGTGGCGCGCATCAGCGTCTCGACGGTTATGAAGCGCGTGACGACGTCAATTTCCTTAAACACAGTCAAGCGCATTACGTCGCCGACGGCGCGCCGCGAATCGACTACGGCGAGGTGAAGATCACCAAGTCGCAACCGGGCACCCGCGCCTACGGCGCAGCCGGTGAACAAGCCGAGCGGGAAAGGAATGCCTCTCATGTCTGAAAACGCCAAAATCATTGAAATCGAGGTCCTGCGCTACAACCCGGAGACCGACAAGGCGCCTTCGCTGCAAGTTTTCGAAGTTCCCTTCACCGACGACATGTCGGTGCTGCAAGGCATCCAGTACATCAAGGATCACCTCGACGGTTCGTTGAGTTTCCGCTGGTCATGCCGGATGGCGATTTGCGGCAGTTGCGGAATGATGATCAACGGCGTCCCGCATCTGTCCTGCGAAACCTTCCTGCGCGACTATTACCCGGCGCGGGTACGGGTCGAAGCGCTCAACCATTTCCCGATCGAACGCGACCTGGTGATCAACATGGAGGGCTTCATCAAGAAACTGGAAAGCATCCAGCCCTACATCATCCCCAAGGAACCGCGCAGCCTGGCGCAGGGCGAATACCTGCAAACCCCCGAAGAACTCAACCGCTACGAGCAGTTCAGCTCCTGCATCAACTGCATGCTGTGCTACGCCGCCTGTCCGCAGTTCGGCCTCAATCCGGAGTTCATCGGCCCGGCGGCAACCGCCCTGCTGCATCGCTACAACGTCGATTCGCGTGACGGTGCCAAAGAGGAGCGGATGGAACTAGTGCATTCCGAGGAAGGGGTGTTCCACTGCACCGCCGTCGGCTACTGCTCGGAAGTCTGTCCGAAACATGTCGACCCGGCCAACGCCGTCAACCAGAACAAGACCAACAGTGCGATGGATTATTTCCTGCGCTTCATTGCTCCCAAGGGAGGTGCCAAATGAACAAGCGTCGTCCCTATGTGCGTCCGATGGACGGTTGGTGGCGAAAGAATCCCTATTTCGTCGAATACATGATCCACGAAAGCACGGCCTTGTTCGTCGCCGCCTACGCCGCCGTGCTGCTGTTCGGGCTGGTGCGGCTGTCGCAGGGAGAAGCGGCCTGGAACGCCTGGCTGAACACCCTCGGCAGATCGTGGTTCATTCTTTTCCATCTCGCCGCGCTGGTGGCCATCAGCTACCACACCTACACCTGGTTCAAGATCATGCCGCGGACCATGCCGCCGGTAGTGATCGGCGGTGAACGGCTGCCGGCCTGGGCGATCACCGGCACCGGGCTCGCCGCCGCCGCCGCGGCCGGCCTCGGTCTGTTGGCTCTCGTTTGGGGGATGGCACGATGAAACCGAAATTGAAACGTTCGAATGCGCCGATTTTCTGGGCCTTGTTCGGCGCCGGCGGAATGCTGTCGGCGCTTTTCGGGCCGATGCTGGTATTCATTACCGGCTTGGCGATTCCATTGGGACTGCTCTTGCCGCCGGACACCCTGAGTTACGCCAAGGTGTTGGCTTTCTCGCAGAACTTCATCGGCAAGGCGTTCATCTTCGCGGTCATCGCGCTGTTCCTCTGGCACGCGGCGCACCGGATTTTCCACACCCTGCACGATATCGGCATCCACGCCGGCACCGGCGCCAAACTGCTGTGCTACGGCTTGGCGATGGTGGGTACGCTGGTCGCCGCCGTCACCTTGCTCAAGATTGGCTTTTGACGGCCTCCCGGGCTGAGCGATGTCGGCGCCCGTTGCCGGACCGCTCAGCCCAATCCGCTCAGGCGAGCCTTGCGTTCGCGTTCGATGCGGGTGATATAGCGCTGAACCATGCTCATTCGCGCGCCGGGCAGGCCGACGAATTCACAACCGACCCGGACATGGCGCGCGCCGCTACGGGTCGTGACGTCGATCTGGTTGCAGACGCACAGATTGGCGGTCAACATCCCTTCATCGGGTAAAGTGATCCGACTCTCCTTGAGCAAGGTGCCGCGGGGCAGCATTTCCGCCAGTTTCGGCGTCGCCATCAGGCCGACGCCCCCGCCGCTGATATCCAGCAACGGCGCCTCCACGGTCATCACCGAACCATCCGGTCTACGCAAGGTGCTGACGAATTTCACCGGTTTGGCCACCGGCGTCGTTAAGCGGAAGAATTCCCGGCGCTGCAGCCGCAACACCTTATCCGGCAGACTGGCGCGAAAAACAGGCCGGCTGCCAAGCCGATAATCCGTCAACTTGTGCAGCAGAAATTGAACCTTGACACTGTCGATCACCGCCGTCAGGACCAGATTAGTCGCTTGCAATACTTGGCGGTTGATCTCACTGTCGTTGCCGATGTCGAAGATGAGCTCATCGGTTTCGCCGGCAACATGCAGAATCGACGTCAGCAGCAACGACCGGCCGTGGTTGAAATAAGCGCTGACCAGACTTTTCTTCTGAGCCAAGGAACGCAGCACCGCCAGCACTTCGACTTTGGCGTGCAAAAAATATTGGCCGTACTCCTCGGGCTGATAGATTTCGAAGTGAATAGACTGAGATTCTTGCCCGTGTATGCCCGGTTCTTCCATCATCATTCCTGGAATCGGCTGGAGCCTGAAGTTTAATGCAAAATCGTTACCGTCAGCGCGACAGACGACGGCGGATCATCGCTCGGCGTCACTCTCTGGCAAGGTCAGCTTCGGCACCGACGGCACCGGCTGACCATTCTCCAGTCGATACAGCCAAGCCAGCAATTCGGCCACCGCCAGATACAACTGCGGCGGAATATGCTGATCAAGATCGACCTGCAGCAGCAGCGCCACCAGTTCGGTCGACTGATGGACGTAAACCCCGCTTTCCCGCGCCCGGGCAATGATCTGTTCGGCCAGAATACCGCGTCCCTTGGCGACGACCCGCGGCGCGGCGTCCGCCTGGCCGTAAGCCAGAGCCACCGCGGTCTTCAGCGCCTCGTTTCCGGGTCCGGCCATCGTCTCCCTCGTGCTGATCACCGTCACCGCCCCTGCTGCGAATGGCAGGCCAACGGTTTCCGTATTCAGACTATAGCCCGTCCCGCTGAAACATCCACTTCGACCATTGCAGCGCATGCACCGGGCGACCATCGCAGCCTTTGGCGGCAATGAAACCGGCGCCGAATTCGGGGCGGCCGGTGGATGCAACGACGAAGATGGCGGCTCAACGAACGCGGCCGAGCTGGCACATAACCTGCTGAAGAATGCGCCACGACGACAGAAAATGGCGCCGTTTGTGGTTCATGCGCCATTCGCCCAGCGCAATTGGCACGCGCCTCGTCTGGCTGCAAGCCCGGGCAGCTCGTCCCGAACAACACCTTCCGCAGGGAACAACGCCCGGTATTTTCAGCAAAATTCCCGGTCAGACGAACCCTGAAGCGATGTTGATCGTCAACGCCACCAGCGTGGTATTGAAGAAAAAAGCCAATACCGAATGGACCAGGCCGACGCGGCGCATGGCGCGTGAGCTGAAACCGATGTCGGCGGTTTGCCCGGAAGTGCCGATGATGCAGGCAAAGTAGACGAAGTCACCGTAATCCGGGGCCGTCTCACCGGGGAAATCGAGGCCGGGCGGTTGATGGTTGGCCAGCGCCACGTAATAGTCGTGCGCGTAGTGTTGCGCGAACATCACGTGGGTGAAGGCCCAGGAAGACAGGATGGTCAGCACCGCCAGCGCGATGTGCGCGTAACGTTCGGCACCGTGCAGGTCCTTGGCCACCGCCAGTTGCGCGAAGATCGCTCCCAGCGAGACCAACATCGCCAGAACCACCAGCAGCAGGACCACGACCTTGCCTTCGTCCTGCAGGCGCGCGCGCAGGTGAATATTCTGCCGGTCGGCCTTGATCATCATGACCGTCACCAGCGTCAGATACAACCAGGCACCGGCGTTCCAGCCGACGATCAATCGGGTGATGCTCCGATGCGCCCAAGCCTCGGGCAGCAGCAAAAATACCAGCACGCCGACGAACACCGAAATGATCAACCGGGGACGGGCGCGGATCTGCCGGATGAACAGAGAACGATGCCTTCTCGGCAACGGAGCAGAATTGTCCATGAGATTCTCCTGGTCAGGATGCGCGGAAAAAGGCCGACCTGCCGAGCCCTCACCCGTCATGCTCAACGAGATCAATGAACGCGGCAACATCGTCGGATTCGCCACCAAGGCGCGGCGATTATCCGGCAATTCGACGCCAGTGGATCACGGCCGGGGAGAATTGACCACCACCACCACCGCTACCCTCAACGTTTTTGACGCCCCCCGCCACGCCAGCGATAATCCCCTCCCGACGGCCGGGTCCGGCGGCGGGAGAGCGCCGGGCAACCCTGCCCAGCGTGCCTTGGCAACGCTGCCAGTTCCATTTGCAGCAGAATGCCCAGGCTTACGTCACGCGTCTGGACCAGCACAAACCCGTGGCCTTGCGCCTCCGCGCGATCTTCAATGCGCCCGACAAGGCCGAGGCCGAACGGCTCTTGCGGCAGGCGCTGGACGCCTGGAAAACCGAGGCTCCAAAGCTCGCCCAGTGGGCCGAGGAAAATCTGCCCGAGGGCTTCGCCGTCTTCGACCTGCCTCACAGCCAGCGCACCCGCCTGCGCACCACCAACGGCCTCGAACGTATCAACCGCGAGATCAAGCGCCGCACACGCGTCGCTTCGATTTTCCCCAATACCGCATCCTGTCTGCGTCTCGTCTCTGCCTTGCTTGCCGAGTGCGACGAGGAGTGGATGACCGGCAAGGTCTATCTCAACTTGAAGGATTGATCTACCTATCTCGATGGAATCGCCACGGATTATTTACAGAAAGAGTGTTGCATTGCCGAGCGCGTTAGTGCAACATCTCTTCTGTAAATTTGTATTCTGCTGGTTTTGCGATGCTT
>JAVMKC010000027.1:0-37004 GCA_031732795.1 Accumulibacter sp. | reverse complement strand
GCCACATCCAAATTCCAGAATGTAAACACAAATCAGCTACTGTGAACAGACCCTAACTCCGAAAGCTGGAATTTCAAAAAATGGGGTTCCCAAGGTGGACCTTGGGAACCAGAAAAAATCATGATAGGTGGTGAGAGGCGAAGATCACGCTGCTTGTGCCTTTGTTGATTGCCGGGTATAATCCGCGCCTTTAGATTTCACTACCAGTTTTATAGGGATTTACATTTATGGCCAATAGCGCTCAAGCCCGCAAGCGTGCCCGTCAAGCCGTCAAGCAACGCGCTCACAACGCCAGCTTGCGCTCCAGCCTGCGCACCGCCGTCAAGCGTGTGCAAAAGGCGATCGTCGCGGGCGATAAAGCGGCAGCGCAGAGTATTTACCAGCAGTCGGTAGCGGTCATCGATCGGATCGCCGACAAGAAGATCATCCATAAGAATAAGGCCGCACGGCACAAGAGCCGTCTGTCTTCCCAGATCAAGAGCTTGTCTGCCTGAGAGAAAGCGGGCGGCTGAAGAGTCAAACCAAATCTGCTTGACCCTTTCAAAACTCAAACGGCGCCTTGGCGCCGTTTGTTGTTTGATGATTACTTGAAGCATTGGGCGGTGGTTGTTTCCACGCCTGTTTCCCCTTTGGCCTTCGCTATCTGTGCCCTGGTCGAATGCGCCGCCCGGTTCGTTACTCTGGCCAAGATGGGAAATGTCTTTGTCGAAGCCGCCGTCGCCGGATTCAGCGCCGCGCTTTAACGGATCAACGCCCAACACCGCCTCACTGACCGATGACCAGGACCGTGAGAGGACGCAACACGAACGCTTGGCCTGACGGACCGGTATCGCCGCCTATTTTTCGATCCCCATCACCCCTGGCTGTGCGGCATGAACGAGAACACCAACGGCCTGCTGCGCCAGTCCTTCCCGAAAGACAGCAACCTATCCGGATTCTCGTCGGTCCAACTCGATGCCGTCGCTTGGCAACTCAACGTCCGACCTCGCAAAAGCTTCGACTGGAAATGTCCCGCAGAACTCTTCAGACCAAAAAACCCCAGCTGCGAAGGCCTCTAGCATCAACTTGTTGCACTTCGATCTTGAAACCGCCCGTTCACTCCTGCACCCGCCTGGCGATTAAAATTCCAAAAAGTTATAATTGGCGAACCAGATATTCTTTTTCATCAAAAAATCCACTGCTACCATGCACGCTCTTTTCGTGGGTAGCACATGATGGACTGGATGTTTACCTTATCGGGCTTCATCGTCGGGGTCATCGTCGGTTTGACCGGCGTTGGCGGCGGGTCGTTGATGACGCCATTGCTGGTCCTTCTGTTCGGCATTCACCCGGCAACGGCAGTGGGAACCGATCTGCTGTACGCGGCGATCACCAAAGCCGGTGGCACGGTGGTTCATTCCCGTAAGGGACACGTCGATTGGCAGGTGACACGGCTGTTGGCCAGTGGCAGCATTCCTGCGGCCGGGCTGACGCTGTGGGCGTTGTCGTTTCTGCCCAAGCAGAGCGCAGCGGTGTCCCAGATCATCTCGGTGTCGCTGGGCGTGGCCTTGTTGCTGACCGCCGGAGCGATCCTGTTTCGCCGGCAATTGCAGCAACAGGCGCTGGCGCACGCCGATGATGCGGCGCACAATCGGTGGCGGGCGCCGTTGACCGTCGCCGTTGGCGCGATACTCGGTGTGCTGGTCAGCATTTCATCGGTGGGTGCCGGCGCGCTTGGCGTGGCGGCCTTGTTCTATCTCTATCCGCGTCTGCCAACCCTGCGCATCATCGGCAGCGATGTGGCGCATGCCGTGCCGCTGACGCTGGTCGCTGGTCTGGGGCACTGGCTGCTCGGCAGCGTCGACTGGTCCTTGCTCGGCAGTTTGCTGCTCGGGTCGCTGCCGGGAATCTGGCTGGGCAGCCATGCTTCGGCGCGGGTGCCGGATCGCTTTCTGAGACCGGCCTTGGCGATGATGCTGGTGTTGATCGGCAGCAAACTGATCGCCCATTAGTGGCGATCGCGCGTAGCCGATGTAATCCAGAATACATTCAATCTATTAATAATCAATCGGGGAACGAGCGATGTATCGCTACGACACCACTGACCAACGTCTGATCGACGAACGGGTCGCGCAGTACAGCGATCAAATCGCCCGTCATTTGGCAGGCGAACTGTCCAATGACGAATTGCGGCCGCTGCGCCTGCAGAATGGTCTCTATATTCAACGCCATGGGCCGATGCTGCGTATCGCCATCCCTTACGGCATGCTTGCCGCGCGGCAGTTGCGCAAGCTGGCGGAAATTTCCCGGCGATACGACCGGGGAGTCGGGCATTTCACCACTCGCCAGAACATGCAGTTGAACTGGCCGCAACTCGAACAGACGCCGGCGATTCTCGGTGAACTGGCCAGCGTCGAGATGCACGCCGTGCAGACTTCGGGTAATTGCATCCGCAACATCACCACCGATCCGTTCGCCGGCGTCGCTCCCGACGAACTGACCGATCCGCGGCCGTATTGCGAGCTGCTGCGACAGTGGTCGACCTTCCATCCGGAATTCGCTTTCCTACCGCGCAAATTCAAGATCGCCATCAACGCTGCCGCCGAAGACCGGGCGGTGATCCGGGTGCACGACATCGGTCTCGAACTGGTCCGCGAGGCGGGCAGCGGCGAAATCGGTTTCCGGGTTTTCGTCGGTGGTGGTCTCGGCCGGACGCCGATGCTCGGCAAGCTGATTCGGGAGTTCCTGCCGCGGCGGCATATCGTCAGCTACCTCGAAGCGATTCTGCGTCTTTATAACCGCTATGGCCGGCGCGACAATCTGTACAAGGCGCGGATCAAGATCCTGGTCCAGGCGTTGGGCAGCACCGAGTTTGCCCGCCAGGTCGAGGAGGAATGGGCGCTGCTGCGCGACGGGGCGAACACCGTTCCCGAAGAGGAATTCGAGCGCATTGCGAGCTACTTTCCGCCACCACTCTGGGAAAAACTGCCCGAGGTGGAACCGGCGCACGCAGAGCGGCTGGCGAACGAACCGGCGTTTGCCGCCTGGGTCCGGCGCAGCGTCCATCCGCACAAGGCTCCCGGCTACGCCGCGGTGACGTTGTCGTTGAAAGCGCCGGGAGTGGCTCCCGGCAATATCAGTGATACCCAAATGCTGCTCGTTGCCGATCTCGCCGATCGTTTCAGCTTTGGCGAGTTGCGGGTGACCCACGAGCAGAACGTGGTGCTGGCGGACGTGCGACAACGTGATTTGTACGAGCTTTGGCAGATGGCTCGCGAGCATCGGCTGGCGACGGCCAACATCGGCTTGTTGACCGACATGATCTGCTGCCCGGGCGGCGATCTCTGCGCGCTGGCCAACGCCCGGTCGACACCGGTGGCGCTGGCCGTTCAGGAACGCTTCGACAATCTCGACTACCTGTACGACGTCGGCGACATTTCGCTCAATATTTCCGGCTGCATGAATTCCTGCGGCCACCATCATGTAGCCAACATCGGCGTTCTCGGGGTCGACAAGCACGACCAGGAGTGGTACCAGATCACGCTTGGCGGCCAGCAAGGCAACGACACGACGCTCGGCAAGGTGATCGGCCCGTCGTTTTCGGCTGAAGAGGTGCCAGACGTGATCGAAGCGCTGATCGGCGTCTATCTCGAGGCGCGCACCGACAGCGAGCGTTTCATCGATACCCTGTGCCGGATCGGCAGCGAACCGTTCAAGACGCGCGCGTATCAAGGTCGCGACCGGCGTCGGCAGACGCCGGCCAGTGCTGACGTCCCGACGGCAAAGGAGGTGGCGCATGCCTAGAATCATCAAGCAGGAGCAGGTGATCGACGACCCGTGGCAGCTTCTGACGCTGGCCGACGAGCAAACACCGGCCAACGTCGCTTTGCCGGCCGGGCCGACCTTGCTGCCGCTGGCCGTCTGGCTGGCGCGTCGCGACGAACTGCTCTCCGCCGGAACGTCGCTCGGCGTCTGGCTGGCGGCGAATGAAGGACCGGAAAAGCTGGCCGCCGATGTGCATCGTTTTGCGGTGATCGGCGTCGACTTTCCCAAATTCACCGATGGCCGCAGCTATTCGACCGCCCGTCTGCTGCGCGAACGTTACGCCTACCGCGGCGAAATCCGCGCCATCGGCGACGTCCTGCAGGATCAACTGTTTTATATGCGACGTTGCGGCATCGATGCCTACGCCCTGCGCGCCGACAAGGACCCCGACAAGGCGCTGGCCAGCCTGCGGGTGTTCAGCGACAGTTATCAGGCAGCGGTCGATCAGCCGCAGCCGCTTTTCCGGCGGCGTCTGGCAAAGGAGGCGCGATGATTCCTCAAACCCCGGCCGATGATCCGGCACTCTCCGCCGCGCTGGCTGTCCGCGTTGCTGCCGTCCGGCAACTGTTGCACGAAATTGTCACCGAATTTCCCTCGGCGGCATTCGCCAGCAGCCTGGGCGCCGAAGACATGGTCCTCACCGATCTGATCATCCGCGACGGCCTGCCGATCGACATTTTTTCACTCGATACCGGCCGGCTGCCGCCGGAAACCTACGACCTGATCGCCGCGGTTCAACGCCACTACGGACGGATCCTGACGTTGTACTCGCCGCGTCACGAACAGCTCGAGGCCTATGTCCGCCAACACGGCATCAACGCCTTCTACGACTCGATCGAACGGCGTAAGGAATGCTGTCAGGTGCGCAAGATCGAGCCGCTGCAACGGGCGCTGGCCGGGCGGAAAGCCTGGATCACCGGGTTGCGCGCGCAACAGTCGGCCACCCGCGACGGCCTGCCGATCCGTTCGTTCGATGCCGCCAACGGCGAGAGTGGGCTGGAAAAATTCAACCCGCTGGCCGAGTGGAACGAACGCGAGGTGTGGGCCTACCTGCGGCTCAATCAGGTGCCGTACAACGCACTGCACGACCGTTTTTACCCCAGCATCGGCTGCGCGCCGTGCACACGGGCGATCACTCCCGGCGAAGACGTCCGCGCCGGCCGCTGGTGGTGGGAAAATCCGGATTCCAAGGAATGCGGCCTGCACATCAAGCGTGCCTGATTCCCCCTGACCCCGTTCCCCCGCCAGCCACTTTGTAATCGATGACCGTTCAATGATGACCACCGCCACCACTCTTTCAGCAGCGACTCTTTCCCATCTCGACTGGTTGGAATCCGAAGCCATCCACATCATGCGCGAGGTGGCCGGCCAGTGCAGCAACCCGGTATTGCTGTTTTCCGGCGGCAAGGATTCGATCTGCATGTTGCGCATCGCCGAAAAAGCCTTCCGGCCGGGCCGCTTTCCCTTCCCCTTGATGCACATCGATACCGGGCATAATTACCGGGAAGTGACCGATTTTCGCGATCACCGCGCCGCCGAACTCGGCGAACGACTGATCGTCCGCTCGGTCGAGGACTCGATGGCCCGCGGAACGGTGGTCCTCAAGTCGCCGGATGAGCCGCGCAACAAACACCAGTCGGTGACGCTGCTCGAAGCGATCGAGGAATTCGGCTTCGACGCCTGTATCGGCGGCGCGCGGCGCGACGAAGAAAAAGCCCGGGCCAAGGAGCGGATCTTCTCCTTCCGCGACGAGTTCGGCCAGTGGGATCCCAAGAACCAGCGTCCCGAATTATGGGATTTGTACAACGCGCGCAGCTTCAAGGGCGAGAACATGCGGGTGTTCCCGATTTCCAACTGGACCGAAATCGACGTCTGGCAGTATATCGAACGCGAAAACCTGGCCCTGCCGTCGATCTACTTCGCGCATCGGCGGCCGATCGTCCGCCGTTACGGCGGCATCCTGCCGGTCACCGAGGTCACCCCGGCGCGCGCCGGTGAAACGGTCGAAACGCTGCAGGTCCGTTTCCGCACCGTTGGCGACATCACCTGCACCGCACCGGTCGAATCATCCGCCGAAACCGTTGCCGCGATCATCGCCGAAACGGCAACGACGACGATCACCGAACGCGGCGCCACCCGGCTCGACGACCAAACCTCCGAGGCGTCGATGGAACAACGCAAGAAAGAAGGCTATTTCTGATGTCCGCAATCGAACAACTTCCCCTCGACGACGTCCCGGCAAACATTCCCGACAACGGCCTGCTGCGTTTTCTGACCTGCGGCAGCGTCGACGACGGCAAAAGCACCTTGATCGGCCGGCTGCTCTACGACAGCAAAACGATCCTCGCCGACACGCTGCACGCCATCAAACGCACGTCCGAAAAGCGCGGCCTGCAAGTCGTCGATCTTTCCCTGCTCACCGACGGGCTGCAAGCCGAGCGCGAGCAGGGAATCACCATCGACGTCGCCTACCGCTATTTCACCACCGGCACCCGCAAATACATCATCGCCGACGCCCCGGGCCACGAACAATATACCCGCAACATGGTCACCGCCGCCTCGACCGCCGACTTGGCGATCATCCTGATCGACGCGCGCAAGGGGGTGTTGACGCAGACCCGCCGGCACTCCTATCTGGCGCACCTGCTCGGCATTCCACACATCGTCGTCGCGGTGAACAAGATGGATCTGGTCGACTATTCCGCCGAAGTGTTCGACAGCATCCGCCGGGATTACTTGGCTTTTGCCGGCACGCTGGGCCTGGGCGACGTGCGTTTTCTGCCGATGTCGGCCTTGCATGGCGAAATGATCGTCGAACGCGGCGACCGTCTGCCGTGGTACGACGGGCCGACGCTCTTCGACCTCCTCGAAACCACTACCGCCATCCACAGCGCGCACGCCGAGAAATTCCGTTTCCCGGTACAGTACGTCTGCCGACCGCAAGACGCCGCCAACCCCGAACTGCACGATTACCGCGGCTTCATGGGCCGCGTCGAATCCGGGCAGGTGGCGGTCGGTGACGCGGTGACCGTCCTGCCCGCGGGGCATCAATCGCGGATCAAGGCCATCGAAGTCTTCGGCCAATCGTTGCCGCAAGCCATCGCCGAACAATCGGTGACGCTGCTTCTGACCGACGAAATCGACATTTCCCGCGGCGACATGATCGTCAAGACCGGCGAATCGCCGACGGTCAGCAAACAGGTCGAAGCCATGCTGTGCTGGCTCTCCGAAACGCCGCTCGACCCGCGTCGCAAATATCTGATCCGCCACACCACCCGCGACAGCAAAGCGATGCTCGCCGGCATCGCTTACCGCCTGGACATCAACAGCTTGGCGCAGCAGCCCGCCGAGCGGCTGGTGATGAACGACATCGCCCGCGTCGGCTTCAAGCTGGCGCAGCCACTGTTCGTCGACCCCTACGCCGAAAGTCGCGGTACCGGTGCCTTCATCGTCATCGACGAATCGACCAACGCCACCGTCGGCGCGGGGATGATTCTCTGAGAATGCGTTACGGCCAAGTGAACGCGGAGTGAAATCGGGATTCGATATTCCAGACTTGGCCGAAAATCGCAGGTCATGTTGTGGCAGTTTGGCAACTCTGTTGCTGGTTCACTGATCAGGCTTTCGGAATAGTCGCTCCTCTCCGACAGGGCTGCCGCTGTCAAAAAAATGTTGTCGAAAAGCGAACCAACGGACGCTTGTCCCACCGGTCCAACGTCACACAGGGATAAGGTGTGTGATCTCGATCAGGAGGAATGAGCACGGCCGTTGCCGACAAACTCTTGGTCGAACGTCCGTGGTGGCCAGTCAAACGCAAGCGGGCCATATGCGTCCGACCATCGATGGCATCGATTTGTGGAGGAGCCAGGCCACATTCTTCGATTGCTACAACCGGAGCCGTCAAAACGGGGAATTGTCAGATCGGGTCGCAACTTCTACTCCTGCTACATGAGATGGGGCTCTGTGGGTTTGTGGACAACCCGCCTTCGGCGAATCAGGGTGCCGGCCGTCGCAAACGTACGCGTTTTTCACGCACCCTCGTTACCCACAAGCTCCACAGCGCTCGATCTGGTTTGGATAAAATCCGGGAAAGTAAAAACCATCGCCTAATCCATCGCCGAATTGCCGGCTTTGGCTTATTCCGTCTCGGAGGCTGCTGAACGACCGGGACCACCGCAGAAATAGCGCTCTGGACATTGAGTGGATGAAACTCCAGCAACTCCGTTATCTCGTCGAAGTGGCACGGCAGGGACTCAATGTTTCTGTCGCCGCGGATACGTTATTCACTTCACAACCCGGTATTTCCAAACAGATCAAGCTGCTCGAGGAAGAAATCGGTGTCGCCGTCTTCGAGCGTACGGGGAAACGGCTATCGACGATTACCGAGCCGGGTAAAGTGATCCTGGAAATCGCCGAACGCATGCTCCGTGACGCCGAAAACATCCGGCGGGTAGGCTCCGAGTACGCCGGTGGCGATTCGGGCGGCCTGGTCATTGCCACGACACATACGCAGGCACGGTACGCGCTGCCGAAAGTGGTCAAGAATTTTGTCGATCGTCACCCACAAGTTCGGCTGTCGCTTCGGCAGGGACATCCGACACAGATTGCTGAATGGACCGTCAAGGGTGAAGCCGATATCGCCATCGCCACCGAGGCGCTGGATCACTATCCGCAATTGTTGATGCTGCCTTGCTATCAGTGGGCTCACTGCATCATTGCTCCCGAAGACCATCCCATACGCGCCGAAAGCCCGCTGTCACTGGCAGCCCTGGCACGCTGGCCGTTGATCACCTATGACCCGGCATTCGCCGGTCGTTCGCGGATTAACCGGGCCTTCGAGCTGGCGCAACTGCAACCCAATGTGGTGCTTGCCGCCATCGATGCCGACGTGATCAAAACTTACGTCGGACTTGGACTGGGGTTGGGAATCATCGCCGCCATGGCTTTCGACGCCCAACGCGATGTCGGCTTGCGGGCGATCAACGCCGCGCACCTGTTCGGCTCGAACATCACCCATATCGGTCTGCGTCGTGGTTCTTACATTCGAGGTTATGAATACGATTTCATCGAGCTGTTCGCCGCTCATCTGACCCGAAAAGTCGTCGATACGGCCATGGCCGGCTCGCGAGTCGACAAAGAATACCAACTGTGATCCGGTTTGATCGTTGTGGGCAGGGTGTTACGCGGCAAACGAACCACTTCCCGTCAACCGATGAGCGGCTATTCTGGAGCGCGCGCCGATCGCGTGACAATCGTTTCGATGCGCTATTATTAGAACCACATTGAGCGTGGCCGCACGGGATGGCCCACTCGGGATCAGTCGAATCGGGTAATGGCGGCAACGACTTGCCAGAAGCTGTGGATTCTGATATTTAGTCGACTTTTTTGCTGACAGGGTGTCCAAACATGTCTCTCGATGCGCCTCATAAGCATTTCGTTCCTTACGTGCCGAAACCCGGCGAGGAATTCATGAGTAGCGAGCAGTTGGCTCATTTTCGTGGCATCCTTGAGACACTCAAGAATCAGTTGATGGGTGGCATCGAACGGACGGTGCACACGATGCAGGATGAGGCAACCGTTTTTGCCGATCCCAACGATAGAGCCAGTCAGGAAACGGATATCGCCATCGAACTGCGTAACCGCGATCGCGAGCGCAAGCTGATCAAGAAAATCGAAGAGACCATCGAGCGGATCGAAAGCGGCGATTATGGCTACTGCACGGCTTGCGGGGTCGAAATCGGCATCAAGCGGCTTGAGGCGCGGCCGACGGCAACGCTCTGTATCGACTGCAAGACCTTGGAAGAGGTCCGCGAAAAGCAAATCGCCAAATGAGTCGGAACCGTAGACAGCGTGGCTGAACCGTAGGCAGGCTGGCACGATGTCGTTCCTTGGGTACCAAATCCATATTTGCGGTTCTCTTGAATAAAAAAGGACGCCTCGGCGTCCTTTTCTGATTCGATCAACCGTATTGGCGGATCATGAGGCAGGAAAAATCATGCCGCCGGCGCTGACGACGCCCCTCCTTCCTCGGCGCTCAGGGCTTTCATCGACAAACGAACACGGCCTTTTTCGTCTGCTTCGAGGACCTTGACGCGCACCTTCTGGCCTTCCTTGAGGTAATCGGCAACCGCATTGACCCGCTCGTTGGCGATCTGCGAAATATGCAGCAGACCATCGCGGCCGGGCAAAATACTGACGATGGCCCCGAAATCGAGCAGTTTCAACACCGTTCCATCGTAAACCTTGCCCACTTCGACGTCGGCGGTAATCGCCTCGATGCGGGCTTTGGCCGCGTTGGCCGAATCGCCACTGACTGAGGCGATGGTGATCGTCCCGTCGTCCTTGATGTCGATCGTCGTGCCGGTTTCTTCGGTAATCGCCCGGATCACCGCACCGCCCTTGCCGATGACGTCGCGGATTTTTTCCGGATTGATTTTCATCGTGTATAGCCGGGGAGCGTAGGTGGACACTTCGTCGCGGTGTCCAGACATCGAACTCTGCATTTGCTCCAGAATGTGTCGCCGCGCTTCACCCGCTTGTGCCAAGGCTACCTGCATGATTTCCTTGGTGATGCCCTGGATTTTGATGTCCATCTGCAACGCGGTGACGCCAGCGGCCGTTCCGGCGACCTTGAAATCCATATCGCCGAGGTGGTCCTCGTCACCCAGGATATCGGTCAACACCGCGAAACGGTTGCCTTCCTTGATCAAGCCCATGGCAATTCCCGCCACATGTGCCTTCAGCGGCACGCCGGCGTCCATCAAGGCCAACGATGCGCCACAAACGCTGGCCATCGAACTCGAACCGTTCGATTCGGTGATCTCGGAAACCACGCGCATGGTGTAGGAGAATTCTTCGGCTGTCGGCAGCACGCCGACCAGAGCCCGCTTTGCCAGTCGGCCATGACCGATTTCCCGACGCTTCGGAGACCCGACACGACCGCATTCGCCCGTGGCATAGGGCGGGAAATTGTAATGGAGCATGAAACGCTCGCGATATTCGCCGGACAAGGCGTCGATGATCTGTTCGTCGCGGCCGGTGCCCAGCGTGGCCACGACGATGGCTTGCGTTTCACCCCGCGTGAACAGTACCGAACCGTGTGCGCGTGCCAGAACCCCGGAACGGATGCTGATCGGTCGGACGGTACGCGTATCGCGTCCGTCGATACGCGGTTCACCGGCAAGGATTCGGCCACGAACGATGCGCGCTTCAATCTCGGACGCCAAGCTGCGAACGGTGCTGGCATCCGCCGCGTTATCGCCCGTGCTCAGAACGTCGACAGCATGATTGATGACCTCCTTGACGCGTTGCGTACGCTGTTGCTTGCTGGTGATTCGATAAGCCTCAGCCAGATCGTTTTCAACCAAAGCGCCAAGTCTGGTAATCAGTGCCTCGTTTTTCGGTGCCGCCTGCCAATCCCATTCCGGTTTGCCGGCTTTTTCAACGAGTGTATTGATCGCCTCGATCACCGCCTGCATCGACTGGTGACCGAAGACCACCGCGCCGAGCATCACTTCCTCGGACAGTTCCTTGGCTTCGGATTCGACCATCAACACGGCACCGGCCGTCCCGGCAACGACCAGATCGAGCTGGCTGGCGGGTAACTGAGAAGTCGCGGGATTGAGAACATATTGCCCGTCGATGTAGCCGACGCGGGCCGCGCCGATCGGACCGTCAAACGGAATGCCAGAAATCGCCAGGGCCGCCGACGCCCCGATCATCGCCGGAATGTCGGGATCGATTTCGGGGTTCAACGACATCACCATCGCCACGATCTGCACTTCGTGGTAGAAGCCTTCCGGAAACAGCGGCCGCAACGGACGGTCGATCAGCCGCGAAGTCAGGGTTTCTTTTTCGGAAGGCCGCCCCTCGCGCTTGAAGAAGCCCCCCGGAATCCGGCCCGCCGCGTACGTCTTCTCGATGTAATCGACGGTCAGCGGGAAGAAGTCCTGTCCGGGTTTGGCGGTTTGATTGCCGACCACCGAAACCAGGACGGTGGTGTCGTCCACTGAAACCAGCACTGCGCCACCAGCCTGTCTGGCAATTTCTCCGGTTTCCAGCGTTACCGTATGAGCGCCATAAGCGAAGGTCTGCTTGACGATATTAAACATGTTTCCCTTTCTCAATAGACTGACGCGAGCCTGCCTTCGACCCCAGCCGACAAATCAGGTGACGCGCCAATTTGCAAAAAAGCCGTGAAAACGGAAACAGCGGCACAACCCATTGGGCTGGCCGCTGACGGCTTTTCGGTTTGCCTGCATCCGACCGCCATGCGGATCGGGACGAGGCTTACTTGCGCAGGCCGAGACGCTGAATCAGGGTACGATACGAATCGACGTTGGTGCGTTTCAGGTAGTCGAGCAACTTGCGGCGGCGGCTGACCATGCGCAGCAGTCCGCGCCGCGAGTGATTGTCCTTTTTGTGCTCGCGGAAATGGCCGGTCAGGTCATTGATGCGCGCGGTCAGCAAAGCTACCTGGACTTCGGAGGAACCGGTATCGCCAGCACCCCGCTGATAGTCGGTCATGATTTGCGCTTTTTGCGCAACGGTGATCGCCATGTCAAACTCTCTTTCAGAATTGGTGACGGCGCCGCCCCGGTTTGATAGAGCTAACGCCAAAGGGTGAAATCTCGTGAATCGCTTGGCGAAGCGAGCCCACCATTCTAGCCGCACTGCTCATGGGCGACAAGCATTGCAAAAGCACGGACTTTGTCGGCGTCGGTCCCTGTTGGACTTGAGAGCTATCGACTGCGTCGCTGGAAAAGCGTTTCATTTTTTCCGAGTTCTCAACGCACGGGCCCGCGGTGCGCCTGAAAATCAGGAAAGAACCTCCTTGCTCCACTCCATTCGCAACGATTACTCAAGTCCGACAGGTACTTGGTGCCGGCACTCCGAACTGAGGGTAAAATGGCGCGCATGCCGAGCATCAATCTGACCGACCATTTTCTCATCGCCATGCCAGCGATGGCCGATCCGTACTTTGCCAAAAGTCTGGTCTATATTGCGGAACATAACGATCGTGGCGCGTTGGGGGTGATCGTCAACCGTCCCACCGAGATGAGTCTGGTTACGTTGCTCGCCCAAATCGAGATGCCGCTCGAAGCCAAGATTTTTCCCGAATTGCCGGTTTTTTTTGGTGGACCGGTCCAGACGGATCGCGGATTCGTGTTGCATCGACCGATCGGCGACTGGCAATCGACATTGGTGGTCAACGCCGAGGTGGGGCTGACCAGTTCTCGCGACATTCTGCAATCCCTGGCGCGCAGCGGCCAGCCGGCGGACATCGTGGTTACTCTGGGCTATGCAGGCTGGTCGGCCGGGCAATTGGAACACGAGCTGGGGCAGAATGCCTGGCTGACCGTTCCGGCTACGCTGGGCATTCTTTTCGAACTGCCTTATCAGGACCGGCTGACTTCGGCGATGGAATTGCTGGGCGTCAGTCGATTGCATCTGGTCGACGAAGCGGGTCATGCGTGATCCGCTCACTCCGGCCGCTGGTACCGTGCTGGCTTTCGACTTCGGGGAAAAACGCATCGGTGTTGCCGTCGGCGAATGGCAACTGCGTCAGGCTCATCCGGTAGCCGTCATCACCGGCGAGTCCTCCGTCCACCGCTTCGCAGCGATTTCCGCCTTGATTGCCGAGTGGCAACCCATTCGCTTGGTGGTCGGTCAGCCGCTGTCGCTCGACGGCGAAGCAACGACGATGACCGCCCGCTGCCATCGTTTCGGCCGACAATTGCACGGACGCTTCCAGATTTCGGTGGACTTCGTCGACGAACGTCTCTCCTCGGCCGACGCCGCCGTTCATCTGCGAGACGCTGGACATGATTCTCGCCGGGCCAAAAACCACCTGGACGCGGTCGCCGCACAGTTGATTCTGCAAAGTTATTTTGATGGCACAGCCGGACCGGCAACGCCATCCCCTCTTCCCTCTCACTCCTGACCCGCCTGCCAACGATGCCAGCCATTGAACTCCCTGATCCAGAACACCAGTGCCATCAACTCGCCGCATCGATCCGGCCGCAACTGCGCTCGGATACCGTGCTGGTCGGCATTCACAGCGGCGGTGTCTGGGTCGCCCGTCGTCTGCATGATCTGCTGCAACTGGACGACGACATCGGCTTGATCGACGTGTCTTTCTACCGTGACGATTACGGAGCGCGCGGCTTGCATTCGCGCGTCAAGCCCAGTTCGATTCCTTTCGAAGTCGAAGACCGGCCGCTGATCCTGGTTGACGACGTGTTGTACACCGGGCGGACCACACGAGCGGCGATCAACGAAATATTCGATTACGGTCGCCCGGCGAGCATTCAACTGGCGGTGCTGGCCGATCGCGGCCAACGTCAATTACCGATCTCCGCCGATTACTGCCCTTGGAAAATCGATCTGACTCCCTCGCAGGAATTGATTCTTTCCGCTGACGGCAACGATCGTCTGGAATGGAGTCTGGTGGACCATGCGTAACCCGCAACTCAATGCCAACGGCGAACTCAGCCACCTGTTGTCGATCGAAGGGCTGCCCCGGGAAGTGATCGTGCACATCCTGGATACCGCGTCGAGCTTTCTCAAGGTGTCCACCCGGGACGTCAAGAAGGTGCCGCTGTTGCGCGGCAAAAGTGTGTTCAACATTTTCTTCGAAAATTCAACGCGCACCCGCACGACTTTCGAAATCGCCGCCAAGCGGCTTTCAGCCGACGTCATCAACCTGGACGTGACGCGTTCGTCGACCGCCAAAGGCGAGACATTGCTCGACACGGTCGATAACCTGGTCGCCATGCACGCCGACATGTTCGTCGTTCGCCACGCGGCGAGCGGCGCCCCGCATTTGATTGCCGACCATCTGTACCGCATCGGCCGAAACGATGTCCATGTCGTCAATGCCGGCGACGGGCGTCATTCGCATCCGACGCAAGGTCTGCTCGACATGTACACCATCCGGCACTACAAGAAAAATTTCACCGATCTGACCGTGGCCGTCGTCGGTGACATTCTTCATTCCCGTGTGGCACGCTCGGGCATCAACGCCTTGATCACCCTGGGCGCCGCTGAAGTGCGTGCCATCGCCCCGGAAACGCTTCTCCCCACCGAAATCCGAAAACTCGGCGTGCGCGTTTTTCACGACATGGCTGCCGGTTTGCGTGACTGTGACGTCGTGATCATGCTGCGCCTGCAAAACGAACGGATGAACGGCGCTCTTCTCCCGACGGCCCGCGAATATTTCCGCTGCTACGGATTGACACCCGAAAAGCTGGCCTTGGCCAAACCGGACGCCATCGTCATGCATCCGGGGCCAATGAACCGCGGCGTCGAAATTCACACCGAAGTTGCCGACGGCCCGCAGGCAGTCATTCTGCCGCAGGTGACGTTCGGCATCGCCGTACGCATGGCGGTGATGGGCATTCTGGCAGGAAATTGAGCAATGACTGGCGAAACGCTGCATATTCGTAATGCCCGCCTGATCGATCCGGCAAGCGGGCTCGATGACATTCGGGATCTGTACATCGCCGAAGGTCGCATCGCGGCCATTGGCCAAGCGCCGGCAGGGTTGGGCAATGCCCGTCCGATCGAGGCGCAAGGGCTGATTGCCTGTCCAGGGCTGGTCGATTTATCGACCCGACTGGGTTCGATCGAGCCTGAACTGAGCGCCGCAGTCGCTGGGGGGGTCACCTCGGTGGCTTGTCCACCCGATACCAAACCGCCACTCGACGAACCCGGCCTGGTCGAACGGCTGGTTCGCCGGACGGACACCCTCGGTTTGGCGCGTGTTTACCCGATCGGCGCCCTGACACAAAAACTGGCCGGCGAAAAACTCGCCGAAATGCATTCGCTGACCCGTGCCGGTTGTATCGCTTTTTCGCAAGCCAAACAGCCGATGTTCGACACCCAGTTGCTGTTGCGCGCCATGCAATACGCCGCAACTTTCGGCTACACCGTCCGTATGCGTCCACAGGACCAGTATCTGGCCCGCGATGGGGTGGCCCATGACGGTGAAGTCGCTGCGCGGCTGGGTTTGAGCGGAGTGCCCATTGCCGCTGAAACCGTGGCCATTGCCACCGCTTTGCAACTCGCCTGCGCCACCGGCGTCCGACTGCATCTGTCCCGCCTGTCTTCGGCAGCCGGTGTGGCTCTGGTTCAGCAGGCCCGGCAATCGGGTTTGCCCGTGACCTGCGATGTTTCGATCTACCATCTCCATCTGTCCGAACAGGACATTGGCTATTTCGACAGCAACAGCCGCTTCGACCCACCATTGCGTTCGATCAACGATTGCCAAGCCTTGCGGCAGGCGGCCAAACAGGGGGTGGCAGCCATCTGTTCCGACCATACTCCCGTCGATGCCGACGGCAAACAACTGCCATTCGGTGAAGCCTTACCCGGCGCCAGCGCGCTCGAACTCCTGTTGCCATTGACCTTGCAGTGGGCCGCAGAATGCGGGTTGCCCCTGGTGACCGCTCTCGCCCGTATCACGTGTGATCCGGCGGCGATCCTCGGGGTCTCAGGCGGTTCACTGCGCCCAGGCAGCGCTGCCGACATCTGTTTATTCGATCCGGAAGAGAAATGGCTCATCACGCCTGAAACGCTGCGCAGCCAAGGGAAAAATACGCCGTTCCTCGGCCGGGAAGTCGCCGGTCGGGTACGCATGACCCTGGTCGGCGGCCGGATCGTTTATCAGCGGTGACGGATTAAGGTTTTCTGCTTTCCTGCAGCATCATGGCACGATGCGGAACGATAGATGCCATACCCGTCGTCCAACTGCAAGTACCATGGCCCCGCGTTGGCTTAACGCTTTTCGAGGAATCCGTCCCCCAGCAATTGTTCGACGATCCAGCGGCTTTCATTTTCACTGATGAACTGTTGCCAAGGCGGCATCGGCGTACCCGGACGTCCGCGATATATCGTTGCCACCAACGCTTCGATCGGTTTGTCTTTGAGCGCGCTGGCTCGCAAGGACGGGCCAAGCCCACCGTGTAAAGTCAGGCCGTGACAGGAACCGCAATCTTGGCGAACCAGGTGGGTGAGTTCACGCTGCCGATCAATCGTCGGCACGAAAAGCGGTTCCGCCAGCGCTTGAGGACAGTTCACGAGCGCTGACAAGGCAAAAAAAACGGGGATCAATGACGGCATATCTCTGGCCAGGAAGGATTCCGCGGTTCGGGAGGATCGAAAAGGCTCCGACCATTGCAAGACCACGGATCAAAGCCTTACGATTGTAGCTCAGTTGCCGCCCTGCTTTCCGTGTCGTCCCGCCCGTTGATACAAATCGATTGACAGCTTGCCCGCCGATTGTCGACGTCAGACATCGCACAAAACGTTTACGTCCCGCGTGACGCTTGTTTCATTCGGCATGGCAATCCGGGCGGCTCTACTTGCCATTCAACAATTTTTCACACCAAGAGTCATTGACCATGCGCATCCGTCGACTATTCCTGAATCGCCTGGATTCCGACCACGAACCCGAAGATACGGTCATCGTCATCGACGTCCTGCGCTCTTTCACCACTGCCGCCTATGCCTTCGCCGCCGGAGCCACGACGATTTATCCGGTAGAAACAATTTCTGGTGCTCACCGGTTATTACAACGCATCCCGAATGCGGTCACCACCGGCGCCATCGGCGGCGGAGATCCGATCCCTGGATTCGACTTCGGCAATTCTCCTCTCGCCATCCAAGGTTTCGATTTCACTGGGCGGCCCGTGATCCAGACCACGGCTGCCGGCGTACGCGGTCTCAACCGTTTCCGTAAAGCACGAGCCCTGTTCGCCAGCAGTTTGGTTCTCGGCCGCGCTACCGCTCGTGCGGTGCACGAATTGGCGCCCGAAGAAGTCTGTTTCGTCATCACCGGCGAATGGGTCGATCGTGACGGCGATGAAGACATTGCCTGTGCCGACTACGTGGAAAGTCTGCTTCGCGGCGAAAGACCCGATCCCGAAATTTTCGCCGCCAGAGTGCGAGACTCGGATTTTGGGCGTCGTTTCCTGGCAGGGACCAATGTCAATCTGCCGACAGGCGATCTACATCTCTGTGCGGAAACCGACCGTTTCGACTTTGCCCTGCGCGCCAGCTATCAAGATCAACAATTACGTTTGGATGTCCACCGTCCGATGCACCATGAATTTTCTCAACCGGCGTATCAAACGGGCGAGCCGATTGCACCCGTTCACTTGCAGGCCATGACGGTTTGAATGTCATTTAAACAAATCAGTTGAAAAGGAACGGTCGCTTCTTCTGCGCGCGTCTGGATCGCAAGTCGTGCGCCATCGACTTCGTCGTCGTTCCCCAGGTCATCCGAGAGGCCGCTTCAGGATGAGTTGCGTAAAAGGATCGGAGCTCAACCTTCGGAAATTGGCGGTCGATAGGTCCAGGTGAAATTCTGCCCGCTACCGGCAAACAGACGTTGTGTCGCGGCGTCGCTACGTCGTAGCCGGACCTTCAGTTCCTTGGCAGACAGGGTCTGCAACGCCTCCTGCGCTGCACTTGGCAGGTAGGAATCAATGCGGGTGTCTCCTTGGCTCTGTTCGACGGTGCAGTGGATTCCCAGGCAGGCCGCTTCGCTTTGCCGGCTGACCTCGGCGATCTGACTGGTCAGTTCCAGAGTTTCGTTTTCGTGCAGCTTGATTCGCTCGTTCAACGCAGCCATGCCGCGCAATACCGGTGCCATTTTCGCTGCCAGACGTTGCCAGCCGGGCTCCTGTTCTGCGGTGAGCACTCTTTCGTTTCGGCGAAGTTGACCGGCAAGACGCAGATAATTGGCGACTTCTTTCTCGTTGCGCAAGGTGGCGAGTTTGGTTCGCAAGGCGGTCAGCGCTTGCGTCAATTCGGCTTGCTTGTTTTGTAGCGCGCCGATTCGCGTCCGATAAGCGGACAGATCGGGTAGGCAGACCAGCACGACATTGTCCAGCTCACGACGCGAACGGGCCAGGCGCACGGTGATCGATTGACCGGCGATGGCGCATCCTTCAGCCAGATCAATGGTCACCTGTTCGGCGACGATATCGCAATTGATCGCTTTTTCGATGCTGACCTGTTGCGCCCGGATCAGGCAATTGTCGGCCTGCCGCAGCTTGACCGTGCCGGCAAGGGCGGTCAGCGTCGCTCCCGAGGCAATGCCTTCGACGACAATGTCGCCGGCAGCGTTGCTGGCACTGCCGCCGACCAGATTGCTTTTCAACAGGACCAATCCGCCGGTGGAAACGATCTCTCCGCACACCGCGCCGTATGCGGTGATGCTGCGGCAGTGGACGATGCGTTTTTCCTGGATTTCGCCGTGTTGCTCGTAATTTTCGACGTTCAGTGACAGATCGCCAGTGGTGCGCGCACTGACCCCTTCGTGACTGACGATCTTTTCCGAGACTGAAAATTGGTGGGTCTTGGTATCGGTGACCAGGAAGCCGGCGGCGCAGGCCAGCAGATACTCGCCATCCGGTTCGATGCTGACCCGAGTTCCGGAGCCGGCGATCGAGGACAGAGCGAAATCTTTGGGCGCTGGTGCCGGCAAAGGCTGGCCGAGAATGTCGCGGCCGTCGATTCCTGGGGTCATCGGGACTTTTTTCGCCAGCCGCAATTCCGCGGTCACCTGGGGATAACAGGTTTCGAACGAGCGCAAATCGAGCTTGCCGCCCGACAAGCGCCGCGGCGCGTTATTCCGGTGCAGGCCCGGTGCCAGTTCCTTGAGCTCGGCGTCCTGACCGGGAACGAACGGCTGCGGCTGGGCCACCACCAGCCGTACGGCTTTTTCAGCAGCGATTCCTTTCTGCAGCGCCGCGAGATCGATACCGAAACGTATGCCGTTAACCCACGCGCTGGCGATGAATTCGTCGACTTCGAGGAAAGTCTGTTTTTCCCCTCCACGGCCTTGCTCGTCGGGCTCATCAATGAACACCGGCTGAAACAGGTACTCCGCTTGTTGAGCCTCGAAACGCAGGGCTTTGTACAGTGCCTGGCGTTCGGGGCGAAAGACGACGATATCCGCTGCCAGGAAGACCTCTTCGTCCGCTGTCGCCCGTTGGCGGAACGTGTCATCGTAGAGCAGTGACAGCAACGTCGGGTACACCAGATCCCGGAAATAAAGGCCGCCTGCAAAAACACGATCGACGAATTCGGGAAATTCGTCCGGCTTCACCAGCAGCGCTGGTTTGACAAACAATCCGGGTGGATGCTGGACGACGAAACGCGGCAGAACGATCTGTCCCGGTTGCAGTTCGGCAAGCGAACCGATGGCGCTGGCGGGTAAGTTCATCGGCGGTTCGCCCGGTTCATGGGAAGAAAAAGAGGCAAGGGAAAAAAGGTCATGATTTCTCCTGCTGACGGTGGTCCAATGCCTCGGCCAGAGGTGAAAGCGCGCCTTCTCTTCCGTCGAAATCGTATCCCGGGAGGGCGGTCAGTCTTTCCATCGGCAGTTCCCCTCTGGGATGAAGATCGCACCGACGCCGGGCGCTGGGGCTTTAGGTTCACGATAGCAGACGAGATCGACGCGGGGAGCAAATCGTCTGGCGGTGCTCGACAGGAAAACAGGTGACAGACGGTTCGTTGCCTGCCTGCGTCACATGCTTCGGTACAATTCCTCGTAACGTGCCGCCGAATCGTTCCAGGAGAAATCCTGGGCCATTCCCCGCTGCTGGATTCGCCTCCAGATCGGACGGTGTTTGAACAAGGCGCAGGCGTCCTGGATACGACTGGCCAAGGCGGCGACGTCGATGTGATCGAAGACGAAACCGTTGGCACTGTCATCGGCGAGCGTTTCTGGGGTGATGTCGATCACGGTATCGGCCAGTCCGCCGACGCGACGTACCAGCGGCAGGGTGCCATAGCGCAGGGCATACAGTTGGGTCAAGCCGCAAGGCTCGAAGCGCGAGGGAACCAGCAGGATATCAGCGGCGGCGATGATGCGATGCGAGGTGGGTTCCTCGAAACCGAAATACACCGAAACCGAATGCGGATGCGCAGCGGCGGCGGCGCGGAAACGGGCTTCCATTCCCGGATCACCGCTGCCGATGACCACCAGTTGCCCACCTTCAGCGAGCAGTACGGGCAAGGCGCCGAGCAGCAGGTCAAGACCCTTCTGCTCGGTCAGCCGGCTGACCACGGCGAAGAGCGGGGTTTTGGTGCTGGGGCGAAAACCGAGTTCCGCCTGCAGCTTCAGCTTGCAGATTTTTTTACCGTGCAGATGATGCAAGTCGTAATTCTGCGCCAGAGTCGAGTCGGTCGCCGGATCCCAGACCTGATAATCGACACCATTCAAGATGCCTGACAAGTCGGTGCCGCGATCGCGTAACAGGCCGTCCAGCCCCCAGCCGGCGTCTGCCGCACAGATTTCGCGTGCGTAGGTCGGGCTGACGGCGTTGATCCGCTTGGCATGCACCAGCGCGGCTTTCATGAACGACAACTGACCATGAAACTCGATGCCGCTTTGCATCGCGCCAGAGGTCAACAAACCAAGATCGGAGTGGCAATCGAGTGGGAACAAACCATGAAACGCCAGATTATGGATGGTGAACACCGTGGCCGTGGACAATGCCGGACTCTGCGCGATGTACGCCGGTGCCAGACCGGCGTGCCAGTCATGGCAATGTACCAGATCGGGGATCCAGCGCCGATCAAGTTCGCCGGAGGCCAGATGTGCGGCGACCCAGCCGAGCAGCGCGAAACGGCGATGGTTGTCGTGCCAATCCCGGCCATCGGGACCGAGATACGGATTCGCGCTGCGGCGGTATAGGAAAGGGGCATCGATCACATAAACCGGCAGCCCGCTGTCGGGCATGTAGCCCAGCCGCAGATTGATTACCGCCGCACCGAAAGCCGGACCGAAACGCATCACTCGTTTGAGTCCGACGACCCCGTTGAGAATATTCGGCAGCCCTGGAACCAGTATCCGCGCCTCGAGACCGCGTGCGGCCAGCGCTGATGGCAAGGCGGCGACGACATCGGCGAGACCGCCGGTTTTGACCAGAGGATAAATCTCGGCGGCAACGTGCAATATACGCAAGGCAAGAATTCCCAGATTGTCCGTGGCGGGAGTGGCGAACCGAGGCGGCAGGTCCGCGCCTCTCCCGGAATGAAAGGTTGCAAAGAAGATGGCCTTGCGAGTCATCGGACACGCAAGGCCATGTCGGTGAAACCGCGATCTTACAAGCGTTCGAGCATCTTGCGGGTGATCAGGGTGATCCCTTGTTCAGTATAGCGGAAGCGGCGCGCATCGTCGGCCGGGTCTTCGCCGACGACCATCCCCGGCGGGATGTTGCAACCGGCGTCGACGACGCAACGGCTCAGGCGGGCGCGGGTGCCGACGACGGTGTCCGGCAGCAATACCGAAAAATTCACCCGGGCATAGGAATGGACCCGGCAATTCGAGAATAGCAGCGAGCGGTTGATCTCCCCGGAAACGATACATCCGCTGGAGATGGTCGATTCGATGGCCGTGCCGCGCCGGTCGAGATGGTTATGCACGAACTTGGCAGGCGGCAATTGCTGCTGGTAGGTCCAGATCGGCCAGTTGCGGTCGTAGAGATTCAACGCCGGTACCGTTGCCGTCAGGTCGATGTTGGCGTCCCAGTAGGCATCGATGGTTCCGGCATCGCGCCAGTAGTGTTCCTTGATTTCCTCATCGGGCGCGACCACGCAGCTGCGCGAGAACGGGTGCGCGGCGGCGACGCGGTTTTGTACGGCGCGCGGAATGATGTCCTTGCCGAAGTCGTGGCTGGAAGTGGGATCGACGATGTCGCGCGCCAGTTCGGCGTAGAGGTATTTGGTGTTGAACACGTATACCCCCATGCTGCACAGCGCCATGTCCGGGTTGCCGGGCATGGCCGGCGGATCGGCCGGCTTTTCGATGAAATCGGTGATCATACCGCTTTCATCGACCGCCATGACCCCGAAACCGCTGGCTTCCGAACGCGGCACCTCAATGCAGGCGATGGTGCATTCGGCGCCACTCTCCACGTGGTCGACCAGCATGACCGCGTAATTCATTTTATAAACATGGTCACCGGCGAGAATGACTACATATTCAGGCGGTGGCGAATAGGTCTCGAGAATATCGATGTTCTGGTAAACGGCGTCCGCCGTGCCGCGATACCATGATTCCTCGTCAACCCGTTGCTGTGCCGGCAGCAGATCGACGAACTCATTGACTTCGCCATGCAGGAAGTTCCAACCGCGCTGCAAATGTCGCAACAGGCTGTGTGATTTGTACTGGGTGACGACACCGACCCGACGCAGTTGCGAGTTGACGCAGTTCGACAGGGCGAAATCGATGATGCGGAATTTGCCACCGAAATGCACGGCCGGCTTGGCGCGACGATCGGTCAGTTCCTGCAGGCGACTGCCGCGACCACCGGCGAGAACCAGTGCGATCGCTTTACGCGGCAACTGGAATGTTTTTTTGTCTACCATTTGCTTTCCCCAATTTGGCTTGAAACCAGGCATCCAGCGGTGACTGAACGTCTGTCGGATTTGAGGCTGATCTGCTGCACCGGCGGGAAAGCGGCCCTCGCTTTCCCGTGCGGCTCGCTGCGATCACTCGCGTCCGACAGGCTCTTGGCGCCGGATGTCACTCTTGTCCGGTTAGCTGATCACGCTCGGTGCTTGCCGGCCGGTAATGGTTTTGATCTGTGCGACCGTTTCGGCCAGTTCGATGAGCGGTGCCAACGCGGTTTGGGTCGGCACTTCATGGCGGTCGGGGTCAGCAACATATCGTTCGAGATACACGCGCAAGGTGGCGCCTTCGGTGCCCGTGCCGGAAAGGCGGAAAACGGCGCGCGAGCCGTCGTCGAGCAGAATGCGTACGCCTTGGCGTTCGGAGCGGGAGCCGTCCACCGGATCGGTATAGGAAAAGTCGTCGGCAGCGGTGATGCGCATCCCGGCGCAGGTCGTTCCGGGCAGTTGCGGCAAGCGGGCGCGCAATTCATCCATCAGCCGGTCGCCGGCCTCGGTGGCGATTCCCTCGTAGTCATGCCGTGAATAGACATTGCGGCCAAAACGGCGCCAATGGTCACGGACGATATCCTCGGCGTATTCGCCGCGTGCGGCAAGAATATTCAGCCAGTAAAGCACCGCCCACAGCCCATCCTTCTCGCGGACGTGGTTGGAACCCGTGCCGGCGCTTTCTTCACCGCAGAGGGTGGCCAAGCCGGCATCAAGCAAGGAACCGAAATATTTCCAGCCGGTCGGTGTTTCGTAACAGGCAATGCCCAGCGCCTGCGCCACCCGGTCGAGCGCGCAACTGGTCGGCATCGAACGGGCGACACCGGCCAAACCGCGGGAATACGCCGGAATCAGCGCGTGGTTGGCGGCCAGGATGGCGATGCTGTCGCTCGGACTGATGAAGAAGTTGCGACCAACGACCATGTTCCGGTCGCCATCGCCGTCGGATGCCGCGCCGAACGACAAGCCGGAAGCGGGATCAGCCAGTGCGCCGATCAGATCGCTGGCATAAACCGGGTTCGGGTCGGGATGGCCGCCACCGAAGTCCGGCAATGGCGTGCCGTTGACCACCGTCCCGGCGGGAGCGCCCAGGCGCCCTTCGAGGATCGCTTTGGCGTACGGGCCGGTTACCGCGTGCATGGCATCGAAACGCATCCGGAAGTCGGGACGGGCCAACAACGCAGCGATTTGTTCGAAATCGAAGAGTGATTCGAGCAGCTCGGCGTAGTCGGCTACCGGATCGATGACGCTGACCGCCATGCCGGCGACGGAAACCTCGCCAATCTTGCCGAGATCGACATCCGGCGTATCGACGGTACGGTAGGCGCTGATTTCCTGTGTCCGCCGATAGACGGCGTCGGTGAAGGCTTCGTTGGCCGGGCCGCCGTTGCCGAGGTTGTACTTGATGCCGAAGTCGTCATCCGGTCCGCCGGGATTATGGCTCGCCGACAGGATGATGCCACCGAAGGCCTGGCGCTTGCGGATCACCGCGCTGGCCGCCGGTGTGGACAGGATGCCGTCGCGTCCGACCAGCACGCGGCCGAAGCCGGCCGCGGCGGCCATCCGCAGAATCGTCTGAATGGCGACATCGTTGTAATAACGCCCGTCGCCGCCGAGCACCAGGGTCTGGCCCTGTTGGCCGCTCAAGGTATCGAAAATCGCCTGGACGAAATTCTCGAGATAGTGCGGCTGCCGGAAAACGGCTACCTTCTTGCGCAAACCGGAGGTGCCCGGTTTCTGGCCGGTAAACGGTGCGCTGGGAACGACAATTACATTGCTGGTCATGATTTGCCCCGTGTCGAATTTTAGGCCCCGGATCGCTGCCGGGGCGGAACAGCTTTCCTGTGCGTCAGATCGATTCAGCCGAGATGCTGCCGGGTGAAGGTCAGCAATTCCTGTGTCGATCGGTCCAGATTGGCAGCCAGTTTGGCGTCGCCGATCGCCGGCAGAATGCTGTTGGCGACGGCTTTGCCAAGCTCGACTCCCCACTGATCGAATGAATTGAGCCCCCAGATCACGCCCTGAACAAAAACCTTGTGCTCGTAAAGCGCGACCAGCGCACCGATGCTCTGCGGATCCAGTCGCGACAGCAATAGGGTGGACGACGGCTGATTACCCGGGAAGACCTTGTGCGGCAGCAATTCCTCGAGTTCGGCACCTTGCATGGTGCGGCTCAATTCGGCGCGCGCCTCGTCATTGGTCTTGCCGAAAGCCAGTGCGGCACTCTGCGCGAAGCAGTTGGCCAACAGCGCTTCCTGGTGTCCGGGCAGCGGAAAATCAGAACGGACGGCGGCGATGAAATCGCAGGGAACCAGGCGACCCCCCTGGTGCAGCAACTGGAAGAAGGCGTGTTGCCCGTTGTTGCCAAGTTCGCCCCACACGATCGGATTCGAGGCGCAAGCGAGCGGCTGACCGTCGCGGCCGACCGCCTTGCCGTTGCTTTCCATCTCGAGCTGTTGCAGAAACGACGGCAGGTATTTCAACGATTCGTTGTACGGCAGAACGGCATTGCTGGTCGCGCCGAGGAAATTGGTGTTCCAGATGCCGAGCAAGGCCATGATCACCGGCAGATTGCGTTCGTACGGCGTGCTGCGGAAATGCTCGTCCATCCGCTCGGCACCGGCCAACAAATCGGCAAAAGCTTGCGGACCGATGGCGATCATCAGCGCCAGACCGACCGCCGACCACAGCGAGAAGCGACCGCCGACCCAGTCCCAGAGCGGGAAGATCGCTTCTTCGGCAATGCCGAACTCGCCGGCCCGTTCGGGTTTGGCGGTCAGTGCGGCGAAATGCTTGCCGATTGCTGCCGGATCGCTGAGGTTGGACAGCAGCCACTCGCGAGCGGTCTGCGCGTTGAGCATCGTTTCCTGGGTGGTGAAGGTCTTGCTGGCGACCAGGAACATCGTCGTGCGTGGGTCCAGGGTCTGCAACAGCGGTGCCAGTTGCGCGCCGTCAAGGTTGGAAACGTAATGCACGTCGAGTGTCGGATGTGAAATCGCCCGCAGGGCGTAGCCGACCATTTTCGGTCCGAGATCCGAACCGCCGATACCGATATTGACCACATTGCGGATCGGCAGGCCGGTGAAGCCCAGCGCCTGCCCCGAGCGCAAACGTTCAGCAAAGGCAACCATCCGCTGACGGGTCGCCAACACCTGCGGCATGACGTCGTTGCCGCTGCCCGGGAACGGACCGCTCAAACGGCGCAAAGCAACGTGCAAGACTTCGCGGCCTTCGCTGGCGTTGATTTTCTCACCGCCGAACATCCGCGCCGTCCATTCGTCGAGCCGCGCTTCGCGGGCCAGCGCGGTCAACAACGGCAACGTCGCCGGTTCGACGCGTTGTTTTGAAAAATCAAAAAGGATTCCGTCGAAACGGAGCGAGAGAGAGGAGACGCGACCTGGATCGCGGGCGAACATTTCTCTCAGGTGAACAGGCGCAAGGGATTTCCCGTGCGCTTCAATAGCCTTCCAGGCGGTTGAGGCGGTCAGGTTCATGGTGGATGCGAGTCGTTGATTAAGGAGGAGGCGCCGTCTGACGACGGCTGGTCAAAAGCCGATAATGATGCGCAATGGCACGAGAAACCGTTTCGGTTATCAGCTTGCCAGATTGCTCGACAGAACGCAAAAAAGAATGATCCTTGTCGTTGGCAGACCAATTTCCAAGTGATTTCACGGGTTATCGGTCTGTTGGTCTAGCTCAGCCGACGACAAAAAACACAGCTTTTTGACGATCAGCTGGGGCTGGATGTTAGGCCTCACCGTAGTTCGAGACCTCAATGAGATTGTTGTCGGGGTCGCGGAAGTAGACCGACGTGATTGGACCTATAGCACCGGTTCTTGCGACTGGACCTTCAAGGACCGAGATCTTGCACTGCCGAAGATGGGCAAGCACATGCTCGACGGGTGTTGCTGCAATGAAGCAGAGGTCTGCCGAGCCTGGGGTAGGTAAGTGAGCTTTGGGCTCGAACTCTTTGCCGCGCTGGTGGAGGTTGATCTTCTGCTGGCCAAACGCAAGAGCCTTGCGACCACCAGCGAAGGTGACGACCTGCATGTCAAGGGCTCGTTGGTAGAAGCTGCACGTCGCCTCGATGTCGGCGACCGTGAGGACGAGGTGATCGAGGCGGAGGATCTGCACGCGGGTCATTCTGTGAGGCCTAACAGACGATTTGACGGTGTACTAAGCGTGCAGACGTTCAATCATTGGTTGTCACGTCGATTTCGGCCGAGAGACAAGGCGCGGACGTCGAAGCCGTGACCGTCGGAGTCTGCTGATTCCGGGCATGCACGCGGGCGGCGAATGGTTTGTCCTCCTCGGCGATGTGGCGCTCAAACCAATACTCCGCGTAACGCAAAAATGAATGAACATCGCGTGTGCCGTTGCGCACGCTGTCGAAAGCCCTGTGCAACGATTGAAGATTGTTGCGGTGCACCGTCGAATGGTCGAAGAAATCGACACCGAGAGTTTTTGCCAAAGCCTCTTCGCTGGCAAAGTGAAATTCAAGATAATTCAGCAGACTGGCGAATTCGTCGAGTGAATCGGGGCCATTTCCGTAGCAGGATTCCTTCAGCGATTCGATGCGCCGAAAAATATTTTCATGCTGCGCATCGATGGTCGGCAGACCAATCAGCAAGGCTTGCGGCAACATATCGGTGCTGTGATTCTCCATGGCTGCACTCCACGAGAAGAGGTCGATCGATTGATTTTTTTTGCGAATAGTATAAAAAGCGGGCTTTGAAAATACCAGAGAGTCACCGGATATCTTCAAGAAAAAATCGGCCACCTCTCTCGGGCAGAAAATCGAAACCCATTTTCTATGGGCGGGAGGTGTGTTTCACTCACTTGATGGCAACGCCGTCGCAGAGCGGGAATACCGCCGGGGTTTTTCGTCGCGCTCCGTCGCGGCGCTTACTCCAGGCTGACGAGCTTGGATTTGGCCAGCGGCGGATTCTTGGCGAAGTACTTCTTGATTCCGGCGAAAATGGCCTGAGCGATCTTGTCCTGGTAGGCATCGTCATTGAGCCGTTTTTCTTCCTCGGGGTTGGAGATGAAGGCGGTTTCGACGAGGATCGACGGGATGTCCGGCGCTTTGAGCACTGCAAAACCGGCTTGCTCGACGTGCGCCTTGTGCAAACGGTTGATGCCGCCCAGTTCGCCGAGTACCGCCTTGCCCAGCTTGAGGCTGTCGTTGATGGTCGCGGTCTGGGAGAGATCGAGCAGGGTACGTGCCAGAACCGGGTCTTTGACATCGATGTTCACGCCACCGATCAGGTCGGCGGCATTTTCCTTCTGCGCCAGATAGCGGGCGGCGGAACTCGAGGCGCCGCTCGGTGAGAGAACGAAAACCGACGAGCCGTTGGCATCGGGCCGGACGAAGGCGTCGGCATGAATCGATACGAAGAGATCCGATTGAATCCGCCGGGCTTTCTGCACCCGCATCTGCAAAGGAACGAAATAATCAGAATCGCGGGTGAGCACGGCGCGCATGTTCGGTTCGTTTTCGATTTTGGCCCGCAAGCGCTTGGCCACCGCCAGGGTGACGTTTTTTTCCTGGCTGCCGCCGGCGCCGACCGCGCCGGGGTCCTCGCCGCCGTGTCCGGGGTCGAGGGTAATGGTCACCAGCCGGTCTACGATCGCCCGGCCGGATCGCTTGTTCGGCGGCGGATGTTGTCCAGCGATGACCTGCGGTTCATTTTTCGACTCGACCCGGCTTTCCGGAACAGCTTCCGGCTTGGCATCGACACGCGGGCCGACTTTGCCGTCAGCACTGTTCTCGCCGCGCTCGTCGGTTTTGCCTGCCGCGCGCGTTTCGACCGGCGCGGGAGGTTCTTTGCCATCGATCAAGGCCAGCAGCGGATCCGGGGGGCTGGCCGGATAGACGTCGAGCACCAGTCGATGGCCGTAACGGCCGACCGGCGCCAGTTCGAAGACCTGCGGCTTGGCTTCGCCTTTGAGTTCCATGACCAGACGGACGACCCCCGGTTTGTGGCGTCCGGCGCGCAAGCGTTTGATATTCGGATCGTCCGGGGTCACTTTGTGGCCGAGGCTTTCCAGAACGTTGTTGAATTCGGTATCTTTCAGGTCGACGACCAGACGTTCGGGGTCCTTGACCATCAGATAGGTGTATTTCAGTGGTGCACCGTGCTCGATGGTCACTCGGGTGTAGTCGGCCGCCGGCCAGATGCGCACGGCCAGAATTCCCGACGCGCGAGGCGCCGCTGACAGACGGTTGACCGCCAGCAGCAACGAGGCGCCGCTGGCAAACTTGATCAGCCGGCGTCGACCGGCCAGCGGGTGGCGAAGTCGTTCAGACATCGCTGGCCCTCCGGACTGTGGGCCAGCATCGCCAATTGGCGGCCTTCGCCGGCAAACTGCAACACCAGTTCCAGGTCGGCCGCCGGCACGTAAGCGGCCGCTTTATCGGGCCATTCGACCAGACAGATGGCATCATCGCGGAAGTATTCGCCAAAGCCGGCATCGATAAACTCTTCTGGAAAATTGAAACGATAGAAATCAAAGTGATACAAGTATATGCTCGAAATGACGTAAATTTCAACAAGTGCGTAGCTCGGGCTTTTCACCGGCCCACGGTGTCCCAGCGCGCGCAGCAGGGCGCGAACCAGGCTCGTCTTGCCGGCGCCAAGTTCTCCTTGGAGCCAGACCACCAGACCCGGGCGAAGCGCGGGGGCCAATTGCCGGCCCAGATGCGCGGTCGCTTCCTCGTCCGCTAGGATGAAGGTCAATGACGATAAGTGGGGTTCGAGACTGTGCATCAGGCGAATTTCCGATGGATGACGATCAACGAGTTGACGACCAGCCGCTCGATTACCGCGAACTGACGAGAAAAATCAAGCATTGGGGGCGGGAACTGGGTTTCGCGTCGGTCGGTATCGCCGATGTCGATGTGACGGCGGCGGTGCCTCGTTTGCAGCGCTGGCTGGCGTTGGAGAGGCATGGCGAGATGGATTATATGGCCAAACACGCCTCGTTACGCGCGTCGCCCGAGTGCCTGCTGGCCGGTGTGCGCTCGGTGATTTCGGTGCGTCTGCCGTACTGGCCGGCGGCAGCCGACGCGCATGCGGTGCTCGCCGATCGACAACGCGCGTATGTCTCCCGCTATGCCTTGGGGCGGGATTACCATAAGACGGTCCGTCAGCGGCTGAAACGTCTCGGTGAGTGTCTGGCGGAGGAAGTCACGCAGAAAATGACGCAGAAAACGGCCGGAAAAGCGGTCGGCGAACCTTTGCTCTGGCGGGGCTTCGCGGATTCCGCGCCGGTATTGGAAACCGAGTTTGCTTCCCGTTCAGGAACCGCTTGGCGCGGCAAGCATGCCTTGACCCTGACCCGGCAGGGATCGTGGCATTTCCTCGGCGAAATCTATTGCAATCTGCCATTGCCGGCGGATGCGCCGATCGCCGAACATTGTGGGGATTGTCGGCGTTGCATCGAGGTTTGTCCGACGCAGGCGATCGTCGCCCCTTACGAGGTCGATGCCCGGCGCTGCATTTCGTACCTGACGATCGAACTCGGCGGCAGTATTCCGCCCGACTTGCGCCGGGCGATCGGTAATCGCATCTACGGCTGCGATGATTGCCAACTGCATTGTCCGTGGAACCGTTTCGCCACTCTCGGCGATGCCGACTTCGCCGTGCGCAACGGGCTCGACACGGCACCGCTGACCACGCTGTTCGCCTGGAGCGACGAGCAGTTCCAGCAACGGTTGACCGGCAGCCCGATCCGCCGTATCGGCTATCTGCGCTGGTTGCGCAATCTCGCCGTCGCGCTGGGCAACGCCGAAAGTTCTCCGGGGGTGCAGGCGGCGCTAGAGGCGCGCCGTCATGATCCTTCGCCGCTGGTCAGGGAACACGTTGCCTGGGCCTTGGCCGAGCAGGACGCCAAACGAATCCGTCCGGCGTCTGCCGCTCCGCCACAGGACGGTGTCACATGTTCGGATAGTTCGGACCGCCGCCGCCCTCCGGAGCCACCCAGCGGATGTTCTGCATCGGATCCTTGATGTCGCAGGTCTTGCAATGCAGGCAATTGGACGCGTTGATCTGCAAACGCGGTCCGCTGCTTTCCTCGACGATTTCATAAACTCCCGCCGGGCAGTATCGCTGTTCGGGCGACGCGTATTGCTGGTAATTGACGGCGATGGCTTTGCTGCTGTCGAGCAATTGCAGATGAACCGGCTGTTCTTCCTCATGCGCGGTGTTGGAAACGAATACGGAAGAGAGCCGGTCGAAGGTCAGCACGCCGTCGGGCTTGTCGTAAGCGATTGGCTGAAAGCTGGCGGCCGGCGCCAGTTGACCGTGGTCGGTGCTCTCGTCCTTCAACGTAAAGAACATCTTGCCGCCGAACAGGTTCTGCTGGATCCAGTTGAAGGCGCCGCCGAGGAAGGTGCCGAATTTGTGCAGCGCCGGGCCGAAGTTGCGTGCCTGGAACAATTCGTCGTACAGCCAGGAGTTCTTGAAGGCGTCCGCGTAGGCGCTCAGATCGCTGCGGCCGGTATCGCCGGCCTGCAACGCCGTTTGTACCGTCTCGGCAGCGAGCATGCCGGATTTCATCGCCGTATGTACTCCCTTGATCTTGGCGAAGTTCAGCGTTCCGGCGTCGCAGCCGATCAGCAGCCCCCCCGGAAAAGTCTGTTTCGGCAGACTGTTCAAACCACCCTTGGTAATCGCCCGCGCGCCATAGCACAAGCGTTTGCCGCCATCGAGATACTGGCGGACCTCACTCTGCTTTTTGAAACGCTGAAATTCTTCGAACGGCGACAGGTAGGGATTGGCGTAATTGAGGTCGACGATCAGGCCGACCGCCACCTGACCATCCTCCAGGTGATAGAGGAATGAACCGCCGGTGGCGCCGCTTTCACTGAGCGGCCAGCCGGCACCGTGCTGCACCAGACCGGGTTTGTGCTTGGCCGGGTCGATCTGCCACAACTCCTTGATGCCGATCCCATAATGCTGCGCCGTCGCCTCGGTGGCGAGTTGGTAGCGGGCGATCAGTTCCTTGCCCAGTTGCCCGCGCGAGCCCTCGGCGAACAAGGTGTATTTGGCGTGCAGTTCCATCCCCGGCTGAAAACTGTCCTTCGGTTCACCTTCCTTGTCGCGCCCCATGTCGCCGGTGGCCACGCCTTTGACCGAGCCGTCGTCGTGATAGAGCACTTCGGTGGCCGCGAAGCCGGGGAAGATTTCGACGCCGGCGCCTTCCGCCTGTTCAGCCAGCCAACGACACAGCGTGCCGAGGCTGATGATGTAATTGCCGCTGTTGTGCATCGGCGCGGGGACGGCGAAATCAGGCAGTCGGGTAGCGGCGGTTTCACTGCGGTAGAGAAACACCTGGTCCTCGGTAACCGGCGTGGTCAAGGGCGCACCTTTGGTTTGCCAGTCGGGAATCAACTCGTCGAGCGCACGGCTTTCGATCACTGCGCCGGAAAGAATGTGCGCGCCGACTTCCGAGCCTTTCTCCAAAACCATCACCGACAAATCGGCGTTCAACTGTTTGAGGCGGATTGCCGCCGAAAGCCCAGCAGGTCCGGCGCCGACAATCACCACATCGTATTCCATCGCTTCACGTTCCATCGCCGCTCCTTATTCCGTTATATCCTCGTCCGACACCCTCATAGTTGCTTGGTGATTGAGGCCGGGTTGTCCAAAAAACGACGATTGACTCGTCTCCCTCTGCGGGATATACCCTAGTCCTCGCGTAGGGTCAAGCACGTGCCCGGGCGTCGGTGCTCGATCTGCGGACAGGATTCCGGCCGCGGCCGGACAGTCGCCAGCCGCCGCGTATAATGCGCCGAATACCGTTGCACCGCTCAGGCGACGGTCCGTTTTGCGATATTCCCGGATCAATATTCGGCGACGCAACCTCGTTTCTGGTTCTTGCAACCCATTTTCGGATGATTCGACGATGATTCTGGTGACCGGCGGCGCGGGTTTCATCGGCGCCAATTTCGTGGTCGACTGGCTGGCGAACCACGCCGAAGGCATCGTCAATCTCGACAAGCTGACCTACGCCGGCAATCTGGAGAATCTGGCCACTGTGCTCGATGACCCGCGACACGTTTTCGTCCGTGGCGATATTGGCGACCGGGCGCTGGTCGACCGATTGCTCGACGAATATCGGCCCCAGGCGATCGTCCATTTTGCTGCCGAATCACATGTCGACCGCTCGATCCATGGCCCGGCCGAGTTCATCCAGACCAACGTCGTCGGCACTTTCCAACTCCTCGAAGCAGCGCGCGGTTTTTATGAACGGCAGGCGGCGGCACGGCACGCTTTTCGTTTTCTGCATGTCTCCACGGACGAAGTCTACGGTTCGCTGGCCGACGAAGAGACGGGGTTTACCGAAAACAGCCCATACCGGCCCAACAGCCCGTACGCGGCCAGCAAAGCAGCCAGCGACCATCTGGTGCGCGCTTACTACCATACCTATGGTCTGCCGGTGCTGACCACCCATTGCTCGAACAATCACGGCCCGTATCAATTTCCGGAAAAACTGATTCCATTGCTCATCGTCAATGCCTTGGCGGGTAAAGCGTTGCCGATCTACGGGGACGGCCGGCAGGTTCGCGATTGGCTGCATGTCAGCGACCATTGCCGCGGTCTGCGGCGGGTGCTGGCTGCCGGACGGCCGGGGGAAACCTATCACCTCGGCGGCGACAACCAGCGCAGCAACCTCGAAGTGGCACATGCCGTTTGCGAGTTGCTCGATGAATTACAACCGCGTGCCGACGGGCGGTCGTATGCCAGACAAATCGAACACGTTGCCGACCGGCCCGGTCACGATCGACGTTACGCGGTCGATGCCGGCAAGATCGCCGACGAACTGGCTTGGCGCCCGATGGAAAGCTTTACCAGCGGACTGCGCAAGACCGTCTGCTGGTATCTCGATCATCGCCACTGGCTGGCCGATGCACAGTCCAGCGCCTATCGGCAATGGCTGGAGGTCAATTACCGTCAACGGCAACCATGAGAATTCTGCTCTTCGGCAAAGATGGTCAAGTCGGCTGGGAACTGCAGCGCAGTCTCGCCCCGCTCGGTGAATTGATCGCCCTCGGCCGCGAAGGATCAGGCGATCTCGGCGGCGATTTCACCGACCTCGCCGGCTTGGCCGCCTCTGTCAGCCGGCTGGCTCCCGAGGTGATCGTCAACGCTGCCGCTTTTACGGCCGTCGACCAGGCCGAAGCGGAGCCCGGACTGGCGCGGATGATCAACGCGGCAGCACCGGCAGTGCTCGCCGAAGAAGCACGAAAACTGGGCGCCTGGCTGATTCATTACTCGACCGACTACGTTTTCGATGGCCGAGGCTGCACCCCTTGGCGTGAAGACGACCGAACCGCACCACTGAATATTTACGGCCGGACCAAGCGGGCCGGTGAACTTGCCGTCATGGATTGTCCTCGGCACCTGATTTTGCGCACCGCCTGGGTTTTTTCGGCCCGTGGCAGCAATTTCATTCGCACGCTGCTGCGACTGGCCCAGGAACGCGAGCGGCTCGAAGTGGTGGCTGATCAATTCGGCGCGCCGACCGGCGCCCCGTTGATTGCCGACATCACCGCACATCTCCTGCGAACGCTCGCCTGCCAGGGGGACGCGGCGCTTCGTCTGGCCGGCCTCTATCACTTGGCCGCCAGCGGCGAAACCAACTGGCATGACTACGCCTGCCGGGTGATCGATACCGCCCGATGCGCCGGTCAGCCGATCCGGGTGGTTGCCGACGGGGTGGTCCCGGTTGCCAGCAGCGCCTACCCGCTGCCAGCGCCGAGACCGGCCAACTCCCGCTTGGCGACCGTCAAACTTCAGGAAACCTTCGCGCTGCGACTACCGGACTGGCGAATCGGCGTCGACCGGCTGCTGCGCGAAAAATTCGAACGCTGAGCCTGCGTCAGATCTTCGCGAGATGGCACGGAAACATTGGTGCTGCCGCGCTCCAGGGGCTGGATGATTGATACGCTGACCGTGGCCTTGGGGGGGCTACCCTTTGATTTTACGTCCGATCGTCCGTTGGCCATCGCTGACGGTCATGAAAATGTGCCAAGCATGACCCGCTACTTCAGCGGTGGAAATCCATGACCGGGATTTGCCGCACCCGCAGTACGCCCCACGACGAGAGCCAAAGGCCAGCGGACGGACATTTATACCTCACCGAACTCCCAAGACTTGATCCAATTGCCTGGTGGCGCGTGAGGGAGCGGTTGGATGGCCTTGCCCCATTAAGATCGACAAATGCAACAAAAGAGAACTGCCTTTGTCCCGCATCGTCTTCTTGCTCAATAAATTGATTTATTGATATAAAAATCAATCGCCAAGTCGTCGGCCATTCTTTTCACTACCTGACATCCGACGGCCATTTCACCGTTGCTCAGCCCGCGTTGCTCAACGCTACCTCCGATCAAAGAGGCGTCGTACAACCGACGAGTCATCGGAAACCATCACCTGTTTGCCGAGTGATTACCCTCTTGTTTCGATAAATAAAATCGTTTGACAACCCTGCTGCCGGCCGGGATACTTTCCGAGATCCAGCAGGGATCTCCGGCAAGGAAGCTTGCCGCGACCGACAGCTGCGATTTTTGCGTCATGTCCATGCTGTCTATGTTGTGGTCGTTTGGATGTCAATAGCCGAGAAGCCGAGCCGTTCCAAACCTGTCGTAATCGATTGAAGGCCGACTCACTCGTTTCGATGAATCGAATATCGTAACTCTGTCAATGGGGAGATGTGACATGAAATCAATGCTCAAACTGGTGGCAATCGCCGGATTGGCGACTATCCTGACCAGCGGTTGCGCGGTGAATCGCGCGACCGCCACCGTTGATCCCGGTGCCGATCTGACAAAACTCAAAACAATGTACGTGAAGAAAATCCCAGCCGATAGCGGTGGCACCAACGTACTGATCGCCGAAAAATTGACCAGCAAGGGAGTGTCGGTCACCACTGGCGAAGGACCGGCTCCCGCCGGTATTGACGCCTTGGTCACTTATGCTGATCGCTGGATGTGGGACATCACCATGTACATGCTCGAATTGACCGTCACGTTGCGCGATGCGAATACCAACCTGCCCCTGGCTTCAGGCAATTCTTACCATACTTCGTTGACCCGGTTGTCACCCAAAGAAATGGTCAATGAGGTCATCGACAACATCTATAAGAAGGCAGCCGGCCAATGATCGCCAAGATGATGTACCGCAGCCTGCTGGCAGCTATCGTGCTGATTACCGTCGGCTGCGTGACGCCGCTTCCGGCCAACCGGCAGGCCATGACTCCCGCATCGATTTCGATCGGCACGCACCATCCGTACTCTGTGTCGGTCAAAACGTCCGGAGGATCTGAAACCGAGAACCTGGGCTCATCGAATATTTCCAATGCCGAACTGCAGGCGGCGATCGAAAGTGCCATCACCGATAGTCGCCTGTTTCAACGGGTTGTTCGCGGCAGCGATGGCAGAGACTACGAACTGGCAGTTACGCTGTTCGAGCTCAACAAACCTCTTTTTGGCTCTACATTCACCGTTACCATGGAAACCGCCTGGACGCTGACCCGGATCAGTGACGGCCGTGTCGTTTTCCGTAAAGGAATTTCCTCGACCGGTGTGGCGACGGGCAGTGACACCTGGATCGGGGTACACCGCCTGCGGATGGCTGTTGAAGCCGCCGCGCGTAATGCCATTTCTCAGGGTATCCAAGCCATCGCCGAAACCAAGCTCTGAACAAGGGCATTCCACCCTATCGCCCGCATAAGCGCTAACATATTAGTGGGTTTTTTGCTATACTGCGCCCCATTGCCGA
>JAVMKC010000026.1:0-37536 GCA_031732795.1 Accumulibacter sp. | reverse complement strand
ACGGCGTTATCAATGTGAGACGATGATGTCATCAATTTAAAGTTAGCGCTTATGCGCCTGGACCTGACCCTGCAGCGTGGCCACACCGCTGACCTGCACCGCCACATCGCCGCCTTGCCGCGTACCGCTGGCGTCCATCACGCCCGTACCGCGCTGCGAGAATTCACCGGCCTGAATGAGCAAACGGCCACCCGCCTGCGAATTCTCCGTCGGCGAGGACAGTGACGCCGCGGACCCCGCACCGGAAATCGATTCCGTTACCCCGCGCGCCTCGATACGGCCGTCGTTCACCACCGCGGAAGCCTGCAAACGGAGCGTGCCGGCCGGCCCGTCGACGCCGGCATTGGCGGCCAACGTACCGCCGTTCTCGATGCGCTCGGACGCCTCGAGCACCAGACGGCCGCCCCGTTGCGCCAATCCGGTGGCTTCGACACGCCCGCGGTTATTGACGACGCCGCCCTGCACCCTATCGACCGCCTGCGCGGACAGAACGACCAGACCACCGGGAGCCAGCACGGCATGACGGTTCTCGACCAGCGCCTTGACGGTCGCCGGACTGACGCGCAGGCCGGCGAGGCTGTTGTTGGCATCGAACTGCAATTCGAACGCCTCACCCGCCGCCAAGGCCACGGTGCCGAGATTGGCGACGATCACGCCCTGATTGCGCACCTCGGGAGCCAGCAGCGCGATGTAGCCGCCGAGCGCGGACCTCAGTTCGCCTTCGTTGAGAATGGCGCCGGAAGCGCCCTGCCGATCGAACGTGGCCCTGCCGGCCATGAAATCCTCGAGACTGATCCGATGCGTGGTCGCCACCAGCCCGCCGACATCGACGCGGGCCGATGGCGAGAAGTACACCCCATTGGGATTGGACAGAAACACCTGGCCGGAAGCGGTAAGCCGGCCGAAGATCTGGCTGGCGTTACTGTCGTTGATCCGGTTCAACGCCACACCGCCGGTGGGCTGCTGATAATGAACCTGCGCGTCCTTGCCGATGTTGAAGCTCGACCAGTCCAGCGCCGCCCGCGAAGAGCCCTGAGTGATGGTCAGGGTGCTGCCGGACTGGCTGAGGCCGGCCTGTCCGGCCACCACCCGGCCGCCGACAGGCAACTGGTTGGGCGCCGGTGGCGCCTGCGCCAGCACCGCGCCTGGCGCGACCAGCCCCAGACTGGCGGCAAGCGTCACCATGCGCGAAGCACGCTTGCCGCGCGCACGGACGATTTCGGCCACGGCGATCCAGGTGTGGGTCGGTGCATTCCAGATCAGTCGATAAATCTTGTTCATGGCGTGGCCTCGGCAAGGGGAGGTGTTGCAGAAAGCGGGGGAAGAGCGGGGAAAAGCGGGGGAGAACGGGAGAAATAGCGGTCCGATAGCGGTCCGATAGCGGCCGCTGACGTTCAGAACGGCAAGGTGACGGAGGCCCAGAGACGGTTGCGATCGAGACTGCCGTCCTGATCGCGGCCGTTTGGAGCGGGGTTGGGGTTTTCGCCGTCACGGCGCGCCCAGGTCAGTTTCAGCGCCAGTCCCATCGGCGTTTGCCAGGCCACGCTCGCGCCATAGCCTTTGAGCGAGTAGCGCGGGGTGTTGCTGGCGGCCACCCGGCCCCAGTCGTAAAAGCCGGTGAGGGTCACGTTGTGCGGCAGACGCCAGCGCAGTTCCACATTCGCCAGTTGGCCGCTGCGGCCGCTGCCTTCGCGCCCCGGGTAGGCGCGAACGCCGGTCGGGCCGCCGAGGGCGAAGCGTTCGGACGAGTCCAGCTCCTTGCCGGCGTGCTGGCCGGTGAGTTGGGCAAACAACGACAGTTCCGTGCTGAGCGTCTGCTGGCGCGAAAGACTGTAACGCAGCACGTCGAAATGCCCGGCCAGCGCTGGGTTTTCGCCGGCATCGAGCGTGCCGTGGTCGACCCGGCCGTATGTCCAGCCCAGGCTCATGGCATTGGCGCCGCCACCGCCGAGGGTGTCGAACAGGTTGCCGGACAGGTTGACCGTCCAATCATCGACGCGATAGTCGGACTGCACGGTCTGCATCGCTTCGTTGCGGAAATTCTTGCGTTCGTAGCCGAGGTTCAGATAGAGGTTGCTCAGACGGCTGCGGATGAGCGGATAGGTGGCGTCTACGCCGACACTGGTGGAGTTGCCCTTGGCCTGGAGGGCGGCGAAGTCGTTGCCGACGAGATGGTAGTTCAGCCACGAGGTGTTTACGCCGACGCGCCAGCCGTCGTGACCGACCGGCAGCGTGTAGGCGGCACGGTAGTAGTCGTAGCCGCGGCTGCCGATGGCGTTGAACGACAGCAGATCGCCCAGACGCAAGGGGCTGTTCAATTGCATCGCGAGGCCGGCGCGGACCTCGCCGGTGGACCGGGCGCCCTGGTTGTCCAGGCTGGCTTCACCGATGAGCAATGGTTCGTCGGTCAGTTTGAGGACCAGTTCGGTTTCGCCGCTTTCCTTGCCTTCGCGCAGCGCGCCGACCACGGCCACGCCTGGCAGGTCGTCGGCCAGCAGCAGGGCACGGTCGAGGGCGTCGACATTGATCGGTGCGCCGGTTTTTTGCCGGGCTTCGAACGCGCCCATCACTTGCGACAGCCGGACCCGTTTCGGCGGCTCGCCCTCGTGTACCGTGCCGCCGTAGACCGCTTCGACGATCTGGATGGTGATCACGCCATCGGTCACCTCCTGTTTCGGCAGATAGGTGCGCACGATCCAGCCGGCGTCGCGATACGCCTGCGCCACCGCTGCGGCGGCTTGCTGCAGTTCGGTGAACCCGAGATCGCGGCCGAGGTAGCCGCGCACGGCGGCGTGCAACGTTTCACCGGGGATGAGTGTGTTGCCGGCGAAGCGGAATTCACGCACCCTCACCCGCGCGCCGTCGGGGAGCGACAGCGCGGTGGTTTCGGCCGGTTTGAGGGTGACGCCACGTTTTGGCAAACTGGGGCGGTTTTCGCGCTCGATCTGCTGACGCAGCGCGCCAGCGTCCGGCGCTGTTTGCGCCAGCGTGATCGTGGGAACCCCGAAGGCGATACAGCCGGCCAGCAGATAGCAACGGTGCCGGCCAAAACGGTGCAGGCCAATTGACATCAATTTCTCGTTGTGCAGGCAAGGGCGCAAATACCTGATTACCGTTAACCCGGATGCGGCCAATTGACATCAATTTCTCGTTGTGCAGGCAAGTGTGCATGGGCGCTCCCGTCAGAGTTGGATTGTTTCCCGCAATCCCGGGAACGGTCTCAGGACCAATAGAATGGCTAGCGGCATTTCGTCAGCAAAATTTAGGGGCTTTGGCAAAACTTTTCGATGAACCGCCTGCCGAGGTCTGAAGGCGCTCACGAAACGTGAGATTGACCGGGTTCATGAACCGCATGGATAGGGCAAGCCCCTCCCGTTCGACGCCCTTGCCGCGACCTTGGCTCGTTTTCCCCACCTCTCCCTATCTGGTATGATGAATCCAGACGTTGAGCCCTGGCGTGCTGCCGTCGAGGATTTATATGCTGTTTGCCTCGATTCTGCTGCGACACGAAATTCGACAGGCCGTTTCGGCAGTGGATACGTTGATTACTGTCGTCCATTGCCCGGATGGTGGAATAGGTAGACACAAGGGACTTAAAATCCCTCGACCTTGCGGTCGTGCCGGTTCGACCCCGGCTCCGGGCACCACTTGCCATGAACCGGCTGATTCCGAATGATTATCTACGATCTGACTTGTGTGCACGAGCACAGCTTCGAAGGCTGGTTCCAGTCGGCGGAAGATTTTGAGAAGCAGCAGAAGGACCAATTGATCGCTTGTCCGCGTTGCGGTTCGACGGCCACCAAACGCGTACCGTCCGCGGTCCACCTGGGCAAGACGACCGCTGCGGAGTCCTCCCGTCCCAATCGGCCGGATCGTCCAAAGTCGCCTGCTACCGATGGAGTGCCCAACGCATTGGCCGCGTACCAGCGGCTGGCGACTTTCCTGCTGGCCAATTGCGAGGATGTCGGTCGCGGATTTGCCGAAGAAGCCCGGAAAATCCATTATCTGGAAGCGCCTGAGCGCTCGATCCGTGGCGAGACTACGGCTGAGGAATTCGAGGCTTTGCAGGAGGAAGGGATCGTGGTGTTTCGTCTGCCGGTGATCAAAACCGGCGATCTGCATTGATGTTTTCGAGCCATTTTGAGGAGATACCGCGATGATCAAGTCACGTGCTGCGATTGCCTGGGCCGCCGGGCAACCTCTCGAAGTCACTGAGGTCGATGTCGAACCGCCCCGCCAAGGCGAAGCGCTGGTGCGCATCGTTGCCACCGGGGTTTGTCACACCGATGCCTTTACCCTTTCCGGCGCCGATCCAGAAGGGATCTTTCCGAGCATTCTCGGTCATGAAGGCGGCGGCATCGTCGAGGCAGTCGGTCCGGGCGTTACCTCGGTCGCGGTCGGCGACCATGTCATTCCGTTGTATACCCCCGAATGTGGCCGTTGCAAGTTCTGCTTGTCGGGTAAAACCAATCTCTGCCAGGCGATACGCGCGACGCAGGGCAAGGGGTTGATGCCCGATGGCAGCCGCCGTTTTTCACATCGCGGGACGCCGATTTTCCATTACATGGGAACATCGACCTTCTCCGAATACACCGTGTTGCCCGAGATTTCGCTGGCCAAGATCGCCAAGGACGCCCCGTTGGAGAAAGTCTGCCTGTTGGGTTGCGGGGTGACCACCGGCATTGGCGCGGTGCTCAATACCGCCAAGGTCGAGGCTGGGGCGACGGTGGCGATTTTCGGACTCGGCGGCATCGGTCTTTCGGCGGTGATCGGTTCGGTGATGGCCAAAGCTGGGCGAATCATCGCCATCGATACCAATCCAGACAAGTTTTCCATCGCTCGGCAACTCGGTGCCACCGATTGCCTCAGCCCGAGTGACTACGATCGGCCCTTGCAGGACGTGATCGTCGATCTGACCGACGGCGGCGTCGATTACTCTTTCGAGTGCATCGGTAATGTCAAAGTGATGCGTACGGCCTTGGAATGCTGTCACAAGGGTTGGGGTGAATCGGTGGTCATCGGCGTTGCCGGGGCCGGTGAGGAAATCGCCACGCGCCCGTTCCAGCTGGTTACCGGCCGGGTGTGGCGGGGTTCGGCCTTCGGCGGCGTTCGCGGACGCAGCGAATTGCCGGGCTATGTCGAACGCGCCCAGCGCGGCGAGATTCCGCTCGATACCTTCATTACCCATACCATGGGCCTGGAGGAGATCAATCATGCTTTTGAGCTGATGCACCAGGGCAAGAGTATCCGCTCGGTGATTGTGTATTAAGCGCGATGAACGACCAGACCGCCTTGACCGAGTTGGCGGCCAACCGTTGTTTCGGCGGTTGGCACCGACGATTCCGGCATCGATCCTCGACCCTGGGTTGCGAGATGGTTTTTGCGGTGTATCTGCCGCCGCAAGCCGCTCAAACGACAGTGCCGGCGCTGTACTGGTTATCCGGCCTGACCTGCACCGACGAAAACTTCATGCAGAAGGCCGGGGCCATGCGGTTGGCTGCCGAACTTGGCATGGCTCTGGTGACTCCCGATACCAGTCCGCGCGGGGCGACGGTGCCGGGTGATCCGGATGGGGCCTGGGACTTTGGCCACGGAGCCGGTTTTTACCTCAATGCCACCCAGGCGCCATGGGCCACGCATTACCGGATGCACGACTACGTGGTGCATGAGTTGCCGGATCTCCTGGAGAATCTCTTGCCGCTCGATGGCCGGCGCGGCCTGAGCGGTCACTCGATGGGCGGACATGGCGCGCTGGTCTGCGCTTTGCGTAATCCGGGGCGCTATCGTTCGTTGTCGGCGCTGGCGCCGATCTGCCAGCCTTCGGCGTGTCCTTGGGGAGAGAAAGCATTCTCGCGCTATCTGGGTGACGATCGTCAGTCATGGCGGGAGTGGGATGCCTGCGCATTGATCGGGACAGCTGGCGAACGTCTGCCGTTGTTGATCGATCAGGGCGAAGCAGATCCATTTCTGGCCGAGCAACTGCGTCCCGAGGCTTTGGCGCAGGCGTGTGCGGCGACGGGACACCCTCTACGCTTGCGTCGTCATCCAGGTTACGACCACAGTTACTATTTCATCGCCAGTTTCATCGACGACCATTTGCGTCACCACGCCTCGTTTCTTGGGGCTTGAGGGGGCTGGCGGGATTGCCGCTGTGCCGCTCTGCCGGTTGGGCAACCTCGACGCGGTTGCGGCCGTTTTTCTTCGCGGTGTATAGCGCGGCGTCGGCGGCTTCGATCAGTCCCTGGAAATCATTACCCTGGGCTTTGGCCATCGCCACGCCGACACTGATCCGGACGGGGATGACCCGCTTTTCCCAGCGAAAGACATGGCCTTCGACCATGGTCCGGAAACGTTCGGCGATCTGTTCCGCAACCGGTAATGACGCGTTCGGCAGCACCGCGACGAATTCCTCGCCGCCGTAACGGAACACGAGATCGGCTTTGCGGGTGGCGCATTTCAACAGATCAGCCAACTGCCGCAGGATGGCGTCGCCAGTCGCATGTCCCCGCTGGTCATTGATCTGCTTGAAATGATCGATATCCATCATCAAGCAGGCGATCGGCAAGCTGCCGGACTGGGCGAAAGCCCATTCGGCCGCTAGAAAATCTAAACCACGCCGACGGTTGGGCAGTTGAGTCAGCGGATCGGTCAGAGCCTCCTGCAGCAGACGCTTGTGAACGATGGCAAATTCATCGGCCGAACGCATGATGTCACGCCGTTCGCGTCGGACCTCTTCCTGCAACGCCAACATCCGCGTGGCGGTGTTCAGGCGGATGCGCAGATTCTGCGCGGTTACCGGCTTGAGCAGCAAGTCATCGGCTCCCGCTTCGATCGCTTGAACAGCGACAGCCTCGGTATTCGTTGATGCCAGCAAGAGGACGTAACCCTCCTTGCCGACGGTGGTCTGCCGCAGTTCGGAACAGAAATTGGCCAGATCGATCCCGACGGATTGGCAATCGACAATGATGATTTGCGTCGGCTGGCTCAGCGTCTGTCGTAGACCCTCGGCCGTCCCGTCGACGAACAGCGGCTGGAAACCGAGATCGGTCAGTCGCTCGATGAATACCGACCGTTCCTTGACCGCGATACCCAGCAACTGCACTGGCCGGCGCGGCACGGCCGGGCCGCACGAAGGTCCGGCAGGCGCGGTCGAGTGTCGCTGACTCGGTGGCGCCGTTCCCAGAATCTCGGCAAAAGATGGCAAATCCTGTGTGCGCACGCGCAGAATGGCTCCCCAGTCACGCCAACGGGCGACGATCCGGTCGACCATCGGATTGAGCGTCTCGCCGCTGATTCCCAGCCGGGCGGCACGGGTCAATAGGCCCGGCAATAGGCGCCAGCGCGTTTCGAGATCGGCGATGCAGACTTGACCAAGTGCGCTGGCGAAATTGAGCGATAAGGCCAAGGTCTGCAGCCGCGAACCATCGGCCAATCCGGCGGCGTCCGGGTCTTCATGTTCGTAGGCCGCCTGGATCAGCCACTCGGGCAAGCCCCATTCGGCGAGCATCGTTGCGCCGAGCTGCCGATGATCCATGCCAAAAGCGTCGAATTCGAGTTGTCGCAACGTTCCCGCCCCTTGACGCGCGGCGACCAGGACCGCCGAATATTCGTCCGGCTGCAAGCTGGCCAGAGCCAACTCTCCAACCCGCGCCAGCAAGCCGATGGTGAAAATCTCTTCAGCCGCAATTTGTGCGCCGCGCGCCAGTTCCTGACAGGCGATCGCCGTGGCCAGGGAGTGCCCCCAGAATGCGGCGTAATCAAAAATGGTGCATTGTCCATGGGTATTGTCGGACAGGATCGACAGGCCGATGACCATATCACGCACCCGGAAAGCCCCCAGGGCAACGATTGCCCGCTGCAACGAGACGATCGGCCTCGGCCGGGCAAAAATCGCCGCATTCGAAATCTGCAACAAGCGTCCCGCTATGGCCGGGTCAGATTGCACCAGGCGAACCAGATCGGCAACATGGAAATCATCGCGTTGCAGCAGATTGATGATCGCCAAGGCAACGCCTTTGGGTGAAGGCAATTTGCCAGTTGCTTTGAGCGAATCGTAACGAGTGGGGTCTACGAAGAGAATCACGGACGTCCCTCGTCGCCAAGTTTTCCTGATCAGCAGGAGAAAAGTTAAGAGTCAATTCAAGTATTCATTTTATATCCATGTTTTAAATTGACAATATGATTTTATGGTTCACGGCGCCTTGCGCGGTGTTGCCAACGATGGCCGGACGGTTCTTCACCTTGTCGGGAGGGTCTCCAGAAGAAGATGGCAAATTTCTTCGGAGCCTGTCATCTGCATCAAGCCAGGTCCCATTCGTGAATCCATTTTGCCGCGACGCAGCCGCCAACAAAACCTCTTTACAATGGGGCATCAACGACAAAGGAAACTTTGGGCTAACATTCTTTCAGAAATGGAAAAAATGGATTCGCCACGTGGTTCGAGGAGAAGAGAATGAGGCGATGTGCGCTGTGTCTGGTTCCCGACCGTGTTTCTGGTGTGCAGCTGGCCGCGGACGGCATCTGCAACCTGTGCCGCGATCCGGTGGCCCTGGCCAAGGAAAGCGCCGAGGCGGAGCAAGCCCGGGCCGTCTACGAAGCGGATTTGGAGAAGACTCTCAGTGATGTCCGTGGTCAGGGCGAATACGACTGCCTGGTACCGCTGAGCGGCGGCAAGGACAGCATTTATCTGCTCTACCGTTTGTCGGTGGAGCTCAAGCTGAAGGTTCTGGCGTTTACTGTAGACATCAATATTCCGGCAATCGCCTGGGACAACATCCGCCGCGCTTTGGCCAAGCTGAATATCGACCACCTCAGTTATTCGCCGTCGGCTGCGTTTTACCGCAAACTTTTTCGCTATCTCTTGTGTAATCAGGAAGAGCGGGGTGCGGTCTATACCTTGTCTTATGTCTATGCACCTCTCTTCGAAGGAGACGCGATCAGACTGGCGATGGCCAAAGGCATTCCTCTGGTGCTCGCCGGCTATTCGCCTGGGCAACCAGAACCCGAACGAATGCTCTACGAATTTTCCCCGCAATTGATCCATAACACCGATTGGACACCGCCAGAACTGATCAACTGCGGTCAGTTCAGCCGCGAAGAGCTTGACCGTTTTTACAATCCGACGCTTTTGCCGGCGGGAACGGCGTTTCCGCGCTACCTTGCCCCGTTTCACGCCTGGTCCTACAATCAGGAGGAGATCATGCGCAAGGTGGTCGACTATGGTTTGGTCGCTTCCAGCAAAAATGCCAGCCCGATTCACAGCAATTACCCGATCAACTGGCTGCTGATGTATTCCGATCTGCGAACTTTCGGTTACAACCCCTATGCGCCGGAGTTTGCCAGCCTGATCCGTCACGGCAAGGCTAACCGCAGCTATTGGCGGCTGATGGGGCCGATAGTCGACTTTCTGATCCTCAACAAGCTTGGCCCGGGCAAGGAGGTCAGCCGCAGCATGGACTGGCTCGGCTTGCAAGCGGACGATCTACGCATCACGCGTCCGCGCGGCGTCTATGACCCGGTGCTGGACCCTCGATGATCGACAGGCGGGAAGGCCGCACCCTCTGCTTGACCGACGATGACTGAGCATCGCGCGGCGAAAGACTTGTTGGAGGAAGCCGGGTGGACGATTCCCGGTCTTCTGCAATGGCGTAGCGCCCGTACCCCCGATCTGCCGGCGTTGTGGGATCGGGTGACACCTGAAAAATGGCAGCGGACGACCTGGAGCGACTATTTGCGCGCGGTCGTCAAGTTATCGGGGTGCTTTCGCGGACTCGGCTTGCAGCCGGGGGAGCGGGTCGGGATCATGGCGCCCAACGGCAAGGAATGGGACATGGCCCAGTTGGCCATCCTGGCTGCCGGCGGCGTGGTCATCGGCCTCGACCCGCACGGGCTTGACGAGCAATTGCGCGAAATCGCCCAGCGCTGCGAATTCAGCGCTCTGGTGCTGGCTCATCCGTCGCAACGGGCCAAGTTCGGCGAGTCGACGCACGAAAAGCTGCGTTTCGTGGCCTGTTTCGATGCCGACGGGGACTCGCAGGCAATCGACTTACGGGCTTTGCTCGCCGAGCCCTCATCGGATGGTGGCTTGCCGGAGGCCGGTTGGCAACTGGCGCAGCCCGAATGGCCGGCGACGATCATTTTCACCTCGGGAACGACCGGCGAGCCGAAAGGCATTGAATACACGCACCGTCAAGTGTGCCTGGCCGTCCTGGCGATCCTGTCGACGTTTCCAGACGTCGATCCGTCGTATCGTCTGGTGTGTTGGCTGCCGTTGGCGCAGTTATTTCAACGGATGATCAATTTGAGCGCCATCGGTCGGGGGGCGCAGACTTATTACGTGTCGGATCCGCGCCAAGTGATGCAGCATATCGGGGATATCGCACCGCACCTGTTCATCGGCGTGCCTCGTTTTTACGAGAAGCTGTACGCCGGGATCCAGCAGGCACTCGGCCAACAGCCTGCGTGGCGGCAATCCATCGTCCGCTGGGCCGTAGCCGTCGGCGACCGACATGCCATGGCGGCGCGTGACGAGCGTCGACCGGATGTGATCTCCCGGCTGGCTTTTGCTTTGGCTGACCGTCTGGTGCTCGGAAAATTGCGCCACATTCTCGGGCCGAACATTCAATTCATGATTAGCGGTTCGGCGCCGATGCCGCTGTGGCTGCTGGAAAAATTCCACGCCATCGGGCTACCGATTCTCGAAGCGTACGGCATCAGCGAGAACATCATCCCGAATACGCTCAACCGCCCCGATGCCTTCCGTTTCGGGACCGTCGGCCAAGCAGCACCGGGCAGTGAACTGCGTTTGGCGGCGGATGGCGAAGTGTTGGTCCGCGGCGCCGGAGTGTTCGGCGGCTATCACGGACAAACCACTCCACCAGCGTCGCTCGATACCGAGGGTTTTCTGGCCACTGGGGATTTCGGCAGCATCGACGCCGACGGTTACCTGACCTTGTCCGGCCGGAAGGCGGAGATTTTCAAGACCTCGACCGGCCGGCGTATCGCACCCGCGGCCATCGAAAGCGTCCTGCAGCAAATTCCGGGGCTGGAGCATGCGGTGGTTTTTGGCGCCGCGCGCCCGCAGCCCGTAGTCTTGTTGGTGATCAATGCCGAGACTTGGCAGGCCGGCGTGCCGGATTCATTCAAAAACATCCGCCTGGCGTTGGAGGCGGCGGCGAAGGCGCTGCCGGCGTATCAACGGCCGGCCGGCGTGCTGTTCAGCTCCCGGTTATTGAGCATTGCCAACGGCGAACTGACGACCAATCTCAAACTGCGTCGGCGGAGCATCGAAACGACGCATGCCCCTCTTCTCCAGGAACTGTACCGCCACCTCGACACCGCCGCGGGCCAACCATTCACTGCCTGGAGCGAGGACCGGCAATTTTGTTATTGCAGCGCATGAAACATTATTTCATTACCGGTGCCACCGGAGCCATCGGCAGCGCTTTGGTGCCGGAATTGCTCGCTGACTCGACGACCCAGGTGACGCTGCTGTTGCGCGCCAAATCCGACGAGGAATTGAACACCCGCGTCGACGAGTTACATCGGTTTTGGCAAATCGCTCCGACGGACACGGCAAACAGATCACGCGTGCGAGCGCTGCGTGGCGATGTCACCTTGCCTGCTTTCGGCCTGAGCGATGAGCGCTACCGGTATCTGGCCGACGAATGCACGCACCTCATCCATTCCGCAGGCAACGTGCGGATGAATTTGCCGATCGAGCAGGCGCGGCGCTCAGCCGTCGACTCGGCCCGATCGATCGTCTCCCTGGCGCGAGCCTGTCGCCAACTCGAAAAAGTCGAGTTCGTCAGCACCGTCGGCGTCGGTGGGCGGACACATGGTCGGGTGGAAGAGGACTGGCTGACCAGCGAACGGTCGTTTCACAATACCTACGAACAAGCCAAGGCAGAGGCCGAAGCAGAGATCCAACGCGAGGTATCAGCGGGTTTGCCGCTGACCGTGCATCGACCTAGCATGGTCGTCGGCGACAGCCGCAGCGGCCGGATCATTCACTTTCAAGTGTTCTATCACCTTTGTGAATTTTTGTCTGGACGGCGAACATTCGGTTTGTCACCGCATTTCGGGCGCGCGCGGCTGGACATCGTTCCCGCCGATCACGTGGCCAAGCTGATCGCCTGGTCGAGCAGCGCGCCGGCTACCGTCGGCCGTATCCTGCATGCCTGCTCCGGTCCGGATCTGGCGCTGCTCCTGAACCCCTTGCGCGAACGGGTGCGCCAGGAATTCGCCCGGGCCGGCCGACGTCTGCCACCGGTCATCGACCTGCCGACCGGTGTTTTCCGCACCATTCTGAACGGAGCCAGTCTATTGATGCCTGCCGACGCCCGTCGCGCGGTCAAGACCTTGCCGGTTTTCCTCGATTACCTGGCCACCGAACAGAGTTTCGCCAACCGGCAGACACAGGCGCTCGCCGCCTCGGCCGGGCTGGCCGTTCCCGCGCCGGCCGACTATCTTGGTCCGGTTCTCGCTTATTACCTGGAGCAATCGCGACAGCCCGCCTACCGTTGAGAGACGTCTTCCGGTGGTCCGGGCGGCAAATCCGTTCAATGAGTAATCCACGGAAACGATTGCCGCCGGCGTGTGGCGTGTTCTCGCGCGACCATTGACAAGATCCTGTGCCACTCACCGACCCTCAACCACACCGGATTTGCCTGTCGAGCGAACTCGTCGACGGCGGACCCGGTGTCCGGTTTGCTGTGATTTCCGAACAGGGCGAACAAGCGGCGTTTGCCATTCGCCATGCCGGACGGGTTTTCGCTTATCTCAACCGCTGCGCTCATGTGCCGATCGAACTCGACTGGCAACCGTCGGAGTTCTTTGATCATTCCAAGCTATACTTGATCTGCGCCACGCATGGCGCTCTGTATTCCCCCGTCAACGGCCACTGTCTGGCCGGTCGTTGCCACGGCAAGGGCTTGACGCCGGTTTCCGTCGAAGAACGTGACGGAATGGTTTTTTGCACACACAGCGAGTCGAGATTTTGAGCAACCCCGAAGAAAACATCCCCGATCGATCCCCTGCATCCTCCGAATCCCCCTCGTGGGAGCGCAAGCTGCTCGAGAAACTGGCCATGGAGTCCTTGCGGGAGCAACGCGCCCGGCGGCGCTGGGGGATCTTTTTCAAATTTGCCGGCCTGGCGTATCTTCTGGCCGTGTTGTTCATGATGTTCGATTGGGGAGACGGTGGCGCGGCCGGCGATGGTCGACATACGGCGGTGATCCATGTCCAGGGGATCATCGAAGCTTCCGGCGAAGGCAGCGCCCGTAATATCAACGAGGCCCTGCAGGCGGCGTTCAAGGACTCGGCAACCGCTGGAGTGATTTTACGGATCAACAGTCCGGGCGGCAGTCCGGTGCAGGCGGGAATCGTTCATGACGAGGTCCTCCGCTTGCGCACCGAGCATCCGCAGGTTCCGCTGTACGTGGTGGTCGAGGATCTCTGCGCTTCGGGTGGCTATTACATCGCCGTGGCCGCCGACAAGATTTTTGTCGATAAAGCCAGCATCGTCGGTTCGATTGGCGTGCTGATGGACGGTTTCGGCTTCACCGGGACCATGGACAAACTGGGCATCGAACGCCGTTTGCTCACTGCGGGTGAAAACAAAGGTTTTCTGGACCCCTTCTCGCCGCAGGACGAGAAACAGAAAGCGCACGCGCAATTGCTGTTGACCGAAATCCATCGGCAGTTCATCGAGGTGGTCCGCAAGGGGCGCGGCCAGCGGCTCAAGGAAACGCCCGAAATGTTCACCGGCTTGATGTGGACCGGCACGCAAAGTATCCAATTGGGGTTGACCGACGGCCTGGGCACCGTCAGTTCGGTGGCACGGGAACTGATCAAGGCGGAAAAACTGGTCGACTTCACCGTCAAGGACAACCTTGCCGAACGTCTGGCCAAACGGCTGCGCGCCGAGGCGGGCCAAGGTGCGACCAGTGCGTTGTTAGGCGAGATGAAACGATTGGTGCTGCGCTGAGAGGTTGTGGAAAGATCCTCACGGGCAGGCCAAGATGTCAGGCACCAGCGAGCGAGTAGAGAGGAGAGGAGTGAGCGAGTAACACTGCCGATTGCCAAGCTGCGTTCATTTACAGCCTCTGATCTCTTTTGGCAGCGCGTCAACGGCCTGCTTGTAGCAAAAAGACCGTCGGCCGGCGGTCGATCGCCACCGGTGCCGAGCGGCGCCACAAGGCCACTTCGCGGCTCAGAATACATTCGCTCGGCAAGGTCAGGTCGATTGCCAGACATAAACGGGTGCTCGGCGAGCAGACCTGGAGCAAGGTAGCCATCATTTGCGGGTTGCGGTAGGGAGTTTCAATGAAAATCTGACACCGTTGCAAATGCCGCGACTCGTTTTCGAGTTCCCGCAAGCGCTTTTCGCGTTCGCCGGGGGCACTGGGCAGATAGCCATGAAAAGCGAAATTTTGCCCGTTCAGCCCGGAGGCCATCAGGGCGAGCAGCAGCGATGACGGTCCGATCAAGGGTACGACGCGGATTTTCTCCCGATGGGCCAGATCCACCAGCGCACTGCCGGGATCGGCGACCGCCGGACACCCCGCTTCCGAGATCAGTCCCAGGTCCAGGCCGGCACGTAATGGCGCCAGCAGGGTCGGCATGGCGCGCGCCGGAGTGTGCTCATTCAGTTCCCGAATTTCGATTTGCTGCAGCGGTATGCAGAGTGGCAACGTTTTCAAGAACGCACGTGCCGATTTGGCGTTTTCGGCGACGAAATGGGTCAACACCTGCACGCGAGCACATACCGGTGCTGGCAATGCCGCTGCCGCGTCGCCCGGTCCGAGTGGCACAGGGATCAGGTACAGGGTGCCTGTGCCTGTCGAAGGGATGGATCGCTGCTCGGCGGTCACAAAACGGCAACGTTCTCGAGACGCAACAGATCGCACAGCGCAATCAGCGGCAAGCCGATCAAAGCGTTGGGATCGTCACCTTCGATAGCGGCGATCAAGGCGATGCCCAGTCCCTCCGACTTGGCACTGCCGGCGCAGTTGTAGGGTCGTTCCTTGCGCAAATAAGCGTCGATTTCTTCATCGCCCAAGGGCCGAAAAGTCACCCGGGTCATCACTTTGCGCAGATGCGCTCGCCCGGTGACGGTGTTGTACAGACACAACGCCGTCAGGAAATTGACTGTCCGGCCACGCATCGCCTGCAACTGGCGTACGGCTACTTCGTGCGTTCCCGGTTTGCCGAAAATCTGCTGGTCGAGAAAAGCGACCTGATCGCTGCCGATGATCAGCGCCTCTGAATAGCGCATGGCGACGGCCCGGGCTTTGTTCTCGGCCAAACGAATGGCGGTCTGCTCAGGCGTTTCATCGGGCAGTGCCGATTCGTCGATGTCTGGAGTAACGGATTCGAAAGGCAACGCCAGACGAGTCAGGAGTTCCTGACGGAAAGGAGAACTCGAGGCGAGGACCAAGCGATGTGCCGCCATCAGCGCCAAGTGCCAAAATGAGCAAAAACAGGCCGGACGACGACGTAAAACAGGCGCAAGGGCGACATGTCCGCTTTGACTTCAAAAGCCGGAGATAATATCATGCGCCCCTTATGTCGCAACGCGTGCTCATTGATAGTCTGGCCTTTGGACGTGAAGGCGGAACGCTGACCGGTGAGTTGCAGGTGGCGGCGTTGACCCGCTTGCATGATTTGCTGACCGATTCGGGAGGCAGCCTGCAGTATCGGGCCGAAGGTAGGGCGAATGATCGCGGCCGCTCGCAGCTTCTTCTCGAGGTTTCAGGTTCTCTTTCGCTGTGTTGTCAACGTTGTCTCGAAACGCTCGAGTATCCGCTGCGTTTGCGCAGCCTGCTCGAATTCGTCGATGACGAAAATGACTTGACACAGGATGAGCTGGAGGACGATTCGAGGGATTTCCTGCCCGTCGAAAAAGCGCAGGACCTCGAGACGTTGCTAGAAGACGAGATTTTGCTGGGGCTGCCGCCCGCGCCGCGACACGAGCAGTGCTCGTTACCGGGGCCGGAGCGGGATCTGGCGCAAGTATCACCTTTTTCAGTATTGGCCGGCCTTCGTGGCAAGGCTTAGTGTATTCGTATTCAGGAGTTTGCCATGGCTGTCCAACAAAACAAGAAATCCCCCTCCAAGCGCGGTATGCATCGTTCGCACGATTCGTTGGGCAGCCTGCCCTTGGCGGTCGAACCGACGACGGGCGAGGTACATCTGCGTCATCACGTCAGTCCGAGCGGCTTTTATCGCGGCAAGAAGGTCGTCAAAGGTTCGTCCGAGTGATTTTTCACGATCGGGCAGGCAGTTCGCCTCATCGGTGAACTGCCTGCCTTTTCTTTTTCCTGTCTTCGGATGACCATTACTGTTGCCATTGACTGCATGGGCGGAGACCACGGTCCGCAGGTCACCGTTCCGGCAGCGCTGGAGTTCGTTCGTCGATTTACGGACGTGCGGGTGATCCTGGTCGGCATGACCGACCGCCTGCAGCCTTATTTGAACGACCAGCCCGATCCGCGGGTGATCGTCCGGCATGCCAGCGAAGTGGTGGCGATGGACGAATCGCCGGCAATCACCGTGCGGACCAAAAAAGACTCGTCGATGCGTGTGGCCATCGATCTGGTCAGAAACGGTGAGGCCGACGCCTGTGTTTCCGCGGGCAATACCGGTGCCTTGATGGCCATCTCCCGCTTCGTTCTGAAAATGCTGCCGGGTATCGACCGGCCGGCGATCTGCAGCGTTTTACCGACCTTGACCGGGCAGACCTACGTCCTCGACCTCGGCGCCAATGTCGACTGCACTCCTGAGCATCTGTTGCAGTTCGGCTTGATGGGGGCCTCTCTGGTATCAGCGGTCGAACATCGCGAGCGGCCAAGCGTCGGGATTCTCAACATCGGCGAAGAGGCGATCAAGGGCAACGAGGTCGTCAAACGGGCGGCCGAACTGTTATGGGATTCCGGTTTGAATTTCATCGGCAACGTCGAAGGTGACGGCATCTACAAAGGTGCGGCCGAGGTGATCGTTTGCGACGGTTTCGTCGGCAATGTCACTCTCAAAGCCTCGGAAGGCGTGGCGCAACTGCTGGCCACTTTTCTGCGCCAGGAGTTTCGTCGCAATCTATTCACCAAATTGGCGGCACTGGTTGCCCTGCCGGTGTTGAAACGATTCAAGCGGCGCGTCGATCATCGCCAATATAACGGGGCCAGCTTGTTGGGCTTGCGCGGCATCGTCGTCAAAAGCCATGGTTCGGCCGATCGGCTGGCTTTCACGCGGGCGCTGCAACGAGCGGCCGACGAGGCAAGAAACGGCGTACTGGCGCGAATCAGCGACCGCTTCACGCAACTGAGCCCCTTACAGGAGATCGCATAGATGTTTTCGCGGCTTATCGGCACCGGCAGCTATCTTCCTGGTTCGGCGGTAGCCAACGACGATCTGGCGCGTCGTGGCATCGACACCAGCGACGAGTGGATCAGCACTCGCACAGGCATCAAATTCCGCCATCTGGCCGCGGAAGGTCAAAACTCGAGCGATTTGGCGCTCGAAGCCAGTCGACGCGCCCTGGCAGCGGCTGGCCGGCAGGCGGCGGACGTCGACCTGATCATCGTCGCCACCTCGACGCCCGATTACATTTTTCCCAGCACCGCCTGTCTGCTGCAAGGCAAACTTGGCAACCAGGGGGCGACCGCTTTTGATGTGCAGGCGGTTTGCAGCGGTTTCGTGTATGCGCTGACGATTGCCGACAAATTCATCCGTTCGGGAAGTCATCGTTGCGCGCTGGTCGTTGGCGCCGAAGTGTTTTCGCACATTCTCGACTGGACCGACCGCGGCACCTGCGTGCTGTTCGGCGACGGCGCGGGCGCGGTGGTTCTTGAGGCGGCGGACCGTCCCGGCGTTTTGGCGACCGCGCTGCATGCCGATGGCGCACACCACGGCATCCTGTCGGTTCCCGGCAGCATCAACAACGGTCAAGTGACTGGCGATCCGTTCCTGCGCATGGACGGTCAGGCCGTTTTCAAGTTTGCCGTCCGGGTGCTGGCCGACGTGGCCGGCGAGTGTTGCGCGGCGGCAGGTGTCGATGCGTCCAGCATCGACTGGCTGATTCCGCATCAGGCGAATATCCGCATACTCGAGGCGACGGCGAAGAAAATGAAAATGCCGATGGGCAAAGTGGTGGTGACCGTCGATCGGCACGGCAACACCTCCGCCGCTTCGGTACCGTTGGCCCTGGACGAAGCCATTCGCGATGGTCGCATCCAGACAGGCCAGAAAATCCTGCTCGAAGGCGTTGGTGGTGGGTTTACCTGGGGCGCGGTTCTGCTCGAATATTGATTGAGGGTTCAAGGGGAGATTTCCATGGCTTTTGCATTCGTTTTTCCAGGTCAAGGCTCGCAATCGGTCGGCATGATGGCTGCCTATGGCGATTCGGCCGTCGTGCGCTCGACGTTCGACGAGGCTTCCGCCGTGCTGGGCCAGGATTTGTGGCAATTGCTCGCCGAAGGTCCGGCCGAGGCTCTGGCGCAGACCGTGAATACCCAGCCGTTGATGCTGGCCGCCGGCGTCGCCGCCTACCGCTTATGGCTGGACAAGGGCGGTCGGTTGCCGGTGGTCGTCGCCGGACATAGTCTGGGCGAATATTCGGCGTTGGTTGCCGCCGGCGTGCTGGCTTTTACGGACGCCGTACCGCTGGTTCGTCTACGCGCGGCGGCGATGCAGGATGCGGTGCCGGCGGGAACCGGCGCAATGGCGGCGATCCTCGGCTTGCAGGACACACAAGTCACTGAAGCCTGCGTCGAAGCGGCAGCCGGCGAAGTTGTCGAGCCGGTCAATTTCAATGGCCCCGACCAGACAGTGATTGCCGGCAGCAAGGCGGCGGTCGAACGGGCGTGCGCCGCGTGCAAGGCTCGTGGCGCCAAACGCGCGTTGCTCTTGCCGGTATCGGCACCTTTCCACTCGTCGCTGCTCCGACCAGCGGCCGACAAACTGGCACAACGGCTGGCGGAATTGTCGCTCGCCGCACCGCAGATACCGGTACTCAACAATGTCGATGTGGCCATCGAAAGCGATCCGTCCAAAATCCGTGATGCCCTGATTCGCCAAGCGTATTCACCGGTGCGCTGGGTCGAGACAGTTCGACGCATTGCCGAGATGGGGGTCGACACCGTCGCCGAATGCGGGCCAGGTAAAGTTCTCGCCGGTCTGACCAAGCGTTGCGCTTCGACCCTGGCCAGCGTCGCCTTGGCAGACGAGGCGGCGATCGACCTTGCCCTGACCACTCTGCAGTAGAGGAAAACCATGCTCAACGGAGAAATTGCTCTGGTCACCGGAGCGTCGCGGGGGATCGGTCAAGCCATTGCCTTGGAACTCGGCCGACTCGGTGCGGTAGTCGTCGGCACGGCGACCACCGCCGAAGGCGCAGCCAAGATCTCGGCCTATTTGAGCGCTGCCGGGTGCTCGGGTGAAGGTGCTGTTCTCGAAGTGCGCGAGAGCGAACAGATCGATGAATTGATCGGCAGCATCGAACGGGCGCACGGGGCCGTCACCGTACTGGTTAATAACGCCGGCATCACCCGCGACAACCTGACCATGCGCATGAAGGACGACGAGTGGGATCTGGTGCTCGATACCGATCTGAAAGCGGTGTTCCGATTGTCCAAAGCGGTCATGCGCGGCATGATCAAAGCGCGTCGCGGACGGATCATCAACGTCACCTCGGTAGTCGGCCATGCCGGCAACCCGGGGCAAGCCAATTACTGCGCCGCCAAGGCCGGTGTTGCCGGCTTGAGCCGTTCGCTGGCCCGGGAACTCGCCAGCCGCAACATCACCGTCAATTGCGTGGCGCCGGGATTGATCGATACCGACATGACCCAGGCACTCGACGATAAACAGAAGGCCGCGATGCTCGCCGCCGTTCCACTCGGCCGTCTCGGCACGCCGTCGGATATCGCCGCGGCAGTGGCCTTTCTGGCCTCGCCAACCGCAGCGTATATCACTGGCACGACACTCCACGTCAACGGCGGGATGTTCATGGGCTGAACCGCCGGATACGATGTGCCGTGAATGGCGTCAAACGGCGCAGCAATTGGTAAGTTCCGGACGATTTGCTAGAATGGCGCACTTTTTTTGATTTACTGATGAACTTTGTCAAGGAGTCTTTCGATGGAAAATATTGAGCAGCGTGTCAAAAAGATCGTCGCTGAACAGTTGGGCGTCAACGAGGCGGACATCAAGAACGAGTCCTCTTTCGTCGACGATCTGGGCGCCGATTCGCTCGACACGGTGGAACTGGTGATGGCTCTCGAAGAGGAATTCGAATGCGAAATTCCGGACGATGAAGCTGAAAAAATCACCACTGTTCAACAAGCCATCGACTACGTGTTGGCACACAAAAAATAAGCGTCAGTTCGGTTCGCCGCTAGCGAACCGGCCCGCGAGGCCACGTTCGGCCGAGCAGGCTTGGGAGGCTTGCGTCGTTGTTGCCCGTTCAATCTCTGATTCTGGAGCACATCTTGGCACGTCGCAGAGTGGTCGTCACTGGTCTGGGTATCGTTTCGCCGGTTGGTAACACTGTCGCCGAAGCTTGGCAGAACATCGTCGATGGGCGTTCGGGAATTGATCACGTTACCCGCTTCGACGCCTCGGCGTTTCCGGTACGCATTGCCGGAGAAGTGAGAAATTTCGACATCGGGCGCTATCTGCCGATCAAGGATGCCCGGCGGATGGATTTGTTCATCCATTACGGCATGGCTGCGGGTCTGCAGGCCATCGAGGATGCTGGTTTGACCGACGATGCGTCTCTCGACCCTGGGCGGATCGGAGTGTCGATTGGTTCGGGAATCGGCGGTTTGCCGATGATCGAATCGACTTGCGCTGATTTCGCTGCCGGCGGCGTACGCAAAGTGTCGCCTTTCTTCGTTCCCGGCTCGATCATCAACATGATTTCGGGCAATCTGTCGATCCTCAAAGGGTACAAAGGTCCCAACATTTCGCTGGTCAGCGCCTGTTCGACCGGTACGCACAGCATCGGTGATGCCGGTCGGCTGATCGAGTACGGTGACGCTGACGTGATGATCACCGGCGGCGCCGAAGGATGTGTTTCGAAATTGGGTCTCGGCGGTTTTTGCGCGCCGCGCGCCTTGTCCACCCGTAACGATGATCCTCAAGCGGCCAGCCGGCCGTGGGATATCGATCGGGATGGCTTTGTGCTCGGCGAAGGCGCCGGAGTGGTGGTTCTCGAAGAATACGAACACGCCAAAGCCCGCGGTGCCCGCATCTACTGCGAACTGGCCGGTTTCGGGATGAGCGCCGATGCGCATCACATGACCGCACCCTGCGACGATGGTAATGGCGCCGCGCGCTGCATGCTCAATGCCTTGCGCAACGCCGGGCTCAATACCGACGAAGTGGATTACATCAACGCGCATGGCACCTCGACGCCGCTCGGTGATAAAGCCGAGACGGTCGCCATCAAGCGTGCCTTCGGCGAGCAGGCAAAGAAATTGATCGTCAGTTCGACCAAGTCGATGACCGGACATCTGCTGGGAGCAGCAGGCGGGATCGAAGCGCTGTTTACCATCCTGGCGATTTATCACCAGATTGTTCCGCCGACGATCAACCTGATCAACCAGGACCCGGACTGCGATCTGGACTACTGCCCCAATCAGGCGCGGTCGATATCCCTGCGCACGGCGATTTCCAATTCCTTTGGCTTCGGCGGGACCAACGCCACGGTTGCCTTCAAGCGTCTTTGAGCCTCTGACGCCACGCCCTGGTGCATTTGCCGATCCGTATCGCGCTACGGCGTTCCCGGATTCTTGTCGGCGTGTTATGCGGCGTGCACGCGTTGTCGGTCATCAGCGTCGTCGTTCTGCCCTGGTCATGGGGCATACGGGCCGCGTTGTTGATGCTCGTTCTCGTCTCATTGCTGCGTTCACTGAAACCCATCCGCTTGAGCGGTTTGCGGCTCGGCGAGCGCGGCCAACTGGCACTCGTCTATGCGCAGGGTGATCCGGTCGATGTCAGTGTCAGCCCGGATACTGCGGTTTTCAGTCGACTGATCGTTCTACGAGTGCACGACCAAACCAGGATGATCAGTCAGCCCCTGTTTCCGGACAGCATGTCCGCCGACGAATTCCGTCGATTGCGTCTGTGGCTGCGCTGGCAGATCATGCCCCGGGAGTCGACTGACGTCGCCGCTTGAGCGTGGTGTTTTTCGCCTTGGGCAAAGTCTCCGGGTAATTGCGACTGAAGTGCAAACCACGGCTCTCGTGGCGTTGCAAAGCGCAGCGGACGATCAGATCGGCGGTGACCACCAAGTTGCGCAATTCGATCAGATCATGACTGACGCGGAAATGTGAATAAAAATCGTCGATTTCCCGGAATAGCAGTCGAATGCGATTTTGCGCCCGCTGCAATCGCTTGGTGGTGCGGACGATACCGACGTAATCCCACATGAAGCGCCGCAGTTCATCCCAGTTGTGCGAGATGACGATTTCCTCGTCGGGGTCGCTGACACGACTGGCGTCCCACGGTGGCAGGTCCAACGTCTGCAGCGAAGGCTGACGCAGAATGTCGTTGGCGGCGGCTTCGGCGAATACCAGGCATTCGAGCAGTGAATTGCTGGCCAATCGATTGGCGCCGTGCAGTCCGGTGCATGAGGCTTCACCAGCGACATAAAGACCGGGCAGATCGGTGCGCGCCCGCAAATCGGTCACCACCCCGCCACAAGTGTAGTGCGCCGCGGGAACGACTGGAATCGGCTGGCGAGTGATGTCGATTCCCAATTCGAGACAGCGCGAGAGAATGTTCGGAAAGTGTTCGCCGAGAAAATCCGCCGACTTGTGCGAGATATCGAGGTAAACGCAATCCAGACCGCGCTTTTTCATTTCGAAATCGATTGCCCGAGCCACCACGTCGCGAGGCGCCAGTTCCCCGCGCGGGTCGTGACGCGGCATGAAACGCGTTCCATCCGGTAGCAGCAGCAAGCCGCCTTCGCCGCGTACGGCCTCGGAAATCAGAAACGATTTCGCTTGCGGGTGATACAGGCAGGTGGGATGGAACTGGATGAATTCCATGTTCGCCACCCGGCAGCCGGCACGCCAGGCCATGGCGATGCCGTCACCGGTCGAGGTGTCGGGGTTGGTGGTGTACAGGTAGACTTTGCCAGCACCGCCGGTGGCGATGATCGTGTGAGCCGCAGCCACGGTCTGCACCTCGCCGGTAGCGCTGTCGAGAATGTAAGCGCCATGACATCGTGGTACGGGTCGCCCAAGTTTCTCGCTGGTGATCAGATCAACGGCGATGTGGTGTTCGAGCAGGGTGATGTTCGGTTGTTGGCGAATCTTGCCGGTCAAAGTCGTCTGTACGGCCAGGCCGGTCGTATCGGCGACATGAATCACCCGCCGCGCGCTGTGCCCGCCTTCGCGAGTCAGATGGTAGCCATCTTCGTGGCGGGTGAATGGAACGCCCTGGCCGATCAGCCAGTCGACCGCCCGTCTGCCGTTTTCGATCACAAAGCGCGTTGCTTGCGGATCGTTGAGGAAGGCGCCGGCGGCAAGCGTGTCGCGGATGTGCGCCTCGATTGAATCCCGGTTATCGAGAACCGCGGCAATGCCGCCTTGCGCCCAGCTCGACGCACTGTCTTCTACGGTGCGCTTGCTGATCAGCGCCACTTTGTGGGTCTCGGCCAGCCGCAGCGCGGCGGCTTGTCCGGCGAGTCCCGTGCCGATGATGAGGACATCGAAGCGAAGCGCCACGCGTGATCTCCGGCAAAAAGGAGGGCACCACTATAGCATGGGCCATGGCGCTCGATAAATCACGTGGAGCATCGGCGCGTCGACGTCATGGCGTTTACAAAGTGTCATTGCTTGCCTACGCACTGTTACGATGGCGACGAAAACCTTACGCTATACTCATTTGTCCCAAATAAGCGTCTTGAGCGACAATGACGGAATGCACGAGCGAACGCGAAATCGACCAATTGCTGGTTGAACGCGCTCAGGCTGGCGACAAACAGGCTTTCGATGCGCTGGTGACGAAATACCAGCGCAAGGTAGCCCGCTTGTTGTCGCGGTTCATGCGCAATACGGCCGAAGTCGAAGATGTTTCGCAGGAGGCGTTCATCAAGGCCTACCGCGCGTTGCCGGCATTTCGCGGGGACAGCGCTTTTTATACCTGGCTGTACCGGATCGGTATCAACACGGCCAAAAACTATCTGGTTGCCCAGGGACGGCGAGCTCCGACGACCACCGAATTCGATGCCGAGGAATCGGAAGGCTTTGCCGATGCCGGGCAATTGCGCGATATCAACACCCCGGAAAGTCTGCTGCAATCGAAGCAGATCGGGGCCACGATCAATGCGGCGCTGGAGGGCTTGCCCGAGGATTTGCGCCGGGCCATTGTCTTGCGCGAGATCGAAGGAATGAGTTACGAGGAAATCGCCGCCGCCATGAATTGCCCGATCGGCACCGTGCGCTCGCGGATTTTTCGTGCGCGCGAGGCGGTAGCCGAAAAATTGAAACCGATGATCGATGTTTCCGCCGACCGCCGCTGGTAGCCGGAAGCATGACTTTGCCGGATCGAGCCCATGAGTGAGCAGCAAGCGGTCGTCGTCGCCGTAGATGACGATTACGTTACCTTGCGTATCGAGCGCAATGGTTGTGGCCGCTGTCAACAAGCCGGCGGCTGCGGTGGCAATTCACTCGGCAAACTGTTCTGTCAGACACCGGCAACCTTTCGGATCGCCAATTCCGGTGACTATGCGGTTGGTACGCAGGTGAAGGTCAGCGTGGCCGACGGTGCGATCGGACAGAGCGCCTGGCAAGCCTACGTTATTCCCTTGTTGATCGTTTTGACGGGGGCGATGACCGGTTTCTGGATTGTTGGCGAAATCGGGGCGATGATTGGCGCCGCGGCTGGGCTTTTTTTGGGCTGGTTGGGATTGTGGCGTGCCAATCGCCGTCTTCGCGATGACCGACGTTTTCAGCCTTTGATCGACCGATGAAACCGGTTTCCCCATGCTGTGACCTGAAATTTTTCCTGTACCCGGATCCGCGTGGATCTGCGTGGCACAGGTCGCCTGCAGGCCGTTGTTCAGTTCTACCAAGGAGGTATTTGTAACCATGAAAAAATTCGTTGCCGTTGTTTTTTTTACGGTTTTTTCATTTTTTGCGCATGCCGAACCGCGTGGGTTGCCTGATTTCACCGAACTGGTCGAAAAACAAGGCCCGGCAGTGGTCAATATCAGCACCACGCAAACCGTCCGCAGCAATGCGCGCGGCGCGCAGCCGTTTCCGTTCGATGAAAACGACCCGATGTTCGAATTTTTCAAGCGGTTTTTCCCGCGTCAGCCCGGTATGCCAGGTTTCCCTGGTTTGCCGCGCGAACAGGAAAGCCGTTCGCTCGGTTCCGGTTTCATCATCGGCGCCGATGGTTACATCATGACCAATGCGCATGTCGTCGATGCGGCCGACGAAATTCTCGTCCGGCTGACCGACAAGCGCGAATTCAAGGCGCGGGTGATCGGTGCTGACAAACGCACCGATGTGGCCTTGCTCAAGATCGACGCCAATGGCTTGCCGAGTGTCCGCCTTGGCGATCCCGGCGTGCTGCGGGTCGGTGAATGGGTGGTGGCGATCGGTTCGCCATTCGGTTTCGACAACAGCGTCACCGCGGGCATCGTCAGCGCCAAGGGACGGTCGTTGCCCCAGGAAAATTACGTTCCGTTCATCCAGACCGACGTTGCCGTCAACCCGGGGAATTCCGGCGGGCCGTTGTTCAACCTGAGAGGCGAAGTGGTCGGCATCAATTCGCAGATCTACAGCCGTTCGGGCGGGTTCATGGGCATTTCCTTCGCCATTCCGATCGATGTGGCGATGGAGGTGCAGACGCAGTTGCGGGCGCATGGCAAAGTCAGCCGCGGCCGGATCGGGGTGGTGATCCAGGAAGTGACCAAGGAATTGGCCGACTCGTTTGGTTTGAACAAGGTGCAAGGCGCCGCAGTCAACGCCGTCGAAAAAGGCGGCCCGGCGGATCGGGCCGGCGTCGAAGCCGGTGATGTGATCCTGCGTTTCGATGGCAAATCGATCAGCAGTTCGAGTGATTTGCCGCGCATCGTCGGCAGCACCAGACCGGGCAGCAAAGTGCCGATGCAGTTGTGGCGCAAGGGGGCGCTCAAGGAGGTCTCGGTGGTCGTCGCCGAAATTCCCGAGGAAAAAACCACCTCGCGCGTCGCTCGGACGGCCAAACCCGCCGAGCGGCAAGCCAACCGCCTGGGGCTGGTTCTCTCCGAAACCAGCGTCGAGCAGCGTCGCGATCTGAAGATCAACGGCGGCTTGGTGATCGAAGACGTGCGCGGTGGCGCGGCACGCGTCGATTTGCGGCCCGGCGACATCATTCTGGCGCTGATTTCGCGAGGCGAGAACATCGAATTGAAGAGCGTCGACCAGTTCAACCGCCTGCTGGCGCAATTCGACAAATCGGCCAACGTCACCCTGCTGATCCGTCGCGGCGAGCAGCAGACCTTCGTGACCATCAAGGGCGCATCCTGACGTGCAGCTGCGCCGCGCCGATGTGCGCCTGACGCTGGTCTCGCGTGTCTATTGCCATCTGTGCAGTGAGATGGCCGAGGCCTTGCAACCGCTGGCCGACGAGTTCGGTGTCGGCGTCGATATCCTCGACGTCGACGCCGACCCGGCACTCGAAGCCCGTTATGACCAACTGGTGCCGGTGCTGCTCCACGACGGGCGGGAACTCTGCCACTATGTCCTCGATGTTGGCAAAGTCCGTGATTATTTGAACGAAATCGGCTAGAATCCGCCCCGTCTGGCAGTTTGACCCCAGGTGCCCGCCGGCACCTTATTTTTTTCAGGCGCCGCCTGGCGGCAGCGGACCTAAGCGATCTCCATGCAACACATCCGAAATTTCTCGATCATCGCCCATATCGACCACGGCAAATCCACGTTGGCCGATCGCATCATCCACCTCTGTGGCGGGCTTTCCGATCGCGAAATGGAAGCGCAGGTGCTCGATTCGATGGACATCGAACGCGAGCGGGGCATCACCATCAAGGCGCAGACCGCCGCGTTGCAATACCGCTCGCGCGATGGCCAGATCTACAACCTCAATCTGATCGATACTCCAGGTCACGTCGATTTTTCGTACGAGGTCTCGCGTTCATTGTCGGCCTGCGAAGGCGCGCTGCTGGTCGTCGATGCCTCGCAAGGTGTCGAGGCGCAAACCGTTGCCAATTGCTACACGGCGATCGAACTCGGTGTCGATGTCCTGCCGGTACTCAACAAAATCGATCTGCCGTCGGCAATGCCCGACAAGGCTCGCCAGGAAATCGAGGATGTGATCGGGCTGGATGCCACGGACGCGGTGCTCGCCTCGGCCAAGACCGGGCTGGGCGTCGTCGACATCCTGGAGGCGATCATCGAACGCATTCCGGCGCCGCAAGGCGACCCGGAGGCACCGTTCAAGGCCTTGCTGGTCGATGCCTGGTTCGACAATTACGTCGGCGTGGTGATGCTGGTCCGCGTCTTCGACGGCACCCTCCGTCCAAAAGACAAAATCCGCCTGATGGCTACCGGTTCGAGCCATCTTTGCGAGCAGCTCGGTGTCTTCACGCCGAAAGCCGTGGCACGCGACGCGCTGCGCGCCGGTGAAGTCGGCTACATCATCTCGGGAATCAAGGAACTGCAGGCGGCTCAGGTCGGCGATACGGTCACTCTGGTCGACCGGCCGGCCAGCGAGGCGCTGCCTGGTTTCAAGGAGATCAAGTCGCAGGTTTTCGCCGGCCTGTATCCGGTCGAAGCCAACCAGTACGATGCCTTGCGCGAGGCGCTCGAGAAACTGAAACTCAACGACGCTTCGCTGCATTACGAGCCCGAGGTCTCGCAGGCTCTGGGTTTCGGTTTCCGTTGTGGTTTTCTCGGCTTGCTGCACATGGAGATCGTCCAGGAACGGTTGGAGCGCGAATTCGACCAGGACCTGATCACTACCGCGCCGACGGTGGTCTATCAAGTGCTGCTGCGCGACGGCCAACTGATCGATGTCGAAAATCCGGCTCGACTGCCGGAACTGGCCAAAATCGAAGAAATCCGTGAGCCGATTATTACCATCACCGTGTTCGTGCCACAGGATTATCTCGGTAATGTGATTACCCTGTGCAATCAGAAGCGCGGCAATCAGGTCGATATGACCTATCACGGCCGGCAGGTGCAACTGATCTACGAAATGCCGATGGCCGAGGTGGTGATGGATTTCTTCGACCGGCTCAAGTCGGTCTCGCGCGGTTACGCCTCGCTGGACTACGAATTCAAGGAATATCGCGCCGCCGATGTCGTCAAGCTCGACGTGATGATCAACGGTGAACGGGTCGATGCGCTGTCGGTGATCCTCCACCGCAGCAGTTCGGTCTATCGTGGCCGTGAACTGGCGGCGAAAATGCGCGAACTGATTCCACGGCAGATGTACGACGTCGCCATCCAGGCGGCGATCGGCGCCAACATCATCGCTCGCGAGAACGTCAAGGCGCTGCGCAAGGATGTGCTCGCCAAATGCTACGGCGGCGACATTACCCGCAAGAAAAAACTGCTCGAAAAGCAGAAGGCCGGCAAGAAGCGCATGAAACAGGTGGGATCGGTGGAAATCCCACAAGAAGCTTTCCTGGCCGTTTTGCGCGTCGGCAAATGAGACCAGCAAAGGAGCGTTCCCGTTGAATTTCGCCCTGATTCTATTGATTCTGTTGCTCATCAGCGGTGCCATCTGGGTCGTCGATGTCTTCTGGCTGCGCCAGCGGCGGCCGGCCGACGCCAAAGACCCGTGGTGGGTCGAATATGGCGCCAGCTTTTTTCCGGTGATCCTGATCGTCTTTCTGCTGCGTTCGTTTCTCGTCGAACCGTTCAAGATTCCATCCGGGTCGATGATTCCCACGTTGCAGGTCGGCGATTTCATCCTGGTCAATAAATATACCTACGGTATTCGCCTGCCGGTGATCAACGTCAAGGTGGTCGATATCAACAGCCCGCAACGCGGCGACGTGATGGTCTTCCGTTATCCGGAAGACCCGTCGCTGGATTACATCAAACGGGTCATCGGCTTGCCTGGAGACAAAGTATCCTTTCAGAACAAACGGCTGACGATCAACGACCAACCGGTGCCAACGACCCGGGATGCCGACTACCTGCATCCCGAACGCCTCCATTATTCCGGGCAATATAACGAAACTCTCGGCGCGACCAGTTATCGGACACTCAACGATGAAGAAGCGCCGCCGTACATCGCCGGCGCCGCCCAGTTCCGCAATCGCCAGAACTGTTCCTATAACAGTGCTGGCGTGATCTGCATCGTGCCAGCGGGACACTATTTCGTTCTCGGTGACAACCGCGATAACAGCCGCGACAGCCGCTACTGGGGATTCGTCCCCGAGGAAAACATCGTCGGCAAAGCCTTCTTTATCTGGCTAAACTTCAGTGATCCGAAACGAATCGGTTCATTCAAGTAAGGAGCACAGATCATGACACGTCAGCGCGGGCTTGCTCTTACCGGCCTGATCATCTGGGCAGTGGTCGTTGCCCTGGTGGCAATTCTCAGCATCCGGGTTCTGCCGGAAGTCATCGACTACTACAAGATCCGGCAGGCGGTGAAAGCTGTCGCCACCGATTCGAATGGTCGCTCGGTCGCCGAATTGCGTAGCGCCTTCAGCAAATACGCCGAAGTCGAACATATCAAGACCCTGACGCCGACCGACCTGGATATCTACAAGGAAGACAACCAAGTGGTGATTGCTTTTGCTTACGAAAAGCGGATTCCTCTGATCGCCAACGTCAGTCTGCTGATCGAATTCAACGGGGCATCCCGCGGCAACGCTCAATGAGTGAAGGACGTTTGCAGGAATCATTGGGGTATTGGTTCCGGGATCGGCAACTTTTACAGACCGCCCTGACCCATCGCAGTTTCAGTTTTCCGCACAACGAACGGCTGGAGTTTTTAGGCGACGCAGCACTCAACGCGGCAATCGGTCGTCAACTGTTCGAACGTTTCCCATCGCTTCCCGAAGGCGAATTGTCGCGTTTGCGGGCGCAACTGGTCTGCCAGGACAGTCTGTTTCAACTGGCATCAGCCTTGTCGCTCGGCAATCATCTCCGTCTCGGCGAGGGGGAGTTGAAGAGCGGAGGGCATCAACGGCCATCGATCCTCGGTGATGCTCTCGAAGCGTTGTTCGGTGCGATCTGGCTCGACGGTGGGTTCGACCGGGCGAATGAAACGATCGAAAGGTTGTATCGCCCGCAGCTCGACCGGCTGGTTCCCGGGCAGCGCAACAAGGATGCCAAGACGCGCCTGCAGGAACATCTCCAGGGGCGGAAAATGCCGTTGCCGCAGTACCAGCTCTTGCGCACCACCGGCGAAGCGCACGCGCAATCGTTCACCGTTGCTTGCATCATTGATGCGCTGTGCATCCGTACCGAAGGCGGCGGACCGAGTCGTCGATCGGCCGAGCAGGTGGCCGCGGAACGGGCGATGACGCTGCTGGAAAGCCCGTGAGCGAGCAGACCCGCTGCGGACGGATTGCCATCGTCGGCCGGCCGAACGTTGGCAAGTCGACGCTGCTCAATAGGCTGGTCGGCGAAAAGGTGAGCATCGTATCCCGGCGTGCGCAGACCACTCGCCACCGCCTGCTCGGCATTCTCACCCGGCCGGACAGTCAATACCTGTTTGTCGATACACCCGGCTTTCAAACCCGGCACGGCAACGCGCTCAATCAGACCATGAATCGCGGGGTACGCCAGGCACTGGCCGAGGTCGACGTCGTCCTGCTGGTCGTCGAGGCCGGTCGTTATGACGACCGGGACCGGGCCGTCCGCCGGCTGATTCCGGACGAGCTGCCACTGATCGTGGTGGTCAATAAGACCGACCAATGCAAGGACAAGGCGCAACTTCTGCCCTATCTGGCACGGTTGGGCGGTGAAGACCGCTTTACAGCCCTGGTGCCGGTCAGCGCGGCGACCGGCTGGCAATTGACCGATCTCCTCGACGAAATTCGGCGTCACCTTCCCGAAGGTGAGTTCATCTACCCGGACGACGAGTTCACCGATCGCAGCGAACGTTTCCTGGCCGGTGAATACGTTCGCGAAAAGCTTTTTCGGCTGATCGGCGACGAGCTGCCCTACGGCTCGGCCGTGGACATCGAGAAATTCGTCGTCGAAGGCGGTTTGCGCCGGATCAGCGCGGCGATCCTCGTCGACCGCGAAGGGCACAAGCCGATCATTATCGGCAGCGGCGGCCAGACCCTCAAGCGGATCGCCAGTGAGGCGCGGCAGGACATGGAGCGCATCTTCGGCGGGCCGGTGTTCCTGGAAATATTCGTCAAAGTCAAATCCGGCTGGGCCGACGACACGCGTCTGCTCCAGACTCTCGGCTACGATTAGCCGGCGTCACAGGACGATGGCCGGGAAACGGAGCGACGGATGACTCAGCGGGCCAAGGTCGATGGCCAACCGGCGTTCGTGCTGCACAGTTATCCTTACAGCGAAACGAGTCTGATCATCGACCTTTTCTCGCGTGATCATGGCCGGGTGGCGGCGCTGGCGCGTGGCGCCCGTCGTCCGCGTTCGCTGATGCGCGGCTTGTTGCAGGCTTTTCAACCGCTCGAAGTCGGTTGGACCGGGCGCGGCGAGGTTCACACGCTGATTCGGGCCGAGTGGCAAGGCGGACACGCGCCGCTATCCGGCAAGGCTCTGTTTTGTGGCTACTATCTCAACGAATTGCTGATCAGCCTACTGCCGCGGCAGGATCCGCACAGCCGCCTGTTCGTCCTTTACGGCGAAACCTTGCGTCGTTTTTCCGGCGGTGCGCAAGAGAGCGATCTGCGCGGTTTCGAGCGCGCGCTGTTGCAGGAACTGGGCTACGGCCTGTCGCTGACCAGCGATGCCGACGGCCAGCCGGTCGATGAACACGCGGATTACGCCTATGAAATCGAACGCGGACCGGTGCGGCTGGCCGCTGCCGGCGCCTCGCCGTTGTCGGTCAGCGGGCGCACCTTGACCGATCTGGCACGCGATGATTTTTCCGATCCGCGGTCATTGGCCGAGGCCAAACAATTGATGCGCGCCGTGATCAGCCACTACACTGGCGGCAAAGCGCTGGCCAGCCGCCGGATTTTCAGGGAGTTGCAGGAATTGTCATGATCGAACTCGGTGTCAATATCGACCACGTGGCGACCGTTCGCCAGGCACGGGCCACGTACGAACCCGATCCGGTCTGGGCCGCCGTCGAAGCGCATCTCGGCGGTGCCGACGGAATCACCATCCATCTGCGGGAAGATCGCCGGCACATCCAGGATGCCGACGTCGAGAAACTGCATGCCTTAGCGCAGATCAAACTCAATCTCGAAATGGCGGCTACCGACGAAATGGTCGATATCGCCTGCCGGATCAAGCCGCAAATGGCGATGCTGGTTCCAGAAGGCCGGCACGAAGTGACCACCGAAGGCGGTCTGGATATCGTCGTCCAGGAACAGCGCCTGGCCACTGTCGTCGCCCGCCTGGCCGAGCACGGCATCGTCAGCAGCGTGTTCATCGACGCCGACGAGGCGCAGGTCCGCGCAGCGGCGCGCATCGGCGCCCGGGTGTGCGAAATCCATACCGGTCCGTATGCCCATGCTTTCTACAGTCAGGGCCGCGACGCCGAAAGTCCGGCGGTCATCGAGCAACTGGACAAAATCCGCCAATCCGGCCAGTTGATCCGGCAGTTGGGCATGCGTTTCAACGCCGGGCATGCGCTCAATTACTTCAATGTCCAGCCGGTGGCGCAACTGCCCGGCATTCGCGAACTGCATATCGGTCACGCGATCATCAGTCGGGCGCTGTTCGTCGGTCTGCGCGAAGCGGTGCGCGAAATGAAGCGGCTGTTGCGCGAAGCGCAGGCGGTGGCGCGATCATGAGCATCGCCGGGATTGGCACCGACATCGTCGCCGTCGAACGGCTCGGCAAGTTCTACCAGCGTCATGGCCAACGCGCACTGGAACGGCTGCTGGCACCGGATGAACGCGAGGAATTCGCCCGCCTCGCTGAACGGAACGACCCGGGACGCTTCCTCGCCAAACGTTTCGCCGCCAAGGAAGCCTTGGGCAAGGCACTCGGCATCGGGGTCTCGCCGCCGGCGACGCTGACCAACAGCGCCGTCATCCACGATGCCCGTGGCCGGCCAGCTTTCGCCTTTGCACCGCCGCTGGCCGATTGGTTCGAGCAACGCCGCCTGTGTGCCCATTTGACGATCAGCGACGAACGCGCGTACGCCGTCGCCTTCGTGGTTCTGGAAACGACATGCTTCAATCCGCGCCCGTGACCGGGCGCAAGCGCCTGGAAAAAGTAGCGCGCCTCCCAGAACAGAGGATTCCTCTGCAATGGAGGTTGCCAACCGGAGTCAGATTTTGACGTACAAGCCTCTAGAACTGCCGCTCGGCCCGTTGATGATCGACCTGGCCGGCCTGGAACTGAGCGATGACGAGCGACGGAAACTGAGTCATCCGCTGGTCGGCGGGGTAATCCTTTTCTCGCGCAACTATGCCTCTCCGCAGCAACTGGCACGATTGACCCGCGACGTGCACGCGTTGCGTTCGCCGGCGCTGCTGATCGCCATCGATCACGAAGGCGGCCGCGTGCAGCGTTGTCGCGACGGCTTTACCGCCGTACCGCCGATGCGCCGTCTTGGCGAATGCTGGCAGCGCTCACCTGAGGAGGCGCTGCGCGACGCCAGCGCCCTGGGTTACCTCCTGGCGGCTGAACTGCGTGCCAGTGGCGTCGATCTGTCCTTCACCCCGGTGCTCGATCTCGACTGGGGTCGCAGCCGGGTCATCGGCGACCGCGCGTTTCACCCTGACCCGGAGGTGGTCATCGCCCTGGCCGGTGCGTTGATCGACGGGCTGCACCGTGCCGGCTTGGCCGCTTGCGGCAAGCATTTTCCCGGGCACGGCTGGGTCGAAGCCGATTCGCATATCGACCTGCCGGTGGATGAGCGCACTCTCGACCAACTGGCGCCGGACATGCAGCCTTACCGCCGGTTGACGCTCGATGCGGTGATGCCGGCGCACGTCATCTACCCGCGGGTAGACCACCGGCCGGCCGGATTTTCGCCGGTCTGGCACCGCCTGCTGCGCGAGGAACTGGGCTTCCAGGGCGTGGTTTTCAGCGACGACCTGTCGATGGCCGCCGCCGGTGTCGCCGGCGATGTCGTTGATCGCTGCACAGCGGCCTGGGATGCCGGTTGCGACATGTTGCTGGTCTGCAATTCGCCGGCCTCGGTGAACGAAGTGCTGCAGCGCTGGCAGCCGCCAGCCGATCCCCGCCGCGGCCGGCGCGTGCAAGGGCTGGTGCCGACCGGAGTGGCGCCCGAGCGGCGGCAATTGGCGCAGGACGATGTCTATCTGGCCGGTCTCGGCGTCGCCGCGCGTCTGGCCTGATCCTGAGCGTGGCGCCGAAGACCGATATGCTTGATCAAAACCACTCGCCGATGGCCGGCGGGCCTTGCCCGAGTGACAAGAGGACGACGGATTTCAGTCCGCTGATCCGGGAAATCGGCCGCGGCGCGAACGGCGCACGTTCCCTGTCCGCCGACGAAGCCCGCGAACTATACGGCGCGATGCTCGACGGCCAGGTGGGCGAGCTCGAACTGGGCGCGATCCTGATCGCCCTGCGCATGAAAACCGAGTCCTGCGAAGAAATGACCGGTTTCCTGCAAGCGATCGGCGAACGCCTGCCGACGATTCCACGGCCATCAGGGCGCATTCTGCCGCTGGTCATTCCGACGTACAACGGGGCCCGGCGCTCGGCCAATCTCTCGCCGTTCGTCGCCCTGGCCCTGCAGCGTCTGGGGGTGCCGGTGCTGCTGCACGGCCCGGATGACGCGGACGAATCGTTCGGGCGCTTGAGCAGTGCGCAAATTCTGCGCGCCTGGGGTGAACCGATCTGTCGGACACTGACGCAAACGCATCAGCGGCTCGTTGAACGCCGCCTGGCATATCTGCCGCTGTCCGCATGGATGCCCGCGCTGGCCGCGCAATTGGCCTTGCGTCGCCGGCTCGGTTTGCGCAATGCCGCACACAGTCTGGTCAAGATGATCGAACCTTTCGACGGTCAAGGCGTGCTGTTGACCGCGGCGACGCACCCCGATTATCTGACCAACATGCGCCAGATCTTGTCGCGGTTCGGTCGGCGGGCGCTGTTGCTGCGGGCGAGCGAAGGCGAGGCGTTCGCCAATCCCAAACGTTGTCCAGCCATCGATCATCTGCACGGCGGAATCGTCGATACGCTTTGCCCGGCCGACACGCATAGTCTGCGCCTCCTGCCGGCATTGCCGGAGGCGACGGTCGACCGCACCATCGAATGGATGACGCAAGTTTTCGCCGGCGAGTTGCCACTGCCTTCACCACTGGCCCGGCAACTGGCGTGTTGTCTGTACGCCTGTCGGGCGGCGGAAACGCTCGACGACGCAACGCTGAAGATTGCCAGCCACTTTCCACGGATCGGCGATACAGGCGTGTTGACCACCGAGGAGCACGGCTCATGAAACGCCAACGGGCGACGGTGATCGTCGAAATCGATCGACGCCTGCTGCTGGTCGAAAACCGCGGCGGTCTACTGTTGCTGCCCGGTGGTGGCATCCAGCCCGGTGAAACGCGGTTGCGGGCCGCCGAACGGGAACTGCTCGAAGAAACCGGTCTGACCGCTGATTCGCTGCTGTTTCTTTTTCAGTACCACTCGGCGACCAATTGCCATCACGTTTTCTGGGCGGCGGTCGCCGGCACGCCGCGAGCCGATGACGACGCCATCGCCCTGCACTGGCTGGCCGACGACGATTCCGAACCGCTCGAAAAAATGTCACTGGCCAGCCGGCAGATCGTCGAACGTTTCCGCGCTTTGCGGCACGCGCAGCCGATGCTCGCCAGCGCCATCCCGGCCGGTGACGCGGAATGATGCGCTGTTGGACCGTGGGTGTCGGCGGTGCTCGTCGACCGATCATCCCTGACGGATCGAGCGCACGCTTCGCCGCCTCGAGCATCACGCCAACCGCCCGTTGAAGAACGGGCTATGGCGTTTGCTGAGCACTTTTCTGCCAAGGCATCTGATGCCAAGTAAATCAATCGAAGTCAGCGAAAAATCCGGCGTACGCTACCTCCATTTCTCGTCGGACTGGATTCAGGGCGCGATGCGCATCCGTTCGCCGAATGCGCTCGAACTGCCATACACCCGTGAAATGATGGCCGGACTGCTGATGCGTGAGCCGCCGTGGCCACGCCACGCCTTGCTGATTGGACTCGGCGCCGGTTCGCTGGCCAAATTCATTTATCACTACTTGCCGATGACCCGGATCACCGTCGTCGAAATCGATCCGCAGGTCGAAATCATCGCCCGCCTGCACTTCCGTCTGCCGAACGACCCCTTGCGCCTGCGGGTGGTTCTCGACGACGGCGCCGACTTCATGCGCCACGGTGACAGCCATTTCGACGCCATCCTGGTCGACGGATTCGACGAACACGCGCGCGCCGGGGTCCTCGATACCCTGCCGTTCTATCAGGCCTGCCGTTCGCGGCTGAGCGCGCAAGGGCTGCTGGCCGTCAACCTGCTTGGCCGAGAATGCGGTTTCGAACTCAGCGCCGAACGCATCGCCCAGGCTTTCGACGGCCGCTCGCTGGTTTTTCCCTCCTGCGACACCGGCAATACCATCGCCTTCGCCACTGCCGGTGACCCGGTCGACGTCACTGCCGAAGAACTGTTGCAGCGCGCCGAACAATGGCGTCATACCAGCGGCCTCAACCTGCTGCCGACACTCGCCCGCTTGACCAAAGAGGGCTATTTGGCCAGGGGACGGCTGGCTTTGTAAGGATTTGACAGCGATCCTTGCGCAGAGTCATCACTGAACGTTGTCCACCGCAGTCAATTGCACGAATGCTACACCACGTGCCGCAAAAGCATGTTTGGGGTTGTCACTTTTGGCCCGGTCTTCGTCACCCCGGTGTGGTTGGTGTTCGGGCAACGTGCCCCCGCCGAGAAATCGAACGAGAACATTGCCACCCCAGGACGGCTTGGCACGGCAAAACCGTATCGTCGCTCTTGAGATGACGAGCACGTTGTCCAACATGGCGCAGTCCATCGATGAGCACGGTATCAGAACGTTACCTGGCTGGCGCGTCGATTACCGTCCGCGCAGGTAATGGGCGCGTGCTTTACTAACGATCAGCTGCGGGCCGTACCAATCATTGCGCCATAACCTCGCCGTTGTATGCCGACGCGTCTTGAATCTCTTCCGTCTTTCTCCATTCGAGCGAAATGGTATTCTCCAAGGGCAACGCCTCATCCCTCCCCTGCCGATACCTTCCGCACTGAGCGCCTCGGCTTGGTGCAAGATTCATGCGATTGCCCTAAGCCAGCGGGCAGAGTGTGGGCAGAGTGAAATCAAATGACGTTTCTTGTGCTACCATTCTTGTTCTGGAGAGGTGGCAGAGTGGTCGAATGTACCTGACTCGAAATCAGGCGTAGGTGTGAGCCTACCGCGGGTTCGAAT
>JAVMKC010000025.1:0-7023 GCA_031732795.1 Accumulibacter sp. | reverse complement strand
TGCTCTTTTAACTAACTCTACTTCTGACCGCTGCTAAAAACGGGGGGATTACCCGCCCATCAAGGTCCTGTTCGGAGAGACGTGCTAATCAGCGCCCGCTGATCCATCTGTCTCTTCCCGGTTGTTCGGGGTAATGCTTCATCGACTGTCGGGCGTCACTTGTCTTGTGTGACTTTAATCACTTGACGTCTGTTCCCCATCGGGCGAAATGCCCAATAATTCATGTTTTTCAGATCGCGTTAACGTTACTATTTTCATCAACTCGAAACCGGCGCTTATTTTTATCGAGTAATGCCTTTCATTTCTTAAAAAATTCACACAAGGTAATAAATACGAATTGACGATCAGGTTTTCATTAAATCAATATGAAGATTTTGTCTCGGCTGGTAAAAATTTCCAGCGCTGATTTATGACCTGTTGTATTGAGGTTTGGGCTCTATCTCAAAAATCTATTTGAACGAACGGTTTGAGGAAGTTGATCAGCGTGTTAAACAGTCTTTTTTCAAATTGGCCGTTGGCCGCTGCGTTTGCACTGATACTGATGTCAGTGGCAGCAGGTATTGGACTATGGCTGGGAAAGCGTCGGAAACCGCTTGTTATAACAGTGTACGTGCCACCAGAACGTCCGCCAGTCGATAATCTGGTCATTGAAACCTTTCTGCCACGCATCGCGCAGGAATTGGCTCATGTTGAATTCATTCCTGTGGAAAACCAGCCCGGACCGGGAGGCGACCTGTTCTCCAAGGGAATCAACTTGATGAAGCAGGGCAAATACCTGAATGCCGGAAAATTCTTCGAGCGATCGCTGAAATTGGGCTTGACGGCCACCTATGTGTGCGGGGCTCTAGCCTTTTTAGGCCGCATAGCATTGGAGCGCGGTGACTTGCAGGAAGCTGTTGAATTATTTCTGAAATGCTTGTCTTCTCCCTGCCTTACTGCAGAAGCGGCTTTCTCAGCGGCCGGCTATCTGCAACGCATTTATGAATGCGCGGGCATGAAGCCGGAAGCGGAGATCGCCGGAAACATCTCTACTCGGGCGAACGTCGGCAAGCTTTCTTTGAACCGCAGAGTTCTTGCGGATATCGAATCTTACTGGCAACGCGAAAGACAACGTCATCATCCTTCGCTTTTCAGTCGCGGTTTGCGGTGGATACTCGGAGAGACCTCGCGTTGAGGTGCTTGTAAGGTGTCATGTTTGCTCGCTCGAACTCGGAATAGATTGTAGGCTGGTGGGAGATCGTGTTCAGCGAGATGGGCACGACGTAGCCTCAGAGGTTTTGAATCAATCTACTGCGCGACCACTCGGCAGCGTTGCTTATTCGTTTGCTCCCCACTTATCCAACTTGATAGGTTTTGCCGTCCGCTTACGCGTGCCCGGAATCTTGGCCTACTTGCGACCATTTCTTCGCAGCCCCTCAGGAGTGATCGTGACTGTCGCCAAGCCGATTATTCACTAGCCGAGGCCCATTAATGCAATTTATAGCTTGGCTTTCGTTAGGTAGAATCTCGGCTGATCAAGACGGGAGCGAGACTCTGTTCGGCGGTGTACCCGCGGACGAAGTGCCTACAGATGTCCCTTCGTTGCTCAGCCACCTGTGGTGGTGATATCGCTACGACCGACACCAACGCTCAGACGGTCTCTCAACAGCAGTCGGCTCGATCGGCGCACACCTCGATCAGCTACTCGAACAAGGCCACCAGCGGATAGATGCGATCAGCCAACAGTACCTCCGTCGCTCCTTCCGGCCGCCATACTTGGATTCGCTCCAGGTGTGCTCATTGCTGATTGAAACCGATGGTGGTCTCTCCCATCTCGACCTGCCACCCCAGCGGGAGCACGCAGCCTGTCCGATTTTGTGGCAAGTGGAATAGTCTGCCTTGCCAGGGCTGGATTCGAGGCGTTATAGTGCAATGGCGGATGGGAGAGCGTGGTTCTACCACCGCCGAAGGCGCAAACCACCCGGAAACGCTCAGGCAAAAGGACCATTCGTGCATTGAACTCTGGAGAGCGGCGCTCGTGAATGATCACGTGGCGCCCACCGATGGGGCAAACGGTTCGGCAAGCGCTGACCGGCAAATCTCTCAGGTAGAAGGACAGGGGGGCGGAACTCGGCGGAGTTTCGCCTTTTTTCGTTCACCTCCTTTCACTTCATCTCCGACGCGCCGAGGTCGTCGCCGAAATGCAAAAAACCATCCTCAATGAGATTCACCGTCAAAGCGGCGCCAAAATGGTCGATTTCGGCGGCTGGGACATGCCACTCCATTACGGTTCGCAGATCGAGGAACATCACTCTGTCCGGCGCGACGCCGGCATGTTCGATGTATCGCACATGTGCACCATCGATCTTCGTGGTCTCGATGCCGAAACGTTTCTGCGCCGACTGCTGGCCAACGATGTCGACAAGCTGAAAACGCCCGGCAAAGCCCTGTACAGCGTCATGCTCAATGACCGTGGCGGGGTGATCGACGATTTGATCGTCTATTACCTGGACGATGCGCGGTACCGGCTGGTGGTCAATGCCGGCACCGCCGACAAGGATCTGCAGTGGATGACCGGTTGTCTGGCCGATTGGCGGATAACCGCCGAACTCACACCGCGTCGTCAGGGGGCTGCTCCGCTGGCGATGATCGCCGTTCAGGGGCCGACAGCGCGGGAACGCGTCTGGCGTGCCTTGCCGGATTGCCGGAGCGCCTGTGAAACACTGAAGCCTTTTTTCGCTGCCGAAGTCGGTGATCTTTTCATCGCCACTACCGGCTATACCGGCGAAGACGGCTATGAAATCACCCTCCCTGCCGAGCGCGCTGCTGATTTGTGGCAAACGCTGTCCGACGTCGGCGTGCGGCCCTGCGGTCTGGGCGCTCGGGACACGTTACGCTTGGAAGCAGGCATGAATCTCTACGGTCAGGACATGGACGAATCGATATCGCCGCTCGACGCCGGTCTGGCATGGACGGTCGACCTGCGTTCGTCCCGGGATTTCGTTGGCAAAAATGCCCTGTTGAGTCAGCCCCAGCGACAGCAGTTTCTTGGATTGATCCTGCTCGAGCGCGGCGTGTTGCGGGCGCATCAGTCGGTAACGACCAGTGCCGGTGTCGGCGAAATCACCAGCGGCACCTTCTCGCCGACCCTGCAACAGTCGATTGCGCTGGCCCGGCTGCCGCTGTCCAGCGCAATCGGCGATGTCGTGCGGGTCTCCATCCGTGACAAATCCTTGCCTGCCCAAGTGGTCAAACCGTGTTTCGTCCGACACGGCAAGCCGCTCGTTTGATTTTTTCTTGTCGATTTTTTCAGGAGTAAGCCGAAGATGAGCATCCCCAGCGACTTGCAGTACACCAAAAGTCACGAATGGATTCGTGACGAGAAAGACGGCACGGTAACCGTCGGCATCACCGACCATGCCCAGGAATTGCTGGGCGATCTGGTCTTCGTCGAATTGCCTCCGGTCGGTAACGAGTACGCCGCCGGCCAGGAAACCGCGGTGGTCGAGTCGGTGAAAGCCGCCGCCGATGTTTACGCGCCGGTTGCCGGAACGGTCATCGACGTCAATCCGCTGGTGGTCGATTCTCCAGAACTGGTTAACCAGCAGCCTTATGAAGCGTGGCTGTTCCGTATCCAAGTCGCCGACGCCGCCGACCTGGCTGCTTTGCTCGATGCCGCCGGCTACCAGAAAATCGTCGACGCCGCTTAGGTGTCCGCTCCGACCGTCTTCCAGGAAAATTGCCCCATGGATGCCGCCAACGCCTCCGCTTCTTCCGCTCCGTCTCTGGCCGCGCTGGAAAGGCGCGACGATTTCATCTCCCGGCACATCGGCCCCAACCCGGACGAAATCGCCGCCATGCTGGCCTGCATCGGTGCCGGCAGCCTCGAACAATTGGTCGAGCAGACCGTTCCGGCGTCGATCCGGTTGGATTCGCCGCTACCTCTGCCCGGACCACGCCCCGAAAGCGAGGCGTTGGCTGAGTTGCGATCGATCGCCAGCCGCAACCAGATCCTGCATTCGATGATCGGCATGGGCTATGCCGACACGCTGATGCCGGCTGTCATCCTGCGCAACGTCCTGGAAAACCCCGGCTGGTACACCGCTTACACCCCCTATCAGGCTGAAATCGCCCAGGGCCGTCTGGAAGCCTTGCTCAATTATCAACAAATGGTCATCGATCTGACCGGGCTCGAACTGGCCAATGCCTCATTGCTCGACGAAGCCACCGCCGCCGCCGAGGCGATGACCATGGCCCGCCGGGTCAGCAAGTCGCGATCGAACGTTTTTTTCGTCGATGAAGCCTGCTTCCCGCAAACGATCGACGTGCTGAACACCCGTGCCGGCTTTTTCGGCTTCGAACTGGTCTTCGGCAGTCCGCAACAGGCCGCGCAACACGAGGTTTTCGGCGCCTTGTTCCAGTATCCGAACGACCGCGGCGAAGTCGGCGACCTGAGCGCCGCCATCACCGCCGTCAAGGCGCGGGGCGGCATCGTCGCCGTCGCTGCCGACCTGATGGCGCTGGTGCTCCTGCGTTCGCCCGGAGAGATGGGGGCCGACATCGCCCTCGGCTCGGCACAGCGCTTCGGTATTTCGCTCGGTTTCGGCGGGCCGCACGCCGCCTATTTCGCCACCCGCGACGCCCACAAACGCGCCGTCGCCGGACGGATCATCGGCGTATCGGTGGATGCCCGCGGCAAAAAGGCGCTGCGCATGGCCTTGCAGACCCGTGAACAGCACATCCGCCGCGAAAAGGCCAATTCGAACATCTGCACCTCGCAGGTTCTGCTGGCCAATATCGCCGGCCTGTACGCGGTCTATCACGGCCCGGATGGTCTGCGGTCGATTGCTCAGCGCATCCACCGGCTCGCCGCGCTGCTGGGCGAGGGACTCCGCCGTGCCGGCATCGATGTCAAGACCGAGCATTTTTTCGACACCTTGCGCATCGATCTCGGCAGTCACGCCTTGCCGGTCTTCAAGGCCGCCCGCGATGCCGGCTACAACCTCCGTCAGGTTGCTCCGGGCATTCTGGCCATCGCAACCAACGAAAAGACCACTGGCCATGACATCACCCAGTTGCTCAAACTGATCGCCGGCGTCAATGTCGATCTGCAACCGCTGGACGCGCAACTGCAGCACGCCGACCCCACCCTGCCGGAAACTCTGCTGCGTCGGGATGCCATCCTCTCGCATCCGGTGTTCAACAGCCATCACACCGAACACCAGATGCTGCGCTACCTGAAGAAATTGCAGAACCGGGATCTGGCGTTAGATCATTCGATGATTTCGCTCGGTTCCTGCACCATGAAACTCAACGCCACCAGCGAAATGATCCCGATCAGTTGGCCGGAATTCGCCAACATCCATCCCTTCGCTCCCTTGGATCAGGCGACCGGATATCTCGAGATGATCCATCAGTTGGAAAGCTGGCTGAAGACGATTACCGGTTTCGATGCCATTTGCCTGCAGCCCAATTCCGGCGCGCAAGGCGAGTACGCTGGGCTGGTCGCCATCGCCCGTTACCACGCCAGCCGTGGTGACACGCAGCGAACAGTGTGTCTGATCCCCCGGTCGGCACACGGCACCAACCCGGCAACGGCGCAGATGTGCGGCATGCAGGTGGTGGTGGTCGATTGTGACGACGCCGGCAATATCGACCTCGCCGACCTCACCGCCAAAGCCGATCAGCACGCCGGAACACTCTCCTGCCTGATGCTGACCTATCCTTCGACGCACGGCGTCTTCGAAGAAGCGGTGAAAGAAATCTGCGCGATCGTCCATGCTCACGGCGGGCAGGTGTACATGGATGGCGCCAACCTCAATGCGCAAGTCGGGCTGACCTCGCCGGCACGGATCGGCGCCGATGTCAGCCACATGAACCTGCATAAAACTTTCTGCATTCCGCATGGCGGTGGCGGCCCGGGAATGGGGCCGATCGGCTTGAAAGCGCATCTGGCGCCGTTCATGGCCAATCACCGCGTCCAACCGGTGGACGGCCCGCATGCCGGACAGGGCGCGGTCGCCGCGGCACCCTGGGGATCGGCGTCGATTCTGCCGATTTCCTGGATGTACATCGCGATGATGGGCGGCACGGGTCTGGCGCGCGCCACCTCGGTGGCCATCCTTAACGCCAACTATGTTGCCGAACGGCTCAAAGACCATTACCCGGTACTCTATACCGGTGAGCACGGCCGGGTGGCGCACGAATGCATCCTCGACATCCGACCGCTCAAGGCCGCTACCGGCGTCACCGAGATCGACATCGCCAAACGTTTGATGGATTACGGCTTCCACGCGCCGACCGTCAGTTTTCCGGTAGCCGGGACGATGATGGTCGAACCGACCGAATCGGAATCGAAAAGCGAACTCGACCGCTTCGTCGCGGCGATGATCAGCATCCGTGGCGAAATCACCCGGATCGAAAACGGCGATTGGCCGGCGGACGACAACCCGCTCAAGAACGCCCCACATACGCAAACAGATGTGGTCGACCCGCAATGGAACCGCCCCTACAGCCGTCAGGAAGCGGTCTTCCCGCTGTCCTACGTCGCGGACAACAAGTTCTGGCCCAGCGTCAACCGGGTGGATGACGTGTACGGCGACCGCAATCTGTTCTGCGCCTGTCCATCGCCATCCGACTTCGCCTGAATCCGGCCTATGCAGGAGTTCTGGGCGTGCCGAGCACACGCCAGAACCCTAGGAGCCTGTCGGACTTGAGGCTGATCGACTGCGCCGGTGGGAAAGCGGTCCACTTGCCCCCGATTTCTCGGTGCATAGATCCACTATGCGTCTCGGAATCGGGAAAAACTGTCCTCGCTTTCCCTCTCGACTCGCAACGATCGCTCAAGTTCGACAGGCTCCTAGTCTGAAGTTCCAAGCCCGCCAACCCGAATTTCAACCTTCCATCAACGGTTTACGATGGGAAATTGGTTTGGTCTTCTGACTACATCTGGATGGCCTTGATCAGCGCGAAAGCCCACTGCTGATGCGCGGTAGCCGTGGTGAGCATTTCGAAGGTCGGCGCGTCGCTGCCGGCATTCGGGGT
>JAVMKC010000024.1:0-39872 GCA_031732795.1 Accumulibacter sp. | reverse complement strand
AGCATCGCAAAACCAGCAGAATACAAATTTACAGAAGAGATGTTGCACTAACAGCACGGCTTCAACAAAGCGACGGTTATCGACTGCGCGCCCACCCTTGTCTGTCGGTTTGCCTGGCAGTAAATCCGCTATCCGCAACCATTGTTTGTCGCTCAACATCCGTCGATCCATGTGCCACATCCAAATTCCAGAATTTAAACACAAATCAGATACTGTGAACAGGCCCTAAACTTTAAGCGCATAATGTACCTTTCATGCGCCTGTCCCGGTTTTTTCTGGACCCGTCTTACGGGTAGCACAGTCTCCAGCAAAATCGAAGCCAGAGCGTATCGGGGGGGTGCCGTTCACCGAAGTGAGCGCCACATGATATTTTCCGCAGGCTACCGACCCAATCGTTACCAGCTCTGAGGATCGGTGCGGATCTTATGGAAATCGGAGGATCAACTTTCATGGCAAGTCACACCCCAAGCTTTTCGGGTTCTGGCCCCACGAAAGCGCATACACGCAAGAAATCGATATCCCCGCAAGCCCAATCAAATCTCTTGCGTTTCATCATCCTTGGTGATGAAAACGTCGGCAAAAGCACGCTGATCGGCTGCTTGCAGAAAGAATTCAGGGTGGGCGTGAATGACTCGCTCGATTCCTCGTCGACTGACTCCCAATCCGGCGTCGGGAAAAATTGCGCTATCACCGGTTTCCCTCTCTTTGGCGGCAGCATGTCTGGCGAGCGTAAAAGAGGTGCCTCCCATGAGGTGATCTACCACAGGTTTTCGACTTCTCGTCGCGAATTTGTCTTCAACGAAATCACCGGAGGCCAGGCTCTCGACACGTTCATCGGTGAGGCGAGCGCCGATACAGCCATTTTGTTGATTGACGCTGGCCAAGGGGTACTGACCGAAACCCGATGCCATGCCTATCTGGCCTCGCTGTTGGGCATCAGACAAATCATCCTGGCAATCAACAAAATGGATCAGGTGGGCTACGCACGACAGGTCTTTGATCAAATCGTGGCCGACTTTTCGTTGACAGGCTCGTCTTTGGGGTTCGAACGTGTGACTCCTATCCCCTTGTCGGCTCGTGAGGGGGATAACATCGTATCCCGATCCGCGAATATCCATTGGTATCAAGGTGCTACCTTGATCGACTGTTTGGAGACAATCGAAGTCAAGCAAGTTGGGGATGACCAGACCGCACTTCTCGTGCAGGCAGTCGATCAACGAGATATTGCTTCCTCGACCATTATTGGCACGCTCGTCTCTGGACGATTGCGACAAACTGATACGGTCCGGGTCACGGCTTCAGGGCAAACGGCAACGATCGTCAGACTGCTCACCGCGACTCACGAACAGCCTGAGATCAGAACGACTGACGCCGTGACTCTGGTGCTCGATCAACAAGTGAATGCCTCACCCGGTGATGTGATCGCCCTGGCCGATGACCCTCTGGAGATGACGGACCAGTTTGCTGCCACACTGATATGGATGCACGCAGAAGAACCGGGATTTGTTGGCCGAGTGTATCAAATCAAGCTGGCCAACCAGTTGGCCAGTGCCAGACTGACCGCGATTAAATTCAGAGTCGATATCGACACTCAAGCCCACAAACCGTGCAAATACCTCCGATGTCATGACGTCGCGGTGGCCAATCTGGCGTTGAGTGGCCCTGTGGTGTTTTCTCCTCACGCAGGGATACCTGCATTGGGTTGGTTTGTTTTATTGGATACATTCACGCAGGCCACGGTGGCCGTCGGCATGATCCGGTGCAGCTTGTGCCAGGCACAGAATGTGCATCGTCAATTGCTGTCCATTGCTCGCGAAGACCGCGAACGACTCAACGGTCACAAGGGCAAAGTAATTTGGTTCACCGGCTTATCGGGCTCCGGCAAATCCACCATAGCCAACGCGTTGGAAAAGAAACTACACACCCAAGGCCAGCGGACTTACATCCTGGATGGTGACAATATTCGCCAAGGACTCAACAAGGACCTTGGCTTTAGCGATGCCGATCGGGTAGAGAACATCCGTCGCGTCGCTGAAGTTGCCAAGTTGATGATGGATGCGGGGTTAGTGGTCATGACCGCTTTTATCAGCCCATTTCGTGCCGAGCGACAGATGGCCCGGGAAATGATCGGCAAAGACGACTTCATTGAAGTATTTGTCGATACGCCGCTCGAAGTGTGCGAACAACGTGATCCGAAGGGCTTGTACAAGAAAGCCCGCAAAGGAGAGATTCTCGACATGACGGGAATCAACAGTCCCTATGAGCCCCCTGAAAACCCGGACATAGTGATCAAACCGGGATATTCTTTCGCGGATCTGCTGAAAAAACTCCAGGAATTAAACCTGATATTCATGGTTAAACCAGTGATTCTCCTCTCGGAACTGCCGGAACAAATCCAGAACTTGTGCTTGATATGACAGCAGTTCTCAAACAAGCATACGGACCGAGACCGTCGCTGCTAAACCGGCAAGCAGATCCGGCCGGGTATCAGAATGCACTACGGCTGGCGTTGACGGTGTAAGTCAGCCGGCTGGCGTCGTTGCTGTCGAAGCGGCTGCCGCCGGCTTCGGCCTGCGGCAGGATCATGAACGGTAACGGGCGATCATTGCCCCCCTGCAAACGGACGTCGAGCGCGGCGTTGAACGCGATCCAGTTCATTTCCCAGAAACCGAACAAGAGTTTGCGCAGCACCACCAGTTTGGCGTCACCGCCGGTTAACCCCTCGTCGTGGATCGATTTGCGAACGTCGCAAGGATCGACCGGAATCCAGCCATAGCTCGGGTTGTAGAACTCGGCGCGGCAGTGTTGACTGTTACGCAGATTGCCGGTGGCGCCGAGACCGCCGAACAACCGTGAACTGTCGACGCGCAGTCCGAAAACCGGCCGCGCCGGAATGCCCATCGAGCGGCACAGGGCAACGAACAGCAGTGCGATGTCGGCACTCTTGCCACTCAAACGGTGGCTGTCGAGCATGGCCTCGATATCGCCGCGGCCGATACCCGGTGCTTGCGGGTCATAGCTGGTGTTGTCGACCACCCAGTCGTAGATCGCCTTGCCCTGAGCAACCGGGTCCTTGATTCGTCCGATGGCCCGTTCGGCGGTCTGTTTCACCAGCCCGTCGATCGGCAACCAGGCCGTGGCCTGCAGGCAACGGCGCAAGACTTCGTTGCGTTCGCCACCACCGCCACGGCGAGTGATGTCGAAATGGCGATCCTGCCGGGCCACTTGGCTGACGATCTGCAACTGCGGTTTGCTGGAACCGGCATCCTGCCAATCGGCGTAAAAAACCTCCAGATCCGACAAGGGATCGCGGTAAATGCCAGCATTGTTGAAATTGCCTTGCCAGGTATGCCCTAGTGAACGCTGCCACGAGGTATCCCTGAACTGCGCCAGCGGCAGCCAGACACGCAGTTTGCCGCGCACCTCGTTGATCGCCACCGACGACACCAGTTCATAGGTCCGCCAGTTGGCGGCCATCTCCTCCGACAGACTGAACGCCGGACGTGGATCGCTCAAAGTCGGCGGCGGGCTGGCGGGTGCGGTGTGCCGTTCGACGACTTCGCGTTCGACCGCTGCCGCCCGTTCGCGACGACTGGCATTTTTTTTGCGTTCCCGACGGCTCTCCCGGCGGCTGGAGCGCTCGCCCCGTTCGGCTTCTACACGGGTACCACCGCGGTTGCGCGCCGAGCCTTTGCCAGTCGAACGGTTAGCGCTCCGTTCGGAAGATTTGTTCGAGGAACGGGCGGGGGCGGCCGTTTCAGTCTTTTTTTTGCGCGCGGCCCAGACCGCGGAAGGGGAAAGCAGGGAGAACAGTGCCGAAGCAGCGAGGAAAGCACGTCGTTTCAATGGCTTCTCCGGTAAGCGCGGGGTCGTTGTCGCACGGAGCGTGACCGTCGTGCGGCAGCCCAAAACGAGCGAGCCGCGTCATGTGACACGGCCCGATAAACGGTAACGATTATAACACTTCGCTGGCGTAATCGGCGAGCCGCGAACGCTCTCCCCGCTGCAGGGTGACGTGGCCGGCATGGCGCCAGCCTTTGAAACGGTCGACGACGTAAGTCAGACCGGAGCTGCCTTCGGTCAGATACGGGGTGTCGATCTGGGCAATATTGCCGAGACAGATGACCTTGGTACCGGGACCGGCGCGGGTGATCAGGGTTTTCATCTGCTTCGGCGTCAGGTTTTGCGCTTCGTCGATGATCAGATACTTGTTGAGAAAAGTGCGGCCGCGCATGAAATTCAATGACTTGATCTTGATCCGCCGTTGCAGCAGGTCGCGGGTCGCCGCCCTGCCCCAGTCACCGCCCTCCGTCTCGCCGCCACCGTGGTTGAGCACTTCGAGATTGTCTTCGAGCGCGCCCATCCACGGGCTCATTTTCTCCTCTTCGGTACCGGGCAGGAAACCGATATCCTCGCCGACCGGCACGGTCACCCGGGTCATGATGATTTCACCGTAGCGTTGCTGCTCGAGAACCTGCGTCAGCCCGGCGGCCAGCGTCAGCAGGGTCTTGCCGGTACCGGCTTGACCGAGCAAGGTGACGAAATCGATTTCCGGGTTCATCAACAGATTGAACGCGAAATTCTGTTCACGGTTGCGGGCGACGATTCCCCATACGCTGTGGCGCTGGTGGCTGTAGTCGGTCAAAGTCTCGATTTCTGCCGTCGACCCGTCGACGGCACGAACGATCGCTTGGAATCGCGGTGGGCCGTCCTGATAAATGAACTGGTTGATCAACAATTGACTGCACAACGGGCCGGTGAGACGGTATTGCGTGTGACCGTTCTTTTTCCAGGATTCCATTCCCTGACCATGACGATCCCAGAAATCGGCGGCCAGCTCATGTCTCCCGGTGTAGAGCAGATCGGTATCCTCGAGGACTTTGTCGTTGAAGTAATCCTGCGCCGACAAGCCGAGCGTGCGCGCCTTGATGCGCATGTTGATATCTTTGGAAACCAGGATCACCGGCCGATCGGGATACTGACGCTGCAGATGGATCAATACCGCCAGAATTTGGTTGTCGGCCTTGGCGGTGGGCAGCGCCGCCGGCAGTGCTCCAGCGATGGCCTCGGTCTGCAGGAACAGCCGGCCGCTGGCCAGCTTGCGGGACGGACCGGACAACGGTACCCCGCAGTCCATCTGGCCATCGACGCTGTTGATGATCTCGTCGAGCATGCGCGTCACCTGTCGGGCATTGCGGGCGATTTCCGAAATGCCTTTCTTGTGGCTGTCCAGTTCTTCGAGAGTCATCATCGGCAAGAACAGATCATGCTCTTCGAAGCGATAAACGCTGCTCGGGTCGTGCAGCAGAACATTGGTGTCGAGCACGAAAATCTTGTGCGGGCGGTCGGCGGAAGAGACAGTTTGCTCGGACATGCGTTGGTTTTCCGGTTCCGTAATCAATGCGTGTTCACAGGCCGCGGACCGTCTCGAGCACCTGCTGAGCGTGACCGGCAACTTTCAGGCCGCGCCACTCAGCACGCAAAACCCCGTCACGATCGATGAGGAAGGTACTGCGCTCGATACCACGCACGTCCTTGCCGTACATCTTTTTCTGCTTGATCACCCCAAAGCGCTGACAGAGTGTTTCGTCGGCATCCGAAAGCAGCGCGAACGGCAATTGCTGCTTGGCTTTGAAATTTTCGTGCGATTTCAGGCTGTCGCGCGAAACACCGACCACTATTGCCCCGACGGCGTCGAACTGATCGTACAGATCACGAAAATCCTGTGCTTCGCTGGTGCAGCCGGGCGTGCTGTCCTTGGGATAGAAATAAAGCACCACCACGCGCCCACGCTGTGCCGACAAGGTGAAGGTCTGTCCTCCGGTGGCCGGTACACTGAAATCCTCTACGATCTGGTCGATCATCGCCGTCTTTCGTCAGTGAAAACCCGGATTGTGGCAGGAAAGCAGCACGGATGGCAGGCGCAACACGGCATGCTGTCGGGCGCCCTCACGTTGTGCTGTTCTCTTTCCCCTGCCCCCTCGTACTTGCCCACTGCTCTTCTCCCGCTGATCAAAGCAGCAACAACACACTCAGCAACAAGCCGTGACCATTGACGGCGACCAACGTCCATTTGATCGCCGGAACCAAGCGGGTCGGCTGATCCGCCGCAATCCACAAGTGGCGTGCCGCCGCGACGCTGGCCGCCGCCGGTAGCAGAGCCAACAGGGCGGCAACTGGCAGTTGGCCGAAAAAGACCATCGCCGCCAGCCAACCGTACGCCAGACCGGCCAAAATCAGGTAACCCCAGCGTGCCCTGCCTACTCCAAAGCGAACGACGACAGTGAATTTTCCGCAGGACGCATCGGCCTTGCAATCCGGAAATTGATTGATATACAGAACGTTGGCAACCAGAAACGCAAATGCCAGCCCGCTGGCCAGCGGCGCGAAGGCAAAAGTGCCACGCTGGACGAAATCGCTGCCAACGACCACCAGCAACCAGGCCGTCGTGATGGCGAACTCGCCAAGACCCCGGCTTTGCAGTTTGAATGGCGGTGCCGAATACGCCCAGCCGACCAGCAGACCGGCCAGGCCGATCAGCACCAGTCCACTGCCACTGACTGCTGCCAGCCAGATTCCGGCAGGAATCACCGATGCCATCAGCGCGTAGCCGAAACGCCGTGTCGCGGCCGCGGTCAGCACGTGATTCTGGATCAACCGGCTGCCGCCAGTGAAGGGATACAGCCGATCGGTATTGACCGCATCGGTGCCGGACAAGGCATCGTAATAGTCGTTGATCACATTGGCCCCGGCATGGACAAACAATGCCAGAAACAGCGTCACTGTCGCTCGTGGCGGGTCGATGCTCACGCCAGACCCAGTAGCGCTGGCCAATCCCAGAAGAACGCCGACCAGAGTCACCGACAGAAACGCCGGTCGAGTCGCCGCGAAGTAGCGGCGCAAGGGATGACTCAAGACCAGCGGGGTCGGCTCACGAACGGTGTTCATTTGGGATCGATCCAGGAGCGTGTCGGATTTGAGGCTGATCTACTGCGCCGACGGGAAAGCGGTTCACTTTTCTTCAATTTCTCGTGGCATTGGCCCACTATGCGCCTCGAAATCGGCAAATACTATCCTTGCTTTCCCGCCTGGCTCGCCACGATCGCTCAAGTCCGGTAGGCTCGGCGGCGGAAGGTCACGGTCACCGCACGGCATTGCCGTCGAGTTTATCGCCGACCGGCATTGAGTGCACGCGCCGATGACGAACAATCGCCGCGAGTCTGAAAAATGTTCCTCAAAACAGCTGGATAGCCCGTCTCATGCTTATCGATTTCCCGGTTTCCTGACTTCCCACGGTAGACCTCGTGGAACGGGAAATCCAGAAAACCCAGGACAAGCGAACTCGTCCCTGCTTCTTTACTGTCACCCCAGTCCGAAGCCGGCTAGACGACAAAGTCGACCTGTTGCAATGACCCGACAGTACCGCTTTCATGCAGGAACAGGCCAGAAGCGCGAATCTGCGCCAGCGTGCGATTGGCGGCATCGGTAAGGGTGAACGGGGTAGACACCGATCCCAGATACAACGCACCAATCCCTTGCTCGGCCAGCGTGCGTAACGCTTGTGGCTCGTCACCTCCAGACCACAACCGCAACTTGGCAAAAGCGGCGTCGGCTTCGTCGATCCAGCGATTGCCGTCGTCGTCAAACCGTGCGAGATCGGCAAAACCGTCGCCTGAGACGCTACCGAACAATTCGCCGCCGTCGGTGATGCGGCCATTGCTGTCGTGGTCGATCACCAGATAAGCGCTGCCCGTTCCAAGTTGAGGCATCGTTTCGTCGATACCGTCCTGATCGAGATCGAAGGCAAAGCGTTTGCCGGCCAGTTGTACCGCCGCACCGGCGAAGTTGACCACCAACGGATCGCGTAATTTCAACAAGCCACCGACGCCTTGTTCAGTAGCACTGAGATAGTCACGCTCCAACGACAGATCGAGCGAGAAATCGAGCGACCGACCATCGGCCGTGAAGATCAGACCGTGCGCGGTAAAGTCGCTGCTTTCCGACTCGTGGAAGACCTCGCTTTTTTGCGCTTGCCAAGAGATCTGCCACGAGCGTCTCCGCTCATCAGCGTGAATCGGCTCGCCAGCCTCCTCAACGTCGGTACGCCATCGCACTTGTGGCGTGTTCCCCGTGACATCCTGCCGCCCGGCAAGCACCGCCAGCATCCGCGTCAACAGCCCAGCAATCAGCGAAACCAGCCGAAGGCGTTCCTTTTCCATCGTCGCGGGCGACAGCGCTGGAGCGGCGGGCAATTCGTTGAATATATTTCGGAAGGCTGGCAACTCCCGATAACGGGTCTGGTGAAATTGACGATGGTCATGGCTGGTGCTCATGGCCACTACAGCGTGATCGATCTTCATCATCGGCTCCCGGTGGGTAACAACCGCTCTGAAGCAAAAGCCGCGCCATTGGCCTGCCAGAGTGGTTGTCTCGCATTTATGGTCGTCATCGGCAAACGCTGCCGGCAGGCGGCAAAAATCCCCGGCAAGGACCGGCCAGACATCCGATAGAACTCAAGTCGACGCACAAACTGCCGTTGTTAGCCGGTGAACGATGATTTATCGAGGCGACACTCCATCCGCCGCATCGATAACCAAGGACATCCGATCTCCATGCACAGATCCATCAAAAGCAGCACATGCCACTTGGTCCGCCATTGGCAAGCAAATGTCTTGTTGACCATGCTGACGTTGGTGCTTGGCTCCGGCAACGCGCTGGCTGCTGTTGACGACTTGACCGCATTGTCACTCGAGCAGCTCATGGACGTCTCGGTGAGTAGTGCCTCTCGTTTCGAACAGAAAGTCTCGAAGATTGCCTCCTCGGTTACCGTCATCAGCCGTGAAGAGATCCAGCAACACGGCTGGCGGACCCTGGCGCAGGCGCTGCGCAGCGTTCCCGGGTTTTACATTCACTACGACCGAAATTATGACTACATCGGTGCGCGTGGTTTCGCACGGCCCCAGGACTACAACTCGCGCATCCTGTTGTTGATTGATGGCTATCGGACCAACGATCCACTTTACGATCAAGCGTACGTCGGCAGCGAACAACTGCTCGACATCGATCTCGTCGAGCGCATCGAAGTCGTTCGCGGTCCGGGATCGTCGGTGTATGGCGGCAACGCCATTTTCGGGGTGGTCAACATCATCACCCGCGCTGCCAGCGAAATCAACGGCTTCGAGTCGGCGGCCGGCTGGGCCAGCCATCACAGCCGCGAAGGTCGATTGACCTACGGCCGCCGCGCCGAAAACGGTGTCGAATTGCTGGCCTCGCTTTCCGGGTCGAGCAGCGACGGACCCGGACTCTATTTTCCTGAGTACGATACCCCCGCCAACAACTACGGTCGGACCACCGGTACCGATTTCGATCGTCACAGAAGTATTTTCGCGCGTTTATCCTACGACGGCTGGCGACTGACCGCCGCCGCCAGCCGTCGTGTCAAGGGTGCACCATCTGGCGCGTACGGGGCGAATTTCGATGATCCGGCCAATACGGTCAACGATACGCAGGCGTACGTCGACCTGGCTTACCAGCGACCGCTTTCTGAAAACGCCCAACTTTCCGGACGGCTTTACTGGGGTGATTATGTCTCTGATTGGCTAGCGAATTATAGCAGCCCCCCGGTTTTCAACCACGATCGGGGGAAGGCTAACTGGTGGGGCAGTGAGATCAAACTGGTCAACGCCTGGTCGCCAGACAACCAACTGGTCAGCGGCATCGAATACCAAGTCAATTACCGGCTGAAACAGTGGAATTACGATGTTGACCCCTATCAACTATACCTCGATGAACAGCAACGCCGCCGGCGCTTCGGCTTCTTTTTACAGAACGACTTTCAATGGACCGACGCACTGAATGTTTCGCTGGGCGCGCGTCTCGACAAAATCAGCGGTGCCGCCGTCAAGCTGACGCCGAGACTGGGTCTGGTCTATCGTTCATCAGCAGAGACGATCTGGAAGATGCAATATGGCACGGCTTTCCGGACACCGAATGCCTACGAAAGTCATTATCAGATTCCCGGTTTTCAAAGTGTCAATCCTGACGGTCTGGCCCCCGAAAAGATCACCACCTACGAAGCCGGGATTGAGCATTATCTGAGCAGACAAACTCGACTAGCGGCAACATTTTATTTTTACAAGCTCGATGGCCTCCTCGAGACCGCTCCCGATCCGAGCGGGCTGCTCCAGTACGTCAACAGCGGCACCGTCAAGGCCGCAGGAATCGAGCTGGAAGCCGAACATCAGTTCGACAACCGCGCTCGGCTCCGCCTCAGCGTTGATCTTCAGAAAACCAGGGACGCCGCCGGCAACACATTGACCAATTCACCGCAAACCGTGGCCAAATTTCTGGCTTGGCAACCGCTACCCTGGTTCGGGCTGCAACTCGGCAGCGAAGGCCAATGGCTGAGCCGCCGCAAAACCGAACTCGGAACCACTGTTCCAAGCTACGGTATCGTCAATCTGACCCTGCTCAAACCCCAAACCAGTCATGGCTGGCAATTTTCAGCCGGGGTAAACAATCTGTTTGACCGTCGTTATGCCGATCCAGCATCGCGTGACCTCACGCTGCCCGATCGTGACCGCTTTGCACAGAATGGCCGCACATTTCAAGTCAAGGCAGTCTTTCGTTATTGAGCGAGCGATCGGGGATCGGCATGGGGAGCCTTTTCGGACGAAGATATTTGATCACCGGCCAGCCAGGACTGTCCGGTCTGCTGGGTGCTCTGGTTTTGGCGCTCGTTCACTCGGCATCGGCCATGGCCCAGCGCTCGTCCGCCGATGAAGGCGCGGTCAAGGCCGCTTTTGTCTATAACTTCGCCAAGTTCACCGACTGGCCTGAGGAAGTGTGGAACAGATCGACCACCATGCGCGTATGCGCTGCCGGTGCTCGCAATGCGTTTTCCCATGCCCTGACTGCTCTCGATCCGCAGTTGTCAATCCACGGCAAGGAAATCGAGGTGCAGACGATCATCCGTCCCCAGGAAGTAGCACGTTGCCATCTGCTGGTCATCACCGGTAGTGAATCGGTTGGCGAATGGTTACGTCACGCCAGAACCTTGCCAATGCTTACCATCGGCGATGCCGAGGGATTCGCCGTTTCCGGCGGCATCATCGGTCTGTTTGTCGAAGGGGAAAAAGTGAAATTCGAAATCAATCAGGAGGCCGCGTTGCGTGCTGGCATCAAACTCAGTTCCCGGCTGGTGAAATTGGCGCGATTGGTCAAAGAAGACCCGAGAGGCAACCGATGAAATACTTGTTCAGCCACTTGCACCGCTTACCCGCGATCAAGGACAAACTCCTACGAATCAACCTGATCAGTACCGGCGCAGCGTTTCTGACAGCCATTGTTCTGTTGATCGGTTTCGATTACCTCAATCTCGGCAGCGAAATAGTCAACGACGGCCAACTGAAAGCCGAGTTGATCGCACACCATAGCGTTGCCGCCCTGCTGTTCGATGATCAACGGACCGCCAACGAACTGCTCGGCTCGCTCAAATCCGACAAACAGATCATCCAGTCCTCGTTGTGGGACCTGCAAGGACGTCAAATCGCCAACTATCAATCCGCGGCGCATCCCTTGTCGGTTTTGCCCTTCTCGAACCATTATGGTCACACATTGAGCTGGACGGCGCTCGACATTGTCCAACCATTACTCAGCGACGGGCAGACCGTCGGCACCGTTACTTTGCGCCTCAGCCTGCAACCGTTGTATCAGCGGCTGATGGAACACGCTCTGGCCTTCTCGGTGGTGATCCTGGTCGTTCTGATGATTTCTCAGGTCATTCTCACCCGAATGAACCGTTTCATCACCGCGCCAATCGACCGCCTGGTCGGACTGATGGGCAAAGTGTCACAAGATGGCGATTACAGCCCACGGGCGAAAATCGAATCCAACGACGAGATTGGCCGCCTGGCCAGCGTGTTCAACCAAATGCTCGACCAGCTTGCCGAGCGCGACCGCCATCTGGCCGCTCATGCCGAAGAATTGCGACAGGCCAAGGAGCAGGCCGAGGAAGCCAACCACGCCAAGAGCCGCTTCCTGGCGGCGATGAGCCACGAAATCCGCACTCCGATGAACGGTATTCTCGGAATGACCGAATTGCTGCGCGAGACACCGCTGACCGTGCAGCAGGCGCGCTTCGCCGAGGCTGTTTATCAGTCCGGCGAACATTTGTTGAAAATCATCAATGACATCCTCGATTTTTCCAAGATCGAAGCTGGAAAAATGGAAATCGAGCGGATCAACTTCAATCTCCGCCAACTGGTCGAAGACATCGCCAATCTCTTTGCCCGCCCAGCGGAGATGAAGCACATCGAAATTCTGTGCAGCGTGCCGCATGACCTGCCGGTGGCAGTCAAGGGTGATCCGATGCGCTTGCGCCAGATCATTACCAACTTGGTCAGTAACGCCATCAAATTCACCGCTGAAGGCGAGGTCATCCTGCGTGTCAACCTGGTCGACGAAGATCAGCGGCAGGCGCGCTTCCGCTTCGAAGTCCAAGATACCGGCATCGGTATCAGCGAAGACGCGCAAAGTCGGTTGTTCGGGGCCTTCGTGCAAGTCGACAATTCGACGACTCGCCGATTCGGAGGTACCGGATTGGGACTGGCCATCTCGCGGCGGCTGGTCGAAATCATGGGCGGCCAACTCGGCTTGGTCAGTCAGGAAAACGTCGGAACGCTGTTCTGGTTCGAATTGATTTTGCCCAAACAGGACGCGGATGCCCGCGTCGTCGTCGATCTGACCGAGCGTTTGAATGACTTGTCCGTGCTGGTGGTCGACGACAACGCCACCAACCGTGAAATTCTGGCGCATCAATTGCACGGCTGGACGATGCGCTACACCGGCGCGGCCAGCGGTCAAGATGCCTTGCGACTGCTCGACAAATGGAATGGACACGGCTGCGATCTGGTGATCCTCGACCTGCACATGCCCGGCATGGACGGTTTCGAAGTTGCCCGGGCCATTCATGCCGATCGTCGCTATGCCAGACTGCCGCTGGTGATGTTGTCATCCGTCAGTGTCGAGGCCACCCACCCCGATCGGCAAAGCGCTTCGATCGATTGCTACCTGACCAAGCCGGTCCGGCAATCCAACCTCTACGACGCGATCGCCACCGCCTTTACCAACAACCCCGTCCGGTCGTTGCCAAATGCCGGGACAGCCGTACCGGCAACCAACGCCTCCCTGCTTCCGCCGGGGAAACGGGTATTGGTTGCTGAAGATAATCCGGTCAATCAAAGTGTCGCCAATGCGATGCTCGACTCGCTGAACGTGGCACATGCTTTGGCTGACAATGGCCGGGCGGTTCTCGAACGCTTGCACAATGAATCGTTCGACCTGGTGCTGATGGATTGCCAGATGCCGGAAATGGATGGCTTTGAGGCCAGCCGACAAATCCGCTTGCGTCAACAACGCGGCGAATTGCCGCCTTTGCCGATCATTGCCCTGACCGCCAACGCGGTTGAAGGCGATCGGGAACGCTGCCTGGCAGCCGGCATGGACGACTACTTGAGTAAACCTTTCACCAGAGATGGTTTATTCGCTGTTCTGTCACGCTGGTTGTCGTCGACAGAGCCGGCGGTCGACACCGCGTCGCTTACCAATCGGCCACCATCGGTCAGCTCCTCCAATGACTCGATAACCGTCAAGGCTACCGACATGGTGACTCTGAATCCGCGGGCCTTGGAGACGATTCGTCACTTGCCCGGAGCCAATGGCTCGACACTGGTCGGCAGGGTCATCGCGGCTTATATCGACGACACCCCGATCCGTTTGGCGCAATTACACGCCGCCGTCGACAACAACGACGCCGACGGCCTGCGCAAAGCGGCACATGGCATGAAATCGAGCAGTGCCAACGTCGGCGCCGAGGGTCTGGCAGGTCTGTGCAAGGAACTCGAATTGATTGGTCGTGCGGGCACGGTTGCTGGAGCAGCGGCTTTGCTGACGCAGGCCGACGCGGAGCTCGAAAAAGTGATCAGCGCGCTCTACGAACAACCGGAGTGTCTGGCGGTGATTCGATAAACCATCTCTTTTCCCCGTTAGTCTGGTCTTTCCTTTTTGGAACTGCGATGAAAAAAATGCTGCTCAAATTTTTGGTCCTGCTTTCCGCATTGGCGTCGGCGGTTGCGGCGCATGGCGGCGAAGAAATCCGTATCGGTGGTGGTGGCGCGGCCATGATCGCCGTCTTCCAACCGGTAAAGCCACATTTCGAAAAAGCGACCGGCATCTCGCTGATCAATCTGCAGTCTTCCCCCAAAGGAGGGCTGCTCAATCTTCTCGAAGGACGGGTAGACCTCTCCGCCGCCGCTCATTCGCTCGATTCGATACTCTCGGCATTGGCCAAGGACGGCATGTCGGTCGACAAATCGCAACTAATCGAGCATCGCATTGGCAGTAATCGGATCACGGTGATCGTCCACCCGAGCAATCACGTTCCTCAACTCAGCCGCGAACAGGTCAAAGGGATATTCACCGGCAGGATCGGCAACTGGCAGGACGTCGGCGGCGACAACCGGGAGATTCTGGTGGTCTGGGGACGGGGCACGCCGGGCCAGAACAACGAATTCATCACCCAGGTACTCGACGGCGAACCGATTACCAAAGATGCCCTCGAATCAAGCAACTATAACGAGATCAAGGACACGGTGGCGGCAACACCGGAAGCGGTGGGCATCAATCCGCTGAGTGTCGCCGATTCAACGATTCGGGTGGTGGACACCGACGCCCCTCTGAGCACACCGATCGTTGCCGTCACTCGCGGCAAGCCTTCGGCAAAAGTACGCAAACTTCTCGAATATCTGAGCGGCGAAGGACGCGCTTATATCTCGCAATGAAGCGGTATTGAGGAAACAACGGCCCATGATGCCCAAGCGATACGGCCAATGACCATCCGTCGCAAATTGTTCCTTTCTGGAACAGTGACTTTGCTCGGCCTCGCTACCATCACCGGTGTCAGTTTATTGGGCATGCGTTTGGTGGAAGATCAGTTGCTGGCTCTGATCGAGCACACCACCCCGCAACAGCTGCGTAGTCTCGAACTGCAACGGAACCTCCAGGAGCACGTCTCCAACTTGCTCAAGGTGGTGGCGGCTGAATCGCCCGGTGATTTACAGATTGCGGCTGACGACGCCGAAAAAAGCGCGGCCGAAACGGTGCTGTTGGAAAACTCCTTGACACTGCTGGACGGCAATCGCATCAGTCCGGAGACCCGTCAAACCGTTCTCCAGCTGCGGAGCTTGTCCACCGAAACATACGAAGCAAGCACTGAACGATTGCGCGCCGAAGAAGCGACTCGCCAAGCCGCAGCGGCGGTGGGCGACGGATTGCAGGAGGTCGCGCGTCGGCTCGGCGAACTCAGCACTTCAATGAATGCCCTGGCGACACGGCAGATCCTGCAAGCCAATGACAAGGCGCGTACAGCGACGCAGGAATTGAGCGACATGACCGATGCCCGCGACCTGCTGAAGGATGTCCAATTTGCCCTCGTCGAACTTCGCCGGGCCGATTCCCGGAAAGAACTTTTGATTGCTCGCAGCAAGCTCGACACCGCGTTAAGCAGATTTGCCAAAAATCGAGCGGTAACCAACAGATATCCAGGAATTCTGGCGACGCAACGTTTGCTCGACGAAATCCGCGCACTCAGCGGCGGAACCGTCGAAGCGCAAAGCGCCCTGATCCGTCAGGGAGGTAACGATGGTGAACTGCAGCAGACCTTCAACCGACAGATGCACGAACTCGAGAGCCGGATGAATGTCGCCACCGCCATCCTCGGTCAGGAAATCACCCTGGTCAACGCACGTCACTCTTATCAAAGCGAAGCGCGTGACGCCTCGTTGCAACAATCGATTGCCACAGGCGACATGGTGACTCTCAATGGCGGATTGATTTCCCTCAGTCTGCAAATCAGCCTGCTCAGCCAGGATTTGCTGGCCGCGCGAGCGCAGCCGGAGCTGAAACGGCTCTCCACCCGGCTTAAAAACGCACTGAATGAAAGCCAGACGATCTGCAGGAAGCTGCGTCGGGCGCTGGTTAACGCATCGTCAGTCGAACGACGGCAGCTCGATGCCGTCGCCAACGCATTTACCCGAATCGGCCAGATACTGCTTGACAAACAGGGTGTGGTTGATCAGTTGCATCAAGGGCTGGCTGTTCGTCAACAAGCCCAGGCCATCACGCAACGTTTGCAGACATTGGCCTCCCAGCACCGTGATCAAGGCCGTCAACGAATCGCCGCCACCGAATCCGCGCAGGAAGCAGCGATGCTCTCTTTACGACAAACCATGCTGCGCAACGAAACGGCGGTGATGTTTGCCGCCCTGCTGATTTTGCTGGTCGTCGTCGTCGGGGGAATACGGATCAGCAAAGCGATCAATGAACCAACCGCCCGTTTGCTGGCCTTGATGCGCCAGGTTTCGCAAAGCGGCGATTACGCCATACGCACGGGAATCAAATCGGGTGACGAGATTGGCGAACTGGCCACCGGCATCGACCGCATGCTCGAGCAGATCGAGGATCGCAATCAAGATTTGGCCAAACACCGCAATCAGCTCGAACAAGAGGTGCTGGCGCGTACGGCCGACCTGCAGCAGGCAAAAGAGCTCGCCGAGGCCGGCAGCCGCGCGAAAAGCGACTTTCTGGCGGCGATGAGTCATGAAATCCGTACCCCGATGAACGGAATTCTCGGAATGACCGAATTGCTGGGAGGTACAACGTTGACCCCGCAGCAGAAACGTCTGAACGACGCCGTCTATCGCTCGGGTGAGCATCTGTTGGCGATCATCAACGACATTCTCGATTTCTCGAAAATCGAAGCCGGCAAACTCGAAATCGACGATACCGTTTTCGACTTGCGTGAACTGGTTGCCGATGTCGCCTATCTCTTCAGATCCCCGGCTGAAGCCAAGGGGCTGCGTTTGAGCCGTACGCTGGCTGACGATTTGCCGCCCGCGGTATACGGCGACCCGCTCCGTCTGCGCCAAATTCTCAGCAATCTAGTGAATAACGCCGTCAAATTCACCGAAAACGGCTCGATAACCATCGAAGCCCGTCCAGTCGACGAAAAGCAACACCGCGGAACCCTTTACTTCTCGGTTACCGACAGTGGTGTCGGCATCTCCGAAGAAGAGCAAAAACGTCTCTTCGCCGCATTCAGTCAAGCCGACAGTTCGACGACCCGACGCTTCGGCGGCAGTGGCCTGGGGCTGGCAATCGCCAAACGACTGGTGGAAATGATGGGCGGCGAAATCGGCCTGGATAGCAAACCGGGTCGTGGAACCCGATTCTGGTTCGTGTTGCCGCTACGACAAACCACCCGGCCGATGCCGGTTGCCGAGACGGTGGTTCATGAAATGCCGGTTCAGGTCATGCGCTTGGCCGGGCATATTCTAGTGGCAGAGGACAATCCAGTGAATCAAGCCGTTGCCGTCGCCATGCTTGAATCGTTGGGGCTGACTCATGCGCTGGCCGAAAACGGACGACATGCCGTCGACCGGACAGCGTGCGAACATTTCGATCTGATCCTGATGGATTGTCAGATGCCGGAAATGGATGGTTTCGCCGCCACCGCCGAACTACGCAACAGACAACGTCAAGGTCTGTTGCACGAACCACTGCCAATCGTCGCCTTGACGGCAAACGCCGTGGCCGGCGATCGTGAACGCTGTCTGGCAGCCGGAATGGACGATTACCTCAGCAAACCGTTTCGGCGCGACCAACTGGTGTCCACATTGGCACGCTGGTTGCCTCATCAAGCCAAATCAGCTCATCCCGGCGGCCAGCAACCATTGTCCGATGCTTCACTGAAAAAAACGAAACGTTAATCGACCCCAGTGCATTGGATAACATCCGTCACTTGCCCGGAACCAATGGCAATCATCTGGTCAACCAAGTGATCGAAGCGTATCTGAAGGATACGCCGCTGCGCCTGTCGCAGCCGCAGACAGCCAATCAAACCGGCGACCTGCCTGCTCTACGCCAAGCAGCGCACACGCTCAAATCGGCCAGCGCCAACGTGGGTGCCAAGCGATTGTCCAAGCTGTGTAAAGAAATCGAAGACAGCGCCAGACAAGGCAGTTTTGACGGAATTTTTGACCATCTGACCAACGTCATGGACGAATTTCCCCGTGCACAAGCGACACTCGTTGCACTGCAGCAAGGCACTTCCGTCCAACTGACAACGCCTGGAGAGACTCGCCGTCCGTCCTGATTTCTCTCGGCGGCACCAAATCCACCCGTCCACAGCGATTGAGTTAGAATCACCAGTTGTTATTTTTATCATATCTGAACGCTTGCTTCCGTCGTCGAATCGCTCGAATCCTCCATGTCGAGAATCCTTCCCCTTTTAATCTGGAACAAGACACCTTTGCCGCTTCTGTATAGCGTATCCAACAAGATCGGCGGCGATGAATACCTCTAGGAACATCGGCACCACAAGTCCGGGCATCGAGCGGCTCCAACAGCGTCTGGCCGCGCAAATGCTGCACTTGGCATATTCCCGCCTGTTGCTCTCAGTGATGTTGTCCCTGGCGGTGACTCTGCTGTTCATCGATTTGCTGCACCCTTATTTCAACCACGAGCGCTTGTTTTATGTGGCATTGGTGGTTTTGTCGGTCAATCTGTGTCGACTGGGACTTTGGCTTTGGCATCGCCACGTTTCGCCTGGCGACGAGGAAACCCCTCTCTGGGCACGGCGATTTTTCATCAGCGCCACCGCCGCCGCCGCTGCGTGGTCTTTCAGCGTCTTCTTGCTGCTCGAACGCGCCAACGGCATCGAAATGGCGTTTCTGATCGTCTGGGTGATCGCCGTGACCGCTGTCGCCAGCACTTCTCTGGCCTCGCATCTTCCTTCAGTGCTTTCTTTCGTGTTTACCGCTCTTCTGCCGGTTGGCACCTTATTGCTGATCGACGGAAACGGCATGGTATGGATTGTCGGCTTGGCGGTATACGGCGCGTTGATCGCGCTGGCCTTGACCGCCTATGCCAGCTATATCTCCACCCGGAGAATTCTGCTCAGCGACATCGAACGTTCTACGGCATTGGCCGAAGCCGCTGCCGCCCGCCAAGCGGCGGAAGCCGCCAGTCTGGCAAAAAGCGATTTTCTGGCCACCATGAGCCATGAAATTCGCACGCCGATCAACGGCGTCATCGGCATGACCGAACTCCTGCGCACCACCCCTCTGTCCGCCAAACAGCAACGCTTCGTCGATGCCGCGCATCAGTCGGGACAACATTTGCTGGCGATCATCAGCGACATTCTGGATTTTTCCAAAATCGAAGCCGGCAAGCTCGAGCTCGAGCATATTGCCTTCAATTTGTTGGAATTGATCGACGGAATCCAGACCCAGCTCGCACCGCTGGCGGTCGCCAAGCGGTTACGACTGACCTGCCACATCCCGGCCGATCTGCCAGCACAGGTAATCGGTGATCCGGTACGGTTACGCCAAATTCTGAGCAACCTGATCAACAATGCCATCAAATTCACCGATCGCGGCGGCGTCAAACTCAGTGTCCTTACCTTGCGCCAGGATCAATCAACGACTGTCTGCCGCTTTGAAATCGAGGACAGTGGCGTCGGGATCAGCGCACAGGAACAAGAAAACCTGTTCAACGCTTTCGTCCAGGCCGACAGTTCGACAACACGACGCTTCGGTGGCAGCGGTCTTGGTCTGGTGATTGCCAAACGCTTGTTGGCCTTGATGAACGGCCAGATCGGCTTACACAGTCGGCCCGGCCAAGGGACCACGTTCTGGTTCGAGGTGCCACTGGACAGGCAAATCATCCCCGAGCAGCCGGAAGCACCAACACGGAAACGAATCGATTCCTCGACAGCTGCGAAATTCAGCGGTCGGGTACTGGTTGCCGAGGACAACGTCGTCAATCAAGTGGTCGTTTCATCAATGCTCGAATCGTTGGGTGTAACATGCCAGATTGCCGAGAACGGTCGTGTCGCTGTCGATCGTCTGCAGACCGATTGTTTCGACCTGCTATTCATGGATTGCCAAATGCCTGAAATGGATGGGTTTTCAGCAACGGCAGCCATTCGGGAACATGAGTGCACCTCTCGACAAGCAAAAAAATTGCCGATTGTCGCGTTGACGGCCAATGCCGTCGCCGGTGACCGGGAACGTTGTTTGGCCGTCGGCATGGATGACTATCTCAGCAAACCGTTCACCCGCGAGCAACTTTCAAATGTCCTCGCACGATGGTTGCCGCAAGACGCGGCCAATGCAGTGTCTGCAAAAACCAACACATCAATCGCCGCCCTACCGGCTTTGCCCGTCCTCAACCCGACCTCCCTGGATACTCTCCGACAAATGCGGTCCGCGGAAGGTGGCAACCTGTTCAACAAAGTGATTGAGCTCTATCTGACTGATGCACCGCTCCAGTGGCAACGTCTACGCGCCGCCGCAGACGCCGGTGACCAGCAAACATTGCGCGCGGTTGCGCATAATTTGATTTCCAGCAGTGCCAATATTGGCGCTGAGCGCTTATCCTCCCTCGCCCGCGAATTGGAAATCATTGGCGGCCGGGGCAGAATCGACGATGCAAGGCCGATTCTGTCCACTTTCGAACAAGAATTGACCCGTGTTCTCGCCGCCTTGACTGCCCTCAAATGAAGGGGTCCACAAATGCCCATGAGTGAAAATCACGCACTGCCCGTGGCCCTGATCGTCGATGACGATTACGTGATGCGGATGCTGGAGCGGGAAACCCTGGCCCAATTCGGCTTCGAAGTGATCGAAGCCGAGGACGGCGAGCAAGTACTGGCCATGTTCGACCAATCGCCGCCCAACCTGGTCCTGCTGGATGTCGAAATGCCGGGAATCGACGGTTTCGAGGTCTGCAAACGCTTACGCCAGATTTGGGACATGACGCGGGTACCGGTGATCATGGTCACGGGCATGGACGACCTGACGTCCATCAACCGCGCCTACGATTCCGGCGCCAATGATTTCGTCGCCAAACCGATCAATTGGCCGATCCTCGGGCATCGAGCACGTTACGTATGGCGCTCCGCGCAAGCCGCCCGACAACTGAATGAGCTCAGAGAAAAGCAGACGGCGATCATGCAGGCTATTCCAGACATGATTTTCGTCATGGACCGACACGGCACGTACCTCGATTACAAGGAAGGTTTCGGCACGACAGCGCTTGTTCCGCCCAGCCAGTTTCTTGGCAAGAACATGGCTTCGATCCTCCCGGCCGAGACGGCAACCCTGATTCAGCAACACATCGATAACGCCGTGTCACAAGGCAGTCTGCAATCGGTAGTGTACAAACTGCCGCTCGCCGACGGCGTCCATCATTACGAGGGACGGATCGCTCCGAATGGCAGCGATAAAGTCGTCATCGTCGTGCGCGACATCACCGCCCAGAAGCTGAACGAAGACCGTATCCGGCGGCTGGCCTACTTCGATACGCTGACCGGCATGCCCAACCGGCAAAGCTTCCTCGAACGACTCGACAGCGAACTGCTGCGCGCCAGTCGCAACAAACGTCGAGTCGCCTTGCTGTTCCTCGATCTCGACGGCTTCAAGCGCATCAACGACACCTTGGGACATACCGTTGGCGACTATCTGCTGCAAGCGGTTGCCGAAAGGATGAAGGAGAAGTTGCGCACCAGCGATTTCATTTCCCGACCGGCGCTGGACGACAGCAGTCTGCACTTCGCCCGGCTCGGCGGCGACGAATTCACCGTTGTTCTGCCCGACGTGGACGAGGTGCAGACCGTCAGTCTGGTGGCCGCTCGCCTGCAAGCCCTGCTCTCCCAGCCGTTTGTCATCGGTAACCAGGACATCACCGTCACCTCGAGCATCGGCATCGCCATCTTTCCTGCCGACGGCGAAGATGGTGCCACCCTGCTCAAACACGCTGATACCGCGATGTACCACGCAAAAGACCAGGGGCGCAATAACTGGCAAATGTACGACCAATCGCTGACTACCCGCACCAGCGCCCGTCTGGCTCTCGAAAGCGACATTCGCAAAGGGCTCGAACGCGGCGAATTCTATTTGCTGTACCAGCCTCAGGTTAATGCCGAAAGCGGCGAGATCGTCGGCGTCGAAGCGCTGATCCGATGGCAACATCCAGAACACGGCATCGTTTCACCCGCCCAGTTCATCCCGGTGGCCGAAGAAAGCGGCTTGATCGTCCCGATGGGCGAATGGGTGCTCAATGAAGCCTGCTCCCAGATCGTTCGTTGGCAGGCGCGCGCGGTTCACGCACCACGGGTGGCGGTCAACATTTCGGCCCGGCAATTACGTAGCGCCAATTTTCTCGACAAAGTCGCTACTACCATTGCCGCCACCGGCATCGCACCAGAGCGGCTGGAACTGGAGCTGACTGAAAGCATTTTGATGGATCCGGAAGCGCGGCAGGTTCAGGGACTCTATCGTCTGCGGCAACTCGGCGTCCACTTCTCGATCGACGACTTTGGCACCGGTTACTCCTCACTGTCGTACATCAAACGCTTTCCGATCGGCATGCTCAAGATCGACCAAAGCTTCGTCCGCGGACTGCCCGACAGCATCAACGACGCCGGCATCGCCACCGCGGTGATCGCCATGGCCCGCAACATGCAACTGGAAGTGATCGCCGAAGGCGTCGAAACACCGGCCCAACTCGACTTCCTGCGGCAAGCCCAGTGTCCAAAAGTCCAAGGCTATCTTTTCAGCCGTCCGCTTCCAGCAGACGAGGCTGAAAAGCTGCTTCACGCCGGCCGGATCGTACTGCCCGAATCGCCCCTCGTACCCTGATCGCCTGCGATCACCTTTTCGAAAACCTCACTCCATCACGCACAAGGGCTCGGATAGTCTCCCCGGTTCTTTCTTTTGCTTGTTCCTCCGGGAAGTACGGTGATGTGCTGCGAGAGCTGTTTACCTTGCGGGTGGTCGCAGTTTTTGCTCGATAAGAATAAGCAACTTACGCAATCGGATTCATCGCCAACCAAGGCCGGCAGAGTACCGGCTCGACAGTTCCCATTACTCTTATTGCCGTCAGGTTGTATCAGATTCATGTAAGAATGGCTCAAGGTTCGGGGTGCAAAACTGGACCTCTGACCAGCGCTTATGGTGGCAGTCATCCAAAAATTCCGGACAACTCCGCGCCAGCCTACAGCACTCATCACCAGTGCTCATAAGCTCGGGGGGCCAGTCGGCATATGGTCAACCGTCCGCCACACCTCATCCGACGAACGGAGACAGCATTTGACGCGTTGCCGGTGTGATTGGCTTCGTTCGTCCCGACGAGGCCAAGAAGCGATCCGTTATAATTTCCACTTTCCTCTTCCAAGCATTCACCCATGGAACTCGCCAAGAGCTTCGAACCGGCAGACATCGAGCGTCGCTGGTATCCCGTCTGGGAAAATGCCGGCTATTTCGCCGCCGGTCTCGACCCCTCCGCCGAGCAGGCTTTCTGCATCCTGCTGCCGCCGCCGAATGTCACCGGTACGCTGCACATGGGCCACGGTTTCAATCAGACGATCATGGACGCGCTCACCCGCTTCCATCGCATGCGCGGTGACAACACCTTGTGGCAACCCGGCACCGACCACGCCGGCATTGCCACCCAGATCGTCGTCGAACGGCAACTCGACGCCCAGGGAATTTCGCGACACGACCTCGGCCGTGAGAAGTTTCTCGACAAGGTCTGGGAATGGAAGGCGTATTCCGGCGACACCATCACCCGCCAGATGCGCCGTCTCGGCACTTCGCCCGACTGGCGCCGCGAACGGTTCACCATGGACAGCGGCCTGTCGAAGACGGTCACCGAGACCTTCGTCCGCCTTTATCGGGAAGGATTGATCTACCGCGGCAAACGACTGGTGAACTGGGACCCGGTGCTGCAGACCGCCGTTTCCGATCTCGAAGTGGCCCAGGAAGAAGAACGGGGTGAACTGTGGCACATCCGCTATCCGCTGGCCGACGGCAGCGGCAGCCTGACCGTCGCCACCACCCGTCCCGAAACGATGCTCGGCGATACGGCGGTGATGGTCCATCCGGAAGACGAACGCTACCGCCACCTGCTCGGCAAGACCGTCAGACTGCCCTTGTGTGACCGTGAGATTCCGATCATCGCCGACGCTTATGTCGATCTGGCGTTTGGCACCGGTTGCGTCAAGGTCACCCCGGCGCACGATTTCAACGACTATGCCGTCGGCCAACGTCACAAGCTGGCGATGATCCCGGTGTTCACCCTCGACGCGCGGATCAACGACAACGCCCCGGTCGCCTACCGCGGCCTCGATCGATTCGAGGCCCGCAAACGGGTGATCGCCGACCTCGAAGCGCAAGGATTGATCGACAAGACCGAGGCGCATACGCTGAAAATTCCGCGCGGCGACCGTACCGGAGCGATCATCGAACCGATGCTGACCGATCAATGGTTCGTCGCCATGAGCAAGCCCGGCGCCGACGGTCGGAGCATCGCCGCCAAGGCGCTGGCCTGCGTCGCCTCGGGCGAAATCCGCTTTTTCCCGGAGAACTGGGTCAATACCTACAACCAATGGCTGAACAACATTCAGGACTGGTGCATCTCCCGGCAATTGTGGTGGGGCCACCAGATTCCGGCCTGGTACGGCAGCGACGGGCAACTGTTCGTCGCCCACGATGAAAACGAGGCCCGTCAAGCGGCGGCCGAACAAGGCTATCACGGGCCGTTGCGACGCGATCCCGATGTCCTCGACACCTGGTATTCCAGCGCCCTGTGGCCGTTTTCGACACTCGACTGGACACCGGACTGGCCCGCCAAATCCAACCCGGCGCTCGATCTGTATCTGCCGTCGACGGTGCTGGTCACCGGCTTCGACATCATCTTTTTCTGGGTCGCGCGGATGGTGATGATGACCTGCCATCTGACCGGCAAAATCCCCTTCAAGCACGTCTATGTCCACGGGTTGATCCGCGACGCCGAAGGCCAGAAGATGAGCAAGTCGAAGGGCAACGTCCTCGACCCGATCGACCTGATCGACGGCATCGACCTGCCGACGCTGATCGACAAACGCACCACCGGCCTGATGAATCCGAAACAGGCTGAACAGATCGAAAAACGCACCCGCAAGGAATATCCGGCGGGAATTCCCGCTTTCGGCACCGACGCCTTGCGCTTCACCTTCCTGTCGCTGGCCAGCCCGGGCCGCGACATCAAGTTCGACCTCGGTCGCTGCGAAGGTTACCGGAATTTCTGCAACAAGCTGTGGAACGCCAGCCGTTTCGTCCTGATGCACACCGTTGGCCATGATCTGGCGATCGACGCGGATTCGCCGGACGCCTGTTCGACCCGCTGTCGTTTCTCGTTCGCCGACCGCTGGATCGTCAGCCAGCTGCAACGCACCGAAGCGGCCGTCGCCCAGCACTTCGCCGATTACCGCTTCGATCTGCTGGCACGGGCGATCTACGAATTCGTCTGGGATGAATTCTGCGACTGGTACGTCGAGTTGGCGAAAACCCAATTGCAGAGCGACGATGAACCCGTGCAGCGCGCCACCCGCCGGACGCTGGCCCGCGTCCTGGAAACGGTTCTGCGTCTGGCGCACCCGCTGCTGCCCTTCATCACCGAAGAACTCTGGCAGGCCGTGGCGCCGGTCGCCGGCCGCAAGACGCACGACTCGGTGATGCTGGCCGCTTATCCGCAAGCGCAGAGCGACAAGATCGACGAGATCAGCGAGCAACGCATCCGACAAATCAAAGACCTGGCCTACGCCTGCCGCAACCTCCGCGGCGAAATGAACCTGTCACCGGCGCTGCGCGTGCCGCTGCTGATGCAAGGCGACGCGGCCGTGCTCGACGATTTCGCGCCCTACCTCAAAGCCTTGTGCAAACTATCATCGGTGGAAACCGTCGCCACCTTGCCGGACGACGCCGACGCGCCGGTGGCCATCGTCGGCGAAACCCGCCTGATGCTGCAGGTGCCGATCGATCGAGCCGCCGAAGCCGAGCGCCTGGACAAGGAGATCGCCCGGTTGCGCGCCGAAATCGGCAAGGCCCGCGACAAACTGGCCAACGAACGCTTCGTCAGCCGGGCCCCGGCTGCAGTCGTCGACCAGGAAAAGAAGCGCCTCGACGCTTTCATCGCCACCCTGGAAAAACTCGAGCCGCAACGCCAGCGACTCCAGGACGCTTTACCCGGCCGCTAAAAACGGCCGCTGAAACCGGCCGACGATCCCTCAGCGCTCGTCGACCCGTGCCGGCCGTAAGCGGCGCAGTGCGTTGCCAACATGGACCTGCCCGCCAGGGTGCAGGTCCGCTGGCCGCGGCATCTGCCCGCAAGCCCGACCGGCATCGCGCAGGCTTGGCCCAAACGCGGCCGGCGTCATCGTGGAACGCCGCGGCGATTGCCGGCATTTTGCAGACCAAGCCGGAGTGGCGTGTTTCAAGATCCAACCTGCGGAAGCCGATCTATCGAAGCGGTGATGGGGACAGCATCTCTTCAATCCACTCCCACCGTTTGTCCTTGACCATGACGAAGCGGCAGCGTCCTCCAGACAGATTGGCCCACAGGCCGCCGATCAAGCGGTCATCTTCCGCGCCGGCCCAGCGATCCGCCCCCTTGTACTCGACGGCCAGGATCGGGCCGGGTTGCTCCAGGCTACCCGGCAACTGACACAGAAAGTCCGGGTAGAAGCGTCCGTCGGCCTTCTGCAGAAAGAACGAACTGCCTTCACGCCGGACGAGGTTGCGCACCCAGTACTGGATGCGGCCCTGCTGCGCTTGAATGTCCAGCCAGCAGGCACATTCGAACTCTTCCTTGCTGTCGAAGTCGCCGATGCGCCCGTAGAAGTGCTTGCGGAAGTCGAAGGCTCCGAAACGGCCGTCGTAGTCACGGCTGGGCGCATACGCCTGGGCGTGAAACTCGAAAGCGTACAAATCCGTCACCACGACGCGCGACACGGCGTCGTCACCGAACAACGTCTGCTGGAACGCCTTGCCGACCGCCTGCCGGCGCAGATCGCGGATACGCGCCTCCAGCAGATGGCGGATCAGGAATTTCTGCAGATTGGCGCGTGCCAGCGTATGGCCCTCCCGACGCAACAGTTCGGTCAACCACTTGGCGACGAAAGCCTGCTTGCTGGCATGGGTGAGCGAAGGCTCGGGCAGATTCCGACACAGCCACGTCGCCAAGCGAACCTCATCCCAGTTTTCCGGCCGATAGATCAGCCCCAGATCGCGCTGCAAATCGGGCAGGAAGCGCGAGACGAGCTTGCCGCTCTCGCCATCGATATCGATCTCGCCGCCTTCGGAAACCTTGAGGGCGGCGCCCAGTGCTGCCAGGTCGCCGGTTGTCGGTGCCGCGTCGTACGTCGACAAGTCCCACGGATAGTCGAGCACCTCCGGGTCGTCGAACAGTTGCAGTTCGCCCTGCTCACGCAAGGCCAGTTGCGGCACGCGAAAGCGCTCGCCCAGTTCAGCCGGTGTCTGGAAGAACTCGATGGCCGTGGTGCGGCTGATCTGGGCCGCCTCAACGATGGCTCCCGCCGCCAAGTCGCTGGAAACCGCGGTTTTGAGCACCTCGGCCTCGTCCCTGGTCAGCGGCGTGGTGATGGTCAACGTATTGAGCGTGCCGTCCCAACTCACTTTGTCGCGCACCGGTTTGGGAACGCTCTTGAGATCGGGCTTCTCGGAAAGCTGGATCGCCACCGGCCGAACGACGACGGGGCCGGCGTGGCCGTCCAAGTCCAGCCGCGCCTGCTCGGCCCTGGCGGCAGTGACGAACTCGGCGACTTCGCGCCGCTCGAAACCCGCCCCCGCCACCAGCCGATCCCGCAGCGCGCCGGCCGTCTCGGCAAAGTTGCGCGATACCACGAAGGCGTAGGACTGATTCAAGGCTTTGGCCTGCCGATGGCTGGCGTCGGGCTGGCGCAGCACGCGTCCGAGCAGTTGTTCCACCGCCGTGGCCGACGACAACGGCGCCATGCTCACCAGGATATAAGCGAACGGGCAATCCCAGCCCTCGGCCAACGCCTTCTGAGTGATGACGAACTTCACCGGGCAGTCGGGATCGGACAACCCGAGTTTGAAGTCGGTGTCGACCTGCTCCAGGCCCTTTTCTTCGCCGGTCGCAACGACGATCTCGCTGGCCGGTATGCCGTGGTTGGTGATCAGCTCGTTCTTCAGGCGCGCGAAGTCCAGCGTCTCCACCCCGGCACGGCGCGGCTCCGACTGAATCAACACCACGGGCCGCAAATACGACGCCCCGGCGCGACGTTCCTCATCGGCCAGCTTGTGCAGCGCGTCGCGCCGGCCGATGGCATCGGCCAGACACTGCTGCCAGTTCGGCTCGGTCTCCAGCACCACCGGCAGCTTGATCATTTCTTCCGCCTTCAATTCGGCAGCGGAAACGCTGTGCAACACATTGCTCGGTGTGCGTTCCAGGTCGGGCGTGGCGGTCAGTTCCATCACGCCAGCGGGGCGGAAGCGCGCCAGCATGTCGAAGGCCAGTTCGGTGCGGCTGTTGTGCGCCTCGTCCACCACCACGAAGGGCCGGCGCAGACGCAGCACGTTGGCCAGCGAGCACGGCGTCGTGCGTTCGCCCCCCTCGCCCTCGCTCAACAAACCGTCGCGCTGGGTGGGCGACAAATTGTCGAAGTGGTGCATCAGCGCGCCGCTGCTCTGATACACCTTGCGGGACTCCTCATCCTCCACCTGAAACGCCTGCCGGGTGGCGACGATGATCGTGGTCGAGGTATCCAGCGTCGCGCGAGTCACGCTCTTGGCCTCATCGAGATCCATCACCGTGACCGGCCCCGCCTCACGCAGCGCCGTGTGATACGGGTGCTGGCGATCGCGCAGCGCACGCAAGGTCTGCTCGCGGATCGGCTTGCTCGGCACCAGCCACAGAATCACACTGGGCTCGCAGCGCAGCAGATGCGTGTTGACCAACGCCACGCTCTTGGCCGCCAGCCAGGTCTTGCCACCGCCAGTGGGCACGCGCAGACAGAAGTACAGCATGTCGGATGGGAAACCCGACAACGGGTTGTAGGCATTGCCACGCCCCCACAAACGCTCGGTAGTCGCGGTGAAGGCAATCGAAGGCGACGGCAACTCGTGACAGGCCTTGAAGTAGGCCTCGACGTTGTCGAGCACCTGCTGCTGGTAGGTCTTGGGCGCGAAACTCGTCATGGTCTCTCGCCATAGGGTAGGGTTGGCTCCTCCTGCACGCCGTGGGTTTGCGCCAACGCCGTTGCCGTGGGGTGGATGTGCTGGATGCGCCCCGCGTCGCTGACGACGATGGCGGTGCCCGTTTGCAGCGCCAAGGCCCACGCCCGCTGCGCGGCCCGCTGCATCGCCGAGGGCGATAGACGCAGATCGGCATCGTTTGCCTGTTCGATAGGCGGTTTGTTCATGGTTTCTCACTCCAGTCCAGCAGTACCGGCGTTGCGCCCGAGTTGTCGTACAACGCCCAGGTATCGACCAGCGGCGCATACAGGCGAATGAAATTATCCCGCCCGGCGGAAAACCGTCGTCGAATCATGGCCTCGGGAAAGTCGTGCCCACTCTGACGGACACGCTGCGCGCCCCGAACGATGGCTTCCTCCGCGCCAACTTGACCCGATGACCATCCGCCTGCCAGTGGCGAATCTGCTGCAGATAGCCTCGTCCTGACGGCGTCGCTTCAAAAGCAAAGCTCTCCCGGACGGCGAAGTGCCGGCTCAACGGCTGCAACATCAACCGATTCGGCCCGGCGATGATGATGACCTTCGACCGATCGCGCAACGCTACACCTCCAGCGCGTAAGGAGTTTGCTTGAAGGTGATTCCCCCGCGTGCCAGCCGCGCGCCGCCCAAGCGGCACGCCGCGGCGTAGATCACTTTCGGGCCAGCGAATCCCGGTAGCGCATCGAGCACCGGGCCGGTCAAGACGTTGCCACCAGCGACCGAATGATCCTTGAGGATGCCGTTGTAGAGCAGATAGACGGCGCGGCCTTCGTGGATGCCGAGCAGTGGCGAATCAGCGGCGTCGCGCATTGGTGCATCGAGGCCGGTGCCGGTTTCGACGAACCAGACGAACTCGGCCAGTTGGGCGAAGCCCACGTCACGACGGATCTGACCATCGGCATCGAACAGGGGTTCGGCAGACAGGCGGCAGAACTGGAAGCCACCACCGAGGCCTTTGACAGCTTGGCCTTTGGCGTTGGTGTAGCCCGAAATGGCACGTTTGGCACGTCCTGCCGTGATGGCACTTGCCACTTCAGAGAGCATTTCCACTTGAATGAATCTACGGCAGCCATCGTCCTCAACGTTCTGTTTGAGCACGGAGTGGCCCGTTGTTCCAGAGCCGGCAAAACTGTCGAGAATGATGGAATCCTTGTCCGTCGCAATTTGCAGAATGCGCTGAATCAGGCGGGTGGGTTTCGGTGTGATGAAAACGTCGTCAGAGGTATCGAAGTCAACCAGTTCAATAAGTTCTTTTTTTGCTTCCTGAGTGTGTCCAACATCTTTGTAGAACCACATCGTCTGCGGCACTACACCATCTTTCACATCGGACAGAAATCGTTTGAGCTGGGGAATGGAATCGCCCTTCTTGCCCCACCAAATACGGTTATCTCGATCAAGTTCTTGGAAACGTGCCTTTGAAACAGTCCAGTAGCGTCCTTTGGGCGGGGCTTCAATAACACGGCCAGAAGGACTTGTGACCGAGTATGTGCCATCACCGTAATAGTTGCGTGCCGACAGATCACTGGTTTTCCATATGCCTCTTGGATCGTTATCGAGGTTTTTATAGGCCTCATTTTGTTCGTCAGTTCGCCCAAGCAAATTCGGTTTCCACCTGTCGGCTTTGGCTGCGTAGACGACAATGTAGTCGTGATCTTCGGATAGATGACGTGCCGAATTTTTCGGCGAGTAAACCTTCTGCCACAGCACAGTCGCCACAAAATTTCTTGGCCCAAAGATTTCGTCCATCACCAACCGCAACGTCGCCACCTCGTTGTCATCGATGGACACAAAAATCGCTCCGTCCTCGCGCAGAAACCGTTTCAGCAGCACCAAGCGCGGGTACATCATGCACAGCCAGCGGTCGTGCCGGTCCAGCGTCTCGCCTTCCTTGCCGACCGTCTCGCCCAGCCACTTGCGGATCTCCGGACTGTTGACGTTGTCGTTGTACACCCAGCCCTCGTTACCGGTGTTGTATGGCGGGTCGATGTAGATGCACTTCACTTGTCCGGCGTAGCGCGGCAGCAGGGCCTTGAGCGCGTGCAGATTGTCGCCCTGCACGATCAGGTTGCCGCTCACAGCGTCGCCGCAGGAGAGATCGGGAACCGGTTCCAACAGGCGGAACGGCACATCCTGGTGATGCTTGACGACGGCTTCCTTGCCGATCCAATTCAGTGTGGGCATGGCGCCTCGTCACCTTCAGTTCTTGCGGACGGTGCTGCCGCCCGCGTCTCATTCTTCAGTCGCGCCCTCGGCGCGCCTGACGGTGTACTTTGGACAGACTCAACGTCCTCGGGTGTCCGACGCGGCACGCCGGCAGCCCGGCGTTCACCCTGGCGATGGACGCCCTCCTCTGCCACGCAAAAAGCCCGGCGACCTTTTCGACGGAAACCGACGGCTCAACTCGACGGGCGTGAGGTCTGCACTTGCCAATTGGGGGCGCATCTCAAATGGGTCAAACCGGATGAAAGTCTATCAGCGGAATGATTCCCGCCCAAGCCTGGTTTCGAGGGCCCGACTTCGCGGCGAAACAAGGCGTAAAACAGTGCAGCGCAATCAGACACGAGCCCGACGCCGCCGGCTCGCCGACACCACGTCGATAGACCGGCGAATCAGGCGTCCGGCAAACCGCTCGCAACCTTTGACGAGCCGTCCGCCGCACCGATGAGCACGTCGCCTCTTCCGACCGCCGACCAGTCGCGACATCCCGGGCCGACCCCCCGCGTGGCGCGGGGATTACCGACGACAAGAAGGTACCAGGAATTCTCCAGGCTCTCCAGGCTCTCGAGGCTGGTCGAGTTCTGGGCTGGCATTGCAGTTCATTTCTGCAGCGGCTGAAAAGCCATCGACCGCGCTGAAACGCTGAAGGCGTCCGAAAAGCAGGCGCTGTCTTCGGCGCCTTGTTTCTTGAGGAACGGGAAAATCGCTTCGACCATGCGCACCGAGCCACAGGCATAGATTTCGTGCTGTTTGAGTTCCGGAAAATCCTCCAGAATCGCTTCATGGACCAATCCGGTGCGGCCTTGCCAACCATCTTCGGTCTCGGGTTCGGAAAGCACTGGAATGAAGTGGAAATTGGCGTGTTCGCGCGCCCAGCCAGCCGGCAGTTCGGGAAGATAGAGGTCCTTCAGCCGACGCACGCCCCAGTAGAGATGAATCTCGCGTTTCAAGCCGCGATGGAAGGCGTCTTCGACCATGCTTTTCACCGGTGCGAAACCAGTAGCCCCGGCGACAAAGACAATCGGCCGCGACGATTCGCGCAGCGTGAAATCGCCCAGCGGCCCTTCAAAGGACAATTCGTCGCCCACTTTCATGGCCGAGAAAACGTGAGTGGTGAACAAGCCGCCGGGCATCAGGCGGATCTGCAACTCGATCAACCCGGCCTGGTGCGGTGGATTGGCGAAGGAAAACGCTCGCCGCTGCCCGTCGTCGAGGATGATATTCAGGTATTGGCCGGCTTTGAAGGCCAGTGACTCGCCTTCCGGCAATTGGAGACGGATCTCCATCACGTCGTCGGTCAGCCGCTGCATGCGCACCACGCGGGCACGGTAATTGCCCGCCGGTTTCGCCGACGGGTCGGCGCGGTATTCGATTTCAGCGTCTTCGAGCGCCGTGGCACAGCACAGCAGCACCTTGCCCAGTGCCAGATCTTCGCTGGACAGAGCGCTGGGCTGATAAAGCCCCGGATCGACACGACCCTGCAGGACGGTGCATTTGCAGACTCCACAGCCTCCGTTGCGGCATTCGTACGGCAGGTCGATTCCCTGACGCAGACCGGCGTCGAGCAAGGTTTCACCAAAGCGGGCGGTGACCGTCCGCCGGTCTGGATGGAAGGTGAGATTCTGTTGCGCCGGCACCGCGCCGCGCCGTTTGGGCGGCAGCCAGGGGGTCAGGAACAGCAGCGCGGTCAGGCCGAGCACCACGATCCACAGCCGCAGCGGATCGACGACATAAACCAGCGCCAGAACCGGCAATTCGAACCAGTCGAAGGCAATGCCGGTCGGCACCACCGACATGTCGGCTTCACCGCCCTGGCTGACGATCGGTTTGATCAGCGACAGCACCAGGAACATCAGCGTCACCGCCAAGGCGATCGCTTTCGGCGGATTGATATGCGCGCGCGGCACCCGCTGGACATGAACCCACATGATGAACAGCACGATCAGCGGCGCGCCGATATGGATGAACGCGAGCAGGGTGAACAGCCGGCTGTTGACGTTTTCGAGATAAATGAAATTACGGATCAGCGTACCGTTGAACAGTGGCAGCACGTCGAACCATTCGGCGACGGCAATGACCACGAACTGCGCCAGCTTGTCCCAGACCAGCATGAAGCCGTTGATGCCGGCGATATAGACCAGCCACAACAAGGCAACGCCCGTCAGCCAGGAAAACGAGCGGAAACCGCGATAACGGTCGTAGGCGAAGTGCCGCAGCATGTGCAGCAGCATCGTCAGGATCATTCCGTCGGTGGCGTAGCGATGGACACTGCGCAGGATGCCGCCGGCCCACCATTGCTGATGAGTGATCCGCTCCACCGAATCGTAGGCCTGGTGAATGCCGGTGTCGGCAAAGATGTACAGGTACAGGCCGCTGCCGATCAGCAGCCAGAATTGCCAGAAGCTGATGGTCCCCAAATGATAGAAAGGATTGATCTGTTCGCCGAAAGCGACGTTGAAAAGGTTCTCGACGCGCATGAACAGCCAGCGCAGGCTTCGTTGAAGAATTTTTACCATGATCGATGTCGGTTCGGTGAATGGGGATGGCAGCGGTCAGGCCGATGAGTGACTGGGCCGGTCATTGAAAGAACAGACCGCCGCGGTCGGGATTGAAATCGATGACCAGCACTTGCGCGGGCTTGAGGTCGACCTCGGCCGCCTTGGTGAAATTGAAACCGGGATTGATGACCTTATCGTTCATCCGCACCGCCAACTGATGCTTGCCGGCCGGCACTTCGAAACGCCGATAGACGGTCGATACGCCGTCCTTGAACAGCCCGGTGGGATGCATCACTGTTTTGAACAGCGTCTGCCCGTCGAGATCGACCTCGAGCTTGATATCCGAACGCTCACGCGGACAGTCGAGCGGCGCACGCATGTTCGGCGGCAGTTTGGCCAACTCGTCGGCACTCCGTTTACGGCATTCCCGGTCACCGAGATGGCTGATCGACAGTTTGATCAACGCCACGTCATCACCAATCTGCCGGTATTTCGGCGAGGTGGCGAAGTAACCGATGAACGCGGCAAAAGCACCGTAAAGAATCACCTGGCCGACAACGGCAACGGGTTTAAGCATCATGAATGACTTTCCGAAAATAAGGCGGCAAGTGTTCGCCGATCGGGTCGAGCGTTTCGAGGCCGCTTCTGAAACCGGCGACGGCGGTCAACAGTTCGGCCCGGTCGTGCGGCCCGGCATACACCGTTTGCCAACGTTCGACAGGAATGCGGTTGCGCAGGGGCGGCGGGCGCTTGCCGGACAGGCGATCCGCCAGCCAGCGTTCGCCCAGACGGAATTCGCAACCGCCGGCACGGCAGGCGCCGAGCATCACGCCATCCGCACCGCCTCGCAAGGCGTATTCAATGAACGACGGCGGCAGCTGGCCGGCGCAGAGCAAAGGAATCACCGCCGTGTCGGCCGCGGTCAGCGAGGTGATGTCGGCGGCGTGCCGACAACTGAAAACGACGATCCGCGTCCGGCCGGCCGTCTGGTTCAAGCGGGCCAGTTCAGCCTCGAGGTGTTCGCGCAGATCGTCTACCGATCGCTGCGGCAGGTCGATGCCGGTACGCAAAGGTGCCTGGCGGCGAAAAGGCGTCGACGACGGACAGGACCCGGCGCACAGTCCGCAAGAGGCGCACGAATCGGCATCGACCACCGCCAGGCGGTTTCCCGGTCGTGATGGATGGGCAACCATGCTGATGGCCGCATACGGACAATCGGCCAGACAGCGGTCGCAACCAGTGCAATGGGCCGGTTCGACGACAGCCACCGGCACAACGGCCGGCACACCAGCGCGCGACGGCAGCAAGGGCAGCGCGAAAAGCACCGCGGTGGTGGCGAACAGCAGAACCCATACCCGCGTCGTCGAGCCGAGCAGGTCGCTCAGTGGATGGATGAACAGGATGAACCAGTCGAAACCGACCGCGCCGGGAACGACCGTCAGATCGGCCGGCGGCTGGCTTTGTACCGGCTGCCCCCAGGCCAGGACCAGCAACGCCGTCAACGTGGCCAGCATCGCCCGTCCGGACGGCAGATAGTCGACGTGGGCGATCCGCTGAACGTGCGCCCACAACCCGAGGATCAACAACAGCGGCACTCCGATGTGGATGAACACCAGCAACGTGAAAAAGCGGTCACTGAGCGCTTCCGGCGTCAGGAAATTGCGCGCCACCGGTTCACTGAACAGCGGCAGCCCGTCGAGCAGTTCGCTGCCGGCAATCGCCGACACCTGTGCCAACTGGTCCCAGACCAGCCAATAGCCGCCGATGCCGGCGACGAAAGCCAGCCAGATCAAGGGCACACCGGTCAGCCAGGAGAAACTCCGAAAACCACGGAAACGGCCGTAACACGCTTCACGCAAGAGATGCAGCAACATCACCACCATCAGGCCATCGGCGGCGTAACGGTGAATGCTGCGCAACAGACCGCCGATTTGCCACGGCGGATCAGATAATTCGCCGATCGAACGGTAAACCGCCTCGATACCGGTATCGAGGACCGCATAAAGGTAGAGGCCACTGCCGACGACCAGCCAGAGCAGATACAGGCCGTACGCGCCGAGATGGCGCAGCGGGTTGTCGGCATTGCCAAACGGACGGTCGAACGCTTCTTCGACGCGCAGGAAAACTCGCTTGGCAACCGACGGGGGTTCGGCGTGAAAACTCACCTCATGTCCTTGGATTCGCTGCCAACGATGATAGGCAGCGCGAAACCCCCACGCCTTGACACCCATCAAAACGAAAACAGCGCTGATCGACCGCTCAGTGCGGCGATGGATGGCGCCGTCGATTGCGCCAGAAATGAATCGACAGGTAAATCATGAAACCAACAAAGGTCACAAAGCCGGCAATCTGGAAGTACAACGAGTAATTGGTACGGTAGCGACCCGTCAATGGGTCGTACACCGAGCAGATGATGCGTACCCGCTCGATGAGTTCCTGCAATGTCGTCGAACTCGGCGGAATCGGGGAACCGGCGATCAGCGCCTTCAACGGCTCGTCGAGGTCGGCGGCGGTAAATTTTTCGCCATAAATCTGTCGGACGATTCGCCCGTCGGCATCGACCAGTGTCACCTGATTGAGATGGTCGAAACCGGCGGCGGTGGCGACAAAGCTGAAACCGAAATTGCGCGCCAGATCCGGAACGATCGCCGCTGCGGGGCTGAGAAACTCCCAGTTCGGCAGACGAATTCCGTATTGCCGGGCGAAATCGTTCAACGCCGCCGGAGAGTCGAACGGTTGGTTGAACCCGATACTGATCACGTTGAAACGTTCGGTACCCATCAAGCCGACGGTATCCTGCACCGCTTTCTGCAAATTGCGTGTTGCCGTCGGACATACCTGGAAGCAGGCGGTATAAATGAAGTTGACCAGCAAGGGCTTGCCCCGGTAGCGCGACAGCGACACCGGCCGCCCTTCGCGATCGAGCAGTACGAAATCCCCGACCGGCTTGCCGATCGCCGCCTGCGACAATTCGAAGGCGGCTTTTTCGTCGAGCGAGGTCAAAGCCAGTTGCCCGGTGGCCCCTTGCGGGCGGGCGGTCAACGGCGGAGCGACGGATGAAACGTCATCGGCAGCACCGAGCGCTCCACCACTGAACGGAAGCAGCGTCAACAGCAGCGCGCCCACTTCGAGCCAACGTGAAAATCTCCCGGCTCGTCGCGCAGGGGCAGCATCGTTCATCGCAACCACTGGCTATCGACGATCGCCGCCAACAGCAACAGGGTCAACTGTGCCAGTGAGGCATGGAAACAGGCCATCGCCGTCCGGCGTTGCGGATCGGCGGCCAGCCGCCAGGCTTTGATGATGAACAGCGCGCCACCAACCGCCGTGCCAACTAGATAGACCGCTCCCAGACCATAAGCTAAAGGCACGAAACTGGCTGCCACCAACGCCAAGGTGCTGTGGAAAATGGTTTTCGCCGCCCGTCTGTCGCCGACGACCACCGGTAGCATCGGCACCCCGGCGGCGGCGTAATCGTCGCGGAAAGCGATCGCCAGGCTCCAGAAGTGCGGTGGAGTCCACAAAAACAGGACCAGCGCCAAGGCCAATGGCGCGCCACCCAAGTGGGGATCGGCGGCGGCAGCCCCGGCCAGCACCGCCCAGCTGCCGGCCAGTCCACCAAAAACGATATTCAGCCACGTGCGCCGTTTGAGCCAGACGGTATACACGATGGCGTAGAAAAAGGCGCCGAGAAAGACGAACAGCGCCGACCAGGCGTTCAATGCCCACCAAGCAGCGGCGACCGACAGCAGCAGCAAGGCCGCGATGATCAACAGCCATCTCGGCCGATGCTCGATTTGGCCGGTCACGAACGGCCGGCCGCTCGTCCGCGACATCAGCCGATCGCTGGCGTGTTCGTAATACTGGTTGAAAGCGCCGGCGCTGGCCGAAGACACCAGCACCGACAAAGCCAGAACCAGCAGTTGCAGACCGCTGAGACTAGTGCCGGGAGAAATCGCCAGACCGGTCAGGGCGGTGAAGGTGATCACCACACCGATACGCAATTTGAAGACGCCCATGACCGCCGACATCGAGAGTCCGGGACGACGATTGAGCGATGAAGAGGACATGAGCGGTTTGTCAGTCAGTTTGGCAAATCGATAAGGGTCAGGGTTGACCGGTGGCGAATCGCCATGTTCAACAGCGCCCTCGCGCCAGGGCCGGCGCGAGGGCGAACCGGAATCAGCTCAACAGCCAGACTTCGGAAAGGTACTTCCAGTTGACGAAGTAGTACAGTACGAAGCAGACGAAGAGCAACAGCGCCAGCACCACGGTGCCGGGAACGCCGACATGCTCCTGGCCATGCGCGACCGCGGAAGCGGCCTGAGTTTGGTCAGGAATCGGCGTCGGCAGGTTCGATGTCTTGCCACCATCGAGTTTCTTGCCGAACAGCAGCGAACCGACGACCAGCACGATCCACAGACCACCGCCGACCACCGCGATGACGCCGAAGATTCCGGTCAATCCCATCATCAGATAGGCGGCACCGGGCCATTCGTACTGGAAGGGAGCGCCGGCAAAAGCCATATCCCAATGGCGACGGGAAACGCCGAGCGTGCCGGCCCCCATCATCACCAGACCGAGAACGGACATGCTGATCCCGAACAGATACGGTTGAATCTGGCACAGCTTCGGCAGGATCATCTCGCGCCGGAACAGCACCGGCACCAGTATGTAAGTGATCGACATGAAGGCCAGGGTTGTCCCGGTAACCACCGTGGTATGGAAATGGCCCGGCACGTAGAAGGTGTTGTGCATCAACATGTTGATCTGCTCGGTACCGAGCACGACGCCGGAAATGCCGCCGAGGAAACCGAAACTGACCAGCGAAATGAACATCCCCGAGAAGGCCGGATTGCCCCACGGCGCCTTGCGCAACCACTCGAACAGACCGTTGGTGTAGCCTTTGCGCCGCTGTGCCGCTTCGATCGCCCCTGGCACGGTAAAGCCATGGATCATCGAGGCCATCACCGCGAAATACATGAAGTACGAGGTGTTGAGCACTTTCCATTCGGCACTCATGCCGGGGTCGGACAGCAGGTGGTGCGCGCTGGCCAGTTGCAGGAACAGGATGTACAGCAAAAAGGCGAAACGCGACACTTTTTCCGACAACGGCTTGGCACCGAAGATCACCGCCGCGGTCAGGTACCATATCGAGACATGCGCGGCGACGTTGATCTGCTGCGAAGAGTGTCCCAGTCCCCACCACACCATCCGGTAAAGCTGCGGATCGATCTCCTTGATCAGCCCGACCGACCAGAGAAAGGTCGGCACCAGAATGCCCGCGCCGGACAGGATGGTAAACGTGGCGATGATCGCCGCAGTGAGCGCACCGAAAGAAACCAGCGGCAGCGAGCCACTGTAGGTTTTTTCACGCTTGGCGACGACCAGCGTCCCGAAAAAGACGCCCACCCCGATCAGCGCCCCGACGGCAACCAGGATGATCCCCAGATAGAAATGCCATGCGGCCTGCATCGGCACGTACGAGGTGAACATCACGCTCGACTCGCCCTGAAAGATGGCGATATTGGTGATGATCCCGCCGATGACCATCAGCCAGAAGGCCAGCCAAGCGATTTTCGGCGTCGCCAGTCGACAGCGCAACAAGGTCGACGAGGCGAAGTAAAGCACGGCGATCTCGAAAAACAGAATCCACAGGATCAGCATGTCGACGCCGTGCGCGGTGAGAATCAGGTAAAACTGATCGGCAGGCAACAGCTTGATGGCCGGCCAGCGAGTCAGAATCACCAGCAGTGCGGTGATGCCGCCGACGAGCAGCCACAGCACACCGGCGACGGCGTTCCAGCGCATCAGCCTTTCGGCGTTGTTTTCAAACTGCAGTCCGGAGACCGGGCAGGTACGGTAGGAGGTGGACATCGACCGATTCCCCTTTATTTCACGTAAATGCGGCCGAGCATCGAATGATGGCCGATACCGCAATACTCGTTGCAGACGATGGCGTAAGTGCCTTCCTTGGTCGGCGTCATCTTGACGACGTGCTC
>JAVMKC010000023.1:0-7376 GCA_031732795.1 Accumulibacter sp. | reverse complement strand
AACGGCGTTATCAACGTGAGACGATGATGTCATCAATGTAAAGTTAGCGCTTATGAGGGTTCGGGGGCGCCGTTTCGGGCCGTTCGTCCAGCCGGCCGCCGAAGGCTTGCGGCATCTTTCCTCGGTGAGGAAAGTTCGCGGCCTTCGCGGCCGCGCTCGAAATTGGCGGTGGATTCGACGCAAACGGTTCGGCGGAACGCGACCGCCGGATCTCAAGCCGCCATCAGGAATGACCGACCGACCCCCTCGCCGATTTCATAGACCCGATCCATGAATTCCTTGAGGTATTCGTGCAGGCCATGGGCCATCAGTTCTTCGATCCGCCCGAAGTGCAGGCCGGCATGCAATACGCCGGCACGTCGCTGCGTTTCCGCCGAAACGTCGTTGGCGATCAACTGGAGCATGCGCACGATACCGTCGGTGCAGGCATGGAGCGAACGCGGCATGTCCGGGTTCAGGATCAGCAATTCGGCCACCCGGGCCGGCGTGATGGCGTCGCGGTAGACTTTCCGGTAGACCTGAAACGCCGACAGCGAGCGCAGCACCGCACCCCATTGGTAGAAGTCGCTGACGCCTTGTTCATTGTTGTCGTGCAGAATATGGTATTGCCGATCGAGAATCCGCGCGGTGTTGTCCGCCCGTTCGATGAGGCCACCGAGCCGGATGAAATGGAGCGCGTCGTCCTTGAGCATCGTACCGAAGGTCACCCCGCGAATCAGCGCCGAGCGTCGTTTGACCCAATCGAAAAATTCGCTCATTCCCGTCGACACAATCATTTCGAACGACTTGCCGCGGAGTTCGATCCACGTGGTATTGACGCTCTCCCACATTTCCAGGGTCAGGGTGCCGCGCACCGCATGCGCGTTTTCCCGTGCCGCGCGCAGGCACGAGCAGATCGATGAGGGATTGTCGGCATCGGTGACCATGAACCGCAGGATGTTGTCGGCGCTGATTCCGGGATAGCGTTGCGCGAACGACGCTTCAAGGCTGTTCAGCGCCAGCAGTGCGCTCCAGTTGCGGGATTGCGCCGCCAACGATTGCGGAACCAGCGACATCTGGTAGGAAACGTCGAGCAGCCGGGCAAGATTTTCGGCACGTTCGGTGTAGCGTGCCATCCAGTAGAGATGGTCTGCGGTACGGCTCAACATGGTCATCCTTCCGTCGATTGATTTTCGAGTACCCAGGTGTCCTTGGTGCCCCCGCCCTGTGACGAGTTGACCACCAGCGATCCTTCGGTCAAGGCGACACGGGTCAAGCCCCCGGGAACCAGATCGATGTTTTTGCCGGAGAGTACGAACGGGCGCAAATCGAGGTGGCGCGGCGCAATGTCTTCGCCAACGAATGTCGGGCAGTTCGACAGCGCCAGGGTCGGCTGGGCAATGTATTTCTCGGGCGAGGCGATGATCCGCCGGCGAAACTCTTCGATCTCGGCGGCGGTCGCCGCCGGACCGACCAGCATTCCGTAGCCGCCGGCGCCATGCACTTCCTTGACCACCAGTTCCGGCAGATGCGCAAGCGCGTACGCGCGGTCTTCCGATTCACCGAGTCGCCAGGTCGGCACGTTGTTCAACCGGGGTTCCTCGTTCAGGTAGAAGCGGATCATTGCCGGCACGTAGGGATAAATCGATTTGTCGTCGGCGACACCGGTACCGATGGCGTTGGCCAGATTGACCCGACCGGCACGGTACGCGGTCAATAGCCCTGGAACACCCAGCATCGATTGGCTGTTGAACGCCAGAGGATCGAGAAAATCATCGTCGATTCGCCGGTAGATGACGTCCACTCGCTGCGGCCCCTGCGTGGTGCGCATGTACACCGTTTCGTCGCGAACGAACAAGTCGCGCCCTTCGACCAGCTCGATGCCCATTTGTTGCGCCAGGAAGGTGTGCTCGAAGTAGGCGCTGTTGCAGGCGCCGGGTGTCAGCAATACCACCGTCGGGTCGTCGACGCCCGATGGCGCGACGGCACGCAGATTGTCGAGCAGCTTGTCGGGATAATGCTGTACCGGCGCGATTCGCTGCCGGGAAAACAATTCGGGGAACAAGCGCATCATCATCTTGCGGTCTTCGAGCATGTACGACACGCCGGAAGGAACGCGCAAATTGTCCTCCAGGACATAAAACTCGCCGGCGTCGGCACGAACGATATCGACGCCGGCGATGTGCGCGTAGATGTCGGAAGGCAGTTCGATGCCGACCATTTCCCGGCGGAACTGCGCGTTGTTCAGTACCGACGCCCACGGAATGATGCCGGCCCGGAGAATCGCCTGCTGATGATAGATGTCGTGCAGAAAGGCATTGAGCGCCTTGACCCGCTGCAACAACCCGGTCTGCAGAGCCGACCACTCCGCGGACGGAATGATCCGGGGAATGATATCGAAAGGAATCAGGCGTTCGCTGCCGGACTCCTCGCCATAGACAGCGAAGGTGATGCCGACCCGATGAAACGCGGTATCCGCTTCCAAGCGTTTGCGCGTCAACCGGTCAGCCGGCATCGTCGTCAGCCAGTCGGCAAATTCCTGATAGTGGAGCCGCAAGCGGCCCGCGGAATCGTACATCTCATTGTAGAAATCGTTGCTCATCGCATTGATCATCCTTGAAGGCCAAGATCGGTCGTTTCAAGCAATATCGGTGCCAAATATCCCGCGGCTCGTTCACCTTGAACGACACCTCTGTTCTGCCGGTCGTGCGGGAGTAAACCGGCCGGGCGAAGAACGCCACAATCCGCGGACAACGATCGCGCGGGACCCGCAAGGGGGTTAAACAACGGTAAATCGGCGGGAATTCATCGGCACCATTCGCAGCGGCTCCGGTCAGGGTCCGTTTTCGGGTGACGGGGCGGGATATGCGCATGGCGCTTTCGCCCCGTATTGGCCGGGTTTGCCGCATTGATGCACCGGCTTGGTGCCGTGATACGTCCGCGTCACTGCGCGGCGACTGACCGCAAAGCGGCGGCAAGCCACCCGCAAGCGGGACATGGACCGCTAAAAGCACGAGCGGACAATGGCATTCACCCATTGCCGACGGGCGAAACGATCGCGGCGGCGATCCGCCGAGGCGTTTTGACAAAACCTTGCATGAAATTTGCTCGACGACCGGGCACCGCCGCCCGGTGCAGCAACGCACGTTGAAAACCCGAAAACATTCTCCCGTATCGCGCGATGAAAGCGGCGATGTGACTTTGCCGCGCCGTTTGGCCATCGGTTGTCGATGCTGTCGGGTCGGGACACAACAATCAGACACAGTACACTGGCTACACTAGGTACACTGGGCGACCTGTCGTAACCCTTCAACGACGAGTAATTGCATGCCGCCGTCCCTGCTGACCCATTATCCTCGCGATAGCGATCGTTTCGACGAGATGCTGACCGCTTCCGGCGAGGTGCGCCCCGCGTGGCGACCTTTCCTCGCTTATCTCGAGAATTCTTCCGCCGAACAAATGCGTCATCGCTGTGATTACGTGCGCCGGCGCATTCTCGACAATGGGGTCAGTTACAACGTTTACGCCGATCCACAGGGCGCCGACCGGCCCTGGGAACTCGACCCGCTCCCCTGGTTGTTGCCGCCGGACGAATGGCAGGCCGTGGCCAGCGCGGTCAGCCAGCGCGCCCGATTGCTTGACGGCATTCTGCGTGATCTCTATGGCGCCCAGGAATTGCTCCAGGAAGGACGCCTGCCGGCGGCGCTGATTTTTGGTCATCACAACTTTCTTTGGCCGTGCCAGGGGATTGAACCGGCCGGCGGCTCTTTTTTGCATCTCTACGCCGCCGACCTTGCCCGTTCGCCGGACGGACGGTGGTGGGTGATCGCCGACCGCACGCAAGGTCCCTCGGGCGCGGGCTACGCGCTCGAAAACCGGACCATCATCAGCAGCGTTTTCCCTGATCTGTTTCGCGATCTGCACGTACAGCATCTGGCGTTTTTTTTCCGCCAGATTCAAGAAAGCCTGGCGCATTGGGCGCCGCGGACCGGCGACGCACCGCTGATCGTGCTGCTGACCCCCGGTCCCTACAACGAAACCTATTTCGAACAAGCCTATCTCTCGCGTTATCTCGGTTTTCCACTCGTCGAGGGCCAGGATTTGACCGTGCGCGGCGATTGCGTCTATCTGCGCACGTTGTCCGGGCTGCGCCGGGTTCACGCGATCTTTCGGCGACTCGACGATGACTACTGTGACCCACTTGAATTGCGCGGTGATTCGGCGCTTGGCATCGCCGGCCTGCTGCAGGCGGTACGCGCCGGGAATGTGCTGGTCGCCAACGCTCTGGGCAGTGGCTTGCTCGAATCGGCGGCATTGCCGGGATTCCTGCCGGGAATCTGCGAGAAATTGCTCGGCGAACCGTTGGCCATGCCTTCGGTGGCCACCTGGTGGTGCGGCGAACAGGCCGCGCTTGACTACAGCATCGCTCACCTCGACCGACTGGTGATCAAAGGCGCCTACCCTTCACAGCGTTTCGATCCGGTGTTCGGTAACGAACTGCGGGGCGACGAACGTCAGACGATGATCGCCCGCCTGCGCGCCCGACCGCAGGCGTATGTCGCCCAGGAACTGGTCAATTTTTCGCAAGCTCCGGCCTGGAGTCCGGATGGGCAACGTTATCTGCGGCCCCGGGGCGTCGGGCTGCGCGTCTTCGCCGCCGCAACGCCGCACGGCTACCTGGTCATGCCCGGCGGCCTGGCGCGTGTCGCGGCGGCCACCAACGCCCGGGTGATATCGATGCAGCGTGGGGGCGCCAGCAAGGACACTTGGGTATTGACCGAGCAGGCGGTCAATACGTTCAGCCTGCTCAAACACACCATCGGCCAGGCTGATCTGGTCCGCGGCGGCCACCGCTTGTCGTCGCGTGTCGTCGAAAACCTGTACTGGTTCGGCCGATACGCGGAGCGCTGCGACAAAACGGCCCGCATGTTGCGTGTCGCCCTGTCGCGGCTGGTTGATGGCAGCGCCGACGGTGAGGCAGTGGCCCTGGCCGCGATCGAGTTGTGCCGGTCGTTGAGTCTGCTGCCTGGCGACGACCAGGGTCCGGCGGCAACCCGCGGGGAGCATGAGCAACAAGTGACTCGCGCGATCAGTGGCCACCCATCGGCTCGCGATCTGATCGCCGACATCCGGCGATTGCTGTGGGTGGCCACCCAAGTCCGCGAACGCTTTTCGCTCGACAACTGGCACGCGCTGAATCGCTTGCAACACCAGTTGCAGCGCTATGGCGAAACAACGACAACGAACGATCGCCCCGAGCCTGCGGACGCGCTGGCCTTTCTCGATCAAGTGCTGCTGGTTTCTTCGTCATTGGCGGGTTTCGCCATGGACAACATGACCCGTGACGATGGCTGGCGTCTGCTGATCGTCGGCCGTCGCCTCGAGCGTCTGGTATTTCTTGGCAACGCCATGGGACATTACCTTCGCCTGCCGGACCCGCACGCCGCCGGCAACCTGGAGTGGCTGCTCGAACTGGCCGACAGTATCATCACCTACCGTTCGCGTTACATGACCCAGCCGCAACTGCTGCCCACCCTCGACCTGTTGATCCTTGACGAGAGCAATCCGCACGCGGTGACTTTTCAGTTGCAAATCCTCATTCGCTATCTGGCCAATCTGGCCCATCATCTCGGCGGGGCACCCGACGAAACGCTGGCGCCGATCTTGAAAAATTTGCAAGCCTTCGACTTCACCGGCTTCGAAACCCGGCAGCCGATGACGGCTGACGCGGCTTGCCGACGACTGTCCGGCCAGTTGCTCGACGCCTCCCTCGCGGCAGAGGCTCTGTCCAACCGCTTGGCGATGCGTTATTTCAGTCATGTCGGCGAATTTTCCCGACAAACTTTCGCCTCATGATTCCGTCGCCCGCCCGCTATCACCTGATTCACGAAACGAGCTACCACTACGCCAGTCCGGTATCGCTGTCGCGCCAGTTGCTGCACCTGACGCCGCGCGAGTCCCGCTGGCAGCGTCTTCTGCGACACGACATCCTGGTCTCGCCTACCCCAACCGGCGAACGTCAGCGCGAGGATTGTTTTGGAAATACAGTGCGCGAATTGACTTTGGAATATCCGCATGACGCTCTCATCGTGCGCGCCGAAAGTATCGTCGAGGTGTTGCCGCACTTGCCCGCGACCGCCCAGGCCGCGCTGGCACAGGCGTCAGCCGGGGACACAGGCTATCTGGACGACTCGCCGCCGTGGGAGGCGGTCCGCAATGCACTGGCCTATGGCGCGCATCCCATATGCGTCGAGGCGAACCGTTATCAGTTCGAATCGACTTACGTGCGCGTCAAACATCAATTTGCCGCTTACGCCGCCACCAGTTTCACTCCCGGGCGACCGGTTCTCGCCGCGGCACAGGCGCTGATGAGCCGCATCCACAACGAATTCGCCTTCGACCCGGAGGCAACAACCGTCGCCACGCCGGTTTCGACGGTACTCGCCGAAAAAAAAGGCGTCTGTCAGGATTTTGCGCACCTGATGCTCTCCTGTCTCCGCTCTCAGGGTCTGGCGGCACGTTATGTCAGTGGCTACCTGCTGACGCAACCGCCGCCTGGTCAGCCGCGACTGGTCGGCGCCGACGCTTCGCATGCCTGGGTGTCGGTATTCTGCCCCGAGTTGGAAGGCGGGCGGTGGGTCGATTTCGACCCGACAAACAATCTCTTGCCTGACACGCAGCACATCACTCTCGCCTGGGGCCGCGATTTCGCCGACGTCTCGCCCTTGCGCGGCGTCATCCTGGGCGGTGACGCGCACCAGCCCGAGGTTGCGGTGACGGTAACGCCGATCGCCTAGAAGCCTGTCGGACTTGAGCCTGCTCGCAACGATCGTTCAAGACCGACAGGCTCCGGTTACGGCGTTCCGCCCAACCATTGATTACCTCGAATCGCGCCGCCTCAACCCGTGAACCTTGTCCTGAAGCGTACGCAGCCCCGATGGGCGATCGGCCAGGTTTTTCCTGCCCTGGACGACGGATCAATATCGGCTCACCGATGGATGACCATGGGCGTTGGTGAACTATTATTCATTACTAATATACCGTTTGGGTTGATTTCGAGATTTCGGCATGACTCCCCTGTTTCCCGCGCGGCTTCATGCAGCGGACGCAGTTTGCCCCACGCGGTCAGAACGCGGCATGCCCAGGTAGGTAACCGTGTTGAGAATGGCGGCGCGAACGTGAACCTCGGTCACTTGCCGCTCGAAGGTCCGGGAGTACAGACGGTGGCCCCGTTGCTTCAACCGGAACCTCATGTTCTCGGCGATGCGGCGCCGGTGGTAGCCGCTGTCGTTCTTCCAGCCGGCGAGTTCCTTGGCGTCGATGTCCTGGAAGATGGCGTCGCGGGGGTTAGTGCAACATCTCTTCTGTAAATTTGTATTCTGCTGGTTTTGCGATGC
>JAVMKC010000022.1:0-40103 GCA_031732795.1 Accumulibacter sp. | reverse complement strand
GGTGTTGATACCATTGGTGCCATCGGCATGCGATGTGCCGCGGTATAGCCATCGCGCTTGGGCGCCGTGCCCTGAACAGCAGCACGTGAACCTGCACGACCGGTTTGAGCCGCTCAATGCCGGCTTGGCAAAGCGTCACTGTGCTGACCTTCATTCTCGTGCGACGAAACAACTCACGAGCCAGTGATCAGTGGGGATGCCCCTGCGTGATCTGGCGCAGCACCGCGATGTGCTCGGCGTTTACTCGTGGGCTTGAGCACGCCACGCCGGGTCTCCTGGAGTGAACTCTTGATCCGCTCTTCGGTGTCCATCCTCTGCCTTGATCAGAGCATAACGCGCAAAAGGTTGGTTTCGTCTACACCCTCTCAGCCGACATGACGAAGCCGGCCAAGTCATTCCTCGGAATTTGAAGGGGGCTGCGTAGGTCCGCCACGGCCGCCCGTGGCGGGAAAATCGGACAATTCTATGTGCTACAAAACCGGATAGTTCTATTTGCTGCTAACAGAACTTTCTGCAAAAACTTGCTTCTGCACCTTCGTTTATTCATTCTGAATCATTATTCGTGGTTTGGGCGGGAATGGTGGCAGCGTCCTTCACACCAGTCGCTGACCAGACACGAACTGTCCGACAACGAAAGGTGACTTCGCATCCGCCTGGACAATCACGGCAAACGATTGGCGCGAATTTAGTACGACGGGCTGGCTTTCAAACGATCATCCTGGTGATTCTATCGACGATGACCGAGAACTGCAGACTCAAGCCACCGGCAATGCAAAGTACGCCTGACCAACGCATCACTATAAAATCAGTCCCGGCGCAACGGTCGCCAGCCCGAGCAATAGTCATCGGCTATTGGTTTTATTGTTAGATTCAATTGGAACAATGCCGACCGCTCCGTTAGGATGCGTACCGCTGCCTGCTTTCATTCAACGACTTCACAGGAGATCTGCCATGTCTTTGATCAATACCGAAATCAAACCCTTCAAAACCACGGCCTTCCACAAAGGAGCCTTCGTCCCCGTATCCGATGCCGATTTGAAAGGCAAGTGGTCGGTAGTCGTGTTCTATCCCGCTGATTTCACTTTCGTCTGCCCGACTGAACTCGGCGATCTGGCCGATCAGTACGACGCTTTCCAGAAAATCGGCGTCGAAGTGTACGCGGTATCCACTGATACACATTTCACGCACAAGGCTTGGCACGATGCGTCCGAAACCATCAAGAAAATCCGTTATCCGATGCTGGGCGACCCGACCGGTACGATCACCCGCAATTTCGGGGTGATGATCGAATCGGAAGGTCTGGCCTTGCGCGGCACCTTTGTGATCAATCCGGACGGCGTGATCAAGGTCTGTGAAATTCACGACCTGGGAATCGGTCGCGATGCCAAGGAACTGCTGCGCAAGGTGCAAGCCGCGCAATACGTCGCCAGCCATCCGGGCGAAGTCTGTCCTGCCAAATGGACGCCGGGCGAAGCTACGCTGGCGCCGTCTCTCGATCTGGTCGGCAAAATCTGATCCTGCGCTGTTTCGAGCGTGCTGCCGGCCGGCGGCACGCTGCCGAGTGTCAGTGCAAAGGGGTCGCCACCGTCTGCGGTACTGCGCTGCCGCGGTCGCTTTCGCGACCCCTTTTCAATGAAACTCCATGAAACTCCATGAACCCCGCCGAGGAGAAAGATGATGTTGGATGCCAATGTTCAAGCCCGCGTCCGGGCGTACCTCGAAAAGATCCAACAACCGATCGAATTGATCGCTTCGCTTGACGACAGCGATCACGCCACGCAGATCAGCGATCTGCTCGACGATCTCGCCGATTTGTCCGACAAAATCAGCGTTCGCCACGATGGTCAGGCCGAACGCCGGCCGTCGTTCGCCATCGCCCGAACCGCTGAGGAGCCGCGGATCAGTTTCGCCGGTTTGCCGATGGGGCACGAGTTCACCTCGCTGATTCTGGCGCTGCTGCAGACCGGCGGTCATCCGCCGAAAGTCGAGAGCGGCGTCATCGAGGCGATTCGCGGGATCAGCGGCCGTTTTCATTTCGAAACCTTCATCTCACTGTCGTGCCACAATTGTCCGGAGGTGGTACAGGCGCTGAACTTGATGGCCATGCTCAACCCGGGCATTTCGCACCAGATGATCGACGGCGCGCTGTTCCCGGAAGAAATCGATTCCCGTCAAATCATGGGCGTGCCTACCGTTTATCTGAATGGCGAGCATTTCGGGCAAGGCCGGATGACGGTGGAGGAAATCGTGTCCCGCCTCGACAGCCGTGCCGCCGAACGCGAAGCGGAGAAAATCTCGGCACGCCAACCTTACGACGTCCTGATCGTCGGCGGCGGTCCGGCGGGCGCTGCCGCGGCGATCTACGCCGCTCGAAAAGGCATCCGTACCGGCATCGTCGGCGAACGCTTCGGCGGTCAGGTACTCGACACGCTGGCAATCGAGAACTTCATTTCGGTCAAAGCCACTGACGGACCAAAATTGGTTGCCAGCCTCGAAGAACACGTCCGCGAGTACGGTGTGGACATTATCAACCTGCAGCGTGCCACGTCGTTGAAAACCGGCGCCGACGGCGGACTGAGTGAGGTCGGCCTGGCCAGCGGAGCAACGTTGCGCAGCAAGGCGGTGATCATCGCCACCGGCGCACGCTGGCGCGAAATGAACGTGCCTGGCGAAAAGGAGTATCGCAACCATGGTGTCGCCTACTGTCCGCACTGCGACGGCCCATTGTTCAAAGGCAAGCATGTCGCGGTGATCGGTGGCGGCAATTCGGGTGTCGAAGCGGCTATCGATCTGGCCGGAATCGTCGGACACGTCACACTGCTCGAGTTCGACCCAAAATTGCGGGCTGACGCCATTCTGCAAAACAAGTTGTTCAGTCTGCCGAATATTACCGTCATCACCAGCGCCCTGACCACCGAAGTCGTCGGCGATGGCCAGAAAGTTGGTGGCTTGATCTACACCGACCGGACCAATGGCAGCAGTCACCATCTCGAACTTGAAGGCATCTTCGTCCAGATCGGGCTGTTGCCGAACAGCGAATGGTTGAAGGACACTCTGGCCCTGTCGTCTCGCGGTGAAATCGAAATCAATTCCCGTAACGAAACGTCGTTGGCCGGCGTCTTCGCTGCCGGCGACGTGAGCACAGTTCCGTACAAGCAGATCGTCATCGCCATCGGCGAAGGGGCAAAAGCTTCATTGAGCGCTTTCGATTACCTGATTCGCCAATAGCCGGTCGCTCTGCACAAGCGCGTGCAGAGCGGTTCACCGCAAAGTCGGCTTGCCCGATCGCCATCTGTCGATTAAGTTTTAATGGATGGCTACCAATGACACCACCGCGGATCTGATCCACAAGCTCAGCAAAGAGCTGGCCACCCAGCGGGCCCTGCTGATCGATCGTTACCCGAACGCACGCAATTCGCTGCGGCTGATGCTTTCGGCGATGGGGATCACTTCGGTGCACAGTGCCAGCAATTCCGCTGACGTGTTGCGGCAAGTCAAAAACAACCGCTTCGACATGATTCTCGCCGATTATCTGCTCGAAGACGGCCGCGACAGCCAACAATTGCTGGAGGAATTGCGGCAACAACATCTGGTGCCGCTGAGTACGGTTTTTTTTCTGATCACCAGCGAACGCGCTTACCACAACGTCGTTTCGATCGCGGAACTGGCGCTCGACGATTATCTGATCAAACCTTTCACCGTCGACGAATTGCAAGGCCGCTTGATCCGCGCCGTGTATAAAAAGCGCTTCTTCCTTGCGCTGTTCGAGAGTCTGGACAACGGCGCTTACGCTGAAGCGCTGGTGATCTGTGAACGGCTGGTGGCCCAGAATAACGCTTTTCTTTTTGATGCCTTGCGTTTCAAAGGAGAAATCCTCAACGCCTTGGGACGCCATGCCGAGGCTGAAGCCGTTTACCAACAAGTCCTTTCACACAAGATGGTGCCTTGGGCACGAATGGGGTTGGCAACTGCCCTGCGCGGACAAAAGCAATTGCCGGAAGCCGAAGCGCTCAGCCAATCGCTGATCGAGGACTTTCCGGAATTTCTCGCCGCTTACGATTTTCTCGCCGAAGTCCAGGAGGAACTCGGCAAACTTTCCGAAGCGCAGGAAGTGCTGCAACAGGCATCGACGATCTCGCCAAACAATTCGAACCGCCAACGGATGGTCGGCGACGTGGCGGTACGTAACAACGATCTACTCACTGCCGAAAAAGCCTACAGCAAGGTTCTCGACCGTCGCCGTGGTTCATCGCTGAAAGACGTCAACGACTACACCAACCTGACTCGCGTGTTGCTCGACCGCGATCAAACCGCAGCCGCCAAGGCGGTCACTGAGGACTTGCGGCGAAGCTGGCGCGGCAACAAGCAGGGAGAAGTGGCCGCCCTGGTCATGGAGTCGCTGTGCGCCAATAAGGAAGGTGAAGCTGGCAAAGCGCAGCAGGCGGTGCAGAAAGCGCTGGAACTGTACGAAACGCTCCGCGAAGACGGGAGGGCCAGCGCAACGCTGTCACAAAAACTGATTCTCGATTTGGCGCACGCTTGTTTAGCCACTGGCGCGGAAGAAGCGGCACGCAACATCGTCCGTCAGGTGGCTGCGGAAAATCATGAAGACGGTTCGGTAATTGCCCAGGTCCAAAGCATCTATGCCAAAGCCGGCAAAGCGGCCGACGGCAAGGCACTGCTCGCCGAAGTTGGCAAGGAGATCGTCGAACTCAACAACCGTGGCGTCCTCGCCGCGCGCAGCGGCGATGTCGCCGCTTCCGTCAAGCTGCTGATCGAAGCAGCCGACCGGGTGCCGAACCTGCAATTTCTGGTCAATGCCGTCAAGGCAATTTTTACGCTGATGGAACAGAAAGGCTGGGACAACGCGTTGGCCAAACGCGGCTTGGAATATCTCGAAACGGCACAGATGAAGGACCTGCGCAACCCGAAAGTCATCTCGGCACGGGAACTGTACCAGCGTGTGGCCCGCAAATACGGTATTCCCATCGTGCCGTTGACCGGCGTAAAACGTAGCAGCGAAGAAATACCGGAGATCAGCAAAGCGGCCCAGACGGTTGGCAGCCGCTCAAAACGCTGATCTTTGCTGAGCGTAGCTGCTTGTCGCTCATTCAAAGCATGGCAGGCTCATCGGGGTTAAAAGCGGTCCAAGGCCAAATTCGAGATATTCGACAAAGATGGCTCGATGGCAAGCGGCTTGTTACCACCTGACAGTCTGACTTTCGAATCCTGCCGGAACAGCACAGTCCAATAATTCGCCCGGCAGGTACGCCCCTCAAATCACCTCACCGGGGAACGAGCAGGCTGGCGACCTCGGCAAGATCCTTTTCGGTGAGAATACCGCTGACGGCTTTGAGTTGGAGAATGGCGGCCAACACTTCGTAGCGGGCTTGCGCCAGATCGCGTTTGGCCGAGTAGAACAACCGTTCCGCGTCGAGCACCTCGGTGTTGGTGCGGATACCGGCGGACATGCCACGCCGGGCCCCTTCGGCGGCGACGGCGCTGGCGTCCACCGCCTGCTGATAAGCCGCCACCTTATTGCCGCCGGTCTGCACAGCGAGCAAAAGCCGCCGGATTTCGACTTGCAGATCGCTGACGGCGGTATCGAGCTCGGCTTGCGCACGACCGCGATTGGCAATCGCCTGGCCGCTTTGTGCGATGACCCGGCCGCCAGCCACGAGAGGAACGGTCAGTTGTACGCCGACGGTCCTCAGATCGGTACGCTGATCGAGAGTGGATAAGCTCTCGTTGCTCGCTTGCTGCACCCGACCGACCAAGTCGAGCTGCGGCAGGTGCCCCGAACGTTGCCGGTCAACGTCGAGGTCGGCAAATTCGTAGCTTTTGCGACGCGAACGGACTTCAGGACTGTGTTCCTGGGCAATCGCATACCACTCGTCGAGTTCGGCTGGCAGAACTCCGGTCGGCTGAAAATCGGTTCGCAACGGCCATAATTCGCCCGGCGGCGCCCCTGTCATGCCTTGCAGCTTGTGCCGGGCGACCGACAGGCGATCGAGAGCGTCGGCCTGTCCTGCCCGCGCCAGTTGCAGCCGAGACTCGGCCTCGGCGATTTCGGTGACCGTCCCCTCACCCGCCCGGCGCCGGCGCTCGGCGAATTGGCGCTGCTCGGTATAGGCAGTCACCTCGGCTTCGTTCAAAGCCAACTTGTCCATGGCCAGCAAGGCTTCAAAGTACGCCGAGACCAAACGCATCGCCAGTTCGGCTTCCTTTTTCTCGAAGACGGCATCGCTGTAAGCCGCCTGGATATAACCCTGACGATAGCGAACAATCGCCTCATAGTTGAACAAAGGTTGTCGTAAGGTCAGGGCCAACGAACGGTCGCGGTAATCGAGATCCTGAGTGACGTTACTGGCCAGTCCTTGCGTATACCGACGCTCTCCCCGGTTGGTCGACCAGGAGCCGGTAATCGCCACCGTCGGCAGCAAACCTGACCAGCCGAGGTCGATGGCGTACTGGCCAGCATCACGTTCATGACGGGCCGCACGAAACGCAGGGTCGTTTTGGCGTGCTGCCTGATAAGCCTCGAACAGGCCGATCGCTGGACTGGCCGTTGAAAAAACGGCCAGCGCAATCGTCAAGATGGCCTGGGGAAACTGTCGAACGTTCATCGATTTACTTTACTCTTCGGTCAACGCGGAACGCATGCGGTCCGCCAGCGGTTTGAACAAGTAGTTGAGCAGCGTACGCTCACCAGTCTTGATGAATACCTCGGCTGGCATACCGGCTTTGATTTCGTGAGTCTGTAATTTTCGCATCCCTTCCGCGGTAACGCTGACTTGGCCGCGGTAGAAGGGTGGAATTTTGCCTTCCCGATCGTTGGTGACATCGGCAGCGACCAGTGTGAAGAGTCCTGGGATCTGCGGGGTCGTCTTCTGGTTGAACGCCGGAAAAGTGATGTCGACTGGCGAGCCAACCCGCACTTTGTCGATCATCGTGGCCGGTATTTGCACATCGATCTGCAAGGGCTCGTTTTTCGGAACGATGTCCATCAGGGGTGATCCCGGCGAAAGAACTCCGCCAACGGTGTGGATGGCCAAACCGACGACGACGCCGTCTGCGGGTGAGCGAATCTCGGTGTGCGCCAAGTCGTATGCCAGACCTCGCAGACGACTGTCGAGCGTGGTCACTTCCTTTTGCGCGTCGGACAACCCGTTTTCGACATCCCGCCCATACTCCTGCTGACGAGCGACGATGCGCAACTTCGTTTCGGCGATCGTCTGCCGAGTCCGTCCGAGATTACCCAAATCTTCGGCAATGGCTCCATTCAATTGCGCCAGGAGCCGCTCCTGCTCGGACAAACGATTGCGCGGCAGATACCCTTCGTCGGCCAGTTCGCGTTGGCCTTTTAGCTCCTCGCGCAGCAGCTTGGCTTGCGTTTCTTTGGCACTTTTGCTTTCTTCAAGGCCCTGGGAGTAGGACTGCAGACCGGCCAGTGTATTTTTCAACACGCCGATCTCGGCTTCGATACCAGCCCGCCGGGTCTGAAACAGCTGCTTCTGGACCTCCATGGCGCTGAGAGCTCGCGGGTCACTGGCCGACTGCATCAGTTCGTCTGAAAAAACGATCGTCGGGCGATTGGCGGCTTCCGCCAGCAGGCGTGCTTCGACCGCTTTGACGACAAACCACTGGCTGCGAGCCATCTCATATTGTGAACGGGCGGCTGTCGAGTCTAGGCGCACCAACAGTTCACCGCTTTTCACTTCATCGCCATCCTTGACCAGGATCGCTTCGATTTTCCCGACGGCGAGGTTCTGCACGGTTTTCCGATTGCCGGTAACCACGACCTGACCGTTGGCTGGCACACCTTGGTCCAGCGGCGCCAGTCCTGCCCAGAGCATGAAGCCACCGAAACCGAGAGCCAGCACCCACCAGCCCAGGCGCGAAACGCGACGATGGTTGATGTCGATTTCTACCGGAGTCGTGGCGAGAGGCTTATCATCGAAAAAAGCGGATATGTCGCTGATTTCCTTTTTCGCCGCGCGCTTGAAAGGGTTATACGCCATGTGACAAGCCCGAATTTGCCGTGTAAGAAGACGACGACACCAGCGACGGTGATACTCCAGCCGGTTTGGCCGGCGAAGTCACTGTCGGGGGAGGAGTGGCTGACACGCCGCCGCGTAGTACCGCCAGAATCTGTTCCCGAGGACCATGAGCCTTCACCGTTCCTTCGTGCATCACGAGAATGCTGTCGGCAACCGCTAGCGTGGTCAGTCGATGGGTAATGATTACTACCGTACGCTGCCTGGATTTCAGGCGTTGAATCGTCGCTGCCAGCGCCATTTCACCCTGATCGTCGAGATTTGAGTTCGGCTCATCAAGGACCACCAGCGCCGGATCGCCGTAAAGTGCACGCGCGAGCGCAATCCGTTGTTTCTGGCCGCCCGACAAAGCATTGCCGGAGTCGCCGAGCGGCGTGTCGTAGCCCTTGGGCAGTAAGAGAACCATTTCATGGACACCAGCTGCTTGTGCAGCGGCAATCACCAGTTCCGAATCCACGTTGCCAAAACGAGCAATGTTTTCGGCAACGCTGCCATCGAACAATTCGATGTCTTGGGGCAGGTAGCCAAGATAGGGACCCAGCTCATCCTTGCGCCAGCCATAAATTTCGGCGCCGTCCAAACGGGCCGAACCGGCCAGCGTCGGCCAGACCCCGACCAACACGCGGGCCAACGTCGACTTGCCGGAGGCGCTCGGCCCGATCACTGCCACCACCTCCCCCGCTGGAATCTTGAAATTGACATTCTTCAAGATTAACGATTTGCTGCCAGGCGCCGCAGTCGCCGCATTCTCCACCAGCACGTCACCATTCGGACGTGGCAGGTTCATGCCGCTGGTCCGAGCCGGGAAAGCTTGCAGCAGTTCCGATAGGCGGCGATAGGCCGCCCGCGCCGAGACCAGCTGCTTCCAGTTGGCAATCAACATCTCAACCGGCGCCAGCGCTCTCCCGACCAGAATCGACGCCGCGATCATCATCCCGCTGCTGACCTCGCCATTGATCGCCAACAAGGCGCCGAAACCGAGCGATAGCGATTGCAACGAAATACGCACGAAACGGGTCAGCGCCGTGAGCACACCCGCCCGGTCGCTGGCCACGGCTTGCTGCAGCAGAAATTTCTGGTGCAGTTGCAGCCACCGATTGCGAATCGCCGGCAACATTCCCATCGCTTCAATGACTTCGGCGTTACGCAAATGATTATTGGCCTGTGTACCGGCGGCCATCGACAAGCGTTGCGCTTCCGCCAATGGTGCTGCCGAAACACGTTCGTTGATCAAGGCCAGACCGACCAGCAAGAAGACACCAAGCAACGCGAAGATACCCAGCTGCCAATGGAACAGGAAGATCGCCACCACGTAGATCGGCATCCAAGGTACGTCGGCAACAGCAATCACTCCGGCACCAGTCAGCGTCTGGCGCAGGTTTGTCAGATCATGCAAGGCTTGCGCGGGATTCTGGCCGGCCATCCGCAAATTGCGTTCGAAAGTGGCATCGAAGACGCGCTGATTCATTTCCATGTCCAGACGCGCCCCGATGCGCACCAGAACCATCGAACGAATCCACTCCATCGCCGACATCAACGCAAACAGCCCCAGAGTAATCAACGTCAACATGACCAGCGTGGTCATGTTGCGGCTGCCAAGCGCGCGGTCGTAGACCTGCAACATGTAGATCGACGGCGTCAGCATCAGGAGATTGAGAAAAAAACTGAACACGCCAACGGTGATCAACGTTTGCCGCAAGGAGGCAAGCGCGTGCGCCAGTTCAGAACGCGTTGTGGAAGCTGGAGTCATGCGCTCTCTGTTTCGAAAATTTGTCAAAAATGTAGCGGATACGTTCTCTGGCCAGAAGATGCCAATTGGCCAGCCAGTTCCAGTAATGCAGCGAAAAAACCTTCCCTTCCCGTCAATAAGGAAGGTAATAAGGAATCATGGCTGAAGATGCAGCCCCATTCCAGTGAGAAAACACAGCCGCGCTCAAAAGCCTTCCGTACACTAGAATCTCTGCCAAACAGCCGAAGGGCGGTTTCATAGAATAGAGTCCGTCATTGGGGACTACTGTCAAAAATTTCACATTGCGCGGGATCTCGTGATCGGCAAGGTTTCGCGCAGCCATCATCCGTGCTTGTTGCAGGCCACTCAATGATGAAGAAGATCGATGGTTGCGGTGTTGTTGGCGAGCACGTCGCCCGGAACACGCCAATGGCCGCTTCATCGCTTCTTACATGACCCTCGCCGAGATTCAGCAGGCACATCCGATTATTGTATTGCCATCGGAGCGCTCAGCGAGTCGCCGGGTCTTCCGCTGGAGCGGGTTCAGGATCGGGTAATTTCCTGGCCAGGACTTTATCGACCCGTTTGCCATCGAGGTCGACGACTTCCAATTCCCAGCCCTCCCAGGTCGCTTTGTCGGTGGTCTGCGGCAGACGGCCGAGCAACCACATCATCAATCCACCCAGGGTATGGAAGCGGCTCTTGTCTTCTTCAGGAACCGTTTTCCAACGCAAGCAATCCTTCAACTCGGGAATCGGAATCAGGCCATCGAGCAGCCACGAGCCGTCATCACGCTGAATGGCCCAGGCATTCTCCTGATTCTCGGTCTTGAATTCGCCGGTAACCACCTCGAGCACGTCCAGCAAGGTGACCAGGCCCTGAACCTCGCCATATTCGTCGATCACCAACGCCATCTGCATCCCCGAAGAACGGAAATGGGCCAGCAAATCCATGCCGGTAATCGTTTCAGGAACGAAAATGGCCGGTTGCAAATGGGCAGCGAGGTCGATTGCTTCCCCTCTGATTTTCTGGGTCAACAACTGTTTGGTCATCGCAATACCCAGGACGTCGTGCAAGCCGCCCCGTCCTACCGGAAAGCGCGAATGTTGGGAGGCGGCGATACGCTGCAGATTCTCGTCGACCGAACGATCGATATCGAGATAAACGATTTCCGCCCGTGGAATCATCAAGGAACTGATCTGCCGGTCGTCAAGACGAAAAACATTGCGAACCATCTCACGCTCCTGTTCCTCGATCACCCCGGCTTCCGAGCCTTCCTCAATCATCGCGTGAATCTCTTCGGCGGTGACACTCTGCCCCGCCGGCGCCTGTTTCCCGAGAACCAACAACAGGGTGTCGGTCGATAAGGACAAGAGACGGACGAAGGGATACGCCAACATCGCCAGATAACGCATCGGCCGCGCCACCAGCCGGGCCGTACCTTCCGGATTGAACTGGCCGATGCGCTTGGGGACCAATTCACCGATGACGATCGTGATATAGGTGATCAGCATCACCACCAATCCGGTCGAGACGATCCGGCTCGTTTCCAGATCGATTCCACGTCGGTTCAACCATCCAGCGAGAGGCTCCGCGAAAACCGCTTCACCGACAATACCGTTGAGGATGCCAATCGAGGTAATGCCGATCTGGATAGTGGACAAAAACCGAGTCGGCTCGTCGTGCAAGCTCAAGGCAGCGACGGCGGCGGCATCCCCTTCTTCAACCAGCCGGGACAAGCGCGCGCGACGCGCAGTGACCAGGGCAATCTCCGACATCGCGAAAATGCCATTCAACATCACCAAGGCGAAAAAAATGAAGATTTCCATTGATTCAGCAAACTACGTTCATGATCAGGCTGTCGTGCCCGAAACTTCCCACTTGGTCTGCATTGGGTGAAGGCAGATCCGCATATCCCCGTAGCGCTAGTCTAGCGCCGATCGCCTGTTTCGGTCGATATCATCGTCGGCATCGTCCTACAACCCTGACAGCCGTTTTTTTGAATAAAACCGTGTCGTAAGATTGGCCCGGGATCGGCGCGAGCCTCCGTCCGGACCCGACAGCGATTCAGAATGTCTGGCAAGCACGGTGCAGCAATGTCTTCGATCAGCGGCCTCGACGGCCAGAACGCCGATCCAAGCTCAAGCATGCCGGAAAGCGGAAGAGCCGTTTGCTGGTGCCAAGCCTCCCCTCCTGGCACCCAGATGAACTGGGTCAAAGACCGGAGAACCGGGAAAGTGACTGCCTTACTTTGACCGTGCCCGGGCAAACGTTTTGGGACGCACCGCGACTTTCGATCGTCCTTTACCGGGCGGATGGTTTTGTGCCGACACCTCCGGTAGCCGCGGTTGACCGGCCGCTTTATTCGCCGCGTCCTTTTTTATGGACACGACGCGTTTGGTCGGCGGGGCCGTGGTGTCTGCCGCCTTCGGCTTGCGCCGGTTTTGCTCAGGCGGTTTCTTGTCGGCAAAAGGATTGTCGGCGACATTGAACTGAATGCGTAGCGGCGTGCCTTGCAATCTGAACACTTCGCGAAAAGTGTGCTCAAGATAACGACGATACGAATCGGCAATTTTGTCCAGCGCATTGCCGTGAATGACGATCACCGGGGGATTGCGTCCGCCCTGATGGGCATAGCGCAGCTTCGGCCGGAACAAGCCGGCGCGTGGCGGAGCTTGTCGGGCGACGGCGTCGTTGAGGGTTCGGGTCAGTTTGGGAGTCGGCAGATCGGCCGTCGCGGCTTTATAGGCCGCGTCCACCGAGCGGAAGAGAGCGTCCAGCCCCTGCCCTCGCAGGGCCGAGACATAATGAAAACGGGCGAAATCGATGAACGTCAATTGCCGTTCGAGCGCTTCCTTGATTTGTTCGCGGGCATAGCGATCCAGGCCATCCCATTTGTTCACAGCGACGACCAGTGCCCGCCCGGTCTCCAGAACAAAGCCGGCGATGTGAGCGTCCTGATCGCTGATGTCCTGCCGGGCGTCGAGCACCAGAATCACTACCTGGGCTTCTTCGATGGCTTGCAGGGTCTTGATCACCGAGAATTTTTCTATCGCTTCCGACACCTTGCCTCGACGCCGCAAACCGGCGGTGTCGATCAGAACGTACTGACGACCGTTACGTTCGAAATCAATATGAATGGCATCGCGAGTCGTTCCCGGCTGGTCGAAGGCGATCACCCGCTCTTCACCGAGCAGTGCATTGATCAGGGTGCTCTTGCCGACGTTGGGACGGCCGGCGATGACCACTTTGACCGCACTCGGTGCCTTATCCTGTTGATCGTCGCCAGCATCGCCCTCTTCCGCGTCTGGGAAGGCGCTCAAGACCTGTTCGATCAACGCTGGAACCCCCTCGCCATGCGCGGCCGAAATGGCCAGCGGCTCGCCGAGACCCAGGGCATGGAAATCGGCACTGACCACGCCGGGGCGCATCCCCTCGGCTTTATTGACGACGACATGCACCGGCCGGCCGGATTTGCGTAAACGTTGGGCGATTTCTGCATCCAGCGGAGTAATGCCGGTCCGGCCGTCAACCAGGAAGAGTATCGCGTCGGCTTCGTCGATGGCCTGTTCAGTCTGCAAAGCCATTCTCGACAGAATGCCATCCGTGGACAGAGGTTCGAAACCGCCGGTATCGATGACCAGATACGGTTTGCCGCCGAGCCTGCCCTGGCCGTAATGCCGGTCACGCGTCAGCCCCGGCAGGTCGGCGACCAGCGCGTCACGGCTGCGGGTCAGCCGATTGAACAGCGTCGATTTGCCAACATTCGGCCGACCGACCAGAACGATGCCAGGCTTCATGAGCCTTCGATCGCCAGGACACGACCACCGCTGGTTTGCACGATCAGCCGATCGTTCTGATGTTGCGGTGGCGCGACGACCGCGCTGCCGTCGGTTGTCAACCTGGCGACGAAGGCTCCGTCGTCGTGACGGAGAAAATGCACCATCCCTTGCAAATCGGCGACCGCCAGCCAGCGCGGGCCGCTGACCGGGGCACTGAGCCGACGCAGGAAAAGTTTGTCCTGTTTCCACAAGCTGGCGCCGCTGCTTTTGTCGAGGGCATGCACCGTTCCCTTATCGTCGCTGACGAAGACGTAACGACCGTCGATGGTCAGGCCGGCGGCACTGGAAATGTCGCGGGCCCAGATCAGACTGCCCGAGCCGAGGTCGAAACAGGCGACCCGTCCTTGGTACGCCGCGGCACAGACCGTGCGGCCGTCGATGACCGGCACGCTGGTGATATCGGCAACCCGGTCCAGTTCGGTCGCTCCTTTCGGCAGCGCAACGGTGCCTTCCCACAACGGTGCGCCATTATCGACGCTGACCGCGATCAACTTGCCGCCAGGGAATCCGGCAAAGACGAAATTGTCGACCACCAGGGGAGCGGCGCTGGTGCGCACCGATAGCGGTGGCGTCGGGCGTTTATAAACCCACTTGCGCTTGCCTTCGAAGGCATCGTACGCCGTCAGCCGATGATCGCCGCTGCGCACGATCACCATTCCCAGGGCAAGCGCCGGTGGGGCGACGATTTCGCTGCTGGCTCTGGCTTTCCAGAGCGGTCGTCCGTCGGAGCTGGCAAAAGCCAAGACCTCTCCTTTGGCCGTACCGACGACCACCAGATTGGCATCGGCGCCCACGCCACCCGTCAGCGACTGGCCGGCGTTGATTTTCCAGACGGTCTGCCCTTCGTCGAAGCGCGCGACCGTGCCGTCGTGAGCGGCAGCATAGACCGCCGAGCCGACGATGGCTGGCGTGAAATTGAAACCCCCGCTCTTGCCGACCTGGGTTTCCCAGAGCACGCGCGTCGAAATCGTGGTTTCGATCGCTGGCGGCTCGGCGATTTTCGGACCGCGGCTGGCAAACGGGTTCAGCGATTCGAGGGTCGAACAAGCGCTCAGCGTGAGCATCATCACGCCGGCGACCGCGGACAGGGATCGGTTCACTGGCTCTCTCCCAGGGTGTCCAACTTGAGTTGCAGGAGCTCACGGTACGCCGCGTTGGCCTGGGCGGCCTGCAAGGTGTTTTTATCGGTCGTCGATTTGTCTTCGTCGACCAGTTTATCCAACGCTGTTTGATAGGCCGTTCTGGCTTCGGCTTTTTTGCCCTGTGCGGCGAGCACATCGCCGCGGCTGTCGGCGAAACGGACGGAAAAAGCCGCGCTGCCTGGAGCCGCCAGTTGCTGCAACGCCTCGTCGTAAGCTTTTTCATCGATCAACAGCGCCGCCAAGCGGAGCCGCGCCAGATCGCGGATTTCGTCCCGCCCGTGTTCGGCCACCCAGGTGAGTTGCAACTTGGCCGTTTTGGCATCGCCAGCGTCGTTGAAGACTTTCGCCGCTGCCAATGCCGCCAGGGGAGCGAAGGCGGTGCCGGGGAACTTTTCGATCAGTTCGCCACTGGCGGCCTTGACCCGCTGCATGTCATTCTCTTGCACGGCTTTTTGCAACACGGCGTAAACCATTGATGCCTGAGAAGACTGACTGCGCTGGTACCAGTTCCATCCCTGCCAGGCCAGTACCGCCAACGAGGCCGCGGTGAGTACGCCAAGCACCAGATTGCCGTATTGTTTCCACCAGGCTTTGATCTCGGCAATCTGTTCCTGTTCTTCGAGGTCGTATGCGGCCATTAATCGTCGTCCTGTCTGAAAAGATGTTGTGTGATTTCTTCGGCCAGCCGATCCACCTTCACTCGTCGCTGCGAGTAGGTGAGGTCCTCGTCGATGCCGGAGTCGTTGCGTAACGGTTTGAAAGTCGCTTCACCAACCGCAGCTTCATCGTCGCCGATGATCACCGCCACTGGCGCTCCAGAGGCGTCGGCTTTCTTCATTTGTGATTTGAAATTGCCTCCCCCGCAATGAAACAGCACATCGAGACCGTGGTCGCGCAAATTTTCGGCAACCCGCGCGGCCAGTCTCGACGCCGCTTGGCCTTGATGGACCAGATAGACATCCACCGGCAACGCCGTGACTTCGGCCTCGGCGTCGCGCAACAAGGCGGCCAGACGCTCGACGCCGATCGCAAAACCACAGGCCACGGTCGGCTTACCACCCAGCTGCTGGACCAGTCCGTCATAGCGGCCACCAGCGCAAACCGTACCCTGCGCGCCAAGCCGGTCGCTGACCCATTCGAAAACGGTCAGATTGTAATAGTCGAGTCCCCGTACCAGACGCGGATTGAGGGTGAATGGAACGCCGGCATCGCGCAAAACCTGCTGGACGGTCGAAAAATGAGCCAAGGATTCCTCGCCCAGGTGATCGAGCAGGCGGGGCGCGCCGTCGATCAATACCTGCATGGTTGGATTTTTCGAATCGAGAATACGCAAGGGATTGCTGTGCAGCCGGCGTTGCGCGTCGTCATCCAGGTGTGAGCGATGGTCTTCGAAATAGCTGATCAACTCGGCGCGATGCCGCGCCCGCTCAGCGGCCTGCCCGAGAGTATTGAGCTGCAGGCTGATCTCCGGCAAGCCGAGATCGTTCCAGAGGCGAGCCCCCATCAGGATCTGTTCGGCATCGACATCCGGACCGGCGAAACCGAAAGCTTCGACACCCAGCTGATGAAACTGTCGGTAACGTCCTTTCTGGGGCCGCTCGTGACGGAACATCGGTCCGAAGTAATAGAGTCGTTGCGCGTGCTGGGTCGCCAGATTGTGTTGGATCACTGCCCGTGCGCAACCGGCGGTTCCTTCGGGACGCAAAGTCAAGGCCTCACCGTTGAGGCTGTCGATGAAGGAATACATTTCCTTTTCAACGATGTCGGTCGCTTCACCGATGGCGCGTTTGAATAGCGGCGTCGGTTCGACGATCGGCAGGCGTACCGGTCGATAGCCGTACATTTTCAGCCAGCGACGGAGGGTTTCCTCGAGCAGATCCCAAAACTCGGCCTCGTCGGGGAGGATGTCGTTCATCCCGCGCACCGACTGGATTTTCTGCAAACTCATGGGGTGACAAATTTCCTGGTATAGGTTCGTGCGACGTAGGCGTCGACGATGGCGGTAAATTCTGCGGCGATGTGCTCACCGCGCAAGGTGACGGTTTTCGTACCGTCGACGAACACCGGCGCGGCGGGCGCTTCCCCGGTGCCCGGCAAACTGATGCCGATATTGGCGTGCTTGCTTTCACCGGGACCGTTGACCACGCAGCCCATCACTGCCAGGGTCAGATTCTCGACACCGTCGTATTCCGCGCGCCAGACCGGCATCCGCTCGCGCACGTGCGTCTCGACCGTTTGCGCCAATTCCTGGAAAAAGGTGCTGGTCGTCCGGCCGCATCCAGGACAGGCAATGACCATCGGCGTGAAAGCGCGCAAGCCCATGGTCTGCAACATTTGCTGCGCGACGATCACCTCCTGCGTCCGCGGGCCGTCCGGCTCGGGAGTCAGCGACACGCGGATGGTGTCGCCGATTCCTTCCTGCAACAAAACCGCCATCGCAGCCGTTGAGGCGACGATCCCTTTCGAACCCATGCCGGCTTCGGTCAACCCGAGATGCAGCGGATAATCGCAACGCCGCGAAAGATCGCGGTAAATGGCGATCAGGTCCTGCACCCCGGACACTTTGCATGAAAGGACGATCCGGTCGCCCGGCAAACCGATTTCCTCGGCACGGGTCGCCGATTCGATGGCCGAGGCGACCATCGCTTCGCGCATCACCCGCACGGCGTCCCACGGCTCGGGACGACGGGCATTTTGATCCATGATCCGGGCCAGGAGATCCTGGTCGAGACTTCCCCAGTTGACGCCGATACGCACCGGCTTGCCATGACGACAGGCAAGTTCGACCATCTGGGCAAATTGTTCGTCACGCTTTTTGCCGTAGCCGACGTTACCGGGGTTGATCCGGTATTTGGCAAGCACGCTCGCACAATCGGGAAAATCGCCAAGCAAACGATGGCCGTTATAGTGGAAATCGCCGATCAGCGGCACGTCCACCTCCATGCGCCGCAGTTGCTCGGCGATGGCCGGCACGGCAGCGGCGGCTTCCGGTGTATTGACCGTGATGCGGACCATTTCGGAGCCGGCACGCGCCAATTCGGCACACTGGATCGCCGTCCGCAAGACATCGGCGGTATCGGTATTGGTCATCGATTGCACGCGAACCGGCGCGTCACCGCCAACGGTCACGTCTGCGACGCAAACTGTCCGCGTCGCCCGCCGGCACAAACCGTCAGGCATTGCCGGTCTCCTGACCGGCGATCGACGTCGACCAACCGTTCATTCGATGCTCAGGCGGGCAACGCCTTTGCTGATCGGCGCCAGTTCGACCGGGCGCCCCCGGTATTCGAGTCTGACTTCCGTCGCGTTGCCGACCACCAGCGCAAAAGGCGGCTGGCCGTTGACTTCCCGCTGGCTGCCACCGGCGCATAACTCGTTGACCAGCAATTTGCCGGTCGCATCGCGAACCTCGAGCCAGGCTTCCTTGATGAAGTTGAATTTCAGTCCGCCAGCCCCTTCTGCGGCCGGAATCGATACGGGAGCCGTCGCCGGCAATGATGGTGCCAGCGTGGGCGCCGGCGAGGGTGCCTGATCGGCGAGCACCACCGCATTGGGCGGTGCCACCGGGGTAATGGCCTCATTCCGGGAGATTGCCGGACTCTTCATTTCGGCCGGCTGAGAATTCGGCAGCTGCTCGGCGGTCGTCGTCGTGTTCAGTGTGCCGTTACTGTGCTTGTTGCCCCCGAGAACACCGAGTTTCGACCAGATATCGGCGGGAACATAGAAATAGGCCAACACAGCCAAGGCCAGCATCAGCAGTCCACCCCAGACCGCCAGCCAGTCCCGGCGTTGTGCGCGACGGTTGCTCTGCGGCAAGGTAGCGGAGGTCCCCGCAGAAACGTCGAGTTGCAAGGTTCTTTCCAGATGCGCGGCGTCGAGATCACGCATCAGAGGTTCGGAATCCAGATTGAGCAGACGCGCATAATTGCGGATGAAGCCGCGGATCATGGTATTGCCCGGCAACGCGCCCCAGTTCTCCGCTTCCAGCGCTTCAACCTGTTTGGGACCGAGCTTGAGCGCCTGGGAAACATCGGCAATGCTCATACCCCGCGCTTCGCGTGCCCGTCGCAGGCGCTGGCCGACGGAAGATGTGCCAATTTCGGCGGTGCCCGAAAAAGCGGAAGACGGGCCGACAGCCGAAGCTCCCGACGTCATTCTTGGGGTCAAGGGGGGGTTAGTCATTCAAAATTGCCTTTCAGCAGTTCCTGAGCTTCGGGCGACAACGGAAATCTGCGACGCAACTGGGTACTGTAACGCGCTTCGACCAGTCGATTGCCCAATTGACGGTGCACCCGCACCAGCAGCCATAACGTTTCAGCGTTGGGTTCGTTACCCGCCAAATCTTGCAAATCCTGCGCGGCGACGTCGAATTCTCCACGCCGGTAATGGACAAGGGCCATTTGCAGTTTGGCCTGCGGATTATCCGGCATCAGATTCAGGCTGTTCTGCAAAAAACCTTCGGCGGTGACCAGATCGCCCAGCTTCAGATGACAAGCGCCGGCATTGGCGTACGCTTTGCCCGGCGTCTCATAGAGAGGATTGCGAATCGCCCGCTGAAAATACTCCATACCTTCCTTACCCCGACCGATCTGGCAGAGAAACCAGCCGTAATTGTTGTTGAGCTCCGGATCGTTGCCGTCGAGACTCATCGCTTTTTGAAAATCGCGTTCGGCAAGCGCGATTTCGCGCAGGTAGTACATCACCACCCCGCGAGCGCCATAGGCCTTGGCATAATCGGCGTCGATGGTAATGGCGTAGGTCAGCTCTTCGAGGGCCACCTGCATATTGCCGTCCTGCAGATACAAGGCTCCCAACTCGGTGTGCAGTTTGGCCCGTGTCCGCGCGTCGCGAGGGGTGGTCGGCGTACGCGAATCGACGATTTCCTCCGCTGATTTGGTGACCGGCAGCGACGGCATCCAACCCGATTTGCAGCCGGAGACGGCAACGGCCGCCAGTGTGACAAGCAGAATCGTTTTCATCGGCCGAACCCTTGCAATCCTTGCCCTTCGAGAGCCAGCGGCCAGATCATCCGGCTGCGCCGCGCCGTTTTATCTTGCACCTGACCGGCGAGTTGGCCGCACGCCGCGTCAATGTCGTCGCCACGAGTCTTGCGGATGGTCGTCACCACTCCTCCAGCGACCAGCCGGTCGGCAAAGAGCCGGATTCTTGACGCGGAGGAACGCCGATAAGGTGAACCGGGAAACGGGTTGAATGGAATCAAATTGAATTTACAAGGAATTTCATTCGTCAATGACAGCAATTCTCGGGCCTGTTCCGGCGAGTCATTCACCCCGTCGATCATCACGTACTCGAAGGTGACGAAATCGCGTGGCGCTTTGACCAGATAGCGCTGGCACGCGGAGAGTAACGAGGCCAAGGGATATTTGCGGTTGATCGGCACCAGTTGATCACGCAGACGATCGTTGGGAGCATGCAGCGAGACCGCCAAGGCCACCGGACATTCGTCGCGCAGGCGGTCGATCGCCGGAACCAGCCCCGAGGTGGACACCGTCACCCGACGCCGAGACAGTCCGTAGGCGTTGTCATCGAGCATCAGACGCAATGCGGTCAGCGTGTTGTCGAGATTGGCCAAAGGTTCGCCCATGCCCATCAAGACCACGTTGCTAATCACCCGTTCACTGGATTTTCCCTGATCGCGATACCCGCCCAAGGCGTGGCGGGCCTGCCATAATTGTCCGACGATCTCGGCAACCGTCAGGTTGCGATTGAAACCCTGCTTGCCTGTCGAACAGAACGAGCAATCCAGTGCGCAACCGGCCTGAGTGGAAATACACAGCGTTCCCCGGTCATCTTCGGGGATGAATACCGCTTCGACGGCGTTGCCGCCGCCGACGTCGAAAAGAAATTTGCGGGTTCCGTCGCCGGCCAGACGGTCGGCGACCATCGCTGGCGGCACGATGGCCGCCACGGCTTTCAACTTCTCGCGCAGACTGCGCGCGATATCGGTCATTCGGTCGAAATCATCTTCACCAGCGTGATGCAGCCAGCGCAACACCTGCCGGGCGCGAAACGGTTTCTCACACTGCTCGGCAAAAAAAGCTGTAAATGCCGCCGCATCGAAATCGAGCAAATTGACCATCGCTTGACAGACAACGCGCGCGGAAGCTCAGCGGCCGGCGTACACCGACATCGCCGGGAAGAAGAAGGCGATTTCGTTCTTCGCCGTTTCTTCCCCATCCGAACCGTGGACCGCATTGGCGTCGATCGATTCGGCGAAATCGGCCCGGATCGTCCCCGGTTCGGCTTTCTTGGGATCGGTTGCTCCCATCAATTCACGGTTTTTGGCGATGGCTCCTTCTCCTTCGAGCACTTGGATCATCACCGGGCCGGAAATCATGAAATCGACCAGATCCTTGAAAAATGGACGTTCTTTGTGCACCGCATAAAAGGCACCCGCTTCCTGGGGAGAAAGCCAAGCCATCTTGGCGGCGACGACTTTCAGGCCGCTGGCTTCGAAGCGGGAATAAATTTTTCCGATCACGTTTTTCGCCACGGCGTCAGGTTTGATGATCGACAACGTACGTTCGATGGCCATGCTCGTTCTCCAAGAGTTGACGGTTAAAAAACTGCGCGAAATCATATTTCTAGGAATTAATCCGTGATTATACCAACACTTGCCGCCGCCGTCCCGGCCGTTGCTGGAATGAAAACGCGCGCCCGGGTAACCCCGGGCGCGCGTCAGGCACTTCAAAAAGAGTGTTACATCATACCCAGGGTCCGCGGCAGCCAGATCGACAGAATCGGGATGTAGGTGACCACGACCAGGAAGACCAGCATCGACAGCAACCACGGCCAGACGGCGACGGTCAATTCGGTGATCCCCATCTTGGTGATTCCCGAAGCGACGTAAAGATTCAGACCAACGGGCGGATGGCACATGCCGACTTCCATGTTCACCACCATCAGAATACCGAAATGGACCGGATCGATACCCAACTTGACCGCCACCGGGAAAAGAATCGGCGCAAAAATCAGCACGATCGACGACGGTTCCATGAAGTTGCCGGCCAGCAGCAGGATGACGTTCACCGCCAGCAGGAAGGCGATCGTCCCCAGACCATGGCCGAGCATCCAGTCGGCGAGCGCTTGCGGGATGTTCTCATTGGTCATGATGAACGAGAAGAGCACCGCGTTGGTGATGATGTACAGCAGCATCGCCGACATGTTCGCCGAGTTGAGCAGCACGCGCGGCACGTCCTTCATCGTCAGATCCTTGTAGACGAAGACGGCAACGAAGAAGGCATACACGGCGCTCATCGCCGCGGCTTCCGTCGGCGTGAACATGCCGCTGTAGATACCGCCCATCACCACCACGATCAGCAGCAGACCCCACACCGATTCACGAAAAGCCGTCACCCGCTCGCCGAGAGTCGCTTTCTGCATCCGCGGATAATCGAACTTGCGCGCCCGATACCAGGTGACCCCGCCGAGAACCATCGCCAGTGCGATCCCGGGAATGACCCCGGCCATGAACAGCGCGCCGACGGAGGTGTTGGTGGCCACGGAATACATCACCATGACGATCGACGGCGGAATCAGAATGCCCAGCGCACCGGACGTGGTGATCACCCCGGCACCGAACTTGTTCGGGAATCCGGCACGAACCATTGCCGGCATCAGGATCGAGCCGATGGCCACCACCGTCGCCGGCGATGAACCGGAAACCGCCGCAAACAAGGCGCAAGCCAGCACGCCGGCCAGTCCCAGACCGCCATACCAGTGACCAACCATGCTGGTGGCGAACTTGATCATCCGTCGGGCAACCCCGCCGTGCGTCAGGAAGTTGCCGGCCAGAATGAAGAACGGGATGGCCATGATTTCGAACTTTTCGATGCCGGTAAACAGTTTCAGCGCTACCGATTCGAGCGGTACCTGGGTGAACATGAACAGGAAGCTGAGCACCGTCAAGCCGAGCGAAATCGATATCGGCATACCGGTGAGCATCAGGCACAACAACAGTGAGAAAATGATCAATGCATTCATGGCTGCCGGCCTCCTTTGTCGTCCTTGTCGTCATCGATTTCGGGGTGACGCTTCTTGAAGGTCAGATCGTGCGGGTGCAAATCGTTTTCTTCGATCTCCAGCGGATTGAAATCGACCGGTACGGCTGCCGGCGCAGATGGAGCGGACTCCTCTTCGATGCCATCGACGTGTCCATGATCGTGATGCGGCAATTCGCCGGTGCGGATGAAGCTGAAGGAGACCTGTAGAAAGCGGAAGCACATCAGCGTCGAGCCCAACGGAATGGCGCTATAGACGATCCAGGTCGGCCATTCGAGGTCAGGAGTGGTTGGCCCTTCGGGAACGTCTCCGGGGTCCCAGCCCAGCCAGTTGTACAAGGCGTAGTGAAAACCGTTCTCCCAGACGAAATTCGCTCCCAGGGTGCCGATGACGCCTGTAAACAAGGCGCCGGCCAGCAGACCGAAAACGATGAATTTGGCCCGGGTATGGCCTTGCATGCGGTTGATCAACACATCGACGCCGACGTGGATCCCGGTACGAACGCCATAGGCGGCGCCAAACTTGGCCATCCAGACGAACATGATGATGCACAGTTCCTGCGCCCAGCCAAAATTGAGCGACAGCAACCAGTCCTGCAGACCGGGAATTTCCACGCTCGACAAGTAACGATGCGCGACTGAAACAAAAATGATCGTGGTTGCCGCTCCCATGAGGAAGGTGATCAGCCATTCCTCCAGGTGATCGAGAATCTTCATTGAACACACTCCTCCCTGACTGAAAAAAAGCCCGTTGGTCCGGAATTGCGCCAACGGGCTGATTTGTTTTCTTGCCGGTGATCAGAGTTTGTTCGGATCGAAACCCGTTTCTTTATAGACCGATTGCAACAGATCCTTGCCGATCCGAGATTCCATTTTTGTATGCACTGGCGCCAGTGCTTTCTTGAACGCCGTCTTCTCCGCGGCAGTCGGGGTATAGATCTGCGTCTTGCCGCTCTTCTTCACAGCTTCCAGATCCTTGTCGTTCTGTTCCCGGGCGATCTTGTTGGCGTAGGCGGTGGCTTCCTTCATCGCCGTTTCAAGCTGCCCGCGCACATCGGCCGGCAAGCCTTCCCAGAACTTCTTGTTGACTACCACCGCATAGCCGAGATAGCCGTGTTCGGTGAGAGTCAGGTACTTCTGCACTTCGAACATCTTCTGCGTGTAGAGATTCGAAATCGGGTTCTCGGTGCCGTCGACGACGCCCGTCTGCAGCGCTTGATAGACTTCCGAGAAGGCCATCACCTGTGGGAGTGCGCTGAGGGCCCGCATCTGCTCCTCGAGCACTTTCGACGATTGAATACGCATCTTCTTGCCCTTCAGGTCCGCGGGCAATTTGATCGGCGTATTGGCTGAAAACGACTTGAAACCGTTGTCCCAGAAAGCCAGTCCGGCCACCCCTTTGGGTTCGAGTTTCTTGAGTAAGGCGGCCCCGACCGGGCCTTGGGTTACCCGATGCAATTCATTGTAATTATCAAAAACATAGGGCAGATCAAACAGTTCGAATTCCTTGACCCCCAGCGGTCCGAACTTGGCCAGCGACGGCGCCAACATTTGTACGGCGCCGAGCTGCAAGGCCTCCATTTCCTCTTTGTCTTTATACAAGGTCGAGTTGGCGTAAACTTCGACTTTGGCTTTACCCTTGGTCAGTTCACCGGCGCGCTTGGCGAAGAATTCGGCGGCCAGACCCTTGGGTGTGTCATGCGCCACCACGTGACTGAATTTGATGACGATCGGTTGTTGCGCCTGAGCGGTAAACGGAAGCGCCGTCAAAGCGCAGGCGGCCATACCGAACAATAACTTGGACAGTTTCATTTTTTTGTCTCCTCCACAAACCTTTTGGTTGAAGTTTGGCTGGTACTGTGTGTTACAGCGAGCCATGATACTCGAAACGACTGACGGCACCATTGTGGAAATCCGCAATATTCGCGGGAAAAATTGCCTGATCAGGGATGAATGTGCGTTTTTGCAGCGTAAAAGCTCCCGCCACTCAACGATCTGCATTTTTGCGAAAGACCTGTAAAAACCAAGTTTGATGAACGAGACTTCAATCAGCCCTTACTACGATCCTCGATCGAGCAGCTCGCTGAAATGGTCGAATTGGTATCTGTCACTATTGCGGCTGGCCGTCGGTCTGCTTTTCGCGCTGTTGATCGCTCTGATCTGGCTGTTGAACCGTCAGGAAGTGGACGAGCAACGCGCAACGCTGATCGCCGACGTGTTGTGGATCGAGCAAAGTTTGCGCTTTCATCTCGACGGCAATGCGGAACAGTTGGATCAATTGGCACTCGATCTGTTTCTGGCGCACAAACGAGCGGAGACCTTCGACCTCCGCGCCCGGCACATTCTGAAGAACAACACGGAAATCATGCAGTTGCTTTGGCTGGATACCGCTGGACGGACGGTACAGGGGATGCCAATGCGAGCCATGCAGCAAAGTAATGAGGAACCGGCAGGTACCAACCCGGTCAGTCGCACCCTGGACCTCGCCCGGCTCGGCAAGCCGGTCTATCGCGAAATGTACCTGGCGGATGGTGAAACCCGTCTAGAGGTTTATGTGCCGATCTTCGACAATCAGCGCTTTCAAGGCGCCCTGGTCGCTGTCTATTCCGTTCCGGCCTTGCTGCAACAACAAGTCCCGTGGTGGTTCGCCGAAAAATATCAGGTGCGACTGACCGACGCCAACGGCGCGCTGCTGGCCAGCAAATCGAAAATTGACGCTTCGCCGACCACCCTCAGCTATACGGTCGCTCTCGACCCACCCGGTTACGGTGTCCTGATGCAGGTCACGGCCTATCGGGGCGACGGCAATATGGCGCAAACGTTGATCACCACGCTGATCCTGATCCTCGCCGCGGCGGTTTTCTGGAGTCTGTGGGTCGTGCGCGGCTCGATGCAGCGTCGTCAGATGGCGGAACAGGCCTTGCGCACCGAATATGCTTTTCGTAAATCGATGGAGGATTCGCTGGTGGTCGGCATGCGGGCCCGTGACCTGCAGGGCCGCATCATCTACGCCAATCCGGCGTTCCAGAGGATGGTCGGCTATAGTGCCGAGGAGTTGATCGGCCAACCCCCACCCATGCCGTACTGGGCTCCCGAGGAGATGGAACGGACGTTGCAATTGCACAATAATGTGCTGCAGGGTAACGCGCCGGACCAAGGGTTCGAAATTCCTTTGATGCACCGTAACGGCACGCGTTTCGATGCCTTGATCTACGAGGCGCCGTTGATCGATGCCGATGGACGGCAAACCGGCTGGATGGGTTCGATCATCGATGTCACCGAACGTCGTCATGCCGAAGAATTGGCCCGCCAGCAACAGGAAAAACTGCAAGTCACCGCTCGTCTGGTCACGATGGGCGAAATGGCCTCGACTTTGGCCCATGAACTGAACCAGCCATTGGCGGCGATTACCAGCTACAACACCGGTTGTCTGAACAAGCTCGAATCTGGCGATTTCAAGGTTGCCGAGATCAGGGAAGCTCTTGGCAAATTGGCGGCACAAGCGCAACGCGCCGGCCATATCATCCGGCGGGTCCATGATTTCGTTCGTAAAAGCGAACCCAAACTGGGCCCCTGCGATCTGGCGGAAGCCATCGACAACAGCATCGGTTTCATCGAAGCCAGCGCCAAGCGCCACGGCGTGCGTATCGTTCGTGAAATTCAGGGCATGCGACCACAATTGCTCGCTGACCAAGTGATGCTGGAACAGGTCTTGCTCAATCTGATGCGCAACGGTATCGAAGCGATGGGGAATACGCCGCCCACACAAAGATCGCTGACGATCACGCTGGTCCAGCGTGATCAGCAGATGGAAATCAGGGTCATCGATCGCGGAAGCGGGATTTCTCCGGAAATCGCCGAGAAACTGTTCACTCCCCTCTTCTCGACCAAAGCGGATGGCATGGGCATGGGACTGAATATCTGTCGGTCGATCGTCGAGTTTCACCACGGCCGTCTGTGGGCCGAAGCCAATCCCGATGGTGGCAGCCAATTCATCATCACTTTACCGATTGCCCGCTCATGATTCCATATGCCTACCTGGTCGATGACGACGAGGCCATCCGCGATTCACTGGCTTGGCTACTCGAGTCACGCGGTGTCGCCTGTCAGGGCTTCGGCTCGGCCGAAGAATTTCTGGCCGTCTGGAACAGCAGTTTGATCGGCTGCCTGCTGCTCGATATCCGCATGGACGGCATGAGCGGACCAGAACTGTTCGACATCCTCAACGAGCGCGGCAACAAGCTGCCGGTGATTTTTCTCACCGGCCATGGCGACGTGCCGATGGCCGTTTCGGCGTTGAAAAGGGGCGCTTTCGATTTCGTCGAAAAACCGTGCAATGACAACGAACTGGCCAACCGGGTCATCGAAGCCCTGAAACTCAATGAAAATCAAAGGGTCACCGCCTCCGGCGCCAATTCGCTCAAAACGTTGATCGACACCCTGACCACCCGCGAGAAACAGGTCATGGAACGCATCTTGGCTGGCAAACTAAATAAGGTGATCGCCGAGGAATTGTTGATCAGCATGCGCACCGTTGAAGTGCATCGGGCCAATTTATTCGACAAAATGGGCGTGCGCACTGCTGTCGAACTGGCGCAACTGCTCGCCGGCAAAAGCGTCAAGTGATCTGAATCAGCCGTTCGCCTCGATCATCTCATTGAATATTGATTAATTAAACCAATTTAATAGGTAGAATTTGACAAAAGCAGCCTAGTCACCAGTCAAATGTCAGCCACAACGCCCTCGTCACAGGTACTCTGCCCACGGTCATGCCACAGCCGCTGTGACTTTGAGTGGACATTCGGCCAGCTTATCGGCGAGCGATAACAAAATCCCATCATTCATGGTATAAGTCGCCGATACTCAGAACAGCCGCATTCAAGGCGTCTCAATGCCATTTGGTTTTTACGTGATCATGGCGGCGCAGTTTTTTTCCGCGCTGGCCGACAACGCCCTGCTGATCGTTGCCATCGCTTTGTTGCGCGAAATCCAGGCGCCGCAAGAATATGAGCCGTTGCTGAAGACGTTTTTCACCATCTCTTACGTCGTCCTGGCCGCTTTCGTCGGCGCTTTCGCCGATTCGATGCCCAAATGGCGAGTGATGTTCATCAGCAACGGCATAAAAATCATCGGTTGCGCGATGATGTATTGGGATGTGCACCCGCTGCTGGCCTATGCGGTGGTCGGACTCGGCGCCGCCGCCTATTCCCCGGCCAAATACGGCATTCTGACCGAATACCTGCCACACCGTCTGCTGGTCGTCGCCAACAGTTGGATCGAAGGGCTGACGGTCGGCGCGATCATCCTCGGCGTCGTCGTCGGCGGGATTCTGATCAAACCCGAGGTTGCCCAAGCCCTGCTGGCTTTCGATTTTCCGCTGATCGACACTGGCGTGGATACCCTCGGCGAAATGACTTTATGCTTCGTGGCCGCGTTTTACCTCCTGGCCGCCATCTTCAATCTCTACATTCCCGACACCGGTGTCGATCACCGGGTGTTGCATAAAAACCCGCTCTATCTGATCCGCGAGTTCAACCACTGCCTGGGTTTGCTCTGGCGCGACCGCCTCGGTCAGGTTTCATTGGCCGTGACCACGCTGTTCTGGGGGGCCGGCGCGACCTTGCAGTTCATCGTCATCAAATGGGCGGAGAAGGCCATGCATCTGGACTTGTCGATGTCGAGCCGTCTACAGGGGGTGGTGGCCATCGGCGTTGCCCTGGGAGCCGTCGGCGCAGCGAAACTGATCACTTTGCGCAAGTCGGTACGCGTCATTCCGCTGGGCATCGCCATGGGCATCATCGTGATCGTCATGAATTTCGTGCACCATCTCTGGCTGGCAATCCCATTACTGATTCTGATCGGCGCCATTTCCGGCTTTTTCGTCGTCCCGATGAATGCCCTGCTTCAACACCGTGGTCATATCCTGATGGGAGCCGGTCATTCGATCGCGGTACAGAACTTCAATGAAAACCTGTCCATCCTGGCCATGACCGGCTGTTACTACCTGATGATGCGTTACAACATGTCGATCTACGCGGTGATCACCCTCTTCGGACTGTTCGTCAGCGGCATGATGTATCTGGTGAAACGCTTGCATGAAGCGAATCAGCGGCAGCACGATGACGTAATCCATCTGGAAGATTCGGCAACGCATTAAGCGCCTCGCAAGCAGCCTTGCGAGCCTGCACCATCAACGAAATCTCTTTCGTCCGTGTCGAACCCGCGGCGAAACATCTGCCCACTGACGACCGTCTCCTTCGAGCGGATTAGTGGATTGGGTCAGCCCGATGTCAGCTTGGCGCGGTGGTACAATCGTCGGTTCGCATTTATCCCCGCTATTTCATAGGAGACAAAGGTGCTGATCAGCCCCGCTTACGCGCAATCGGCTGCCGCCGATCCAACCGGTGGTTTCATGCAGTTGCTGCCGATCATTTTGATGTTCGTGGTCCTGTATTTCCTGATGATCCGTCCGCAAATGAAGCGCGCCAAGGAGCACAAAGCTCTGCTCGAAGCGCTCAACAAAGGCGATGAAGTGATCGCCGGCGGGGGAATCGCCGGACGGATCACCAAGGTCAGTGACAATTTCATCACTCTCGAAGTCGCCAACGCTGTCGAAATTCAGGTTCAGAAACAGGCGGTTTCGCTCGTACTGCCCAAAGGAACGCTGAAATCGCTCTGATCGTTACCGGGAATTCAACTGCTGCATCGACTTCGTCTTCTTCGCCTCGCAGGTCACCATGAACCGCTACCCGCTCTGGAAATATTTCACCGTCGCCATCGCGCTGTTACTGGGCCTGATCTATACCTTGCCGAATTTCTTCGGCGAATCGCCCGCGGTTCAGGTATCCAGTTCCAAGGCGACGATCAAGATCGATGACAAGACGCGCGAACGTGTGGCGACGGCACTGCAGGCAGCGGGGATAGAGGCCAACGGCATCTTTCTCGATCCGAACGGTGTCAAGGTACGCTTGCGCAGCGGTGACGCCCAACTGCAAGCGCGCGACGTTCTCGAAAAGCAGTTCAATCCCGATCCGGGTAATTCGCAGTACGTCGTCGCCCTGAACCTTTTGTCGAGTTCGCCGCAGTGGCTGACCAGCCTGCGAGCCTTGCCGATGTATCTAGGTCTCGACTTGCGCGGCGGCGTGCACTTCCTGTTGCAAGTAGACATGAAAGGCGCGCTGACCAAACGGCTCGATTCGGTGGCTGGCGATTTGCGCAGCCTTTTACGCGACAAGAACTTGCGCCATGCCGGGATCGCCCGCGAGGGTGAACGTCTGGCGATCCGCTTCCGTGATGCCGAGACACGCGGCAAGGCTCGCGGGGTGATCGAGGACAATCACAACGATCTGCAGCTGTTCGAGCAAGGCGAAGGCGAAGACCTCAAATTGGTAGCCACGCTGAAACCGGAGGCGATCAAACGCATCCAGGAATTCGCCATCCGGCAGAACATGACCACGCTCCACAACCGGATCAACGAACTCGGCGTCGCCGAACCGGTGATCGCTCAGCAAGGTGCCGACCGGGTGGTGGTGCAACTGCCCGGCGTTCAGGACACCGCCAAAGCCAAGGATTTGCTCGGCCGTACCGCCACCCTGGAAATCCGCATGGTCGATGAAACTCCGGGAGCGCTCGAAACGGCACAAGCAGGGCAGGTGCCGTTCGGCGCCGAACTCTACGTCGAGCGCGGCGGTCTGCCGCTGCTGGTCAAGAAACAGGTGGTTCTCACCGGCGACCGGCTGACCGATGCGCAGCCGGGCTTCGACAACCAGACCCATGAACCGGCCGTGCATTTGACGCTGGATTCCGCCGGTGCGCGCATTTTCAAGGATGTCACCCGCGACAATGTCGGCAAGCGGATGGCGATCCTGCTGATCGAAAAGGGCAAAGGCGAAGTGGTTACCGCGCCGGTGATCCGTACCGAAATCGGCGGCGGACGGGTGCAGATCTCCGGCCGGATGAGCACCATGGAAGCCAACGACACGGCGCTGCTGTTGCGCGCCGGTTCGTTGGCGGCACCGATGGAGATCATTGAAGAGCGGACGATCGGCCCGAGCCTGGGCGCTGAAAACATCAAAAAAGGTTTTCAATCGACGATGTGGGGTTTCGCGGCCATCGCCGCGTTCATGATCGCCTATTACGTGTTGTTCGGGCTGGTTTCGGTGCTGGCTCTGGCGGCCAATCTGCTCTTCCTGGTCGCCCTGCTCTCTTTGCTGCAAGCCACCTTGACACTCCCCGGCATCGCCGCCATCGCCTTGACACTCGGCATGGCCATCGACGCCAACGTGCTGATCAACGAGCGCATCCGCGAAGAATTACGCAACGGCTCGTCACCGCAGGCGGCGATCCATACCGGTTACGAACGCGCCTTCGGCACCATCCTCGACTCCAACATCACCACCTTGATCGCCGGCATCGCCCTGCTGGTCTTTGGCTCCGGCCCGGTACGCGGCTTCGCGGTGGTGCATTGTCTCGGCATTCTGACCTCTCTCTTCTCGGCGGTGGTCGTCTCGCGCGCGTTGATCAACCTGATTTATGGTCGCCGCCGCAAAGTCGAATCGCTGTCCATCGGACAAGTCTGGAAACCCGGCAACACGGTTGCCACTCATTGAGGACGCCCGGTCATGGAATTTTTCCGGATTCGCAAAGATATCCCGTTCATGCGTCATGCCCTGACGTTCAACATCATTTCGCTGATCACTTTTCTGCTGGCGGTTTTTTTTCTATTCAGCCGCGGCTTGCATCTTTCGGTCGAATTCACCGGCGGCACGCTGATCGAAATCAATTATCCGCAGGCGGCCAATCTCGAAAATGTTCGCAATGGTCTTGGTAAAGCCGGGTTTACCGATTTTTCGGTACAGAACTTCGGCTCCAGTCAGGATGTGCTGATCCGTCTGCCACTGAAAGCTGAACAGAACACGGCCAAGATCGGCGAATCGGTGCTCCAAGCGCTGGCCAACGAGGCACCCGGCGCCAATCTCCGACGCGTCGAATTCGTCGGCCCGCAGGTGGGCCGTGAACTCGCCGAGAACGGCGCGCTGGCCTTGTTGCTGGTGGTCATCGGCATCGTCATCTACCTGGCCTTTCGTTTCGAATGGCGCTTCTCGGTCTCGGCAATCATCGCCAATCTGCACGATGTGGTGATCATTCTCGGCTTCTTCGCCTTCTTCCAATGGGAATTCTCCTTGTCCGTCCTGGCCGCGGTGCTGGCCGTTCTCGGCTACTCGGTCAATGAATCGGTGGTGGTCTTCGATCGGGTCCGCGAAACCTTCAAAAAAACGCGCGGGCTGAGCACGCCGCAGGTTCTCGACCACGCCATCACCAGCACCATCTCACGGACGATCATCACCCACGGCTCAACGCAGTTGATGGTTCTGTCGATGCTGATTTTCGGCGGCGAGACCCTCTACTACTTTGCCCTGGCGCTGACCATCGGCATCTGTTTCGGCATTTATTCTTCGGTGCTGGTCGCCAGCCCGTTGGTGATGTGGCTGGGTGTTTCCCGCGAACAGTTCGTCAGAGTGAAGAAAGGCATCGAAGGCGCCAATAGCGATGGCGCCGTCGTTTGACACGCTGATCCGCCAATCCAAACGAAATTTTCTCGGAACCGTTTGTCTTGGCGCACCCTGCTGAGCGAATCAACGGATAGCTTGGGCTTGAAGGAAACCGTTCCGTTAAGCTACAATATGCGGCTTTATTTTCCAATACTTCTGGAGTAACGATCATGGCGCGTGTTTGCCAGGTGACGGGCAAAAGCCCGATGGTCGGGAACAACGTTTCCCATGCCAACAACAGAACGAAGCGGCGCTTCCTTCCGAATTTGCAATACCGTCGTTTCTGGGTCGAAAGCGAAAACCGTTGGGTTCGTTTGCGTGTGTCCAACGCCGGCCTGCGGACCATCGACAAAAACGGTATCGAAGTGGTGCTCGCTGATCTGCGGGCGCGCGGCGAGATCTGATCAGGAGAAAAATGATGCGTGACAAAATCAAGCTCGAATCGACCGCCGGAACGGGTCACTTTTACACCACGACCAAGAACAAAAAAACCATGCCTGGCAAAATGGAAATCAAGAAATACGATCCAAAAGCTCGCAAGCATGTGATCTACAAGGAAATGAAGCTCCGCTGACAATTGCCGCCGCTACCGGAGCGGTTCTGCTTTCGGTTCAATAAAACATGACGGCGCCCAATGCGGCGCCGTCATGTTTTGGTTGTTCTGCAGTCTCTCGGCTAATTCACGCTTTAGCAGTTTTGCCCTGACCTTCAGCCGTATTTACCTTTACTGACTCTTACTTATCCACTGCCTTCAACCGCCTGGCCGCTACGCCTTGAGCGAGAGTGGCCAAAACGGTCAGTGATTCCTCCCAACCAAGACAGGCATCAGTAATACTCACGCCGTAGGTCAGGGGTTTCGTCGGCACCAGATCCTGCCTTCCCTCGACGAGATGCGATTCGATCATCATGCCGATGATCCGCTCTTCGCCAGCCGCCAATTGACTGGCCACATCGTTGACTACCGCAACCTGCTCCTTGAAGCGTTTATTGCTGTTGGCGTGCGAGGCATCGATCATCAATCGCGCCGCCAGCCCCGCGGCGGCGATTTCCTTGCACGCTGCGTCGACGTGCAGAGTATCGTAATTCGGTTCACGGCCGCCGCGCAGAATCACGTGGCAATCCTCATTCCCCGCGGTGGAGACGATCGCCGAATGTCCGGCCTTGGTCACCGACAGGAAATGATGCGGCGCCTGTGCCGCGCGGAGGGCATCAATGGCAATCCGGATATTGCCGTCGGTGCCATTCTTGAAACCGACCGGGCATGACAATCCCGAGGCGAGTTCACGATGCACTTGCGACTCCGTGGTGCGCGCGCCGATCGCGCCCCAGGCAATCAAATCGGCGGTGTATTGTGGCGTGATGGTATCGAGAAACTCGGTGGCGCAGGGCAAGCCCATGTCGTTGATTTCCAGCAGCAGACCGCGGGCGAGACGTAGTCCTTCATTGATCCGGAAGCTGTTGTCCAGACGCGGATCGTTGATCAACCCTTTCCAGCCGACAGTGGTGCGCGGTTTTTCGAAATAGACCCGCATCACGATCAGCAGATCGTTCTGCCAACGTTGCGCCTCCTGATGCAAACGCTTGGCGTAATCGATTGCTGATTCCACGTCATGGATCGAACAAGGCCCGATCACCACCAGCAGACGGTCGTCGGCGCCGTGCAGGATGCGGTGGATGTCCTGACGGGTGTTATACGTGGTCAGCGCCGCCCGCACGCCGACCGGGAACTCGCGAAAGACATGAGCCGGCGGAACCAGTTCCTTGATTTCACGAATTCTGACATCATCAGTCGTCGGTTTGCTCTGCAAGGTCATCGCACTTTCTCCTGATCGCTTTGCTATCAATGCCGCCCAGCCAAGCCGTCCGGGCCGGCGGGGAAAAACCGGGCATTCTAAATGAAATGACGAGTCGATTGTGCGTTGCAATATCCGCTATCCTCCGCGCTATCCCCCGCGCTATCCCCCGTTATCCACGGAAAATGGCTTGCGGGATGTCAGCCCCCGATTCAGAATCGGTCTTTTATCGACCTCATTCCCGGGACAGTCATGGAATCAGTCTGGCATTTCGACCATCATATCCACGCGGTAGACGCGGCTTACGTACGTCGGCAACTGGCCGCTGTCCACCTGATCGTGGAGCATGGACGGGTGGCCATCGTCGATACCGGCAGCAAGGAGGCTCTGCAGCCGACGCTGGCGGCGTTGGCGCAGCTTGGCCTCACGGCGGATGCGGTCGATTACGTCATCCTGACCCACATTCATCTCGATCATGCCGGTGGCGCGGGGCTGATGATGCAGAACTTTCCGCAGGCGCGACTGGTGGTTCATCCCCGCGGAGTATCACATATGGTCGATCCGACGAAATTGGTCGCCGGCGTGATCGGGGTTTATGGTGAACAAGCCTTTCGTCGTTTGTACGGAGAAATTCTGCCAATTGACGAACAGCGGATCATCAAGGCCACCGATGGTCTGGTTCTGTCACTCGCCGGTCGCGAATTGCTGTGCATCGATACCCCGGGCCACGCTCGCCATCACTTGGCTCTCGTCGATCACCGAAGCGGCAGCGTATTCACCGGTGATATTTTCGGCATGTCGTATCGCGAACTCGATACCGACGGCCGGCAATTTCTTTTCCCTACCACTTCGCCGGTCCAGTTCGATCCCCAGGCGATGCAAGCCTCGATTGATCGGATCATGAGCTTTCGACCACCAGTGGTCTATCTCACCCATTTCAGTCAACTCGTCGATGTCAGACGCCAGGCTGACCAGTTGCATCGTCTGGTGGACGCACATGTCGCCATCGCCGAGCGCGAGAAAAACGCGGGTGATCAGCGTTCACAACGTCTGCAAACCGCGCTTGCGGAAATGCTGCTCGGAGAAATCCAAGCCTTCGGTTGCCGGTTGCCACACGAAACCGTCTGGGAAGTCATCGCTACCGACGTCGAGTTGAACGCCCAAGGATTAGCGGTCTGGCTGGATTCGCTGGATTCAAATTCTTGAGCCGATGGAAATGAACAACGTCAACGACATCGTGAAAATCCGCGGCGCCTGCCCGCACGATTGTCCCGATACCTGTGCTCTCGACATCAGCGTCGTCGATGGGCGTGTCGTCAAAGTCAGCGGCGCCGACGATCATCCGCCGACCGCCGGCGTTCTCTGTACCAAGGTCGCGTACTACCCTGAACGGATTTACCATCCCGATCGTCTGCTTTATCCGCAACGCCGCATCGGCGCCAAAGGCCCCGGCGCCCGCTTCGAACGCATTTCCTGGGAACAAGCCCTGACGACGATCGCCGAACGTTATCAGGAGATCATTGCCCGATACGGGGCGGAGGCCATCGTTCCGTACAGCTACGCCGGCAATTCCGGGCTACTCGGGTATGGGTCGATGGATCGCCGATTCTTTCATCGGCTCGGCGCATCGCAACTCGATCGGACCATTTGTGCCAGTGCCGGCGCCGCCGGTTACTGGGCGACTGTCGGCGCCAGCATCGGTTTCGACGCCGAGAATGTCGTCGATGCCCGCGTGATCCTGCTGTGGGGGACCAACAGTGTCGTCTCCAATCTGCATTTCTGGCGTTTGGCCCAGGAAGCTCGCCGTCGCGGCGCCCGGCTGATCGCCATCGATCCATACCGCACGGCCACCGCCGACAAGTGCGACCAGCACATTGCGCCATTGCCGGGAACCGACAGCGCCCTGGCCTTGGGGATGATGCATGTGCTGATTCGGGACGATCTGCTCGATCACGATTACATCGCGCAATATACCTTAGGCTTTCCAGCACTTGCCGAACGTGTTCAGGACTATTCTCCAGCACGCGTCGCAACGATCTGCGGTATCCAGGAAAGCGAAATCGAAGCCTTGGCTCACGTCTACGGACACGGCAAACCGGCAGCCATTCGCACCAATTACGGAATCAACCGTACCGCTGGCGGCGGCATGGCCTTGCGCACCATCGCCTGTCTGCCGGCGCTGACCGGGGCTTGGCGGCATCCGGCCGGCGGCATTCTGCTGTCGACCTCCGGCAATTACCCGGTGGCAAACGCAGCGCTCGAACGGCCCGATCTGATGCCGACACCCAGGCCACGAGTGATCAACATGAGCACCATCGGCCACGACCTGCTCAACGCACAGCCGCCGATCAAGGCACTGCTGGTCTACAACAGCAATCCGGTCGCCGTCGCGCCGCAATCGGGCGAGGTGGTACGCGGCTTTTCCCGCGACGACCTGTTCACCGTCGTTCATGACCTGTTTCAAACCGACACCGCCGATTACGCCGACATTCTGCTGCCGGCTCCCAGCCACATGGAGCAACTCGACATCCACAAGTCTTACGGACACCTGCACCTTCAAGTCAATCGGCCGGCCATCGCCCTGCGCGGCGAAGCGCTGCCGAATACCGAACTTTTCCGCCGTTTGGCGCAAAAAATGGGGTTTGACGACCCCTGTTTCGCCGACAGCGACGAAACCCTGTGCCAACAAGCCTTTGATTGGGACGATCCGCGCCTGAACGGCCTCTCATGGGCACAACTCAAACGCGACGGCCATGCCCGCCTCACGCTGCCAAAAAAACATGCTCCTTTTGCCAACGGCGGATTCCTCACCCCCTCCGGCAAGTGCGAGTTTTACAGCGCAACGATGGCGCACGCCGGTCTCGACCCCTTGCCCGCTTTCATTCCACCGCACGAGTGGCGGAACAGTGCCCTGGCCCATGATTTTCCCCTGGCATTGCTCACCCCGCCGGCTCGCAATTTTTTGAATACCAGTTTCGCCAATTCGGCCCGCTTTCTGGCGCAGGAGAAATCACCGGCAGTGCAATTGAATCCGCTCGATGCCGCTGGCCGAAACATTGCCGACGGTGCACTGGTCCGCGTCTTCAACCATCGGGGTGAATTCCAGGCACGCGCGGTACTCAGCGATCGGGTACGACCCGGCGTCGCCGTCGCCACATCGATCTGGTGGCGTAAACTCTCTCCAGATGGCCGAAACTGCAACGAGGTCACCAGCCAGGCACTGACCGATCTCGGTGGCGGAGCGACCTTTTATGATTGCCTGGTCGAAATCGGCCCGATTTAAAGGATTTAGAATCAGGCAACACGTCAGAGCACATGTCTGGAAGGCGTAGACAAAACGATCTGCCTTTGCGAGTCGAGTGCAATCCCTCTCCTGCAGATTCGTGATTCACAAGGCCTTGATTATCAAGGTTCTCAAGTATTGGTCATTGCAGCCGTTAAATGGGCCAGGAGCATTTGTGCCAGCAGTCTGTCAGGTTTGAGACTGATCGACTGCACCAGGGGGAAACGGATCCAGTTTCCCCGATTTCTCGTGACATGGGCCCACTACACGTCTCGAAATCGGCAAAAGCAGTCTTCGCATTCCCAAGCAACTCGCGGCGACTGATCGAATCCGACAGACTCCCGGTGAATCAGACCGTGCTCCGATTTGGTGAATAGATCGAAATTTGAGGAGATATCAAAATGTTTCATTCCGTCAAAGTGCGTCATTTGCTGGCACTCTGCCTTTCGTTCGCGCTGGCGTTCCCGGTCACCGCAGCAACCACCGCGGAGGTCAAGGCAGCGATCGGCCCAGTTCGTGATTCCCTGATGACCATGCTCAAAAACGCCGACAAGCGCGGACCAGATCAGCAGGCGCTGGTCAAGAATTCTGCCGACAAAGTCAGCAATCTGATCAGAGACCTCAACGTCGCAGCGGACAAGAAGGCCAGACTCGACGAGTTGAAGAAGATCTGGGGGGATTTCAACAGACTGCGGGAGACCAAGGTCGTTCCGTTGATCCTCGCCGGCAATATCGCCGACGCAGAAAAGCTGGTGACCGGGGAGCAAAAAGAGCGGTTGATGACTATCATCAAGCTATGTGATGAGCTGAAGTAGCAAGCACCGGTCATGACCGATGCGCGGTTATTCAGGCTGCCGCGTGTCGGCCGCTTCTTTTTAATTGGAGGGATAGGTGTTGGTACTTAGATTCGGCTTCATTCGGGAACTGAAATTCAACCGTCTCTCCGAAAAGGTCATACACTCGTCACTCCAGACAAAAGTCAAACTGTTGACCTGGATGATTGTGAGTGTCATGAGCGTGACTTTCCTGATCAGCCTGGGGTGCGCTTTGTTCGCCATTGCTCAGCGGCCTCACATGCTCGAACATCAAGCCCACGCGCTGGCAACCCAGAAATTACTGATGGGATTGCAAGATAGCATGAGCGCCATGGGCACATTCATGACCACTCCCGATGAAAAGAACTGGCAGGCCTACCAGAACCACTTTTCCGCTCTAACCAAAGGCTTGGAACGTCTGAAAGGCGAAGTGGACGACGAATCGGTGAAGTCCGAGATCGAGGAGTTCCTGTCGTTCGATCTGTCTCTGATCACATCGATACAGGACGAAATCAAGACCAATTCTCTCAAAGGCGAGCGTGAACAGGCACTCCGATCTTTCGTGGACGGATATCTTCCGACTGTAACGAAAATACGCAACACCCTCGGCAACACCGTCGAGCTGACATCGAAGAGCGTCGGCAACGCGTTTGCTCTGGCAATTCGTTCGATCACTCTCGGCACTTATGCCGCGGGCCTGATGTTCGTATTGGCGGTGAGTTTATCCGTATGGGTTGCGCGCCGTCTGAGCGAAATGATCGGTCGCCCGCTTAAAGGCGCCGTCACCTCGCTCCTTAGTCAGACGCAGGAAATGCAAGCCACCGTCGACCATCTGGCAACATCCGTAGTCGCCTTGCAGGACGTCTCACGTGCCCAGGACGAGGCGCTGGTTCGCGCACAAGATTGCTTTGGTGTGATCGGCAGGATCGTCGACAAGAACAAAGCCGCTGCCGCAGATTCCGAACGTATGATTCAGGAAGCAACCCGAGTCATGAGTGCCAACTCGCAGTCGATCGAACGTCTGGACGGCACCGTGTCGGCCCTGGTACAGGAAGCCAACGAGATGGCCGCAGCATCGCGTGACACTCAGGAAGGGATCGTGAAAATCAGCGGGTGGTTCCACGAAATTGCCGAGAAGAATAAGATGATCAACGACATCGCGACCAAGACAAATCTCCTGGCACTGAATGCTGCCATCGAGGCAGCGCGTGCCGGCGCATCAGGAGCCGGATTCGCGGTGGTGGCGGACGAGGTATCGCGGCTTGCGGCGCTTAGCGACAAAGCTGCCGTAGAGATCAATGCCATGGCCGCGGACGCGACGGCCCGGCTCCAAACGGTGAACCTGGAACTGAAATCGGCCATCGACGAACGGACGCTCAAATTGGAACGACAGATCGAAATGGGCCAGACCGAATTGGTGCAAACGCGTGCACAGTTGAGCGCGACGATACGACTGGTGGATGAACTTTCATCCTCACTGTCGGACATCACACATTCATCGACTGATCAAGGTTCGCAACTCACGACCCTCAACGATATGTTTCGCGAGTTTGCCGACATCGGCCACCGCGGCGCTTCATCGACTGCCTCTGTTGCTGAGGCAAGTGAGGCCTTGGCGCAAAGCGAACGAGACATGCATCGCATCGTCTCCGAGGTTCGACGGGTCACTGATGGCGCGGCTGCCGACAATTTGGCCGGAGCTGCTGCCATCGACAACCAAGGCCCATCGGCAGAACTATGTCTACCTCACCAAATGGCGGCGGTACAGCCTGCCAGCGCGCTTGGCAGGCTGATGCTGAGTTAACGTTATCTAACCTGAAGTTCCTGGCTTCCACCTGATGCCAGCCGTCGGCAAGCCCCTGTTGTGCTT
>JAVMKC010000021.1:0-41013 GCA_031732795.1 Accumulibacter sp. | reverse complement strand
TGCAACCCTTGGCGCGTGCCGCTCTCGAGCGTCTTCAGGCATTACCTGAAATCATTAGGGGTTTCTTCAGGCATCCAGAGTGTGGATTTTATAAATGAATCAACTTTGTTTGTTTCTTGGTAACTGCCAGTCCCCACGCAAGGCTGATCAGTGTTTTCCGATGCACGGAAGCGAAACTTTTGTTATTCGCAAGATCGCCCATTTCGCTGGTCGCATCGAGTTTTACCTGCAAAATGTCTTCTACCATCGCGACGTGAGTGCCCTGCGCGATTGGGAGCATGCCTGCAGCTACGTCGAAAAACAGTGGCTGGCCTGCATCAAGCCCTGTGAAGGCGGCTGTAAATACAGAATCGGCGACCGTCTTGAGGGAGATAGCATTTCCATCTTTGAGCAGTTGGGCTTACAGAATGTTGTCTATCGCAATACTGTCAAGATCTGTCCGTGTTTCAACGACGTCAGCATCTGTCCTGACGAAAGCGACATTGACAATCGTTTGCGTGATTCGCTGGCAGATATTGGCAAAAGCAATCTACTAGGATATAAACCCTGCCATCGGATCAAAGAGGGCCTGCTGGGAGAAATATCTCGGTACAAGAAGCAAATTTGATTTGTGGATAAGCGAAAGTTTCCTTGGCAGTTGTTGCCAAAACAAACGACTAAGTCAACTGACCATGGTGCTGATCAAAAATCCACCTTTCGAGCCCCTGCGCATGATCAAGTGGGTTTTCTGGCACGGGCCGCAGCGAAGTGGGCGGTCATTCTCTTGGCATTAAGGCAGATTCTGACTATCGGCACGACGATGGTTGTCTCCCGCTACGTCTCCCCAGAGGAATTCGGAATTGCCGGTATGGTGCTCAGTTTTGTAGCGTTTCTGGTGCTCTTTGATACTGGATTAACTTGGGTTACGGTGCAATCACCTAATTTGGAGCGCGAAAAAGTAAATGCTCTCTTCGCCTTTGGCGTTCTCTTGGGAGTGTTGCTTTGGTTAGCAGCGTTTATTGCGGGCCCATTGCTTGCCACTTTTTATGGCCAGCCGGAACTGGAAGTTGTCTCTCTAATTATGGGGGCAGCTGTATTCTTAAATAGTTTAACTACACAGCCTGCCGCGCTTTTGAAGCGCCAGTTGAAACAGAAAACAACGAATATTGTTGATACCGTGGCGCTGTTAATTAGTTCGATAGTGGCTGTCGCTATGGCGGTTGCTCATACAGGTTACTGGGCTGTAATTGGACAGGCGGTTGCGCTACAGGCAGTTCGCAGCGTATTGCTGTTTATATATTCAGGTTATCGCCCTACTTGGCCAACACGTATTGGGAGCGCCGTTCCTGAACTCAAAATGGGAATGGGTCTCGCTCTTTCAAACTATATTTGTTATTTCCAGTTGTATCTTGGTGGCATCTTGGTTGGAAGATATTTTGGCGGTGCGATATTGGGTAACTATCAAAAGGCATACGGCGTGAAGTCAATGCCAACCACCTACGCAACGATGGTTGTTACAGATGTAATGGTCTCTTCATTATCGGCGCTGAGTACGGATAGAGATCGTATGGGAGCGGCATACCTTAAGGCTTTGCGGTTGATTGCGTTCGTCGGTTGTCCTGCCGGAGCAATACTCTATGCCATTGCGCCTGAAGTAATTCGAATTCTCTATGGCGCTCAGTGGGGTGGGGCTGTGCCCTTGCTCGAATGGTATTCGGTTGCGGCAGTAGCCCTACCAATTTCCACTACCACTATCTGGTTATTTCTAGCCAGTGGCCAAGTTCGTCTTCAACTAAAGATGAATATATTTCTGAGCACACTTGCGGTTGTGGTTTTAATCGGAGCGTTGCAGATATTTGGCACAGCTGAAAGTGTAGTAGCGGCTGAGTCGCTCCTGTTTGCTGGGCCGTATTTGGTAATTAATGTTGTTCTTTCGCACCGTGCAGTGGGACTTCGTGTCATGCCAACAATAAAGACTTTGGTTCCAATTATTGTCGGGTGTTTGGCGTGCACGGCAAGCGCTGTTTTGGTTGGTAGTGTTTATGCCTATCTCATTTGGTGGGTATTGTTATTGGCAAAAATATCTGTAGGCGGAGTGGTCTATTTGTCATTTGCGATGGCATTTATTAGGCCGATGCCGTTGGTTTCAAAACTTGGCGGTAATGGTCGCGGTGCTTAATTGTTTGATTGTCAATTAATAAGTAAATATATGTGCAGCTAATTTTTGTGTGTCGAGTTTAATATGAAAAGCGCCGTATATTTCCCGTTGCGTTTTTATTCCATGTTTTTGGTGGCGACTATATTGGTCTTCGCCTTTGGGCCGTGGCCTTGGCCGTCGCGCTATTCGTGGGAGGTCTATGGGTACATGGCACTTGTATTTGGTGCGATGAATATTGGATATCGCGCAGGTGGCGTAAAGCGATATGGGGAGTATATAGGGAAAAAATCGCCAATACAGCTATATAGACTTGGTTTGTACCTTACGTTAATTCTTTTCCTTCCGACCCTTTTTTGGAGAACGGGTGGTGGATATGAGTTCAGTCTAGAGTTGTTGTTGAATCCTGCTGTTGCATATCTAAAGAGTCACGATGCGGATAATTTTTCCGGTACAGCATGGATTGAATACATTCGGATTGTGGTGGCGGTGTTTTTGAATATGGTTTTGCCGCTATTGATAGTTTATTGGGAGCGTCTGACGGTATCGGATCGTGTTTTAGGTATTTTCGCTGTTTTCTTAGAGGTTTTTCTTTGGTTGGCTATTGGAACCAATAAGGGTATTGGTGATTTGGTTGTTGGTTTTTTTTGGATGTTTGTTCTAAGAAAAAAGTCGGCATTTGATATAAAAAGTATTTTAAAGCTGTCAGCGGCGACCGCGCCAATTCTGATCTTGTTTGCGGTATTTTTTACACAGGGCCAGATCGGACGTCATGACGGTTATGGTGTTCAAACGGAGTTGCATGCCATTGATATTAGTGCAGATAGGGATAATATTTTTATCCGTGATTTGCCAGAGGTTGCGCAAGATGGCGTTATAGCTTTCTCGTCTTATTTGGTGCAGGGGTACCACGGTCTAGCTCTTTCTTTTGATGAACCATTTGTATTTACTTGGGGTGCAGGAAACTCTCGGTTTTTGACTAGTTATTTCGATAAATATCTTGGTACCGATGTCGAGAAGACAACATATCCGGCTCGCGTAGAAAAGACTACGGGGTGGGATTCTAAAGTGCGATGGCATACCATGTTCCCGTGGTGGGCGTCAGATGTTACTTTTCCTGGTGTAATTGTTTTGGTGTTTGTTTTTTCTTATATTTTTGCGTTGGTCTGGAAAGACTCTCTTTATACAAGAAATCCATATGCAATTTCACTTTCGCTGCAGTTTGCAACAATGTTCACTTATATGTCTGCAAATAATCAGGCATTTCAAAGTGGGCCGGCAGTGATTGGATTTGTTGTTACCTTGGTTGTGTGGATTAGAACTAGAAAAGAAGTAAGATAAGTATGGGTTCTTTGCCTTTTTTGAATGTTTTGGTTATAAATGGTGAGCCGTTTAACGATATAACCGCAACCGGCATAACGATGTCCAATCTTTTCAAAGGTTGGCCGCGGGATCGAATTTTCCAAATTTATACCGCCAACGTTGTGCCGAACAGCAATATATGCGCGAATAATTTGAGACTTTCTAGTCGTGATTTGAAGCCTTTTTGTTATTTTGCGAATCGCGCAGAATCAAACGGAGGCTTAGGTGATAGCGCTGGGGGAGGTGCTCGGAATGGAAGTGGTTTGTCATCTTCCAAGGGGCGCAGTGGTTTTCGAGATATTGTCCGGAAAGGCGCTGTTCCGTTTCTTGATTTTTTGCCATATCAAATCCGCCGAGAAAACTTGGCGGTCGTTCGTGAATTCAAGCCGGATGTGATTTATTCGATGCTTGGAAGCATTCGTATGGTGCGGCTTGTTTCTCGTTTGGCGAAAGAGTTGGGAATTCCAGTGGTGCCTCATTTTATGGACGATTGGATTTCGACGTATTCGGTTCCCGGTCGTTCGGTTGGAAGCCCGTTCCACGTTCGCTACTTGCAGAGCGCAGTCAAGCAATTGTTTAACTCGGTGCCGTTGGCGATGTCGATTGGGGAGTTGATGTCTCGTGAGTATTCCAATCGATATTCGAGGAGTTTTTACGATTTCATGAATCCCGTCGAGGTGCCGGAATTTTTTCTTCATCCTGAGGGGCGGGGGCCGGGTAGGGTTGTGCGGTTCGTTTATGTAGGAGGGCTTCATCTTGGGCGCGCAGAATGTTTGATGCAGATTGCAACCCAGATGCAAAACCTAAAAAACCAAGGGCTGCCTTTGGCGCTGGATATTTTCGCCCCACTTCATGATGCCGATGCTGCTACCCGGTTAGAGTCCATTGGCGATGTTGTTACGTATAAAGGCAGTGTGCGCCCAGAGGGGGTTGGCTCGGTATTAAGTGAAAGTGATGTTGCCATCCATGTGGAATCGTTCTCGGATGAGTGTGCCGAATACACCCGCCTTTCGGTGTCGACAAAAATTCCTCAGTACTTTGCGGCAGGTATCCCTGTCCTTGCATATGGGCCTTCGAGTTTGGCTTCCTGTCAGTATGTAGGTTCCTCAAAAGCCGGGGTTTTGGTTGATCGAACTGAGGGCAGCGCGCTAGGGGATGTCATAAGAATGCTCGTTCTCGATAGCGACGTTCGTACTGAGATGGGAAAAAATGGTTGGGCTCATGCGCGAAAGTCCCACGAAGTAGCTGCGGTCAGAGATCGATTCAGGGAAGTGCTTTTGGCCGCCTCTAAAGCGTCCGCAATGGGGGCGGTTGTTTGAACAATAATAGAAACACCGTACTGATTCTCGGGGCCTTTCGCTTTCCAACAGGCGATGCAGCTGCTGCTCGCGTGATGGGGGTTGGTAGGGCGTTAAGACAGGCTGGTTACGAGGTAGCCTTTGCAGGGTGGGAGCAAAGCGGCAGGCCAGAGGATCGCGAAGGGAACGGCCGATTCAGTTATGAGGGTTTTCAGTATTACTCTCAAGATGAATTTCGGACTGGCTATCTATCGCCAGTGCGGCGACTGCTCCGCTACCTATTTGCTGGCAGTAACACGCTCAAATGGCTTAAGTCAGTGAATCTCGGTGATGTTAAGGCGATCGTGGCATATCACGGAGGGTCACTTTTTCTGTTACGCCTAACTCTTCTATGCAAGTTGCGTCGAATTACGTTGATCGCTGATTGCACCGAATGGTACGACTCTGAGGGTTTGGTCGGGGGGCGGTTTGGCGTGGCTCATTTGGACAACGAATTTCGCATGCGAATTGTCAATCGCCTGATTGGTCGATTGATTGTCATTAGTCATTTTCTAGAGCGCTATTATGCCTCTCGCTTCTGTAGGGTTGTTCGAGTACCGCCCACAATCGATTTGAGCGAACGGAAGTGGCCCCCCGTGGTCGAGGCTTCGTCACACGCTGCGCTGAGTTTCGTGTATGCGGGCGTACCGGGTAAGAAAGATTTGCTTTCGTCTGCGCTCTATGCAATTCGCTTGCTTAGGCAGGAGGGGGTTTCGATTAATTTGAATCTCTTGGGGCCGAGTAGGGCTGATTTGCTGGCGTGTGTAGATGGAGATGCTGGTCTTTTGGATGACTTGGATGGGGCGCTAATTTTTCATGGGCGTGTTGCGCAAGAGTTGGTGCCGACTGTGGTTGCTCAATCTGATTTTTCAATTCTGCTGCGCCCGGTGAAACGAGTATCTGCAGCCGGTTTTTCGACGAAGTTGGTTGAAAGTCTGGCTGCCGGGGTGCCAGTCTTTGCGAATCGTACTGGAGATATAGATCGGTACATAAAAGACGGCGAAGAGGGAATTTTGTTGGATGACACTACTGCACACTCTTTTGTGGCTGGAGCGCGACGCGTCTTAGCGATGTCTGAAAGCGATCTTATGCGAATGCGTATGGCTGCACGCAGATGCGCGGAACATTCGTTTGTCTATAGCGGTTACGTGGAAGCTTTGGCTGATTTTTTTGATCGGTAGGATTTGGGTTATTAAATAAATGCGACTTCTCTTTCAGTACCTGAGCGGTGGTGGCGGTGGTCTATCGAACGTAATTCTTTTGTTAAAAGCTTATGTTCGTGAATTTCCACAAGATGAGCTGATTATTACTTGCTCAGAAGATTCAGAGCTAAATCAGCTTTCTTGTTTTAAAAATGTGACTATGGTCCGGGTGCCTTGGGGGCGTTTCAAGGAATGGACTCGGTTTGTTCTTGGGGTCAATGGGCTTAAGAAATTGGCAGAGCAATACAATGTCGATGTGGTTTGGTCTCTGAATTTGGGTTCTTACTTCCGATTGCCTGTACCGAATTTTCTGGCAATAAATAACCCTCATCAGGTGTATCCATGGGAGGTGACACGTTTCCATCCAAAGAACCGTTTCAGTGTTGCATTGCTTAGGTTGTTCTTTCCACTTTCGTTAAGATCTGCAGATGCGGTATTGGTTCAGACGCATTTAATGGCTGGATATGTGAAAAAAATTTCGGCTGCTCCTAAAAATGTTTTCGTTGTCCCCAAAGCTGCTGAACCGGGGGCTGATGTGCAGGCTTCTCGCTTGCCAATTGAGCTGGCTGGAAAGCTTGAATTGGCCAAACAACGAGGCTTTCGAAGATGGCTTTATGTCTCCACAGCAATGCCGCACAAAAATCATCGAGTGTTGTTCGACGCGTTTTCGGAACTTGCCCGACGAGGTAGTTCAGACTGCCTAGTGCTTAGTATTACTCAGGAAGAGGCGCTTTCCATCGGTGGAACTGATGTCTCTGCGCTGATGGAAGTTGACAGGCTGATCTTTACTGGGTGGGTTAAGAAGGAACATCTCCGTGCAATTTACGAAGCCTGCGATGCATGTGTTATGCCAAGCCTGCTTGAGTCCCTTAGTTCTGCACATTTGGAAGCCATGAAATGGGAGAAGCCGCAGATCGTTGCTGATTTACCGTACGCACGAGATTTGTGTGGTGATGCTGCGATTTATGTCGATGCAAACGACAGTTTTGCCTGGGTGAATGCCGTCCAGATGCTGGGAGAAAATTTGTCTATTCAACAAAACCTCATTACAAAGGGGCGCTGCAAGATTGCTGAGTTTCCAGAAGAATGGGAAGAGTGCGCCAAGCAGATCAGGGGGAAAATTACGTCTCTGTTGAAATGAAAGTATCGATAATTTAATAGAAAAATTCAAACATTTTTATTGTCTTAAAGCAATTCTATATATTTTTTGAAAGGGAGGAAACATTGTGTTTAGGGGTAAGGTACTGCTTATTACCGGGGGTACTGGTTCTTTCGGAAATGCCGTTCTGCGCCGTTTCTTTAATACCGATATCGGTGAAATCCGTATTTTCAGCCGCGATGAGAAGAAGCAGGACGACATGCGCAAGCACTATAACAATCCGAAGCTGAAGTTTTACATCGGCGATGTGCGGGATTCACGGGCCGTGACCGCTGCAATGCGGGGTGTCGATTATGTGTTTCATGCATCGGCCTTGAAACAGGTGCCATCATGTGAGTTCCATCCGATGGAGGCTGTTCGCACCAATGTGTTGGGTACGGAAAATGTGCTTGAAGCCGCCATTGTCGCCAAGGTGAAGCGTGTGGTTTGCCTGAGTACCGACAAGGCGGTTTATCCGATCAACGCCATGGGAATCAGCAAGGCGATGATGGAAAAGGTAATGGTCGCGGCGTCGCGCAACTTGGAGGGCACGGGTACGGTGATTTGTGGTACCCGTTATGGCAACGTGATGGCGTCGCGCGGGTCGGTGATTCCGTTGTTCGTGGATCAGGTGCGGGCGGATAAGCCGATCACGGTGACCGATCCGAACATGACGCGGTTCATGATGACGCTGGATGATGCGGTCGATCTGGTGCTTTTCGCCTTTGAACACGGCAATAACGGTGACATTTTCGTGCAAAAAGCGCCTGCGGCCACGGTGGAGACCTTGACCAAGGCGATTCTTGGTTTGATGAAGCGGTCGGATCACGAGGTTCGTGTGATTGGCACGCGTCATGGAGAAAAGTTGTACGAGGCCTTGTTGAGCCGCGAGGAGCGTGCCAGCGCCGAGGATTTGCCGGGGTATTTTCGCGTGCCGGCCGATGGGCGCGACTTGAATTACGACAAATTCTTCGAGCAGGGGGAGCAGAAGATTACCGAGGCGGTGGAATATACCTCGCACAATACCGAGCGTCTGGACGAGGCTGGCATGACGAAACTGTTGCTTAAACTGGATTTCATGCGGCGCATCGCTCGTGGTGAAACAGCGATAGCGCAGGATTGATCGGCCATGCGTATCGTGATTACCGGGGCCGACGGATTTATCGGCCGCAATCTTTCCGTGCGCCTTGGCGAGATGGGTTATACGGATATTGTCGGCATTACCCTTGAGTCGAGTCCTGAGGATTTGAAGGCGGCACTGGCCAGTGCGGGTTTTGTCTTTCATTTGGCCGGGGTGAATCGCCCGAAGGATGTGAGCGAGTTCGCGACGGGCAATGCCGGGTTGACCGAGGAGGTTTGCCGCTTGCTGGCCGAGTCGGGCAACAAGGCGCCGGTGGTATTGTCGTCTTCGACCCAGGCGGCGTTGGACAATCCTTACGGCCAGAGCAAACGGGCGGCCGAGGATGCGGTGTTCAGGCACGGTGAGCAAACAGATGCGCCGACTTATGTTTTTCGGCTGACTAATGTGTTCGGAAAATGGTCGCGACCCAACTACAACTCAGCGGTGGCGACGTTTTGCTACAACGTAGCTCGCGGGCAGGAGATTTCGATCAATGATCCGGCCGCGCCGTTGCGCCTGGTGTATATCGACGACGTGGTGGAAGCTTTTGCCGGCTTGTTGAACGAAAGCCGGCCGAGTGGTTTTGTCGAGGCGGGGCCTGAATATCTGACGACGGTGGGTGAGGTGGCTGATGCGATCCGCGGCTTTGCGGCTAGCCGGGCGTCGATGATTACGAACCGCGTGGGTACGGGCTTGATGCGTGCCCTGTATTCGACCTATTTGAGTTTTTTGCCGCCGGCGTCGTTTGCGTATGAAGTACGGCGCCATGGTGATCCGCGAGGGGTGTTTGTCGAGATGTTGAAGACACCGGATTGCGGCCAGTTTTCGTATTTCACCGCGCATCCCGGTATTACACGCGGTGAGCATTACCACCACAGCAAGACGGAAAAATTCTTGGTGATCAAGGGCACCGCACGTTTCGGTTTCCGCCATATCGTTACTGGAGAGCGGCATGAATTGGTGACTCGAGGCGGCGAGGCAAAAATCGTGGAAACGGTACCAGGCTGGACGCACGACATTACGAATATCGGTGACGATGAAATGATCGTGATGTTGTGGGCGAACGAGGTTTTCGATCCGAGAAAGCCGGATACGTTTGCGATGAAAGTAGATCCGTGAAGAGATTAAAAGTAGTGAGCGTGGTGGGTACGCGGCCGGAAATTATTCGGCTGTCACGCGTGCTGGCAAGGTTGGATGAGTATTGCGAACACGTGTTGGTGCATACCGGCCAAAATTACGACTACGAGCTGAACCAGATCTTTTTTGACGATCTGGCGGTGCGCAAGCCGGATCATTTCTTGAGTGCCGCTGGGGCGACAGGTGCTGAGACGATCGGCAATGTGATCATTGCTGTGGACAGGGTGCTGGCGAAAGAGCAGCCGGATGCCATGTTGGTGCTGGGTGATACCAATAGCTGCATCGCGGTGTTACCCGCCAAGCGTCGGAAGATCCCGACCTTTCACATGGAGGCGGGGAATCGCTGTTTCGACATGCGTGTTCCAGAGGAGATCAATCGGCGGATCGTCGATCACACAGCAGATATCAACCTGACCTATAGCACGATTGCTCGCGAATACCTGTTGCGCGAAGGTTTACCACCGGACATGGTGATCAAGACCGGTAGCCCGATGTTCGAGGTGTTGAATCATTACCGCGAAGGCATTGAGGCATCGGATGTGCTGGATCGTTTGGGACTCAAGCCGTGCGGGTTTTTCGTGGTCAGCGCGCACCGAGAAGAAAACGTCGATTCGGACAAGAACTTCAATGGCATGGTGGCGACGCTGAATGCTGTGGCCGAGAAGTATCAGATGCCGGTAATCGTTTCCACGCACCCGAGAACGCAAAAACGGGTGGATGCGATGGGAGCGATGTTTTATCCCCTGGTTCGCTTGCTCAAGCCTTTGGGGTTCAAGGATTACAACAAGTTACAGTTGTCGGCCAAGGCGGTGATGTCGGACAGCGGCACGATTAACGAGGAGTCGTCGATCCTGAATTTCCCGGCACTGAATCTGCGCGACGCGCATGAGCGGCCGGAGGGGATGGAAGAGGCGGCGGTGATGATGACCGGCATGAACACCGAGCGGGTGATGCAGGGGCTGATGATTCTCGAAGACCAGACTTCGGGCGCCGAACGCATCTTGCGCCTGGTGGGCGATTACAGCATGCCGAACGTGTCGGACAAGGTGGTTCGCATCATTCATAGCTACACCGATTACGTGAATCGCGTGGTCTGGAAAAAGTACTGAGGGCTTGGCCTCGATGCGCGTCGCGCTGATTGCGGATACGTTTCCGCCGTTACGTACTTCGGGGGCGGTGCAGTTGCGCGACTTGGCACGGGAATTCGTGCGCCAGGGGCACGAGTTGACCGTGATGTTGCCGGCTCCAGGCTTGGCGCGTCCCTGGGCTGTCGAGGATTTCGACGGGGCGCGGGTGCTGCGTCTGCGGGCGCCGAGAACGAAGGATATCGGGTACATTCAACGGACGATTGCTGAATTCATGATGCCGTTTGCGATGTTCCGCAATCTGCAAAAAAGCCCGTTGGCGAACGATCGCTGGGATGGCGTGATTTGGTACGCGCCGTCGATTTTTCATGGGCCGTTGGCGAGCCGGATCAAACGAGCGAGCCGCTGCCATGGCTACTTGATCATTCGCGACATCTTCCCGGAATGGGCGGTCGACATGGGCCTGATGAGGCGCGGCTTGCCGTATCTTTTTTTTGACGCGGTGGCGCGATATCAGTATTCCGTGGCGAATGTGATCGGTGTGCAGACGCCGGGAAATCTCACCTATTTTTCGTCGTGGGAGAGAGGGGGGGACCGACGTTTAGAGGTCTTGCAGAATTGGCTTGGTGCTCCTGCTGCCGCTCGCTGTTCCATCCGAGTAAACGAAACACCGCTCGTCGGGCGCAAGATCTTTATTTACGCCGGTAATATGGGGGTCGCTCAGGGCATGGGCACCCTGATTGATTTGGCGGAGCGGTTGCAGTGTCGTCGGGATCTAGGTTTTCTTTTCGTGGGACGGGGGAGCGATGTGGCGCGCCTGGCGGCGCACGTGCGTGAACTTGGGCTATCGAATGTGTTGTTCCACGACGAAATTCATCCCGATGAAATCCCGGATTTGTACGCGCAGTGCCATGTCGGCCTGGTGGCCCTGGACCCGAGGCATAAATCGCATAATATTCCCGGAAAATTCTTGACCTACATGCAGTCGGGGTTGCCGGTGTTGGCGAGCATCAATCCGGGCAACGATTTGGCAGCGTTGATTCGCAACGAAGGCGTAGGTGAGGTGAGTGAGCAAACCACCAGCGAATTGCTGGCTCAGTTGGCCGAGACGCTGTTGGTGCGCATGGCGGATGATGGCGGCTATTCAGAGCGGTGCCGCGCGTTGTTTGCGCGTTTGTTTTCCGTCCAACGTGCGGTGGAACAAATTGTTGCTGCTTTGGGAGAGGAAGTTTGGGCGTGACGCCTGGAGAGATGATCCGTATAAGGCGGGCCAGTAGGTGACATGAGCGATCATGTTTGGGGAAAAAGTTCCGAGATTCTGCCGCGGTCCTATCTGAAAAAGCTACAGCTTTTTCGTTTTCTAGAAACGTTCCATCAGGCGAGTCGCGTGTCCTATTACAGTTCGCTTTTCAGGAGGCTGAGCTTGTCGGCCGAATCGATCAAATCGCAGGCAGATGTTCGCAAGCTGCCGTTGACCAACGAGACAGAAATGGTCGCATGCGGGCTTTGTTTGGGCTTCAAATCCGTGCGTTGTCGGCACACAAGGGCACCGCTTTCGTCGAATCATGCTGATCCGTCACCCGCCCGCCACTGACGCCGTTTTACCGGTTCCCGACGCCGATGCCCTGGCCAGCAGTCAGGCGCTGGCTCGACTGATCGCCGACGAGATTACCAGCAGCGGCGGTTGGATCAGCTTTGCCCGGTTCATGGAACTGGCGATGTATGCGCCGGGGCAGGGCTATTATGCCGGTGGGGCGCGCAAATTCGGCGCGGCTGGCGATTTCGTTACTGCGCCCGAGTTGTGTGCCGCTTTCGGACAGACTTTGGCCCGGCAGGCGGCGCAGATTTTGTCGCTCAGCGCACCGCGAGTGATCGAGGTCGGCGCGGGCAGCGGGCAACTGGCCGTCGATGTGCTGCTCGAACTCGAAAGCCTGCAAGCCCTGCCTGAGAGCTACGCTATTCTCGAACTGTCCGGCGAACTGCGGGAACGGCAGGCGCGGACGATAGCTGCCCGGGCGCCGCAGATGGTGCCGCGTGTGCGTTGGCTCGATCGTTTGCCGGAGACTTTCGATGGTCTGCTGCTGGCCAATGAAGTCCTCGATGCGATGCCGGCATGTCTTGTCGGCTGGCGGGCGGCGGATGTCGTCGAACGCGGAGTCGGCCTGAATGGCGATGAATTCCTCTGGTGTGAGCGTCCCGCTGTTGGTGCTCTGCGACAGCGCGCGCTGGCTTTGGCCGAGGAATGCGTCATCACCCCCGGTTACCGCAGCGAAATCGGTTTGGCAGCGATGGCCTGGGTCAGCGAATGGGCCGCGCGGCTTGGACGCGGTGCGTTGTTGCTGATCGATTACGGTTTTCCGCGTCACGAGTATTACCACCCACAACGCGATGGCGGCACGCTGATGTGCCATTACCGGCATCACGCCCACGAACAGCCTTTCTATCTGCCGGGACTGCAGGACATCACCGCGCACGTCGATTTCACCGCCATCATCGAAAGCGGTAGCGCCGGCGGACTGGCGTTGCTCGGGTATACCTCGCAGGCGGCTTTTCTGTTCAATTGCGGCTTGACCGAGGTACTGGCGCGGACACCGGCCGATCAGCCCTTGCGTTATCTGCCGCTGGCCAGCGCGGCGCAAAAGCTGGTTTCGCCAGCCGAAATGGGCGAACTCTTCAAGGTGATGGCGCTCGGCAAAGGGATCGACCAGCCGTTGATCGGTTTCATCAGTGGCGATCGCAGCATGACGCTGTGAACGTATGAATGGGTTGACGGCCACCAGGAGCGGACGCTTACGACGTTTCGGCCAGCAGTCGCTTCACCGCCCGGACCCGTTCCTGGTGGATCAGCGCGGCGATTTTCGCGGGTTCGTTGGTTTGGCGGGCGATGGTGGCGGCGTCTACGGATTGGACAGTGGCCAATGCCCGGCGAAAGAGCGCCGGTGGGGTGTAGGGAACCGCTTGCCAGCCGATCCGGCCGTGAAAATCGCAGGCGCAGGCGTCCAGCAATTGTTCGAAGCGGGCAGGGCGGCGCAGCGCGTCGCAGCTTTCGAGCAGGCGGACGATCGTCGAGGCGGTCAATTCCTCGCCGCGGTGGATGTCGCCGTGGAAGCGCGCCACCAGCAACGCCAGATCACGGCAGTCGCCAGGGACTTTCAGACGCGAGCAGACCTGCTCGACCAGTTCGACGCTGCGTTGTTCATGGCCGGGATGGCGTGGCAGATCGGCGGCGGGAGTCAGCCCTTTGCCCAGATCGTGCAGCAGGGCGGCGAAACGCACTGGCAAGGAAAAGGCATTCTGCGCCGCCTGCTCGATGACCATCAGCACATGAATGCCGGTGTCGACTTCGGGATGGAAATCGGCGCGCTGCGGTACGCCGAACAGCCGGTCCACTTCCGGCAGCAGCCGGGCCAGCGCGCCGCATTCGCGCAGGACCTCGAACAGCCGCGCGGGGTGACGTTCCATCAGCCCCTTGGCCAGTTCCTGCCAGACGCGTTCGGCGACCAGATGATCAACTTCGCCTTCGTTGACCATCCGCTTGAGCAAGTCCATCGTTTCCGGCGCGATGCTGAAATCGGCGAAACGCGCGGCGAAGCGTGCCAGACGCAACACCCGCACCGGGTCTTCGACAAACGCCGGACCGACATGACGCAGCACCTTGGCCGCCAGATCGTCGGCGCCACGGTAGGGATCGATCAAGGTGCCGTCGGCCGCGCGGGCGATGGCGTTGATCGTCAGATCACGGCGCGCCAGATCGTCTTCCAGGCGGACATCCGGCGCGGCGTGGAAAGCGAATCCTCGATAGCCGGGGCCAGTTTTTCGTTCGGTGCGCGCCAGCGCATATTCGTCGTGCGATTGTGGGTGCAGAAACACCGGGAAATCCTTGCCGACCGGCTTGAAACCCCGGGTCAGCAATTCGTCGGGAGTGGCGCCGACAACCACATAATCCCGGTCCTGTACCGGCAGTCCGAGCAACTCGTCTCGAACGGCGCCGCCGACGGCGAAGATCTGCATGCTGTCTCGGTCAGCCGGCCTCGGCGAGCGCGCCGGCCTGCCATTCACGCATCGCCGGCAAATCGAGCATCGTTTGCAGCCAGTCTTGCGACGCCGATGGCACGTCGATGGCGTAGGTCCGGAAACGCCAGACCACCGGTGCATACATCGCGTCGGCGATCGAGAAGGTGCCGAACAGAAAGCCGCCTTGCCGGCCGTGACGGGCGCGGCAGGATTCCCAGATGGCGATGATTCGCCCGACGTCGGCGGCGACATCGGGCGGCAGCGATGGCAGGGGCCGGCTGGCGTTGATATTCATTGACAGATGCTGGCGCAGGGCGCTGAAGCCGGAATGCATTTCGGCGCTGACCGAGCGCGCTTCGGCGCGTTGCGCACGGTCGGTCGGCCACAGGTCGGGATTTTGCTCGGCCAGATATTCACAAATGGCCAGCGAGTCCCAGATCGGCCAGCGGGCGGTGCCTTCGCCGACCAGCAGGCAGGGAACCTTGCCTGACGGTGAATGACGGCGGATCGACTCGGCGCTGTCCGGCTGACCGAGACGGACAGCGATTTCCGCGAAGGGGATGCCTGCCTGCCGGGCCGCCAGCCAGGGGCGCAGTGACCACGACGACAGGTTGCGGTCGCCGATGACCAGTGTCAGTCGTTCGGCGGCAGGATCGTTGGCGCGGTCCATTCAGCGACCCGCGCGAAAACGGTAGCGGTCGAGCCGGCACTGCGTCAGTTCGGCCGGCGACAAATAGCTCGGCGCCACCGCTTCCAGCGGCATCGGGTGCCAGCCCGGGTAATTCATCGTGCCGTTGGTGACGCTATCCACCTCCATCGAACGCAGATTGTCGGGCGACATCGGCGGGTTGGGTAGCAGCCAGAGCAGGCCGGCCTGGAAATACGCCCAGCCGCCGGTGCCCAGGTCGATGATCCGGCGTGGTTTGCCGACGACATTGGCGGTGTAGGCGACCAGTTCGCGCAGGCTGTAGGTCTTGGGGCCGCAGAGTTCGTAGGTCTGGCCGATCGTTTCACGACGGGACAGGCTATCGACCATCGCCCGCGAAACGTCGCCGACGAACACCGGCTGGAACAGCGCGTCGCCGCCGCCCAGCGGCAGAACCGGTAGCAGACGGGCCAGTGTGCCGAAGGTGGTGAGAAACGAGTCGCCCGGTCCGAAAATGACCGAGGCGCGGAAAATGGTGATTTCGAGATCGCTCATCGCCGCGCGGATCACCGCTTCGCCATCGCCTTTGGAACGCAGATATTCGGACGGCGCCTTGGGAGCGGCTTTCAACGCGCTCATATGCACCAGCCGGCGAACGCCGCTGCGACGCATGGCGGCGATGATGGTTTTGGGCAGTTCGACGTGCGCCGTGGTAAACCCCTTGCCGTACGGCAGACGCGAATCGCGATCATGCAACACGCCGACCAGGTTGATCACCGCATCCTGGCCGCGCATCAAACCGGCCAATGTTTCAGGATCGTGAATGTCGGCCTGGACCATGTCGACCGTCGGCAACATCGTCAATTGCTTGGTGTTTTCCCGGCGCCGGGTGGGAATGGTCACCCGCACACCTTGATCCGACAGGGAGCTGGCGATCCAGCCGCCGACAAAGCCACTACCACCGAGCAACAGCACGTTCTTCAGGTCCATAGCGTTCTACCGATGAAAAAGGGTTCGGAAAACGCAATTTTAAGGCAATTCCTCTCCTTTCGGCTCAGCACCGGTACGTGCCGGGATGACGCCGAGGCGGCTTTTCAGGGTTTGCGGCTTGCCGTCGAACAATGCGGCGTAGTAGACCGCGTTGCTCATCACTTTTTTGACGTAATCCCGGGTTTCGTTGAACGGGATGGTCTCGGCGTAAATGGCGCCTTCGAGTGCCTGATCGGCCCGCCAGCGCCGCGCCCGTCCGGGGCCGGCGTTGTAGGCGGCGGAAGCCAGAACCGGGTGGTTGTCCAGGCTTTCGAGAACCAGCCGCATGTAGGTGGTGCCGAGCAGGACGTTGGTGTCGGCATCGTTGATCCGATAGTCGCGCAGGCCGAGCTTGTTGGCCACCCATTTGGCGGTCGCCGGCATCAGTTGCATCAAGCCGGATGCACCGACATGCGAACGGGCGGTGCTGACGAAGCGGCTTTCCTGACGCATCAGGCCATAAACCCAGGCGTCGTCGAGCGCCTGGTTGCGCGCTGCCGGGCGAACTTGCTCGCTGTAGGGCGCCAGATAGCGCAAGGAGTAATCGTGTTCATTGCGCGTGCGATCGGCGGCGGCGATCGCCCGGTCGTACATCCCCGCCCGGACAGCGATTTCCGAGGACGCCAGCAGTTCGCGGTCGCTCATGTTGCGCAGCGCCCAGGCCCATTCCTTGACGCCTTCGCTGCGCATGTTCAGGCGGAAAAACGCCTGGGCGCGCTGTACGCTGGGGATGGTGTTGACCTGGGCCAGTTCCTGCGCGCTGAGCGGCGCGGCTTTCGGCGGTGGCGTGGTCGGCCGACCGAGTTCATCGTTGGCCAGGTTGCCGTAGAAATCGGGCAGACCGGCGATGCGGGCAAACAAGGTGTTGGCGTCGTCGAGACGGCCGCCGGCACGATAAGCGCGTGCCAGCCAGTAGGTCCAGGTCGGCTGCGCGGCCAAGGCCGGGGGCATCTTCTCGATCGTCGTCCGCACCAGTCCCCATTCCTGCACGCGCAGCGCCGCGCGGACCTTCCATTGCGCGGTTTCCTCCGACAGCGGCGCATCGCCGGCCTGTTTGTACCAGTCCAGCGCTTCCGGGAGATGCCGTTGTGCCGCTTGCCAGCCGATCTGACTCCAAGCCCACGATTTTTCGTTTGCTTTGAGCGAGGGCGCGATGCGGTTCAACTGCTCGGCGGCCTGACGCGGATCGTTGCGGGCCAGCCGGTGGATGGCCAGTGCAGCCAGTTCGCGTTGTTGCCGGCTGTTGGCGAAGTCCTCGGGTAAACGGTTCAGCCACGCCTGCGGCGAGTCGGCGACCGTCTGGGCCACTTTCTTGTCCGGTGTCTGACTGGCCGGCAGATAGTTCATGCTGTAGATCGCCGCCGGAATCTTGCTGGCCTCGAACTGACGGCGGATACGGCCCCAGACCGAATCGGCCAGCACCCGCTTATCGACGATCAGCGCTTCGAGCACCGGGTAGCAGGCTTCCGGCGGTTCGAGCAACGAAAACCACAACGGCAGGGCGTCTTCGTGCACTTTGGCGTCGCCTTGCGCGCGACGGCTTTGCAGTGCGTAGCAGTTCAGATCCTGTTCGGGTTGGGAGAGCCGGGCATAGTCGGCGTCGAAAGCGGTCCATTGCTGGTTCTTGCCCAACTGCCGCAGCCAGTCGCTGCGCAAGCGCTCGGCGACGTAGGAGCCCTCGTTGGCGCTCAAAAAGGCATTGATCGCCGCCGGGTCGGCGTTTTTCAGATCGAGTTGCAAACGCCAATACGCAACGTACGGTTCGAGTTCGTGGCCCTGGACGGTAGTCGCCAGCCGCTCGAGACGTGCTTTGTCGCCGACGCGGAAGGCTTCGCGAGCAGCCAGCAATTGTTCGTCGCCGTTCAAGGCCAAGGTACTGACCGATCCTGCCAGCAAGACGATGGCGGCCAGAAGAATCTGCGGTCGAAAGTGCGGTCGAAAGTTCATGGTAAGCTCGAATGACGGTCAGTGGTAACGATGAGCATTTTCAGAATATCACAGGAGGTTCGGATGACTTCGCCGACCGACGCCACCGGCGACGCTGCCGGCACAGCGACAGATACAGGGGTTGACGCAAGAGCAACGGCAAAAACAGACGCCATCGGCGACTCCGCTGAACGGAGCCGTCTGCGCCGCCTCTTGCTGGCCCGACGGCAGGCGCTGCCAGCGGTGGAATGGGCCCGGCTGTCGGCGGTTGTTAGCGAGAATCTGCAGGCCGGCTTTCCTGAACTGGCGACCGCCTGCGTCGCCTTCTTCTGGCCGCACCGTCAGGAAGCCGACTTGCGGCCGCTGATCCGCCGCTGGTGGCAGGCAGCGCAGCCCGGTTTCATCGCCGCCTTGCCGGTGGTGACCGCCGAAAATTCGGCGCTTGCCTTCCGTCGCTGGACGCCCGCATCGACGATGATTGCCGACCGCTACGGCATCCCGACACCCGCGGACGGCGATTTCGTTACCCCGGCGGCGCTGCTGATTCCGGTCAATGGCTTCGACGCCGCCGGTTACCGTTTGGGTTACGGTGGCGGATACTTCGACCGCACGCTGGCGAGCCTGCAGCCCCGACCGCTGGCGATCGGCATCGGCTTCGAACTGTTGCGGCTGTCCGCTTTTCCGCACGCGGCGCACGATCAGCCGCTCGATGCCGTGGTCACCGAGGCGGGAATCTCCCGGCCGCTGCGCTGAACGGCCGGCAATCCTTCGCTCAAACCTCGAGATGCGAATACAACGCCGTTGACAAGTAGCGCTCGCCGAACGATGGAATGACCACCACCGTCAGCTTGCCGGCGTTGGCCGGCCGACGCGCCACCTCCAGCGCCGTCCACACCGCAGCGCCGGACGAAATGCCGACCAGCAGCCCTTCCTGGACGGCCATCGTCCGGGCGACGGCAAACGCGTCGTCGGCCTTGACGCGCACCACTTCATCGTAAATCGCCGTGTTCAGCACTTTGGGCACGAAACCGGCGCCGATTCCCTGGATCGGGTGCGGTCCTTTCACGCCGCCGGACAGGACCGGCGAGGCGTCCGGTTCGACGGCGATCACCTGCAAACCGGGTTTGCGCGCCTTAAGCACTTCACCGACGCCGGTGATCGTGCCGCCGGTGCCGATGCCGGCGACCAGGATGTCGATGCCGCCGTCGGTATCGCGCCAGATTTCTTCGGCTGTGGTGGCGCGATGCACCGCCGGATTGGCCGGATTGTCGAATTGCTGCGGGATCAGATAGCGCGGATCGGCGGCGGCCATTTCCTCGGCGCGGCGGATGGCGCCGCCCATGCCGTCGGCGCCCGGCGTCAACACCAGCTCGGCGCCGTAGGCCTTGAGCAGCAGGCGGCGTTCGCGACTCATCGTTTCCGGCATCACGAAGCAGCAGCGGATGCCGCGCGACGCGCAGACCATCGCCAGACCGATGCCGGTATTGCCCGAAGTCGGTTCGAGAATGACCGTGTCCGGGCCGATTTTGCCGGCGGCGGTGGCGGCGTCGATCATCGCCAGGGCGATGCGGTCCTTAACGCTGTGCGCCGGATTGTAAAACTCGAGTTTGGCGGCGATCATGCCGTCGATATCACGAGTCAGGCGATTGAGGCGAACCAAGGGCGTATTGCCGATCAGTTCGGTGACGTTATTGGCGATGCGCATGCGCTCTCTCCTCGTTCTGGTCAACGTATCCTTGTCAAATGATCCGGCTGGGACACGCCGGATCGGCAAACGTTTCAGTCATCTTCATCCGCCGGTGTTCAGGCCAGGAACAACTGGCAGGCCGGGTTGCCGCTTTCATTCCAGTAGGCGTAGCCGAGTGTCTCGAGGAAGTGTTCGAATTCGCCCATTTCGGCCGGCGGCACCTGCATGCCGACCAGCACCCGGCCGTAATCGGCACCATGATTGCGGTAATGAAACAAACTGATGTTCCAGCCGATGCTCATCCGGTTGAGAAAATTCATCAACGCGCCAGGACGCTCGGGAAACTCGAAACGGTACAGCAGTTCGTTCTCGATATTCGGCGCATGTCCGCCGACCAGATGACGGAGGTGTCCCTTGGCCATCTCGTCATCGGTCAGATCGATCGTCGGGTAATCGTGCTGACGAAGATGTTCGAGCAGTTGCATCGATTCGGCGCGTGACGATACTTGTATACCAACGAAAACATGCGCTTGCCGCTGGTCGTTATAGCGGTAATTGAACTCGGTGATGTTGCGCGCGCCGATCAGCGAAACGAATTTCTTGTACGCGCCGGGTCGTTCGGGCAGGGTGACGGCGAACACCGCTTCGCGCTGTTCACCGATTTCGGCGCGTTCGGCGACGAAGCGCAGACGGTCGAAATTCAGATTGGCGCCGGACGCGACGGCAATCAGCGTCTTGTCCTTCAACTGGTGGCGTCTGGCGTATTCCTTGGCCCCGGCGAGCGCCAGCGCGCCGGCCGGTTCGAGAACTGCGCGGGTATCCTCGAAAGCATCCTTGATCGCCGCGCAGATGGCGTCGGTATCGACCCGCACCATTTCATCGACGTACAACTGACACAGCCGGAACGTCTCTTCGCCGACCACTTTCACCGCCGCGCCATCGGCGAACAGCCCGACATGGTCCAGCCTGACGCGCTGGCCGGCGTGCAGCGACCGGGTCATGGCATCGGCGTCGACCGCCTCGACGCCGACGATACGCGTTTCCGGACGCACCCGCTTGATGAACGCCGCCACGCCGGCGATCAGCCCGCCGCCACCGACGCAGCAAAAAACCGCATGAATCGGTTTGGCGTGCTGGCGCAGGATTTCCATCCCCAGCGTTCCCTGGCCGGCAATCACCTCCGGGTCGTCGAAGGGATGGATGAAAGTCAGTTCCTCGCTCTTTCCGAGTTCCAGCGCCCGGGCATACGCTTCGTCGAACGATTCCCCCGCCAGCACCACCTCCGCGCCGCGTCCCTTGACCGCCTGGATTTTGATCTGCGGCGTTGTCGTCGGCATGACGATCACCGCCCGGCAGCCGACCTTGGCCGCCGCCAGCGCCACGCCTTGCGCGTGATTGCCTGCCGACGCGCAAATCACCCCCCGTTGCAGTTTCTCGGCCGAAAGGCGGGCGATCTTGTTGTAAGCGCCCCGCAGCTTGAACGAGAAAACCGGCTGCAAGTCCTCGCGCTTGAGCAATACCCGATTGCCGATTCGTGCCGACAAGGCCGGTACCGGGTCGAGTGGCGTCTCGATCGCTACATCATAGACCTGGGCGTTGAGAATTCTTTCGAGATAATCCGTATGCATGGCAGCGAGAAGTCGGGGAAAACAGGAAGCCATTGATTCTAACAGCAGACCAACGGCAAGTCGGCGTCGAAACGGGGGTTTCAAGGCTGATGTATCAAATTGCTCGGATTTGCAAGGCAGAGAGCGCTTGCCGGGGTGAGTAGGCAACGGTTTTAGAACAGGCCATTCCGAAGTCCAGACAGCCCGAAAGCCCTGACCATCAGTCGATGTGCATGAACCATTTTCATGCGCCGGGTCCGGGTCGGATCAAACACCAGAAACCACGGTTCAGAAACCGCTCGAATACCGTTCGGGGGCAGCGGCTCGGGGACCACGGCAGGCGGATTTGGTAGAATCCGCTCTTTTCCGACTTCGACCCTGGGAGCGCGCCGTGCAAATTGTCTGTCTCGATCTGGAAGGCGTACTGGTACCGGAAATCTGGATCGAGTTTTCTACCCGCACCGGCATTCCGGAACTGCGTCGGACGACCCGCGACGAGCCGGATTACGACAAGCTGATGAAATACCGTCTCGGCATTCTCGCCGAGCACCGGCTCGGTTTGCCGGACATCCAGCAGGTGATCGCGGCGATGGGCCCCATGCCTGGAGCGCGAGCCTTTCTCGATGCCTTGCGCGAGAAGTATCAGGTGATCATCCTGTCCGACACGTTTTATGAGTTCGCCGAGCCGTTGATGCGCCAACTCGGTTGGCCGACCTTGTTTTGCCACCACCTGGAAGCCGATGATCATGGCCGGCTGGTCAATTATCATCTGCGGATGCCGGATCAGAAGCGCGAGGCGGTGAAGCGGCTCAAGGAATTGCGCTTCGCGGTCGTTGCCGCCGGGGATTCGTACAACGACACGGCGATGCTCGGTGAAGCGGACGCCGGCATTCTGTTTCATCCCCCGGAGAAGGTCATCCAAGAGTTTCCGCAGTATCCGGTCACGTTGTCGTACGACGAATTGCGTCATCAGATCGACCGTGCGTTCGAGCGGATCAAAGCGCCGCACTGATGACTGCCCGACGTTTTTACACCTTGTCGGCGTCGTGTCCCGACCAGGTTGGCATCATTGCCCGGGTGGCCGGCTTCATCGCCGGACACGGCGGCTGGATTCTCGAATCGAGTTACCACGCCGATGTGGGCGAGGAGGGCGAAGAGAACCCTCGGGACGCCGGTGCCGGCGGGCGTTATTTCATGCGCATGGAAGTGAAAGCGGATTCCCTGCCGTTTCACCTCACCGAATTCCGCGACCGTTTCCGGCTGGTTGCCGACGAATTGTCGATGGACTGGCAGATCACCGACTCGGCGGTCAAGAGACGGGTGGTGATCCTGGTCAGCAAGCAGGAGCATTGCCTGTACGACCTGCTGGCGCGCTGGCAGTCCAAGGAACTGGACATCGAAATCCCGTGTGTGATTTCCAATCACGACACCTTCAAATCGTTCGTCGAATGGCACGGCATACCGTTTCATCACGTTCCGGTGCTGCCGGACAACAAACCGGCGGCGTTCGCCGAAATCGGCCGTCTCTATGACGAGGTCCGCGGCGACACGATGGTTCTGGCGCGCTACATGCAAATCCTGCCGGCGGATTTCTGTGCCCGTTATTCGGGAGAGATCATCAACATTCATCATTCCTTTCTGCCGAGCTTCGTCGGCGCCCGGCCATACCATCAGGCGTACCGGCGTGGCGTCAAGCTGATCGGTGCGACCTGTCATTACGTCACCGCCGACCTCGATCAGGGACCGATCATCGAGCAGGATGTCATCCGTATCGATCATTCCGACGCCATCGACGACATGGTCCGCTACGGCAAGGACATCGAAAAGGCGGTCCTGTCACGTGGCCTGCGCTATCACCTCGAAGACCGGGTGCTGGTGCACGCCAACAAGACGGTCATTTTTCGCTGAGCGACGGCGTCTTCCGGCGAGTGCCAATATGCCGGGAGACGCCGATGGAGTCGTCTGCCACCCATGATCACTCTCCAGTCCGTTACCTTGCGACGCGGTTCCCGCGCCGTGCTCGACGAAGCCAGCGTCGTCATCAACCCTGGCGAAAAAGTCGGTCTGGTCGGCCGCAACGGCGCCGGCAAGTCCACGCTGTTCGCTCTTCTCGACGGCAGTCTGCACGAAGACGCCGGCGAATTCTCCCGGCCGGCGCATTGGCGTTTGGCGCAAGTGGCGCAGGAGATGCCGTCGAGCAGTGAAAGCGCCACCGATTTCGTGATCGGCGGCGACTTGGCGCTGCTGGCGGCGCAGGAATCGTTACGGCTGGCCGAGGCCGACGGTGATGGCGAAGGGCTGGCGCACGCTCATCTGGCGCTGCACGACGCCGGTGCGCACGACGCGCGGGCCCGCGCGCAGACCTTGATCCTGGGGCTGGGGTTCCGGACCACCGAGCTGACGCAGCCGGTCGACAGCTTTTCGGGGGGGTGGCGGATGCGCTTGCAACTGGCGCGGGCCTTGATGTGTCCGTCCGATCTGCTGCTGCTCGACGAACCGACCAACCACCTCGACCTCGACGCGCTGGTCTGGTTGGAAAGCTGGCTCAAACGTTACCCGGGCACGCTGCTGGTGATCAGTCATGACCGTGAGTTTCTCGATGCGGTGACCAGCGCCACCGTGCATGTCGAGCAGGGCAAATTGACTCGTTACGGCGGCAATTACAGCGCTTTCGAGGATCTGCGGGCGCAACAGATCGAGCTGCAGCAGAACGCGTACCGCAAGCAGCAGGAAAAAATCACCCACTTGCAGAATTTCATCGACCGCTTCAAAGCCAAAGCCACCAAGGCGCGGCAGGCGCAGAGCCGGGTCAAGGCCCTGGAGCGGATGGAACGTCTGGCGCCGGTATTGACCAGCGCCGACTTCACCTTCGAATTCAAAGAACCCAACAATCTGCCAAACCCGATGCTGGTGCTGAATCAAGCCCGCTTCGGCTACCCGCCGCCGGCCGAGGCGCCGGCCGGAACCCCGCCGACCGTGATCGTCGATGGCGTCAGCCGATCGGTGCTTCCCGGTCAGCGGATCGGCATTCTCGGGGCCAACGGTCGCGGCAAATCGACGCTGGTCAAGACCGTCGCCGGTGTCCTGGCGCCGCTCGGCGGCACGCTCAACGCCGGTAAGGGATTGAATGTTGGCTACTTCGCCCAGCAGGAACTCGATGTGCTGCGGCCGGACGATTCGCCGCTGAGCCATTTGCTGCGCTTGGCGCGCGACAAGCCGGCAGGCGGGCAGGGCGATCGCGAGCAGGATCTGCGCGGCTTTCTCGGCAGCTTCAATTTCAGCGGCGACATGGTCAAGCAGCCGGTCGGCACGATGAGCGGTGGTGAGAAGGCGCGGCTGGTGCTGTGCATGATCGTCTGGCAACGGCCCAATCTGTTGCTGCTCGACGAACCGACCAACCATCTCGACCTGGCGACCCGCGAAGCCTTGGCCGTGGCGCTCAACGAATTCGAGGGAACGGTGCTGCTGGTCAGCCACGATCGCTCGCTGTTGCGGGCGGTGTGCGACGAATTCTGGCTGATCGGCCCGGACGGCCTGAAGGATTTCGATGGCGATCTCGACGATTACCAACGCTATCTGCTCGAAGAGGCGCGGCGGCGCCGGGAGAGTCTCAAGGCGTCGTCGCGGGCTTCGCGCCTGGCGGAGCAGACGCCTGTTACACCGCCCGCGTCCGGCAAACCGCCGGTCAACCGCAAAGCGCTGCAGCGTGAGCTCGACCAGATCGAGCGGCGATTGAGCGAATTGCAAAACGAACAGCACCTTCTCGAAGCCCATTTGTCAACCACGCGGTCGCCGGACGAACTTGCCGAAACCGGCCGGCGCCTGCAGAGTATCAATGAAGAATACGCGGCGGGCGAAGACCGCTGGCTGGTTTTGTCCGAACAGCTCGAAACCGCTGACCGACCCACGTGACGGTCGACGCGTCACGTGTTGAATCCGATCGGCACGTTACTCGTTGAATCCGGTCGACGCCGCTACCTGTTGAATTCGTGGAGTAAAAATGAACAAGTATCCATGCGCCGAGTGGTCGGAGAAAATTTTGACCGGACTGCCGGAAATCGACGACCAGCACCGACAGTTGTTCGAGTTGGCGACCACCTTTTGTGGTGACGGCGACCACATCCGGGTTCTCAAATCGCTGACCATGTTGACCGACTACGTGCGCGTACATTTTCGCGAAGAAGAAGCGTTGATGGCCGCCTGCCACTACCCCGGCCTTCACGCACATCGCCAACTGCACGGCGAGTTCCGCCGCATGCTCTATGAACTGCTCGAAAACGCCAGACAGATGAGCCTCGACGAGATTGCCGACCAGGTCAAATACCTGATCAACGGCTGGTTTTACAACCATATCCTGGTTGCCGATTTCGCTTACGTGCCGATCGTCAAACAGGTGGCCGCGGAAACGGCGGTCGATGATCATGCGTCCTGAATCTGACAGCAGATTTATCCTGCCGGTGGCGACACGAAGTGATCGGAGAGGCCAGTAGTTCGGATCGGCCGGTCAAAGGTGACTGTGCTTTCTGTAAAATCCCCGGATGAAAACAGCGACCCGTAAAACCCCCGCCGATGGAACGGCAAACGATGTCGGCCCGACCCTACGGCCGCTTTTTTCCTATCGCAAATTCTGGGCCAGCCGTTTCGGAACGGCGCCTTTTCTGCCGATGTCGGTGGCCGAAATGGAAGCGCTGGGCTGGGATTCGTGCGACATCATCCTGGTTACCGGCGACGCCTACGTCGACCACCCCAGCTTCGGCATGGCGCTGATCGGGCGGCTGCTCGAACGGCATGGTTTTCGCGTCGGCATCATCAGCCAGCCCGATTGGCGCTCGGCGGATGATTTTGGCGCTCTCGGCCGGCCGAACCTGTTTTTCGGCGTCACCGCCGGCAATATGGACTCGATGGTCAATCGTTACACCGCCGACCGTAAACCGCGTTCCGACGACGCGTATACGCCCAACGGCGAAGCCAATCGCCGGCCTGACCATGCCGTGGTGGTGTATGCGCAGCGTTGCCGCGAGGCGTTTCCCGGCTGTCCGGTGGTGATTGGTTCGATCGAGGCCAGCCTGCGTCGGATTGCCCACTACGATTACTGGTCGGACAAGGTTCGCCGGTCGGTGCTCGCCGATGCCAAAGCCGATCTGTTGATTTTCGGCAATGCCGAACGGGCAGCGGTCGATCTGGCGCACCGTCTGGCGCGCGGCGAGAAAATCGCCGACATCCGCGATCTGCGCGGCACGGCGTTCATGGTCACCAGCGGCTGGCGACCGAGCGCGGAGTGGGGCGAAATCGACGCCCGTGAGGTGGATACGCCGGGGCCGCTGCTGCCTCCTCCCGATCCATATGCGGCGGCCGCTACGTCTGAATCGTCAGCATCGGCTCCACCTTGTGCCGCTGACGGTCCGGCGGCGGCAGCCGGCACGGTGATCAAGCCGATTCATTTTCAGCTGGGGCGCCGGACACCGAAGCGCGACCGTTCGCGGACGGTGATCCGTTTGCCGTCGTACGAACGGGTGGCGGTCGATCCGGTGCTCTACGCGCACGCCTCACGGGTGTTGCACCTCGAATCGAACCCGGGCAACGCCCGTGCGCTGGTGCAGGGGCATGGCGACCGCGATCTGTGGTTGAATCCGCCGCCGATTCCGTTGACCACCGCGGAAATCGACGCCGTTTACGCCTCGCCTTTCCAGCGCCGGCCGCATCCGGCGTACGGCACGGCGAAAATTCCAGCCTTCGAAATGATCCGCTTTTCGATCAATATCATGCGCGGTTGTTTCGGCGGCTGTACCTTCTGCTCGATTACCGAGCACGAAGGGCGGATCATTCAGAGCCGTTCGGCGGAGTCGGTCATCGCTGAAATCGAAGCCATCCGCGACAGCGCGCCGGGCTTCACCGGCGTGATCTCCGATCTCGGCGGACCGACGGCCAATATGTACCGCCTGGCTTGCCGGGATCCGAAAATCGAGTCGGCCTGCCGCCGACTGTCGTGCGTCTTTCCAGGGATTTGTGAAAATCTGACTACCGACCACTCGCCGCTGGTCGATCTCTATCGGCGGGCGCGGGCGGTTCCCGGTATCAAGAAAGTGCTGATCAGTTCCGGCCTGCGTTATGACCTGGCTTTGCGCGATCCACGTTACATCCAGGAACTGGTCACGCATCACGTCGGCGGTTATTTGAAAATCGCCCCGGAGCACACCGAGTCCGGGCCGCTGGCACGGATGATGAAACCGGGAATCGCCGCCTACGAACAATTCAAGACCCTGTTCGACAAGTTTTCGCGGCAGGCTGGCAAGGAACAGTACCTGATCCCGTATTTCATCGCCGCCCATCCCGGGACCACCGACGAAGATATGCTCGAACTGGCGTTATGGCTCAAACGCCACAGTTTCCGCCCCGACCAGGTGCAGACCTTCCTGCCGACGCCGATGGCGCTGGCGACGACGATGTACCACAGCCGAAGGAATCCCTTGCGCAAGGTGGACCGCCAATCCGAGGGCGTCGAAACCGCGCGCAACACCCGTCAGCGCCGTTTGCACAAAGCCTTTCTACGCTATCACGATCCAGACAACTGGCCGCTGTTGCGCGAAGCCTTGAAACGCATGGGCCGTGCCGACTTGATCGGGAACGGCAAAAAGCATCTGGTGCCTTATTTTCAACCCTTGGGAACCGGGCGCGCAGTGACGGTCGAGGTAAACGATCGCCGTTCCTCGGTGTCGGCCGGTGGGGCAGGGCAGCGCACGACGAGGTTTGACAAGCGACACTGATCGGTTGCCGCGAAGCCTGAAGGCACATCGCGGTCGACCCCATTGGGCACCGCTCGTTCAAGTTTGGCTGGCCCCGGTCCAGCCGATCCGGGCCAGGAAACTCCCAATGTAGATTTTCGCCTGCGCCTCTCAGTGCGCCTGCTCAAGCATGTTGTCGACACCTTCGGATACGGTGCGGCAACTCAGGGCGCAAAAGAGAACCGGATAAAACCTGTTTCGGGAAAGTGAAAAGGAACAAAGGTTCTCTTCCGTCCGGCCAGCCCCGTGCACGACCAAATGCGAATGAATAAACAAAGTTTGTTCATTTATAAAATCCACACTCTGGATGTCTGAAGAAACCTCTGATGATTTCAGGTAATGCCTGAAGACGCTGTTAGTGCAACATCTCTTCTGTAAATTTGTAGCCATCTGGCTTTGCGGTGCATTGCCGGCCGCAGCGATGAGGGCGCGTAGCGCCCGAAGAGCGGAGGACGGCAATGCACCGCGCCGCGAATTCGTTTGGGGCTACCCGCGGGCGGTTTCTTCGAGGCATTCTTACCCACCCCCCTCGAAGGAGTCCAAAACATGGCCATGCGTGTCGAATACAATCCCCTGGAGGCCGCTTTGGCGGCCCTGTTGGCCAACGGCCTGGACGGTGCCGGCGAAGCGCTGCGCATTCTGGTCAATGAAGCGAGCAAGATCGAACGCGCCCGGTTTCTCCACGCCACTCCGCATGAACGCACGGAGGCGCGCACTGACTATGCCAACGGCTTCAAGCCCAAGACGGTCATGACCCGCTTGGGCGAACAGACTTTCGACGTGCCGCAGGTACGCGGCGGCGGCTTCTACCCCTCCGCCCTGGAGAAGGGCTCGCGCACCGAGCAGGCGCTCAATTTGGCGTTGGCCGAGAGGTATGTTCAAGGGGTTTCGACCCGCAAGGTGTGCGATAGCCTGGTCAAGCTCCTGGGGCCGGAGGTGTCCATTATTCAACCAATAGTCGTGGTTGATGTGGAGTATTCCGAGATCTAACCCCGATGGCTTTTGGAAATGATTAAATGCAAGACCTGACCCCGATGTTCTTGTTTGGAAATGATTAAATGCAAGACCTGACCCCGATGTTGACCAATGCAAGACCTGACCCCGATGTTCTTGCAAGACCTGACCCCGATGTTCTTGACCCCGATGTTCTCGATGACCCCGATGTTCTCGATGGCTTTTGGAAATGATTAAATGCAAGACCTGACCCCGATGTTCTGCTCCAAGACCTGACCCCGATGTTCTGCTCGATCGCTAGACGAAGTACCCAACGCGGCCGAAACAGCGATTGCCGTACTTGTCCTTGTGCTCGTTCAGCTTCGTGTCGTACGAGTTGCGCTTGAAGCGCTTGCCACAGTACGAGCACTCTACCGTGTAGGTCATGCCATAGGCCGAACTGCTTTGCTTGCGTGGCTGGCGTTGAGGCCTGAGGAAAGGCGGCGTAGCCGGTGCTCCAAAGTAGGGTCTCCCAAAGTAGCCACCATCGGTCTTCGCCAGTTCGATTGGATAGCGAGGTTCAAACGTACTCTCGGTCAGGGAGACCGACTGAACCTTCTCTGCCACGAACGACTTGATGCCAACCTGACCGCTGCTACCTCCACTGCGATCCCACGCATAGAAGTACTCGCGTCCGACGCCATCTTGCCGCCGCTTGAATGTCAGGGAGTAGGGCTCAACCAAGCGCTCGTATCCGTCGTACACGAGACGTAGGAGCCGCTGCAGGCGGCCTCCTTCCATGATTGTGTCCCGGAGGTTTGCAGCGTAGAAGACAGGGGTGCGACCCCAGCCCTGCGTCGCGTAAGCAGGTGCCGGCTCCGCGAACGCAAAGATGTCGTTGATGATCGATCATCGTCATTAGCATCCAGCGAAATCCAAGTAAGTCCGATACCCAAGCAGAAAGCCAGTAACAGCAAGAGTTTGAAGGCCATCAACAACCGGCATTGTCCATTGTAATCCGGAAAAATTGCGGGTATCTTTGCGGGTATCGAATCCTTGATACCCGCAGCCATGCCCCTAACTGACGCCAAAATCCGCACCACGAAGCCCGCAGACAAGCCGCAGAAGCTTGCAGACGGCGGCGGGCTGTACCTTGAGGTTCGACCGACCGGCGCGAAGCTTTGGCGCTATCGCTACCGCATCGCAGGCAAAGAGAACGTATTTGCCATCGGCGACTATCCGAACATCGGACTTTCAGACGCACGCGAACTGCACCGCAAGGCGCGGGGCTTGGTCGAACAAGGCATTCACCCTTCGCACAATCGGCAGGCCGAACGGCTGGCGAACAACGCCGCGAACGCAAACACCTTCGAAGCCGTAGCCCGCGAATGGATGGCGAAGAAGTCGGCAGGATGGACGCCGTACTATCTGCGCCAAGTCGAAAACTTCCTTTCGGGCGACGTGTTCCCGTATGTGGGCAAGCTTCCGATTCGCAGCGTAACGGCTGCGCACTTACTGGAAATCATCCGTCGCATTGAAGGCCGGGGCGCTGAAACTGTCGCCCTGTTGGTACGGCAATGGTCTTCGGCCATCTTTCGCTATGCCGTCGCAACGCTTCGCGCTGATAGCGACCCCGCCGCAGCCCTGAAAGGCGCGATTCATCGCCCGAAGGTCGAACACCGCAAGCCGCTATCCCGCGAACAAATCGCCGAATTTGCGACCGCGCTTGACGAATACGGCGGGTATCGAACAACCGTCATTGCGTTGCGGCTGATGCTGCTTACCTTCGTTCGAACCGTCGAACTTCGTAAGGCTGAATGGTCGGAATTTGACCTAGACCGGGCCGAATGGCGGATACCCGCAGAACGAATGAAGATGCGCGAACCGCACATAGTCCCGCTATCCCGGCAGGCCGTCGAATTGCTGCGCGAACTGCATACCCACACTGGCGGGCGCGGCTTGCTGTTCCCGAACTACCGCAACCCCAAAGAGTGCATGACGGCGACAACCCTTAACCGGGCGCTTGAACGCATGGGCTTCAACGGCAAAGACAGCATTGGCTTTTCAGCGCATGGCTTCCGGGCGACCGCTTCGACCATTCTTAACGAAATGGGGTATCGGCCCGACGTAATCGAACGCCAGTTAGCGCACGCCGAACGCAACAAGGTTCGCGCCAGTTACAACCAAGCCGAATACATGGAAGACCGCCGAACCATGATGCAGGAATGGGCGGATATGGTCGAAAACATGATGAAACCGAAGGAAGGGGCCGAACAATGACGAAATACGCTATCGAAGACGGTTTGCCGATACCCGCACCAAATCCGGGCGGAAGACCGCCGCTTGAACGTTTAGCCGAACGCGACGAAAAGATATTGAACGAACTTGCGCAGGGCATGGGATTTAATGAAGTTATAGAAGCAAACATGCCAAGGCATATCGTAGAACAAAAGGCAGAAAGGCCGGACGTTTATAACCATTGCAAGAAAGATTTAAAGAAAAGAATAACGAATAAAATCAATATTCTGCTGAAGTAAAATCGAATAGGTTATTCCCCTGTCCGGCCTAATTTGGCCGACCTAGTATTGCCCTGTATCTAATCGGACATGCAGGAGCAATACAAATGAACATCCTTCCTGATACTGGCTTCCTACGCCTGTCGCAAATCATCGGCGACCCTGCAAAGGGTATTCCGCCGCTTATCCCAGTCAAGAAATCAACATGGTGGGCTGGCGTGGCCTCGGGGCGCTTTCCAAAAAGCGTCAAGCTTGGCAACGGGCGCGGTACGTTTTGGCGTGTTGAAGATATTCGTTCCCTGATTGAATCGGCATAAGGGGCGAAGTAATGGCAGAAGCCAGCATTCAAGCGAAAGACTTCGGATTTGGCCCGAAATCGCTAGAAGAACGCCAAAATGATTGGCGCGAAATACTGGCGTTTATCCCTGTACGACCGAAGCAAAAAGACGAAGACATACGCGCGGTTGCGCAAGCGTTGAAAACTAACGGCGCTGATTTTGAGCCGGTTTTTCTCGAATTCGCAAAGAAGTACGGTATTCGTTCGCATCGAGCGAAATGGATTTGGAGCAAAGAAAAGGCCGAATCCGACGCATTCGAAGAACTGCTAGAGCAGTACAACGCTGCAAAGAATCAAAGACCGCGCTTTAGCCCGCTTTCCGCTGCAATGCTGGAAGCAATGCCCGCGCCGAACAGTCGAATCAAGGGCGTGCTGCCAATCGTAGGTCTAGCCGCGCTTTATGGTGCGTCGGCGTCTGGCAAGTCGTTTCTAGGTTTGGACATGGCCGCATCTATCGCCGAAGGCTTGCCATTCTTCGGCCACAGCACCAAGCCTGCCCCTGTGGGCTATGTCGTTCTTGAAGGCGAAGGCGGTATTCGGGGGCGCGTGATTGCGTGGCAGCGTCACCACGGGCGCGCTATGCCCGATAACGTGCGCTTCCTGCCGCAGCCCTTTCGAATTACTGACCCGCAGGACGTGACCGACCTTGCCGCCGTTTGCCCGTCCGGCAGCGTCGTATTCATCGATACATTAAACCGTGCAGCGCCGGGCATGGACGAAAATTCATCGAAGGATATGGGCGCAATGATTGAAGGCGCGAAGGCGCTTCAACGCTTGATCGGCGGGTTAGTCGTTCTTGTTGCCCACACTGGCAAAGATTCCGCAAAGGGGCTTCGCGGGCATTCAAGCCTGTTCGCCGCGCTTGATGCCGCAATCCTTGTTAGTCGCGAAGGCGACGCGCGTAGCTGGAAGGTTGATAAGGCGAAAGACGGGCGCGACGGCGATACGCATTATTTCCGCTTGCATGTCGTTGAAATCGACACAGATGAAGATGGCGACGCGGTTACGTCTTGCGTCGTAGTGCCCGAAGAATCGTCAGGCGCATCTACCCGCAGCACATTTAAGCCGGTTGAACTTTCAGAAGGCGATTTTCATGATATCTGTAGCAAATTGATTATCCGAGTTATTTTCATATTTATTCTCGTTGTTTGCAGTTTGGCTACCCATCTAGCTACCCATATTTGGGGCGGTGAGTCTCCTCGAACCGGTGGTGATTCCAATAGTTGCCCATATTTTCCCATCAGGTCTCATTACTTACTACTGTAATGCGCGCTGATACAGCACTCCTGCTAGTGTGATGCTCGCGTGTTGCTCCAACTCCATCCATCCAGCGCCTCCGGCTCATGCAATCTTGAATAGTGGACTGGGATTCGTATCGGATATGACCAAGGTCAGAGAATTCTTTGCCCGACTGAGTGCTACATACATTTTGCACTTGGCATAGGATGTTGAGGTGAACTGAGTTTTGTCGCAGGCCATGATCAGCACGTTGTCGCACTCGAGGCCTTTTGCCTTGTGAATACTGCTCAAGACGCGCTTCGGCGGTGAAGGCCGCGAGTATGAACGCTTGCGCGCGATTTCAGAAAAGGCTTCATCAGGACCTTCAAACTGACCAATTCGGATCGCATCTTTGAACTCGGTGCGAAGGTCAATCTTCACGGTATCGAAGCCAGCTTCTTTTCCTTCAATGAAGAGTCGAATCAAGTCAAGCGCTACGGCAACGCCAGTATGCGATGGATCGGCGATCAGTCGGCGTGCGATGGCCTGAATATTGGCCGGCTTTCCTGTCGTCGGACGCGTGGCGCCTTCCCGAACTTCCTGGAGCAGACGATCGCCATGGCTGGCGTTGCTGAAACCCACCGCAACACTACCGACAAACGCAACCAGGCCGTGTGCAAGTGCCTCCGCGTCGCCCGCCCCTTCTCGAAGTACAACGGCCAAGGCAGCGAGCGCCTCGCGCGTATGCCCTTCCCAGATCGGAATCGTTCGCCCCCAGAACGCGCACAGCGCGGCGACAAGATCATTCTGAGACGCGAGGATCATGAGCTGATCGGCGTTGCGGACAAGACTGTCGATCGGTGGCCGATGAGCTTTCGACAGTTGATAACCCGTGCGCGTCTGCGCCGTATTGTTGCCCGTGAGTATGCGCAACGATGCAGGCAACGAGCCCGTCAGGTCAATCTGCTGTCCACTCTCCAAGCACGCTCTCGCTGCAAGGATCCATTCGCCTAGCGCCAAGCAGCCATCTTTCCAACGAAGAGGGGCATCCAGCTTTCCGTAGACCGCTTCTCGCTTGAGTGCTTCCCAGCGCTCGCGGTCGATGCGTGCAGCTTTGTCAGTTTTGGCACCATAGATGCGTTGAAGCGGATCGCCGAATATGCGCAGCATCGCGCCGCCACCTCGCAGTGCCATCACCACACTGTGTTGATCGACACTGGAATCCTGATGCTCGTCGCAAATGATTATGGGATATCTGTGGGCTAAGGTCTTGGCAACCATGGGCTGCAAGCGGAGAAACGTGGCGACCTTGGTCGCCATGATGTCGAAGCCCCGGCCGTTGTCTTGCCATGCCCACGAAGAGAGGTTGCGTGGCAACCCAAGAGGCTTGTGGTAGGCGGTCGCGATCTGCGCAATCAGCGCATCGATGGTTTTGATTTCGACCCTGGCTCCAGCGCCTTTGGTCCGTTCTGCGAATACCGCGCATGCTGCATGCGTGTGCGTAAGGATCAGCAGGCGGCCTGTCCCGATGGAGTTGGCAACGTCCCTCGCATAGGTCGCGCCTTGAAAAGTCTTTCCACAACCGGCGGATGCTTCGATGAGTACGAATGGCTCGTTCGATCGTAGCAACTTGGCGACTGACTCATCGCTCATAGGTCTAGCTTGTCAAGCATCGGTCGTCCCGCCGCGCCCAGGATCGCGTTGATCAGCGGAAACACTTCGAGACTGATGGCCTCCCAGGCGCCCAGAGCGAACATCTTTTCCGCCAGTTCGCGCCCGCCATTTTCGGACTTGAACCAGTATCGGGAATGGCTCTTCCATTTCTTCTCTGCACCGGCCGGCGCGCCCGCCGTGTCACCGGTCGCCGCCGCGATGATGACTGCCCGCCATGTCTGCCCTTTCGCAGCAAGCGCCTGCTCGATGGCAGCTGGTTGCTTGTCTTGGAGGCCGAGCCGATCCGCCAGTGTCCGAAGGCGGTCGCCGTCCAAGTCACCATCACCGTTCTTAAGCAGGTCCAGCAGCTTTGCTTCCGGGATGACCCCGATCACATGCTGTTCGGTGCAGCCCTCCTGCCATTGATGTAATCGATCTCCGAGCTTCTGCTTGAGGGCTTTCCAGCGGCCCGGGGCGGTCCCTTCGCAATCGACAAAACCGGCGAAGAGTAGCCCAGCCATGGCCAGCGTCTCCAGAAGACTCAGTGTGGCGTCATTGCCCTGTCCATCGCAAACACGAACGCCATGATCGAGCGGGTCCGTCGCAAAGGCCTTTTCAAGCAAGAAACGCAGAAAGCCAACTTCCGTGGGACCTTCGGCGATCACTGCTACTCTCGCCAGAAACGTTTCGGGATCACGGCGCTGCTGAGGGACGATTTTCGCGTGGGGCAAGGCTCCGATACCGCCTGTTCTGTCCAAGTACCACAGGTGTGCCTGCTCGGCGCAGGCGATGGCGACCGGACTGTGGGTCGTCACGAACGTCTGACTGTGACCGGCTCGCAAGATGTTGATGAGCTTGCGCAGGCGATACGGTTCAAGTCCGCGTTCAATTTCATCGATGATCGTGACGCTCGCCTCCTTCTCGGTGGACGATGCGATTTCCAAGGCAGTCATCCGACGAGTGCCGGCACCCCAACTGGTCAGCGGAAGGCTGATGCCATCCTTCTGCGCGAGTAGGCCAATCAAGGCGCCGATCGAAAGCCCCTGACTGGTCGTCAAACCGAGCTTCAGATCGCGTGGCAGCGCAGCCTCGACCAGGCGTTCATCGAGCTTCTTGATCGCCTCCTTGCCCTGTTGATTCAGCGAGTCGTGAAGATCGAGCTCGGATACGCGTTGGCCTATACGCGCCCGCAAAGCGCTATCGGAAAGCAGGCGGTCTAGCGCAGACCCATAGACTAGACGCAGGTCGCGGTCGTTGCGTTCATCGGCACTCAGGCGCACCAGTCCGATCTTCCGGCGCACCGCGACCGAAAAATGATCTGCCTCGTCATGCGGTTGAACGATCTCCCAAACCAGTTCCAGCTCGGCCGTTCCGCGGACCCGCACACGGTAGACCGGATCGACGGGAGCCGGCATGTCATCGCCATCGTCTGATGCAGCCGGCGCTACAGCGTCTTGACCGTCCCACGCCCACGGCCAGGGAAAATTGTGCTGCGTGCTGATGCCCGAGGATTCCGGGAGGATCATGACGGCCTCGATCACGAACTCCTGCGTGCTGTCACGCTGCCAGTAGTCAGACTCCGACAACACGCTTGCGTTGGATGGGCTGAGCAGCAGAGCGATCGCTTCCAGCACCGTCGTCTTTCCGACATCCCCACCACCAAGAATGACATTCATTCCAGGTTCGGGCCGCCAACTGAATTTTTCGATGCCTCGAAAACGCTGGATTGTCAGTTTGCGAATAGCCGCCGTGGCAGACATGGCGCTCATCCACTCATCCCCTCAATCCCAGTGCGCGCAACCAGGCATCTACCTGGCCGAAGGCGTCTTGCTGCCATTGATCGGGGGAACGATCACCCAGAATGTTCGTGTCTTCCACGAATCGACGCACGCATGTCGGCCCAAAGCCATCGGCAGTATCGAACTTGCCAGCGATGAAGCGGTAGCCCGCTGCACCGCTGGCATGATCGAGGAGCGGCCGACATTCCTCGGCGAGCGTCTCGGGACCTCCGGGATAGTTCCGGATACAGTAGTAGATGTCGTAGGCGTCTTTCTGCTTGTAGCGCCCTTCAATGGCATGCCCCTTCATGGCAAGAAGGGCAGGGATCGAGCACACCGCGATCTCGACGCGGTTCGTGCCGCCGGCAGGCATCGGACCGGTGATTGCCACCAACTGATAGAAGCGAACGGCCAAGTCCGCGCCGTCCGCTTTTTGTACCGCGAAGTCGCTAATCAGCGGCGGGACATTCTTGACGATCTCGGCATCCCGCGGCATCAGGAAATCGACAATGATGTCGATCGGAGCGCCGCCATCTTCAGTGAGGACTTGGCGGACGAGCTGAAAGCGCCGAAGCTCCCGACGTTGCTGATAGCCATGGCCCCGTAGAGCGTCGATGAGCGTGGCGTATTCGCCATCGCCCAATGCTTCCGCGTCCAACCCGAGGTCCACATCGAGCGTGCCTACGTGCGGCATGTCCTCGTTTCCAAGCAGCAACCATGGGACCGCGCCACCAACGATGGCGAATTTTCCTTTGAAGCTTCCCAGGATCTGGCCGATCTCGACCAGCACCGTCTTCACAGCTGCCGTCGTGCGATCGTCGTAATCCGCGGCGGACTGCGGCTCGTGTGGCGTCATTTCGGCCATGTCAGCCGCTCGCGGCGCAGATGGTCGGCCGCCTCTCGGCCCCGCTCGCCAGCGGCGGCCAGATCGAGATAGGTCTGGACCGGGCTGGTGCAGATTGCGCCTGGCGCCGGCTCGATACAGTCGCGGAATGGACCGGAATCCTTGAGTAGGGTGATCACCACATTTTCTCCTTTGGAGACCGAGGACAATTTCAATGCGGTTTGGAGCCGTTCGAGGCCGGCGTCGTCCGCATAGAAGTATTGCGTACCGGTTCGGCCATACGGTGCTAGCCAATGTGCCGCCGAGAAAGACGCAAAGGCGGCATGTGCTGGCTCGCGATCCGAGAGGAGCGCTCGGCGCGCAGCTTCTTCAAAAGCGTTGCCATGCAACGTCGTATAGAAATTCATGCGCTTGCCGGCTGGTGGCTCGTAGTCATCTCGCCAGGCATCCAGCAATGCCTCAGGCTCAGACAGAAATAGGCCATCGTCGGACACTTGCGCCCATTCCCGGTCGAGCAGACCGGCGCGTACGTTGCTGACGTGGCCGAGGCTGACATCGGCCATCTCCGCCAGTTCGGTGACCCGCCAGGCCCGGCTGGGCTCTCGAAGCATCACCCGCAGCACCTGGGCGGATTTCGGTTTGAACAGCGACCTGAGTTCGCGCCGCTCGACAACCGGTCTGCTCGCCACTTGACGGTCGATGAAGACCGTGTCGAACAGCAAACGGGCATTGCCTTCGAGGTCAAGAAAGCCGACCGCTTGCTCACGACACAGTGCCTGGGCTTCGGGTGACAGATAGGGAGCAATGACGACGGGCGTGGCATCCTGCGCGTGATGAACCACGTAGTTGCGCAACTGGAGCAGGGACATCCGAACATGGCGCGGCTGGCCGTTGGCCTTCACCTCACAGACCAACGCATGGCGCCGGCCGGATACCTCGATATGCGCCACGATGTCGACGCCACGATCAGGCCCTTGGGACTCCTGTTCGATGTCCACGAGCTTGATCACGGGCACTTGCTGCAGCAGCAAGCGAAGTGCTTCCGCAGCACGGTCTTCCAAAGGTTTCATTGAGTCTGGCGCTTTCAGCATTCGCTGAAAGTACCATCGGCAGTGAAATTGTCAAGCAGCATTTCACTCAATCAGCGACTTTCAACGAACGTTGAAATCGAATAGGGTGGTGAAATGGCCTTGCCGGGCTCTTCCGGACCGAGAGTGCTCAGAACTTTGCGAGGGAATGTTGGGGGAAGGAACGAGAGCTGAAGTTTTGGGGTGCCGCAGTGGCATGTGTATTGCCAACTGAAACGTGATGTTCGCTGCGCAGTGAATATTGAGGTTTGAGCGAATAACTAAAGCTCCCCGAATTTCTGGGTCTTGGTAATGGTGATGCACGATCGCTCGCGTCTGGGATTTGAAACTCTTGTCATCAGAGGTAAATTCAATCCAGGAGGTAGAAATGAGAAAACTCATCGTCATAGGATTCATCGCGTTGGGCGCGCTAATCGGCTTGGTTTCTGCTGCAAAAAGCGATTGGGGAACCCGCCTTGTGATGATGGGAGTCGGTGCACTTTTCGGAGCGCCCATTGGAGGGGCTCTGGCTAGCATTGGCAGGAAGGAGCAGCAGCGTCTCGAATGGGACGAGAATCCACTTCCTGGGATGGGCACCACGCCGAAGGATTTGGTCGCGAACTACTGGCGCGACAAAGGCCACCCACCATTCATGAAGCCGTCTGAAGCTGAACCCGACAAGCACATGTTCGACCCGGACAGACTCGGCTGACTACCTACTTTCGCAGCAAATCCTTCACTACCTCCTTGGCATTGTCGAGTGTCGCTGCGGCGTCCTTACCGACCTGCTTGCCTGACTGCACCAGTAGTGATTTCTTCGATGCAAGCGTTCCGTCATCGGTTTTGATGATCTCAGCCTTGGCGTCGAAGTCTGCACGGCTCGATTCCGCACCGGTGCGGATTTGATCCCCGTGGGTACGAACCTCATCTCGAATGGGCGATACCGTGGGGGCGATTCCCTGCGACGGCTTGGCGTTCCCAAACCGTGAGGTCTGTTCTCGGTTGGAGTGGTGCAGGCCGGCGATGTCGGGCAGTAGCGCGGCATCGTCTCGCTGATGCACATGCTGGTCCCGGATGTCGCCAAAGGAGGCAGGCAGTGCGGTCCCGTCGGAGAACACTCGATTTGGGCGAAGGGATTGCCGTGCCAATTCGGATTCCATCAGGGTGTGGGCTGCGGTGCTGTTGCCGCCGTACTGCTCAGCATAGCGCAGGAACATCTCGAGGTTGTGCGGGTCCTGGGCAATGTCGATGGAAATGGCTTCTCCCTTCTCGTGGGCTGCCGACACGCGTTCAGCGAACGCCGTCCGATCAGCGAGACTCGCCTCGGCGCGCTCCGATCGTGCCTGCGTAGAGGCAAGTCGGGCGGCCATTTCGTGTGCTTCGCGGGAATCGTTGGCGATCATGCTCATGAAGCTGGCATCGCGAGACACCCTGTCGCCGAACTGTTTGAACTCCGCCAACTGTTCGCTGCTCATGCTGCCCAAGACCTTTTGTTTCTGGGCCGATAAGCCAGACAGGTAACTCTTGTCTGCGCTAGCGTTCAGGCGACCTCCAACTGCGCCGGCGTTTAGTCCCAGGTGGCCGGCGGCTCCGAACGCGATACTGGCAACTTGAGATTGCGACAGTCCGGTGCTGTCGGCCACACTCTTTGATATCTGATCCAGCCTGTTCAGTGTTTCGCCCATTTGCTCGAAACTGCTGGACGTGGAGCCACTACTGCTGCGCGATGAGCGCAGTTTGGATAGTCCGCGAGAGAACGCGTCCGACAAGATGGCCGAGCGCTCAGTGCTGGCAGCGACGGCCTCGTTTCGCGCGGCGTCAGCCTGCCGACTCGCCTGCACTACATCCTGCTCGGACAGGCGCATCGAAACCATCCGGGAAGCAAATCCCTGGTTGCGCAGCAGGCTGACGGCCGTACGTCCGGTCAGGGCATTCGACGAGAACGTGTTCCCGGAGAGGTCGTTTTGCCAGCTGCTCATGAAGGCCGAGGTGCGGTTGGGCGCCAATTGCATCTGGTCCATCCCGACGTTCCCCATCGAGACATTGCCGACGGTCGAAGCGGAGGTGCCACCCGAGATCATCGCCTGCAGGCCCGACAGGCCGCCCACCAGCGCCGTCCCGAAGTTCTCCATGCGCTTCAAGGCCGCCCAGGCGATGAAGGGAATACTGATCGCGAGGTAGCCGACCACCGCCTCGCCCGAGATCGCCCGTGAGTAGATCGTGGAGGCGGTTTGCAGGGCTAGCGCCTTGGTGCCGGTGCCCAGGTCCGCCGCAGCCGCTAGGTCGTAGGCCGCGTAGATCGAGGCCATGTAGTTGAGGATGGCGTAGAGCGGCGGCCAGAGCTGGATCCAGATGAGCACCGCCGCATAGCCCTTGAAGGCCAGCATCGTCTCGCGGCCGCTGGTGAGCAGGAGCAGCAGCACGAACAGCGGGAACATCGCATAGGTCACCGCCTCGACCA